>JAZAAK010000032.1:0-31129 GCA_036138175.1 Thermoplasmatota archaeon | reverse complement strand
CCACTTATCCCGGAGATGATGTGGTGTCGAGCCTACCCCAACACACACTGAGTAACATCACTCTGAAGGATGATTCCGAATGCGTAGCATTCGATCGTTCCCGTGTTCATATAGGCTCGATACTTTGCCTCTGAACGTAGGTGAAACGATGAGTGACAATGGAAGGTACGCAACACAGATTGCTGTGGTCAAAGAAGAATGTAAAGACGCTGATGAAGCGGAGATAATCAAGGAATTCAAGAGATACGAGGAAGAATTTCTGATACCTCCTGAAGACGCTCTTCGATCTGTAATTCGCAAGTTCCAAATCGCTGCGGGTCAAGAAGTATCCACCATTTCTTCTCGCTCACGTCCGGCTATGGCAGAGAGAAAGGTCACAAAATTCTCCGAATTAAAGGACGATGACAAGAATGTCACTATTGAGGTGGCTGTGGTTTCCTACATCCCAAAGATACAAACCGTACGAGGTGAAGAACGTCAAATTGCCTATGGTTGGGTTGAGGACAGTCCTTGGGAAGGAGAGCGCGAGCGCTGGGATTTCACCGACTGGGGCGACCACTCTCAGAATCTAACTCCCGGCTCTGTAGTTCGATTGGAAGGAGTTTCAGTAAATTTCTGGAATGACCGGCGCTCGATTAACATCAATCGCCCAAGCCGAGTTACTGTCCTCAAAGAAGGCGGTCAGCCAGTAACCAAGATTTCAGACGAACCGGTTCCAATCTCTGAGGCAGGAGAGGCTGAAGGTATCGTCAGCGTAGTTGCAAGAGTTCTCTCAAAGAAAGACGATCAAATCGTCAAGAAAGATGGAAGTGGGACACTGGATATAGTTCGAGGCCGATTGGCAGACCCTTCCGGCACTATAGGATTCATTTCATGGAGAGAATTCAACCATGAGGTTGGCTCGTTAATCAAGATAGACAGAGCACAAATCCGTAGATTCAGAGACACCCCTGAAATCAACATTGGGGACCTGACAAAAATCGAGCCCTTCCATGACAGCTCCTTCGCTAGCATGGACGACTTACAATCGGTAAATCGCTCGACGATTTCGGAACTGCGAGACGGAGCTCGAGACATCGAGATTACTGTGCAGGTAGAAAATTGGCAGGCTCGAACTTTCACCAATGCAGACGGCGAGGAAAGGACTGTTCGTAGCGGTGATGTAATGGACCCAACCGGTCGTTGCCGCTTGACTTCTTGGAGTGAAATGAATCCGGAACCAGGAGCCTTCCTTCACCTCAAAGGGGCTAGAGTTCAATTCTGGCAAGGCTCTCCAGACTTGGTTATCGATTCCGCAGAACAGGTTGTCGATTTATCCGACCCTCCATGGGATGCAATAGACCCAACTGACCATTGGGTAGAAGTTGACCTAACCGACCTAGTCAATGGCGGTTCACGCCGTGGAATCAGAACCTCTGGAACCGTTGTTGCAATCGCAAATAATTCTGGAATTATCGAGAGGTGCCCAGAGTGCCGGAGAGTCATGCGGGATGGAGAGTGTGCAGAACATGGTCCTCAACGTGGAGAAGAAGATGTACGACTTCGATTCGTTCTCGACGACGGAGTTTCAAACGCCTCTACTCTGATTGGAAAAGATGCCACTGAAGCGCTTACTGGAATGGACCAGGCGCAAATCAGTGATGCAATAGACGCCAACACCAGAGCAGGTTTTATCGCCACGCTAAGAGAGAGATTCTTAGCTAGAAAATTGCACATTAATGGCCGCGCCATGATCGATCCTCAGGGAGCCATTCTCATGGCGGATTCAGTCGAGATTGATACTCGAACACCCGAAGAAGCCGCCAATGAAGTCATGGCTCGCTGGGGGGTGGTATTGTGATGAATCAAGCAACTAGAAGAAGCCGGCAAACAGCCATACGACTATTCGCTCAAGAGTACATGGATGCGGATTTGCCTGAGGAAGGAGCGGGCGAATATGACCCCTCATTCGTAATCACCAAACTCGGAGCTAAGGTCAATCGAGCCTTAGTTGGAGGAGTGATCGATAGGGTCGAGCGACGAGAGACCGAAAGCGGCTCATTTTACACCGCTCATCTGCGAGATCCAACCGGTACTCATCGATTCGAAATAGCGTCATTCCAACCAGAACTTCATGCAGATATCGAGGAGATTCTCAACCGCTTTGAGAGCGGTGATAGATTCCTCATGTTGTTGGTCGGCAGAGCACGTTGGTTTGAGACCGAAGACGGTGGAATGTTCACATCATTTAGGGCCGAAGAATTCAGCATTGTAGACAAGGACCTCTACACCCATTGGTTAGTTGAAGCTTCGGAAGCAACTCTGCGCCGTTTGGACGCATACGAAGCATCGATGGAATCTGATCTAACACCCGCCGCTCTTGAATCGGCAGGAGTCCCCAGCGATCTAATTGATGGAATGGTCTTAGCAAGAGGCCATTATGGTGAATTCGATACAGAGAATTACCGAGTAGGAATTCTACAATCTCTCTCGATGGCAACTGGTTCTGATGTGATAATCGAAGCACCATCCCCTCAACCGACTTTGGAACAAGCGACTGAACCCACTGAGGAAGCAGCACAGGCCCCTGCCCCGACCGGGGATGTGTCTGAGATTCTAATGCAGACAATTCGGATGAAGGACGATGGAGATGGAGTAGATTACGATACGCTGGTCCACGCGGCGGTTATGGCTGGCCATAGCCGAGAAGAAGCAGAAGACGCCATCGATAATCTTCGAGATATAGAAGGTTCAATTATCGAGCCAAGGTTCAGTTTCTTCCAACTGACACCTCAGTAATCATCGCAGTCCTGCGATTATTTGCTCAGCCTCAGTCATCTTCGCTCGAATTCTAGCGATAGCATCAGAATCTCCAGTGCCGGTTTTTGGCGCACTGACCGGAGTTGCTCCAATTTCTTGGAAAGCGACATCACGCGAGCCCTTCGCCTCTGCGATTCTACTTGCGACCAACAATAGGCGAGTACTTGTCGTTTCATCTTCAACAGGCCATCCTCTTCTGACAGCAATTCGAAGGAACAATTCCTCTTCCTGCTCAGACCACCTTCCACCATGACTATTGAGAATTGTTCCAATCATACGTTCGATATCTCTAATCATGCCGGCAAGACTTTGCAAGGTTGAATTATCACCCTTCCCATCACTCTTTGAAAGCAAATCTGCAGCATCTTCCATTTGATGTTGAGAAAGAGGATGTAAGAAATCAATAGGGTTTTCAGGAACTTCAATCACAATTACTTCGTCTTCAGGTTCAGGCTCCTCTCTTTTTTTCACCGTTGTAGATTGGACAT
Source organism: Thermoplasmatota archaeon (assembly GCA_036138175.1). GTDB lineage: Archaea > Thermoplasmatota > Poseidoniia > Poseidoniales > Thalassarchaeaceae > MGIIb-O1. The sequence continues at coordinate 27,842 of JAZAAK010000032.1, read as the reverse complement.
CTGGTAAGCCATTTCTTCTCAGTGAGCGTTTGATTAGCCCCCATCCACGACCTTGGCTTGCAAGAACTCCAGCAACTCTTCCCATCAGGACAGTTCTAGTTCCTGTTAATTGCAATTCTAACTTTTGGCACAAGGAGTGTAGTTTGTCCCGCTCCATTTCAGCGAGGTTCTCTACCGTAAGCCTTCTTGAGTCGTGGTTTAGATGAAGCCAGAGCCTCTGTCTCCTTTCTTTGTGTGAGCCGGATGATTTGATTCCAAAGATCTTCAAAGTCTCACCTAACTCTTGGTGTGACATCGCCTGAATTCCCTCCCAACTTAGATCATAATCGCCCATCACTTGATTTCTAATTAGGCGAGCCCGAAGGACTTCAACCGAGCCATTTTTTCGAAATCCAGCAGCTTCTGCTCTCTCTCGTAATTCCATTAATCGGGCTCGATATAATTGGTCGAGCAATACTCGATCAACCGACATCATGACCACCGATAAGACCCAAGCGAACTCTTCGCCGTCTTATCGCTTACCCATTCTTTGAACTGTTGAATGAGGGTTTTGAGGGTTGAGAGAAATTGCCGTCACTTCTCTAAATCAATCCAAGGGTCCTTTGCTGGTAGTATCCCTTGACGACTTCTTTGTTCAGGTATTGGGCTGCTAGCTGTAGTCAACATTCGTTCCCAGTCTTTTGCCAATGCAATTACCGAATTCTCGAGATTGGAAAGAGGAACTAATCTTTCAATTGAAACGGTTTGCATACCATCGTCTGACAGGAATTCCATGCGTATTTCGGCATGAACTTCAGTGGTCTCAGTTTCCCCTTCCGGGTCGTGAAATACGGTTTCCATTGTTAGGTCAAAGAATTCCTCTGCCTGTCGCATAATCGCTCCGACTTGCCTATGTCGAACCAGAATTGCGATTCTGTCGAGTTCGCTTTCAGATAATCCACCAATGAGATTATCTTGGGTCCACCATACAGTCTCTCCTTCTAATTCTGATATTTGTTGAATCAATTTTCTCGGAAATCCAACGCGTCCGATTAGAACAACAAGATCTGCATAGGGTACAGGCAGATACCTATCTCCTTCCCTCTCTTCTGGGTCTATGCCCAGAACAGTTCTCCTGCTTGAGCAGTGAATTGAATTGAATACTTCACGAGAGGTGACGAATCCGTCAATATTCCCGTTACGTCGGAGTTTTTCCATCCAGCGAGCAATTTCATCTTCTGAATCAGGCCTATCTTCGATTTCATGAATTGAAGCATAAGCCTCGCTGGAGAGTAAGCGCAAACCCCGACGAGCCCGCTTTAGCTGCCGTCGAATGATTTTATCATCACAGAGAATTATCGCACCTTTAGGCTGATACCAAATACGATTTTCACTAACCAAAAATCTAGCCGGTCTTCTAGGAGTTCTAGCACCTAATACCTGACATCCGGCTTCCAACAATTTTATTTGTTTACCATGAAGTAAACGAGCAGGCATAGCAAGTAGGTCTAATTCTCCTTCTTTCAGGCTCTCAATAGCCTCTTCTAGAGTATTCACCGGAGTGATTTCTAAATCTAAATCTCCGGCTTCTTCTGAGGACAGAAAATCCTCTAAATTTCGGGAAGATAGACAATGTGGATGGTCCAGTGATGCGACTTTTACTCGGTCCTTCACAGCGTCCACCTCGAGGGGGGAGCACGCAACGTGCCCGTCTGCGCGGCCACACACCCGTTGATATAGGCACCCCCTCACCATTGGATTGGATGGTATCCCTCAGCAACCGTCAAATGAGTCTGGAAGGACTTAGAGACCAAGTTGAAGAGGCATTGGAAAATTTCGTTCAAGATAGAATGACCAAGAATGATGCTCCGGCCATGAGTTTGGCTCGTGACTTGCTACTTTCAGGAGGCAAAAGATACCGCCCAATCGTTGCCTTGCTAGCCTACGAAGCGGCAGGCGGTAAGGATTTAGACTCCGTTATGGATTTGGCTTTAGCCAGTGAATTGATACATACAGCCACCCTAATTCACGACGATATCAACGACCAAGCAAAGACCCGTCGTGGGCTTCCAACTCTACATTCAGCACATAGCCAATCTCATGGGATAATTGCTGGAGATTATCTGTTTGTACTCGGATTCGGACTTGGCGGTAAATTCGATGCTCGAATTGTCGAACGAATGGCCGAGACTTCCGCGAATATCGCCGCCGGTGAATTATTGCAAATCAAGCACATAGCAGACTTAGCTACAACTCCTGAAGACTACTATGCAATCATCGATGGAAAAACCGCTGGGCCATTCGCTAGCGCATGCTCATGTGCAGCGATGCAGGCAGACGCTGAGCAGACAATTGTAGACACCCTCGATGATTTTGGATGGGAAGTCGGTCGAGCCTTCCAATTGGTCGATGATTTACTTGATTTGAACGGAGATCCATCAATGGGTAAGCCAAGAGGTACCGATGTTCACGAAGGAAAGATGACCTTACCAATAATCCATGCCCTAACTATGCTCCATGGGGTCGAGCGAGAACAACTTGCAGATGTCTTACAAAACTTCAGCGATGACAGATGGGGAGAACTAACTGAATTACTTGAGAGTGCAGACTCATTTGAATATGCCAAGCAATTGATTCAGAATCATATTGATCGGGCTCAAGAAAGCCTCGAATCTTTACCAGATTCGGATGCGAAATCATTGATGATAGAGATTGCAAAACTTTCTCGCGGGCGACGCACCTGAGGTGGCCAAACAACGCACTGAGCGGTGATTTTTATGGTCGAAAAAACAGATTGGGATGTTATCATAATCGGAGGAGGTCCTGCTGGTTCTACCGTTGCTCGATATGTTGCAGAGGGTGGAAAGGACGTCTTAGTCATCGATGGTAGAGATTCCATAGGTAGCCCACTTCAATGTGGAGAATTAGTACCTAGTAATGAGGAAATGAAGCGACTTTGTCCGGACGTTCCAGAGGTCGATGATCTACTACAAACACCTGAACACGCAATCTCGATGAGAACTTCACAAATGCATTTGGTACCACCATCAGGAAGGCCACTTCGCTATCCCTTCGAGGGCCTGATGCTCGATAGGGTGGCACACGATGAGTGGTTGGTGGATTTAGCGAAATCCAAAGGTGCAAATTACCTAACTGGCGCAAGAGTTGATTCAGTTAATGGAGAAATCGTTTGCCTAAGGGACGGACGAGAATATACTGCTAGAATTATTGTCGGCGCGGGTGGACATAATGACCCACTGCGCCGCAGCCATTGGAATGAATCGAGCCTAAAAATCCCCATTAAATTCGTTCTGATGGATGGTGATTTTGGCGATGCTGTTGAACTCCACTTTGGCTCAATGGCGCCCGGAGGTTATGCCTGGATGTTCCCCAAACAAGGCGGAGCAAATATTGGCGTTGGTATTCAAAATAAATTTGCTAAAGGACGTTCATTGAATCTATTTGCAGACGATTTCATCCAAAGGTATGGTGACACAGTAACTTTCGCAGGAGCGGGTTCTCTACCGATGTCGGGGACGATTGATTGCTTCGTCAAAGAAAACCATCTTCTTGTCGGAGATGCGGCTGGTATGGTTCTGCCATCAAATGGTGCAGGCATTACGATTGCCATGGTAGGTGGGAGAATTGCGGGTCAACAGATTGTTTCACATCTAGAAAATGGAACCCCCCTAGATGAATACGAGAAAGAATGGAAGAGACAAATGGGTTCAGTGATGCGAAATTCGAAATTATCATTCAAAGTTGGTAGTTGGATTATGAGACTTCCAGATTGGATTCTAAATCTAACATTTAATCCACTTACGAAACCCTTTGTTTGGCGCTTTGTGACCTGCAGAAAACCATTCATAATATTCTGAATTGATTGTTTTCAAACCTCTGTAACTCACGGCTTGAAGACACGAGTATATATGTGGTGAATGAAAGAATATACATTTCTTGATAACCCACACTTCGATGGCAAGGTTATGACAACAAGAACTGTACTTGTGGTATTGATTGCTAGCTATGCCTCCTTTGCGGTAACCGCAATGACAATCACACCACTTCTGAGCTAAGCCCTAAGATCCCTGTGAGGAACCAAAGATGGTTTTCAAAACAATATGCGCAATGTTAGTTTCTGGATATATTTCATTCGGAGTCTCAATGATGGCAACTGGTGGCTTCCCTCAATCAGATATAATGACAATAACACTGTCCTTCTCCATAGTGTTTCTGCTGAGTTTCTCAATGTTATCAATCACTTTAGCACCCAAGTCGAAGAGACTGTTTTCCTAGAGAAATAATTCAAATGGAACTGTATATTCGTCTAACTTGTGAAGCCAATAGGTGAAATTGAGGAAGACCTTGCAGACAAGACCGAACCTATCCTTGGATTCAGACCCTCTTCAAAGATTAAGAGAGGACCTATTGGAATAATTATCAGCATAATTTGTCTAGCGATTGTATTTTTAGAATTAAATCGTTCAGGTGCAATTTAGACTTGCTATTTCGGATAGAGGTTGGGGGTTAATTAATGAGTGAGAGAATCAACATTTCTTCAGGTGCGCCTTGGGAACCTATTGCTGGATACTGCCGTGCAGTCAGAGTCGGCCAATTCATAGAGGTAGCCGGAACTACTGCTGTGGATGCAGAGGGAAATTTCTTTGGAGAAGGGGATGCAGGCGCTCAAACCCAGTATGTCCTTGAGAAAATTCAGCATGCTATAGAACAGGCAGGCGGTACCATGTCGGATGTTGTCCGCACTCGGATTTATGTTACCGATAAAGAGGACATGATCGAGGTTGCAAAGGTGCACGGGAAATTCTTCGGTGAAATATTGCCAGTCTCTACTGGCGTAGAAATTAACGCCCTGGTAGATGACAGGCTCCTAGTGGAAATCGAGGCAAGCGCGATAATTAGCTCGATTTCCTGAGAAATTAGTCTTCTCTACTGACATATCCGTACGAAAGAGTATAGACTTCCCCGTCATGGTCTTTGTATGGGAAAACCGTCGGTTATTCGAATTTGGATTACCAATAAAAATAACAAGGAAATTACCTCAGAAATGAGTGAATCCATGAAGGCATTTCTTTCAATTGCAATTCAGCATGGTTGCATTGATTCAACATTTGCCGAAGACGACGAACGCATCATTGTCTACACAAGATGGTCGGACGAGATGGTTTTGCAGAAGTTTCGTTCGTCGGAAGAATACAAGATAAAAGAAGGAAAAATAATCCAATCATTTGCTGCTGCAGGTTTCAAAATTCCTGATGATATACTGTTTAATTCAACTGCCAAAATTTTGTTCAGCAACTAGCCGTAGACCAATTATGGTTCAGGTTTTGTTCCTTCCCAAATGGTCGCCATTCCTGGGAGTACGACCTTAGCGATTACATTTTCGAATCCTACATCATCCATCATTCGGACATAATCACGAGTAGTTCCGAATGTTACGTAAGTCTTGGTTAACCATTTCCAAGGGTGGTCCTTTACTCCACAAATAATCCGTGCGTAAGCGCCTACCCAAACCCTCATCCAAAGCCAGCCAAGGACTCCATGGATTCGATTCATCTTAGCGGGATCGACAATTACCATCTTTGCTCCAGGCTTCAACACTCGAAGTACCTCTCCTAGCCCAGCCCTTTTGTCGTACCAATCTCTGAACGAGAAGAGAGAACATGCGCCATCGAAGGAATTGTCATCGAAAGGCAATTCCTCGGCTTTTCCTTGTACGAATTCAACTTCTGAGTCGCCTCTTTCTTGCCGTTTTGAATTGACTCTTGGCTTTGCCGCTTCAAGCATCAAGGCACTGGGGTCTAGGCAGACTAAATCAACTCCAGAAACATCCTCAGCAAAGCTACCTGGTCCGCATCCAACTTCGAGAAGTTTGGCATCTTTACTAGGCAACCGTTCTCTTACCATTCGCCTCCATTTGTCGACTTGACCGATGGTCGCAAAGCGGTTTATTCGGTCGTAAACAGGGATGGTTGCTTCTAGGTTTAGAATCAACTCGTCCCAGTCGTCTGAGCCGATGGTTTCGTGGTCCACGAATGCCGTCGGGGCCGGACCTATATTTGGTTGGTTTGGGAAGAGGTGCCGCAAAGTATCGGCTAATGCATTTCTCAAGTATCGAAGGTTAGCATGATATACCCATTTCCGGTCGCCCGCCTCACCAAAGGTGAATGAAATGGGTAACGCAGATGTACTCCGCACCATAAGGGAAGCAGAAGAGGCCGCTGCTGCGGCCATATCAAAGGCCGAATCAGAGGCTACAAGTATCATCCAAAAGGCTAGGTTGGAAGCCGCTGAGTCGCTTCAGAAAGGACGCGCTGATTCTGAAGCAGAAGCACAGAAAATCGTCGCTGATGCTCGTGCAGCGGCAGAAAAGGAAGCCGGAACAGTATCAGCCGATGGAGATGCAACCATCGATTCAATTCACAACAGCGGAAAGAAGAACCGAGATAAGGCGGTCAACACAATTCTGGATGCATTCCGAGCGTGAAACTCAATCTAAGGAGGTCGCTAGAAATGTCACAGGTTCAGACTAGGCAGATGGGTCGTCTGACCGCTGCTGGAACTTTGGACAAGCTTGACGATACACTTAGCCTCCTTGCCCGACTAAAGGCTCTACATTTCGTTGATTACGATGGCTCAGAGGATGACTTGTCTTTGGGTACACCAAATGACAAGGCTGAGGAGATTGCAAAGTTGCTGAATAAAACTAGGGCAGCAGTTGCTCAAGTTGAGCCAGCAGGTCCTAGTAAAGCGGCTTCACTCGCTACGGTAAGAAAATCAATCGATGATGGACTAGAGGGAAAAGTTGACTCGCTACTAGGAGATCTTAGTCGAATGGACGAAATTGAAAACAGCATTTCCTCACAATCAGAAGAAGAATCGGTATTGTCGTTACTATCTCCCTTAGGAATCGATATCGAACTACTATCCGGCTACGAATCAATCACATCATTTGTTGGCACTGTAGACGACATCAAAGCGGCACAAGCAGCTGCTGGAGATGGAATGTTTGTCAGTGGAACATCTGGGAAAACCGATGTAGTCGCAGTTTTCGTGAAGAACGAAGACGCAGACTCTGTATCATCAGCACTCTCAGAAGCAGGATTCGCAGCCATTCAGTTACCTGAAGGCTCAGGCGATCCGGCTTCAAGAATGAATGAACTGATGAATGAGAGATTAGCGCTTCAAACTGAGAGTGAAGGGCTTTCCAATTCTGTATCCAAGTGGGTTGATGACAACGGAGAGGACCTCATTTGTGGTCTGGAAGTTTTAGAAAGAGATCACGAATTGATTACTTCTCCAGTGAAAGTAGCCGTATCTGCCCATGCCTTCGTAATTGACGGATGGGTTGAAATGGATAGGTCAGCCGACATCAAGGTCGCTCTTGGCAACGTTTGCACTGTAGTAGATGTTGAGCCATTTGTAATCCAAGCAGGAGGGGCCCATCATGACCATGATGACGAACACCATGAACCAGAGATGCCACCAATTGCTTACCAACCGAGGTCAACAACTAAGCCAATGGAATTGGTTACAGATATGGTAGGAAGACCAGGATATGGCAGGCTCGACCCTACAGTATTCATGTTCTTCACCTACCCAATTTTCTTCGGCGTAATGCTAGGAGACATGGCCTATGGACTTGCAACCGCAGGTCTTGGAACCTTCCTATACAGTAGGGCAGGTACAAATGATACACTAAAATTAGGTGGCAGATTCTTACAACTAATTGGTGTATCAACCTTGATTTTCGGCTATTTATACGCTGAAATAGCAGGTTTTGAAATATTCCTTTATGAAAAATTGACTTATCCTGATGGAAGTTACATGAAAGATTCAGCGGGTCATTACATGTACAGCAACAATCAATCTCCAGTCGCCTTCCTCAGCGCACTATACTTCCCATTCGATATCGAACATGGTTACGGTTGGGAAGCATCCTATGGTTTCAGCCTATCACTTGCTTTCCCATTCCACAGGGTTGGAAGCCACATGACCGATCTAATCATCATCAGTCTCTACATGGGTTGCTTCCATGTACTTCTAGGATTAATCATGGGATTCCGTGATATTCTACTAGTCGGAAATGGGCACGGAGGTGTTGGATTAGTCGCGGCATTCTTCGAAAAAGGAGTTTGGATGATTTTGTTGGCTGGTGGATTCATGTTTGCTCACGGATTCCTCGGTAGCTATGATGAATTATTGATGCCAGGAGTTAGCCTTATCGCATTCTCAACAATTTGTCTAATCTGGACTCTCTACAGATACCATGGCTTAGATTTGTTCGTTGCTGTCCTTATGGGTCCAGTAGAAGCGATCGGACTAATGCCAACAGTCATCTCCTATGTTCGACTCTTCGCAGTAGGAATAGTCGGAGTTAAGATTGCCGAAACCGGTAATCACATGTTCTTTGATAAAATCTCAATGGACGAGCCATTGATTGCAGTTTTGCTAATCATTGGTTGGCTCCTAGTCCAAGCATTTGCTTGGTTACTAGGTGTGTTCAGTCCAAACATCCACGCAGCACGTCTGCACATGGTAGAGTGGATGAAGCAATATTACGATTCCAGCGGACAACCGTTTTCGCCGTTCGGCGGAACCTCGCAATATGTGGAGGGTGAGTAATCAACCGGCTGTCTGCTTGGGAAAAAATGGAGGAAGAAAAATGAAGAAAACCGCAATAAAAGGAATGAGTCTATTGTTCGTCTTGTTTGTCGTCGCTGCTTTTGCAACCGGCGTACAGGCACAGGATGCAGCAGACAATGAGAACACCACAGCAGGTTACGCCGCTCTCGGAGCGGGTGTAGCACTAGGTCTGGCAGCTATTGGTACTGGTATGAGCCAGGGTCCAATCGGTGCTGCAGCTGTAGGAATGATTGCAGAGGACAGGTCACGACTTGGTCACGCAATTTTGTTCACTGCTCTACCTGAGACAATTGTTCTGTTCGGTTTCCTTGCAATGTTCGTTATGCCAGGCTTAGCCTGATTGCGAATGCAAAGAAATTGAACTTTGAATGAAATTAACGAGTTGATAATATGACTCTTGAAGCGCTAGCAGAACAGATTGCAGCCGCGGCTAAAGCCAAAGGCGAAGCAATCACAGAGGCCGCGCGCGAGCAAGCAAAAGAGATCGCATCAGAATCAGCCGCAACCAATGCGACTGCTCGCGACGAGGTTGTTGCTCGAGCAAACCGAGAAAGCGACCAACTTTCCGTAGAAGTTGTAGCATCAGCGCGCCAAGCAAATCAGAAGCGAGAGCTAATTGCACGCCGTGAAGTCCTAGAAGCGACATGGCAAGAAGTGCAAGAAAAAGTCGGTTCAGCCGATTTAGCTGGTCGTAATGACATACTGAAATCCCTTCTAAATGAGGCTAAATCTGTAGGTGGAGATATGATTCTGCACCCGGTAAATACCGACAGAAAGGCCCTTACTGGAAAGGGATTCGATCTTGGCGATGATGTTGACGGCTTAGGTGGCTTCATTCTCGAATCTACAGATGGTTCAATACTATTGGACTACAGATTCGATGGACGATTACAAGAGGTTTGGGAAGCAAACCTTGGAGCAGTAAACGAACTAATGTTTGGAAATTGAATAGGTGATTAGATGGCAAGATTAGCGACTGGAAGTTCTAATATTTCCAATGCTGGAGCGAGAGCAAAGACTCGCAAGGCGTCCCTAATTGATGGCACAAGAATCCGCCAACTCCTGCAACAGGGTACAGATTCGATTGGAGCCAGTATCGGAGAATTCGGATACAGGCAAGAAATGGATCTCTATTCAGCAAGGATGTCTGGGTCAGATGCTATTGAAGCCGCTTTAACCCATAACTTGGATAATGACCTAAATTCTGTACTCGGTTTCTGCCAAGGAAACCTAAGAGATCTTGTCGCAATTTATGTCGAGAGATTCCAATACGAGAAGGTCAAGACAGTTCTCAGGTCAGTATCAAAGGGCGCATCAGATGAGATGATTGCTGATCAGATATTGCCTGAAGAAAATCCAAGCAATGCCCATTGGTTGCATATCGTTCGTACAACGGAAACCGTTCAAGAAGCCATAGACGCAATGCGAGGTTCTCCATGGGGGAGATGCCTAGCAAAATTAGATGCAGATACATCTCTCACAGAGATGGAGGATGCTTTGGATAGACAGTACTTTACTGATTCACTCGCAGCATCCCGAGGTAAAGAGGGAAGCCCTCAACTAATCCGATATCTGCAGACCGAAATAGATCACAGGAATATCGTGAACCAGTTTAGAGCACAGAGACAAAACCTGTCTTCTGAAACTCGTGAGAGAATCAACATCCCCGGTGGAAAAATCGCGGATGCTGTAATCAGAGCTACTTCACAGGCAGATACACAGGAGGCATTGTTGGAAGCCCTCCGTCGTTCAAATGCCTTCGATGATTCCGGCTTCGAAGAAGCCATGCAGGAATCCGCCCAACGTGGTACATTTGACCCACTGGTCAATTTACTCAGGCTCAAGAGATTGAAAATGCTTAGGAGATTTTCATACCTCAATCCTGTATCTGCCTTCCCTGTGATTTACTACATTCAAGCAAAGGTTCTGGAAGTTCAGAATCTACGCCTACTCGTGCGCGGTAAGGCGGCAGGCCTCTCAGATGAGGTCATTGAAGCGCACTTATACATCTGAGGTGAAAATATGGAAATCGCAGTAGTCGGAACACCAGAATTCACCCTCGGATTCCAACTCGCCGGCGTAACTCGCCTGCACAATCCAGCAGACCTAGAGGAGACAGCAACTGTGCTTCGAAGTTTGATGGATACACCAGAGGTCGGTATTGTCGTGATTGACAGTTCCGACCTCACACAAATGCCCGAGAAGTTGCGAATACAACTCTCGGAGAGCATTACACCCACAGTACTGGGTATAGGGACTGAGGAGGACAACACCCTTCGCGAGTCCATTAAGTCAGCTCTAGGAGTTGACCTATGGAAGTGATTCCAGAAAAAGAAAAGGAAGTGAAAAAATGAGTGAGGAAAATGGAGTGATTTATCGCATTTCAGGACCAGTAGTTACCGCTGTAGGTATTACCCCCAGAATGTATGAGGTAGTACGTGTAGGTGATGAAGGACTGATGGGTGAAGTCATTGAATTGCACGGAGACCAATCGGTTATCCAGGTCTACGAGGAAACATCGGGTATCAAACCGGGTGAACCTGTAGTCAGAACGGGGCAGACACTGTCTGTTCAGCTAGGTCCGGGTCTGTTAACACAGATTTACGACGGTATCCAGCGTCCGCTAGAGGACCTTGAGGAGACTATGGGTGTCTTCATCACACGTGGTGTAGATGCTGATGGTCTAGATCTCAAGAAGAAGTGGGAGTTCAATGCTACCGCTTCGAAAGGAGATGAGGTCAGCGCGGGTCAAGTAATCGGTACCGTACAAGAGACTGAGACTATCGAACATCGAGTAATGGTGCCACCAGGGAAGAGTGGTACAATCAAGAGTATCAAATCTGGTGAATATGATGTCACACAGACCGTTTGTACTCTCGATGATGGTACAGAGATTGCAATGATGCAAGAATGGCCAGTTCGAACACCGCGACCATTCGTACGAAAGTATGCACCGGATGTTCCACTAATTACAGGTCAGAGGATCCTCGACTTCCTTTTCCCTCTGGCCAAGGGTGGTACCGCTGGTATCCCTGGACCATTCGGTAGCGGAAAGACAGTTACCCAACAGCAGTTGGCTAAGTGGTCTGACGCTCAAATCGTTGTCTACATTGGATGCGGTGAGCGCGGAAACGAGATGACTGAGGTACTTACTGAGTTCCCTCACCTAATCGACCCGCACACAGGAAAGCCTCTGATGAACAGAACTACTATGATTGCAAACACATCTAACATGCCTGTTGCGGCTCGCGAGGCTTCCGTGTATACAGGAATCACCATCGCGGAATATTTCCGAGATATGGGATACGATGTTGCTCTAATGGCTGACTCAACAAGCCGATGGGCAGAAGCAATGCGTGAGATTTCTTCTCGACTTGAAGAGATGCCTGGTGAGGAAGGTTACCCTGCTTATCTATCCAGCCGACTTGCTGAATTCTACGAGCGAGCTGGTCGTGTACAGACTCTTGCTGGCGACGATGGGTCGGTATCGGTTATCGGAGCGGTATCACCACCTGGTGGTGACATATCCGAACCGGTCAGCCAAGGTACACTACGTATTGTCAAGGTGTTCTGGGGATTAGACGCAGGTCTCGCTCGACAGCGACACTTCCCTGCGATTAACTGGCTGAGTTCATACTCACTTTACCCACAGGCACTAGATCAGTGGTATCGCGATAATATCGCTAGCGACTTCCCTGAGATTCGCACTGAAATCAGTGCTCTCCTGCAGGTTGAAGCAGAGTTGCAAGAAATCGTCCAACTGGTCGGTTCCGATGCTCTACCAATCGATCAGCAATTAACTCTGGAAGTAGCACGTATGATTCGTGAGTTCTTCCTTCAACAAAACGCGTTCCACGATGTGGACACTTACAGTAATCTCAAGCTACAATACACAATGGCAAGAGCAATTCTGTCCTTCCAAGATGAAGCAAAGAAGGCAATTGCCGGTGGCGCAGACCTAGAATCTGTGGTTAACGTTCAGGCTAGGACTGACATCATGCGTGGAAGATTCGAAGAAGGATACGAAGAGCGTATCGAGAAACTAGTGAAAGAAATGGGCAAGCAGATTGCTGCTACCATGGAGGAGAACTGAGGAGGGATATGAATGAGTGGAAAAGAGTACCGAACCATTACTGACGTCAAGGGACCTTTGGTGTTCCTAAACAAAACTGAACCGGTTGCATACGGTGAAATTGTCCAATTGAGACTAACCGATGGGACCATGAAGAACGGGCAAGTTCTCGATACCTCCGATGACCAAGTTATCGTGCAGGTGTTCGAAGGAACATCCTCGGTTGACCGACAAACAGGTGTTAAGTTCCTAGGAGATGTATTCCGCCTACCAGTTAGCAAGGATCTCGTCGGCCGTATTCTAGACGGTGCCGGCCGACCTCGTGATGGCGGACCAGCAATCGTACCTGACGAAATGGCTGACATCATCGGAGCTGCAATCAACCCCTACTCCCGTGAAAGTCCAGAGTCTTTCATTCAGACAGGAATTTCTGCAATTGATGCATGTACATCTCTTGTTAGAGGACAAAAACTGCCAATCTTCAGTGCTGCGGGTCTTCCTCACAACGATATCGCACTTCAGATTGCTAGGCAAGCAAAGCTTGTCGGAAGCGATGACGATTTCGTCGTAGTTTTCTGTGCTATGGGTATCACAGCGGAGGAATACAACTTCTTCGTTCACGATCTAGAAAGAACTGGTGCATTGGAGAACTCCGTTCTGTTCGTCAACCTAGCTGACGACCCAGCGGTCGAGCGTCTGATTACACCACGTCTAGCACTAACTGCTGCTGAGTATCTTGCTTTCGAGCATGATTACCACGTACTGGTTATCTACACTGACATGACAAACTACTGTGAGTCTCTGCGACAAATCGGTGCTGCTCGTGAAGAAGTACCTGGACGACGTGGTTATCCAGGATACATGTACACTGACTTGGCTATGCTTTACGAGCGTGCAGGTCTGGTTAAGGGCAAGAAGGGAAGTATCACACAATTCCCTATCCTAACCATGCCTGGTGACGATATTACTCACCCAATTCCTGACCTTTCAGGATATATTACAGAGGGTCAGATTGTTATTTCCCGTGAATTGCACCAGAAGGGTATCTACCCACCAATTAACGTTCTACCATCGCTAAGTCGACTGATGAACGCTGGTATTGGTGATGGTAAGACTCGTGAAGATCACAAGTCGGTATCCGACCAGTTGTATGCTGCTTACGCTCAAGGTAGAGAATTGCGCGGTCTGGTTGCTATTGTCGGTGAAGATGCATTGAACGAGCGTGACCTTCAGTTACTGAAGTTCGCTGATATTTTCGAAAATGAGTTCTTGCGACAGAGCCGTGACGAAGATCGTTCAATCGGTGAAGGAACTCTCGACCTTGCATGGAATCTACTAACCAACATCGATACGAAGTATCTCGTTCGATTAGACCAGAAGTGGATCGACAAGTATCACCCAACCGAAAAGAAGGAGTGAAACTCTCGAATAACAAGTCGATGAGGAGGTGTAAAAATGGCATTGGACATTAAACCAACCAGGTCCGAGCTAATCAACCTCAAGCGACGCATCAAGCAGACCTCAAGTGGATACAATCTACTTAAGATGAAGCGGGACGGTTTATTCCACGAGTTCCGAACTTTGTTGTCTGAGATGATTAGTGCAAGAGAGGAACTCGTCGGTACATATCGAGAAGCTGTAGAAGCCATCAGTTTGGCTAGTGCTATCGAAGGTGGATTAGTTGTGAAGAGTGCAGCAATTGCAAACTCGGCTTCACCGGAAGTCGAAGTTAGCCGCCGAAATATCATGGGCGTCGTAGTTCCTCAGGTAGAAGGTCAAAATCTGACATCCACAATCGAAGAGCGTGGAACCGGTCTAATCGGTGGTTCTCCGTACATAGATGAGGCTGCAGACGCCTATTCTTCGTTAATTGCCAAGATAGTCAAAGCCGCAGAAATGGAGGCTACTCTGAAGCGACTCCTAGAAGAGATTGAAGCGACCAAGCGCCGTGTAAACGCGCTTGAGTTTAAGGTCATTCCAGAGATGCAAGAAGCTCAGACCTTTATCCAACTCAGATTGGAAGAAATGGAGCGCGAAGAGACCTTCCGCCTCAAGCGATTCAAGAACAAGTAAGTCAACCTCGATTACGCGGTTTGATAGGTGGGTGCATGAGTTCGCAACCACCGAAGGTGGTTGCGTAGTATGTCAGAAGCCGAGCCAATCGTACTTGATCACTCGGCTTGGACTCAACAAGATTTGTTGCTCCACATCATCCAACGCTACTTCGATTTAGGCAATGAAGCAATGGCCGGGCAGGCTTGGGAAGCCCGAGCGAAAAGTGGAAGGAGTGACTCCGAGGCACTAATCCAACTCAACAAGGAACTCGAGCCATTAGGTTACCTTTCGATGCTAGACAGGGGTAATCCTCCAATTCTCAGCATCGCTAATTATCCAGAAGGTCAGCAAGTCATTGCTAATTGGCAATTGTCTGTTGTTTGGCTGATGATGGCTGGCTTCCTTACCATGATTGGTAGCGCATGGTTGATGCAGTTTGATTCAAGCGCCACCGCGCTAGATTCTAATTTACTGCGAGAATCAATGTTTTACATGGCAATTCCAATGATATTCGTCTTGGGATTGGCCAGCGAAATTCGCAGAAGAATCGCCTTACATTATGGTGTCAAAATAGGCCATGTTGTGCCAATAGCATTCCCAATTATGGCCGTTAGTTGGCCTTTTGGTTTGGCTGGTGTATTGAGTCAACATAGAGCTGATCTAATCCCAATTCCTAACCGAAGGGCTCTCGCAATAATCGAATTAACAGTACCTATTTTCCTATTCATTAGTGGAAGTTTACTGACAATTATTGGCTTGCATTTGACTCCACTCGAACCTCCTGAACTATCCTCTTCACCTATTGGCTTTGAAAATAATATTCTAATCTCAATCTTAACTTTAGATTGGATGGGTGAAGATTTGCTCATTAAATTACAATGGATTCACCTAACTGGTCTTGCTGGAATCGGTTTGACTCTAATCGGCTGGACTCTGTTATTGCCGATTCCTGGATTCCCAGGTGACCGATTATTACATGCTCTAATCGGCCCTGCTGAGATGTCCGATTCAAATCGCCAAACAGGTATCTTCATCCTAATGCTCGGTGCAATGGTGATGATCTTTGCAAATACCGATTATATGCCTTGGTTGTTGATTGCCGCTTTGGCAGCCCTGCGTCGATTCAGTCCAGAAAATTCTCCTCCACCTCTAGTTGTCGACGAATCGATTGTACCTTCAAACAAGGAACGCAGTAGGTTCGCCACGCTACTTGTATTCGTTCTCATTATGGGATTCCCTGGATTGAACCCATCCTTCACAATAGACCAATGGAATGAGGGCTTGGACACCTCAGGATGGGTTGAGGAAATCGAACTTAATATTTCAGAATCTTACAATTTAACTCTAGAGTTAACCCCCGAAGGAATCAATCCGGTTTCCGGATGGTTACAGATTAGAATGGAAGGGGAATACTCGCAATTATGGAATATCACCTCATCTCAATTAAACGAAAATAAAATCTACAGATTTGATGGAGTAACTCAGAACTCTCCTGATGAATTACGTTTGACAATAATTCCGATGGATATTGCTCAAGACGATACAACACTTCTTCCTGACGCTTCGATGTGGTTGAGAATTCTGGTCGATGTAGACGACCATATCGAAGAGCACCTAACTGTTCTTCGGCATCCTGAAACAACTTCTCCAATAGATCCTCTCTGGTTGCTGATTGAGGATACCGAGACTCCAAGAATTTGTATGAGTGTTCAGAAGGTTGATGATAGACCTGCGTCTTTAGTTCTAACAAATCCATATTGGGAGTTTGAGAACCATACTAACCTCACTCAGGCAGGCCTTCACGACGTTTGTCTAAGAGGTTACGAAGGCGCATTACAATCATCACAAGACAAAGATGAATACAGACGGATTATGGGTCCAGAATTGGCTTTGAATTTTGAAGATGGTGAAAGAATAATCTGGTTGTTACCAGTGAATGGAACTGAACCCAAATTACAGATTTCTGACGCAGGCTGGCAAATACCCGAGTGGGATTGGTTTTCTCATGACCGCAATTACACTATCACTTACGCCAGTGAGGGGAGTGCATTTTGCCCTTCATCCGAAATAATGCCAGAGATGGAAATCGGAAATATTTGGAATTGGACCTTTACCGACCGTTCTTCAATTAGAATTCCAGCCGGGCAATTGGGCTTTGGAACACTATTCTTCGACTCCAATGGTTGGCTAGCCATTTGTGAGGAAGGAATTATGCTACGCTCGTATATGATCGTTGAAGGAGATGATGTTGTATTAATTGAAGGAGATATAGGTCAACATTTCTCCTCTACCGATTACATAATTTCCAACCGAATGAATAAGACGCTCCCCGTTACAGTAAGTTGGACAGGTGACTCTCCTAATTCCGATGTATGGTCGGTTTCTATACCGAACGAAACCGCTCCAAACTCAGAGGTAAGGATGATCATAGAGGCTGTAGGTTCAACTAATTTGCATCGTTCAGTTTGGTTTACTGTAGAGGATGGTGAAATTACAGTTAACTTAGCCGCTCGTTGTCCGGTTGATGGATGTGAGTAGATGCGAATCGCAATTCTTGGTGTCGGTTCTATCGGTGGAGTTGTTCTCGGCGCACTTTCCGATACCGATGCAGACCTCGTCGCAGTATCTCGTGGTCAAGCCGCGAGCAATCTCGAAATGATTGGTTTGATTCTTCACACACCTGAGGGTTCCATCGAGATGATTCCACCAGAGCGATTTACTGTTGTAGATAGCCAAGAGGGCCCAATACCTGAACAGATTAGAGGCACTTGCGATGTTGCAATCATATGTGGTAAGGCCTCCTCGACTTCAGTCTTGGCGCAAATCGCTGAAGAAGTGCTAACTCCCATCGGACTTGCAATCAGTATACAGAATGGACTTGGTCACACAGAGATGTTAGCTCATCGTTTGGGTAGGGGTAGAATTCTTGGAGGCTCAATTACTCATGGTGCTTGGAAGGATGGAGAATCAGGGATTCATTGGGTTGGACGAGGCGCCGTAAGAATGGGACACCTCGACGGTGGTGAAGCCTCAAACTCAGCCCTTGGTTTGCTACAAGCATTTGAGGCTGCAAACCTAAACCCGATTTGGTCTGACGATGTGAAAAATATAGTTTGGAGAAAGTTGTTGTTGAATGTTGCAATCAATCCTGTTTGTGCAATTGCAGGGGTTAGAAATGGAGCCCTTCTTGAGGTACCTGAACTCTGGGGTCAAGCAATGGCCGCTATGCTAGAAGCAGCAGCAGTGGCCAGAGCCTCTGGAGTCGATTTGGGAGATGTGGATTTGGAAGACCATCTTCGAAAAGTGGTTGAGACCACTTCCGAAAATCGCTGCTCGATGTTACAAGATGTGATGGCTGGACGCGCCACAGAAATCGAATCGCTTTGTGGCGCTGTTGTAGAAAGAGGAGAGTCTCTTGGAATTCCTACTCCCGCAAATCAATCTCTACATGCATTGGTCAAAGGCATCGAAAGGTCTGGCGAATTTTCCTGATTACTCACAATCTATATTGTAGTGGAGTCCTACGTTTTCCCTTCTAGCAATCGAGGCTTCGATAACCAGTTCAGCGCAAATTATCAGATTTCGCAATTCTACCATAGCCTGGGTAGGTTTGGTCGCATGCCAGACAGGAACTACATCGGCTCGAATTTTTGCAATCTTCTCTCTGGCATTTTCTAAACGAGAATCGCTCTTTACCAAACCAACATCGTTTGTCATCATCGTTCTAAGCGAAAACAAATCACTTTCGAGAGTTCCGTGGTCTGCTAATTCCTCAAGTTCTTCCCCTCTCCAATAAATGATATCTTCAACGAGATCCGGAAGCAATCCATCTTCTGCTCTGGAAATAATTTCAGTAGCTGCTCTCTCTGAGTATACCACCGCCTCTAGCAGGGAATTAGAAGCGAGGCGATTAGCACCATGAAGTCCGGTTCTAGCAACTTCTCCGACACAGTATAATCCAGGTAGAAGTTGACCTTCATGCATTGCCCTGCCTTTTTGATCGACATTAACGCCTCCGACAAGATAGTGAGCGGCAGGGCGTACAGGAATCGGATCAGGTCCTAAGTCGATTCCATGTTCAGCCAACTTATTTGCAATCGTTGGGAACTCTTCACGGATCTCCTGTAAATCTAGATGTTCTGTTACCAAAACCACATGAGAATCTTCACTTCGTTTCAATTCACTATCAGTGGCTCTTGCGACGACATCTCTAGTATCCAATGACCCCTTCTTTGAATATCGGTTCATGTAAGATATTTCAGCAGGGTTGCCTCCAACCTCCTTCCATTTTTGGTATTCGGAACGGGTCATCAAAATCGCCCCGTGTCCTCTCATTGCTTCCGTAATCAAAAATGGATTTTGTGAATCGACAGCTAATGCAGTTGGATGAAATTGAATGAATTCCATATCGCAAATATCTGCACCTAACCTATGCGCCATAGCCACTCCATCACCTGTCGAAACCGATGGATTTGTAGTAGCGAGATGTAGCATACCTGCTCCTCCAGACGCCAATACAACGCATCGTGATGCCAGTGTGTAGACCTTACCATCAGGGGCTAAACACCACAAACCTGCGACTCCTTTTTCCGGCTTTTCCAAATCCCGTCGAACAAGATCTAGAACCATCCAATCTTCTAGAATCCTTAGTCCGGATTCGTACTCATTCGCCGCGCCTTCGGTTAGGGCCCGCTCGATTTCAGCTCCGGTTCGATCGCGCGAATGCAGTATTCTGCTCTCGGAGTGTCCACCCTCTTTGGTCAGGTCATATATGCCATCTTTACTCAAATCGAATTGCACTCCATGTTCGACCAAATCACGGATCCGATCTGCGGCATCGTACACAACCGAACGAACAACCGCCTCGTCACATAAACCTCCTCCGGCAGACAGAGTGTCTCGCACATGAGCCTCCAAAGCCGCTTCATTATCGACATCAAGAACTCCGGCAATTCCACCTTGAGCCCAGTTGGTAGAAGATGTCGAGAGACTCTTCTTTGTTACGATTGCAACGGAGAGTCCGGCTCGAAAACATCGCAAGCCAAGAAACAACCCAGCGATGCCCGAGCCGATAACCGCGACATCGACCGGGGGCAGGTCACGATTGGAAGTATCCCCTGCCATGTGTATTCCTCATACTAACCTGCATTGAAGATAACCATCCTTCAGCCACTCTTCGGTCATTCGAAATAGTATCTACAAACACTCTCCAAATCACTGTGATGCCTCAACCTTCATAGCCTTGGAAGAGGGCAGGGCGAGAATGACGTTGGGCAAATTTCCTTCGTCAAATAGGTGATGGGATGCACTTACTGAGAATAGAAGTAGAGAACTTCAAGTCTTTTGGCGGTGAAATGACCATCCCCTTCGATGAGGGATTTACCGCGATAACCGGTCCAAATGGGTCAGGAAAGTCAAATTCGGGTGACGCGATTCAATTTGTTCTCGGCACTCGTTCGACAAAAGTAATGCGAGCAGACAACGTTGCCGACTTGATCTTCAACGGTGGAAAGCGCGGGAAGCCTGCCCGCCACATGTCGGTAACACTTGTTTTTGCCAACAAACCCGAATTAGGAGGGCGACGAAGGCTTCGAATCTCTGAGGACGAAGTTGCATTCACAAGGGCTGTTCGCCTGAACAGGAAGAATCAACCGGTTTCATCCTACAGAATCGGCGAAAGAAGTGTTACTGCAACAGAGATGAGAAGAACTCTTGCCGAGGCTGGACTACATGGTGATGGGTACAATATTGTCCTGCAAGGAGATGTAACCAATCTTGCGACAATGACCGATTGGAAGAGAAGAGGAGTTCTGGAGGAGGTAGCAGGGGTAACAGCATATGATTCCGAAATTCGCTCAGCTAATAATCAACGTAAAGTGGTTGAAAACGATATCGAGACTATCGAATTATTTGAGTCGGACCAAAAGGCTCGCCTGAAGAAATTGGAAAAAGAGAGAGAACAGGCTCTCAAGTATCGCGACCTCAAAGAACAGTTGGATCAAGCTAGAATCATCTTGGCTCAGGCCAAGTATCGCAATCGAGTCGACGAGATTCGTATGCTGAACGAAGATTATGAAAAGTATCAAGAAAAGAGCAACAAAGTTCGTGAAAGTGTCAGAACTAACGAATCTCGACTTTTAGAATTGGAAGAAGAATTGGTCAATGTCTCTCGTGAACTCGAGGATATGGCGACTGGAGAATCCAAGGCGGTTATGGACGAGATTCGAGCCTTGGAGATTGAGGTCGAAACTAGCCGAGACAGAATTGGCGACCAAAACCGAGCCTCCGAAGATGCAGTCGGTGAAATCGAATTCTTCCAATCCGACTTAGAATCAGCCGAAGCCGCAATTACACAACTTGTAGGGGATATTGAGGCAGCCAAACAATCTGTGATAGATGCCGACAATGCCCTCGAGGAGGCCGAAAGAGACGAGGCCGAAGCACGCAAAGCAATAGAATCCGGAGACAAGCATTCTCGTGATTTGAATCGAGCTTTAGGATTGGCAAATGAAGAACTGTCCAAGGTACACGACAGAATGGCTGAAGCCAGACTAGAATCTGATAGGGCCGAGCAAGCAGCAAGAATAGCCTCTGATAATTTAGCGGATTTGGAGGAACAATACGAGGTTGTCTCACTTGAACGAGATGACCTCGAGTTAACCGGCGAAGATCTACAAGAAGAAAAGCCGGTTGAGGACAGAGAATCATTGGCCGTCAAATTAACACAATTACAGAAACAAGAGGTCGCACTTCGCGGCGATCGCGATAGTGCAGAGGAGCAATTGAGAGGTGCCAATAGGGCACTTGACCGCGCTCGTGCCGCACAGGAGGCAAGAGCTTCGAAACCGGGTTCTGCGGTAACCTTGCGTGCATTATCCAAACTCAGAGAGAGCGGAGAAATCAAGGGAATACTCGGTTCACTCGGAGAATTGACTTCGCCAAAGGAGGATTCGCACGAGGAGGCACTAGCATTCGCACTTGGCGGAGGTATGAATTCAATTGTTGTCAGCGATGATGAGGTCGCTGCAAGTTGTATCAAGTGGCTTGGTGCAAATGGAGGTGGTAGAGCCACATTCCTTCCACTCAACAAAATCAGTGCGTCTCGCGCTCAGGGTAGAGCCCTAATGGTCGCCAGAAACCCTGGGATTATTGGATTCGCTCATGACTTATTGGATTATGATGAAGAAATCGAAACCGCTGTACGCTTCGCCTGTAGGAACACGCTGATTGTTCAGTCTATGGATGTGGCCCGCCGCAATATGGGCGGCGTTCGGATGGTCACTCTTGACGGCTCAATAGTCGAAGCGACTGGTGCGATGACAGGTGGTTCTTCGGCAAAGGGGTCACGTCCATCATTCGGTGGCGCTGGAGCTGCTGGTGCTGGTATGGAGAAACTCGAATCAGCAGTGAATAGAGCCAATTTGAGATATTCAACAGTAGAGGCTGCTCTCAAAGAAATCAGGGACAATATGAACGACGTCCGAAACCAAATTCACGGACTCGATGATAGTGACCACTCCGTAAAGGTGAGGAATTGGAAAGCCGATGTTAAGATTGCTCAGAAGCAAGTAGATGACATCTCGAAGAAGGTTGTCGATGCCCGTAATGAACATGACAGATTGGAGTCCGCTAGCCAACAAGCGATTGAGGCGGCTGCCGATGCAGAAAGAGAACATGGAGCTGCTATGGAGGCTCGCCGATTAGCCGCGGAGGCATTACAGAATCACACTCCAGATCATCTTTCCCAAATCCTTCGAAGCGCTCAGGACACACGGACTGAGGCTGAGCGTACCAAGTTGAGAGCCGAGTCAGATATTTTGACCGGTGGCGAGAAACTCAAGGTTCTAGAGGATAGAAAGAATGACCTCACTAGGTCTGTAGAGAGACAAAACGAAATCATTACCGAAGCCGCAAGTACGATTGAGAATCTTCAAACATCAATCGATAAGGCAGAGGAAAGTCTCAAGGAACTCAAATTACAAGCTTCACAATTTAATGAAGAGCATCAAATTCTCAGCGAGCGTAAGGACGAGATTGTCGACGAAAGAGCTAGTCTCCGTGCTCATATAGAACAGATGCAGACTCAGCGTGAAACAATCAAGTCGAGATTGGAAGGTCTCGTTGAGAGCATAAGGAACAAACAAGAGACCTTGGCCGAATTAGAGAGCGAACTGGCCGAGAACGAAATCGAAATTCCTGCATTAGATATTCAATTGCCAACAGTGGCCGAGGCGGAGAAGGGGGTGCAGGGCCTTGATCGACGCCTCGGCCAACTCGGCGACGTTAACATGCTAGCGATAGAAGACTACGACATAACTGTCGAGAGAATCGCTGGACTCGTCGCCGATGGAAAACTCTGCAAGGAACGACACGCCATGCTTGTCAGCCTCGCAGAACAACTCGAAGAAGAGAGGAAGACAAGACTTCTGGCTGTCTTCAATGAAGTCAACCGTAACTTCACTCGAGCATACAGGCTGCTTCAACCCGGTGGAGAGGGTGAATTGCAACTTGAGAATACCAAGAATCCGTTTGAGGGTGGACTCAGAATGGCTTGTATCCCTCCAGGGAAGAGCAAGAGGACTCGTCGAAGTTTCCTCTCTGGCGGAGAGAAATCCATGGCAGCCCTTGCTTTCGTTTTTGCGATTCAGGATTACGAGCCAAGCCCATTCTACTACTTTGACGAGGTCGACCAAAACCTAGATCCATTCAACGCTGAGCGAATTGCTACACTCTGTAGGATTCGCAGTACTCACGCTCAATTCATCATGGTGACTCTAAGGAAGGTCAGCCTAACACTTGCTGACCATCACATTGGAATAACTCACGCCGGAGATGGATGCAGCCGCCGAATTGCAGACTTCGATAGGGCTGCAGCAATAGAACTTGGAGAAGAATTTGAGGCGGAGCAAGAGGCGCTGAAGGAAGCACAAAGTGCAAAGGAAGGTATGACTGATTTGCCGAGTGCCGAAACTATGCCAAAGGTGCCTGAACCAATGGATCGTCCGTTGAGTCTTGGTGGTCTTGCAGATAGGGCAGGAGTCGAAGTATCCGAGGATGCCGAAGAAGATGACTCAGAATCTAACGAATCAACAATGGCTTCTCTAAAGGAAAGAACCGATGAGTGGAGCGAAGATATCGCAGAGAAGGAATCGGCAATTCCTGCCCCCGAAGAGGACGAGGAAGAGATTGACAGCGAGGCGGTTGTAGAGCAGGAGTTGGAGAGAGAAGAATGACAGTCTTCGATGCCACTGCTATGAGGGACGATATCGTCGCACGATTACTGCAAGGCGAAGAGGACCTCGAAACCAGTCGGTATCTAGACAGATTGGTCGAGTTAGCAGCTCTTGAAGAGGCAGAACATCAATTCCTAATCGACCCATTCGACCGTTCGGTGGCTTTGGTATTCCAATTATTCAGATCTAAGGACCTAGATCCTTGGGATGTAGACCTTACCAGTTTCCTAGAGATGTTTGAGCAGCGAATCAAAACTGCCGACAATATCGATTTACCAACCTGTGGCAGACTTATCAGGATGGCTTGGCAGATTCTAAGAGGCCAATCATCCACACTTATCGAGAGACAAGATCGAGCATGGGATGAACTCGAAGAAGAATTCCTAGACTTTGATGTAAGTGGCTGGGAGACAGAATTCACTGAGGATGATTACAACTTCTCTGTAGGGGTTATGACAGGTGCGGCGGACAATGTACTTCCTTCGATGTTCGAGGGTAGAATTCATCGTGAGGAAAGCCGCCCCGTAACTCTTGGTGAATTACTAATGGGATTACAGAGTGCTAAACAAATCTCAGAGGATTTGAAACTCAGAGAGGAAATCGCCAAGGAGAGGAGAGAAGCTCATGCAAAGGCAAGGGCTAGATTCTCCGGTAGCCTTCATATCGAGGATTTGGAAGCAGACCTCCGACGAACTTGGAATGCCCTCAGAGATAGATCAGATGAAGGCGATATGGCGGTCGACCTGAAGGATATTGCAACCTACCTTAGGGACAAATCGGTCGAAGGTGGTTTAGAGTTCGATGAAGCGGAGGCCGAAGCACAGGTTACTGCCTTGGTCTCAGCACTATTCCTAACCCACAGAGGTTATGCGGACTTAACTCAGAAATCAGGTCGTGATGGTTTGATTTCCATCAAAGATTTGCACCCCGATTACAATGATTTTGATGTGCTAACAGAGAAGATTAACCCAAAGCCAGAGATGGAGGTGGAAATCGATGTCTGATTCTGTCGAATTATCTACTATTCTTGAAGCGATTCTTTTCAGCGCCGGTCGCTCTATGACGGTTGAAGAACTAATGGAGCAAACCGGAAAAACTCGTTCAGAGGTTTCCGGCGCTTTGGAGAACCTGCGTGCTACAATCAAGCGTCGAAGAGACTCTGCTTTGCAATTAACAGAAGTAGCAGGTCGATGGATTTTCGAGGTCAGGCCCACACTTTCATCTCATCTTCCAGAGTCAGTTAGGCCGGATGTTCCAGCAAGATTGCTACCAGCGGCGGCACTAATCGCGTATCATCAACCCATGAAGCAAGCCCAACTGGTCGATATGATTGGCCCCAAGGCTTACGATCGCGTCAGGGAATTAGCCGGATTGGGTTTCATCGATAGGCGCAGGGATGGATTGACCAGGAGATTAACCACAACTCGCAGGTTTGCAGAATACTTCGGTTGCCCTGAAGTTGAATACCAGAAGGTAAGAGAGTGGTTTAGGGCAGAAGCTGGAAAGGCTGGACTTACCAGTGCACAGTTAGCCGCATCACTTTCTGATGAACAGATGACTATCGAAGAGTTCTCTGAAGCACCATCCGAAGAGGCGCTAGCGATGGAAGCGGCTCAAGGTGATGAGTGATTACTCGCCACGAACCTGTTGCAATGCAGATTCTACCGCTGCCATGGTGATTCTTTCGCCACTTTCCCGAACGATAGCGGCCACAGGCTCGATTTCATCTGGGGAGGCACCTGCGCTGGCAATCATGTTGCGTAAGTGCAGTTTCATGTGACCTGCCTGTATGCCAACTGTTGCAAGGGCTCTAAGAGCACCGAGATTTTGTGCCAGACCTGCAGCGGCCATTACCTTCGCTAGATCATCCGCGGAGTTAATGCCTAGGAGTGCTACATTTGCTTGGGCTCCTGGGTGGATTGTAATCGCCCCTCCGACTAATCCAACAGCCATTGGAATCTCAATAGAACCGACTAGATTTCCATCTGCGTCCTTTTCCCAATGAGTCATTGAACCATATCTGCGCTCGTGTGATGCGTATGAGTGGGCGCCGGATTCCACAGCTCTCCAGTCTTGTCCACAGGCAATTGCAATAGGCGATATTGCATTCATAATTCCCTTATTGTGGGTAGTTGCACGGAATGGATCTGCTGCCGCGAAATGGTAGGCTTGCAAGACACCGTCAATCACTTCCGCACCTCTAGATGGGTCGTCTCCAGTATCGGACATCTCTTCTGGAGTGAATGTAGCACTGACTCTTGCCAACCTATGAACTGCTAGATTGCTAATTATTCGAAGAATCACAGTTCCTCCTGAGATACTTTCTACTTTCGGAGCAATAGTTTCTGCCATTGTATTGACTGCATTTGCTCCCATTGCATCTCGACAATCTACCAGAATGTGAACGATAATCATCGGGCCTGAATCAGTATCGATTATTCTTGCTTCAACATCTCTACATCCGCCACCAAATTTCACTAAAATTGGGTCGACTTCGTTACAGGATTCTATCAATTCATCTTTAGCAGCAAGGATAGCATCCCGAGAAGCCTCGGGATCTTCACACCCGACTACCTGAATTTGTCCAATCATAACCGGGTCTGAATTGTTTGATACGAAGCCACCATTCTTCTGACATCTCTTGGCCATGTTTGATGCGGCAGCAACAACGCTTGCTTCTTCAACTACAAATGGAATCACATAGTGATCCCCGTCGATAATGAAGTTGGTTGCAACACCGATCGGTAGTGAGTATCTACCAATTACATTCTCAATCATTCTGTCAGCTGTACCTTCGTCTAGTTCGGCATTGGCCCAAGCCTGGACTTGTTCTTCATTGAGGCCAGCAAGCTCTGCGAGCATGGCTCTTCGTTCTGGAACTGATAGTTTGTAGAATCCACTCAATCGGCTGTTGTCAACAGGCATTGTTTCACCAAACCTCGCGACAGCCTTCCGGTTCTAAGCACTTCGTGGTGATTTATCCAAAAATGCCTACTTGAGGCTCTAATGAGCACTAAGCCAAGAATACCGATAATCTCAACCAAATAGGGGTTATGTTGAGTCAAATATGGTTTTCTCTAGCCTCAAAAAAGCGTTAATTTGACCGTTAACGCATTGTTAACGCATTAGAAAAGCGTTAGTAAAGCGTTAATATTACTAGTCGTAAAACGTATTACTGCAAGACAATTAGAATATTTTACTTTCTGAAAATACCTAATAATACGTTAATTTCACATCTTTAATGCGTGAGAATGCGTGAATATTATGTACTCCTAGGCTCGCGTACGCGATAATGGTTGAAGGGCCCGCATCGATACTCGATTTGCCTCCATTACGAGGCAACCCCTTCGACCTGCGTCCAATCGAAGCAAATCGCGCGGAATATCTAGTTGGGCGAGATCGCTTACTGTCGGAATGGCGTGAGCACCTAATTTCCCAAACCCCGCGAATGCTACTATTGGTTGGAGATCGTGGTTCGGGTAGAACTTCATTCCTCAACGCCCTAGCCTCTACCACATCGCGCCGACCATACATAGGACAGTTCTGGCCAGAAGCCGATGATCCAGTTCAGGGGATAATCCATGAGTTGTCTGTATATCTCGGAGGCTTTGACATCCCACCTTCAATCCAACAGGTCTCCGACAAGATGGTTGAGATACTTGACAAAGAAACAGGAACTCTGCCTCTAATCGCCTTCGATTATCCTGCAAATGTAGACTTGAACCATATGCTATCTCGATTAGCCCCCTTACTACAGAGACTTAGAGCACTTGTCGTAGTCGCAATTACTCCCTCTCAATTGGCAGGTTTGGATGAAGGAGTGTTAGGTATATTCGACG
>JAZAAK010000031.1:0-5520 GCA_036138175.1 Thermoplasmatota archaeon | reverse complement strand
AAATCTTTATGCCTACAACTTCACAGGCGAGGCAACTCCTGAAAATCATGGAGACTTGGCTCCCCTCTTTCTATGGTCAATGACAGCGACTACTTTCCTATTTTCTGTCCTCGTTGTTGGTTTATTTTTGTCTCATCGGGCCCTCAAAAAAGAAAATAAACTCCTCAAGTCCAAGTTAGAAAGTCAAGAAGATTGATAGCTTTCATCAAGCAATTCCAGTAATTCTACCAACGAAGGTAACTGATCAATTTTATCGGGTGAAAAGAGTTTTTTCCAGGCTTCAAGATGCTGTGCAGCAACCATGATTACAGCAAAATCATCAATTTTCCAATTTTCTCCGTATGATATTGAAACTTGTTTCTCCGCATCTAATCTCTCAGAATCTCCCCCTCCTGCTATTGCATCAAGGTCAATCGCTAGGTCTGCCTCACCATCTGAGATGATTGCAGAATCCCAAGGCCCACCGATCAATGGCCTTCGACCTTCGATGGGAATAACCGAGCCTCCTTCTTCGGCCCAAGCAGCGGCGATTGCACGAGCAGCAGAGCCACCACCGCGCATTCGCAATATGCTTCCATTCGGCTCAACCCCGATGTGTCGGCAAGCAGCAACAAACCCCACGCCATCGGTGCTGGTTCCTGACCAAACTCCGTTTGTTCGCTTCAACTGATTAATCGCATTAACACCTTCAGGCCCAGACACTGCAAGTCTTGCCTGAGGTGAGTGTTTCAAAGGAGCGGTACAACTCAACCAAATGTCTCCTTGGAGGTTTTCCAAATTAGCCTCAAATTCATCCATAGAATCCGCTTCAAGATATACAGATTGGGCTTTTAGCCCAAGTTCCGTTCCTACTATCTCAAACAATCTAGGAGTCAATGAATGGGATATTGGATATCCCGCGATACCCCAGTAAGCCGGGCCGTTCACTATGGGCTCCTCTGAATTCTCCAAAATGAAGGTTTCAAGTGACGCTCTTAGGCCGACTTAGCGATGGACAGCGACCTTGACATCGCCCGAAAGGCCACAACTCGCCCAATTCAAGAAGTGGCTGACAAGCTAGGATTAGAGCGTAGTGACTTGATTTTACAAGGTTCTTCGATAGCAAAGATATCTTGGGATAGACTCAAACAGGCAGGAGATGGAAAGCAAGGATTTCTAATTTTGGTGACCAGTGTCAATCCAACTCCTTTCGGCGAGGGTAAGACCGTGACTACGATTGGTCTCAATCAGGGTCTCAATCGACGTGGCCATAATGCAACTTGTGTAATTCGTGAACCTTCTATGGGGCCTGTCTTTGGAATCAAGGGTGGAGCAGCAGGTGGTGGATTCTCTCAGGTATTACCAATGGAGGAAATTAACCTACACTTTACCGGCGACCTACACGCTGTAACAATGGCTCACAATCTTTGTTCTGCTATGCTTGACAATCACCTTCACCGAGGAAATGATTTGGATTTGGATCTAAACAGAATTCTTTGGCCACGTGTCATTGACATGAATGACCGAAGTCTTCGTGAGGTAACAGTCGGACTTGGAGGTAAGGCCAACGGAATCGTCCGAACAGATAGGTTCGATATTACCGCAGCGAGTGAGGTAATGGCGATTCTAGTTCTTTCAAAGGACTACGCTGACCTTCGCGCAAGGCTTGGTAGAATTGCAATCGGGGTCTCAACAAATGGCGGTCTAGTGACTGCTGAAGATTTGGGTTGCGCTGGTGCAATGGCACTTCTTCTAAGGAATGCTTTGTTACCTAATCTAGTTCAAACCCTAGAAGGCGATCCAGCGTTTATCCACGGCGGACCATTTGCAAATATCGCCCACGGAAATTCCTCAATAATTGGAGATTCGCTTGCATTATCTTGCGCTGATTACGTAGTCACAGAGGCTGGATTTGGAGCAGATATGGGTGCTGAGAAGGCACTGCAAATTAAAGCCCAAGCCGCTGGAAAAGTACCAGATTGTTTAGTTCTCAATGTCACTGTTCGTGCGATGAAATTGCATGGAGATGGATTCTCTACCGGCGGAGGTAAGAGACCTCCTAAGGAAGAGTTGGAGGCTGAGAATGTCGAAGCGACTAGAGCCGGTGCCGCAACGAATCTACGCCGACACATCCGCAACCTATCTTCGACTAATGTTCCTGTTGTAGTCTCCATCAATCGATTTGCCAGCGACACAGATGCCGAAATCGAGGCTATCCGTGAGGAGGCAGTTGCCGCTGGTGCAAGAGATGTTGTTGTCTTCAAAGGACACGCAAAAGGTGGACAAGGAGCCGTCGATCTCGCAGATGCTGTAGTCGAAGCGTGTGCTTCTCATGATGCAGCGGGTCGACCATACGATCCAATAGTTGAACCTGGATTGCCCGCTGACCAAACCATACTAAGAATCGCCACCAATGTCTACGGGGCTCACACGGTGGACTTCTCTCCAGAGGCTCACAAGACTCTCGAATTATTGCGAGAATGGGGTTTTGACAACCTACCAGTATGTATGGCGAAGACTCAGTATTCGTTTAGCCACGAAGGTACAGTACTAGGTGCGCCTACAGGATTTACTCTACCAATTCGTGAGTTAAGACTCAATTCCGGAGCAGGTTTCATCGTCGCAGTTTGTGGCTCGATGATGACTATGCCCGGACTGCCAATTCGCCCAGCCGCCATGGATATGGATATGGATGAGGATGGGCGTCTGACTGGCGTATTCAGTTGATGGAAGTGAGGATTTGCGACAACTGAAGGCCTCAGATGAGGGAGTCAGGCTTCGTATTGATGACGCCGATGACCTCTGGACTCTGGCTCAGATTTGTCGGGTTGGTTCGAATCTTGGTATGTTGTCTCATCGACGCGATTCAACAACTGGAACTCAGGAAGGAGGTCGTTCTAAGTCCGCCGAAAGAAAGCCGATGTGGATTGAGATAGAAGTTTCAGAATGTGCCTTCCAACCATTCACTGAAAACCTCAGGGTTCACGGAGTTATTTCGGAAGCAAAAATCGACATAGGCTCTCATCATACACATCTAGTCTCACCAGGTGATGAAGTGGAAATCTCATTCGAAGGTGGTCTGCCAGAGGTTGACCGAGAATTGGTCAAATCTGCTTTAGCAGCGGGAACTCAACCTAAGGCAGGACTGTTGGTAGTAGAGAATGATGAGGTATTGATTTTCGAAGTCTCAGGCCATGGAATCAGAGACCTTTCTTCATTTTCTATGAGAGGTGGAGGCAAGCGCGCTGACGATTCTACCGGAGTACGTCGGGGCTTCTTCGAAAGAGTAGCACGCGAGACAAAGATGGTTTTCCCTGATCAAATGCCTTTGGTAATTTGTGGACCTGGAATGGCTCGAGAACAATTCGAAGGTATGCTGATAGCGATTGGAGTGGAGAATCGAATTCACAATGTTGCTACTTCGATTGGTGGTCGCGCCGCCGCTAATGAGGTGTTAGCAGGCGGCGCCGCTGACGCGGTTTTGGGCGAACACGAATTGGTTCGACAAGTACGTGCAATCGAAGATGGATTGACTCGAATTTCGACCAATGGAGCCGTGTCCTATGGGTTGAATGCAATAGAAGAAGCTGCCGAACAAGGTGCCGTCGAGGTTCTTGTTGTAGACGCATCCTTGCTTCGCTCAGATGATAGGGGAATTAGATCTAGGTGGGATGGAGTAACATCTGCAGTTACAACCAATCGAGGAGATGTAATCCAAGCCTCGGTTGACCATGATGCGGGTCAACAACTTCTCGGCATGGGTGGCGCCATCGCTTTGTTGCGCTGGAAGGTAGATTGAATGGAAACTACCGTTCGAATAGTCGGCTTTGGTGACTCGGTAATTTCTGAAGTGTTAGATTCTGCGGATGGTGGGTCTATCGACCGAATCGAGATTCCAGACCTTTCCGATTTCAGTCACGGAAAAATCGATTGGCGAGGGCGATTAGAAGGTGCTCATTGGCTCGTCTTATCCACATCTACAATCCTTGCAGGAGATAATGCCAAGAGTGCTCAAGGTGCAAGTATGACCTTTGCTGAATTCGAAGGCCCTCGCACGGTTATGGTAACTGACATACCATCAGATCCGAGTCGACTTGCTGAAGCTTGGGGATTTGTTATTGAGAGAATCCGCCAAATTCACATTCTGTTTTTCACCAAGTCAGCCTTGTCGGCGATAGCAGAAATTGAAGAGATGGATGAATCAGAATTGTTACGAGAAATCCGATTACGAGGAATGACTCCGCAAGTTATCGCTTTTGAGCCTCAAGAAAATACCGTTGTCATTGAACATTCTTTGGGTAATTATTCTTGCACACCAAAGACAGTAACAGCCTCGCAATGGCTTGGTAAATACCTCTGTGAGCTACCATTGCAAGGACCAGGCTCCGAGGGTATCAAAAATGCTGCAAATCGCTGCTAAATTAGCTATAATTTGAAGTATTCTGTAATCAATTTCAATTGTCAAGTCAAACCATCAGCGAATATGCCTTTAGTAGGGACACCACTTCGGCCGACCCTGCGGGAGCGAAGCCTATGCCACTCAAACTCGGACCAGCCGGTGTTCCATTGTCCTGTAAGGGGCGAACAATTGTAGAGGGGATGGACGATATCACCGTTCTAGGTTTGGAGACAATGGAGATCCAAACCGTTCGACAAGTTCAGCCACATCACTTCGACCACTATTGGCAAGCTGGTATTCTAAGTCACAAGACCGATTTCGAGATGAACGTACACGGTCCATACTATGGTGAACTATTGGGTAGTCGCCGTGAGCGCAATCGAACCCTCTCCAAGATGGAGGCGAGTATGCAGGTTGGAAAGATAGTCAATGCTCGACACATGGTCTGTCACGTTGGCCCTTATGCAGAATACGATCCAGGAACCAAGGCCAACGAGGAGGTTGCGAACGTACTTGCTGGAGTTGTAGAGAGAGTCAAATCAATCTGGGGCCAAGAAGGCGAAGAGGAAGATTACGCAGCCTTCCCTTGGGTGCACGAAGCAGAGCCAACTTTGGTAGCCGTAGAAACTTCAGGACAGCAGGAGCTTTGGGGAACCGTAGAGGAAGTTCTAGAAGTATGCAACCACGTTCCAGGAACTGTTCCAGTGCTGAACATGGCTCATATTCACGCAAGAGGTCACGGTCGTCTCAAGACTTCGGAAGATTATGCAGAATTATTTGACCAAGCCAGAGAAACCTTCGGTGGTAAGACGTTCTACTGTCACTTTGCCGGTGTTGAACACAGAATGGGTAACGCTCAACATTACACTCAGATAAAGAAGTCAGATCTCAAGTTCGAGCCATTCGCAGAATACCTTGCTGAGGAAGGCGATTGGATGGATATCACAATCATCTCTGACTCACCATTGCTAGAACACGATGCAATGTACATGGTACAACATTACGAAAAGGCTCGCCTGAGATTACTCGAGATTCGAGCACGGGACGAGCGCAGAATGAAACTCGCCGCAGAATCTGGAATCGATGTTGAAGAGTTGGCTCGTCGCGAGAAGGAACAAGCAGAAGCTCGCAAGCAATCGCTA
>JAZAAK010000030.1:0-21854 GCA_036138175.1 Thermoplasmatota archaeon | reverse complement strand
TGAGGAAATTTGGTACCCGAATTTATCGTCCAAAAAGAGCTGGGGAACCATGGGTTAGACTGACCGCTTTAGGTTCATATCGAGAAGTTGGCCGAGCAATGCATTTGGTTACAACAAATGAATCACGAGTTCTCGTTGATTGTGGTGCTAAGCCAACGATGAATCGTAGTGAAGTTCAGCCATTCTTCAATGCACCGGAGTTACTTCCTTTGGATAATCTCGATGCAATCGTACTAACCCACGCTCACGTTGACCACATAGCCATGCTTCCTGTTCTATTTCGATATGGATATCGAGGGCCGGTATATTGCACACCTCCAACTAGAGATTTGATGACATTATTGCAAATGGATTACATCAAAGTCTCCCAAGCAGAAGGCGCAGATCCACCTTATTCAAAGGCTGATATACAAGAATGTATCAAACACGTTGTAGACATTCGCTGGGGCGATAAGACAGATATTGCTCCGGATGTAAAAATCACTCTCGAAAACGCAGGACATATCCTTGGTTCATCTAGTGTTTATATGCAGATTGGAGAAGGAAATTCTGAACATAGATTGCTCTTCTCAGGTGACATCAAATACGAAAGATCATGGTTATTTGATGCTGCAACAGTAAGGTTCCAAAAGGTCGAGACCTTAGTTATCGAATCAACATACGGCGGCGCGCAAGATTTCCAACCAAATCGGGCAGACGCTACACAAGAATTGCAAGATTTGGTAAAATTAGCTCTCTCGAGGGGAGGTAAAATATTCTGTCCAGTATTCGCAGTAGGACGTTCGCAAGAGGTGATGATTGCGATAGATCAATTGTTTAAATCCGGTGAAGTTAAACCGGTAACCGTTTGGTTGGATGGAATGATTGCAGAGGCAACCGCAATTCATGCTAGCCATCCGGATTTCCTAAATCGTGAATTACGTAGTAAGGTATTGAAGGGAGGTGAAGAGAATCCATTCAATTCAAGTTGGTTCAAGCAGGTAGATAGTCGAGAACAAAGAGAATCATTACTTTACGATCCATCTCCATGTATCGTCTTGGCAACTTCTGGAATGATGACCGGAGGACCCATAATTGAATATTTCAAGCACTGGGCTCCTGAAACAAATAACACACTATGTTTTGTTGGATATCAAGCCTCTGGAACTCTTGGACGCAGACTACAACAAGGCCATGCTGAGGTGCCTCTGATGGACAAGGGACAAACCCACATGGTCCCTGTTGCCTGTAATGTTGTAACAATTGATGGATTCAGTGGGCACTCTGACAGGCGACAATTAATGGATTACGTGAAAGCATTGAATCCTACGCCTAGAAAAATAATTTGCCATCATGGCGACGCTAAAACATGCAATGCATTCCGTCAAGGACTTAGAGACGAATTTAGAGTACAAACCTATGCTCCGGCAAACCTTGAAACTCTTAGATTGAAGTAAATTTTGACTTTGTCAACTATACATCAACCTCAAACATATTCGCCTTAGCCGATGAGTCATGAGGGTTGCACCCTGGGCCGTTGTCTCATTGGTACTGCTATCCTCAGCACTTGTGGGTTGTATACATACTAATGACCCCGATGAAGTAGAAATTATTGACGAACAAACTACCAATGCGTACAGTATAGTTGCTCCAATTGATACTGGAATCAATGTTTATCACAATCATTTCGTCTTAAATGAGACTCTACCAGACTGGATGTTGGATGGGCTAGGCGTAACTATGTGGTGTAATATCACTACGGAGGGCACATGGGAAGAACGATACGAGGCCGACAGGGAAACTTGTTGGGATGTAATAACTTCCTCGGATATAGTGTATTTTCCCGGCACCAGAATAATTGCTACAACACCAGATGACGGGACGGACATCCCTATCCTAGACGATCCTTCTGATGGTCATGGAACCGCAGTTACTGGCGCAGTATTGGATGCTAACCCTGACGCGATAATTTTCTTTGTCGAAGGATTTAGTGACGCTGCAGTATTAGCTGCCGCCAACCAACCCCTAGTGGACATAATCACTACTTCATTTGGCCCAATTGGTTCAATTCCAGTGCCTGGAATCGAGGACTCAACGAGAGTTGCGGTCGTTGAAAATAAGAAAATCCACACTGGAGCTGCAGACAATACTCCTTCTCCCGCAGTGCAAGACCCCACCGCCGGCCCTCCTTGGTCAATTGGTGTATCTGGATATGCGGAAGAGGAAGATGACCAAAAGGAAACTATGAGTGGTTCTTATCCAGATATTGCCGCTGATTGGACTCAGATGCTACCTAATCATGACGACATAGATGGATACCATCAAACATCTGGTACCTCTTTTGCTACACCTAGGACAGCAGGAATTCTTAGCATGGTATTGACTATGTTACGAGAAGATTCAGGAGACCTAATGAGTGGCGCTTCAGAAGAAAGAAGTGGTTTACTTGTTAACGGCACAAATCTTTCCATCTCCAATGACGATATCCGTGATGCACTAAATTTGTCCGCGTGGTATCCTAGTGCATCAACATGGGATCCAACTTCGGGCACATTGCCAATTTCACCTGTTGCTCCTTGTACACAAGTTGGATGGGGTGTTGTCAATTTATCCAACATACAACCTTTGTATAATCACTTAGCAGGAATTGATTCTATGCCACAGCGTCCTGCAGATGTTGTTGCATGTATGGAAGCCAATCAAGCCATGCGGGAAGCATATTGGGGCAATTGACCGATTTCCCTTACATTACAGGGATATCGAATCCATCCTCTTCCGGATTTGGGACTTCTTTTTTTGAAGATGTCTCTACACTTTCTTCCTCTATTATTGTTGTAGGGTGAATAGTATCTCTTTCCCACCATTTGCTTTGATTAAGTGCGAATGCAAGGGCCGCAGGAGAAAGAAGTAACGAAATCCATGCTTCGATAGTTATCGAGCCGGATTCGAAAAATGAGTAAATCGAAAAGACGATTAGAATAAGAAATGCCAACCAACCGAAGACAATTCGAGCGTTTTGCACGTTAATCCCCAGTGGTTCTGCATCATTAGGGATGCCCTTATTTTCGTCAATTAGAATCCTAATTCACCGTCTATAGCCTCAAGACAATATATTGAACCATGACTTTTCAGCATAGGCTATGGCGAGTAATTGGCTACTACTTCGTTGTAAATGTGGCCAATCCTTTGGGGCTAGGCAAGGAACTCAAGCATCCTGTAGTAGATGTGGCGAATCTAGCCAAATCACAACAACTGCGGTGTTCACGGATCCTGCTAAATTGACCGAAGCGGTGGCAAACGCCAACCTACCTTCAGAAATTAGTCAAGAGATACAGGACAAATTAACCGAAAAAAAGCGTAAACAATTGAAGACTAGGGATAGGGCAAATGCTGCAATGATTCTCAGAATGCTGAAACAATCTACAGATGAAAGAGGTGTTTTAACTATGAAATCATTGCAAGTAAGTCTAGAAACAGAAGGAGTTACAGAACCATCTCCTGAACAAATTATTGGTATGGCGGAATTACAGGGAGTGATCCAAAGAACCGCTCAAGATGAGTGGAAATGGTTAGCGTGAACTCCATAAAGTCGAC
Organism: Thermoplasmatota archaeon; assembly: GCA_036138175.1. Classification (GTDB taxonomy): domain Archaea; phylum Thermoplasmatota; class Poseidoniia; order Poseidoniales; family Thalassarchaeaceae; genus MGIIb-O1. Next base: position 18,281 of record JAZAAK010000030.1, on the reverse strand, counting down.
TTAGGTGGCCATGTTACTCACGGGCCTGTGGGTTAGTCTGGCCTATGCTAGATGGTTTGGGACCATTTGACCCTGGTTCAAATCCAGGCAGGCCCACCACTTCTTCTCTAATCGGCGAAAGCAGTAAAATTATCAAATGAATTTCTCTATGGCTTCAATATCAAAAAGGGAAACGGCTACCGATAATGCTTCCTGTTTATCAAACCATTTTGCTTCCTCTATTTCATCATCTTTTGGTACTATTTCCTCTGCTGGAATATCCGCTTCACATTTGTAGGTAAATGAAATCCAACAAATACCATCAGGAGTAAAAATCTCCTGTCTGACAATTGACTCGGAGTTTGTGCCATACCCTTCACTCGACTCCCCAATAGGGTCTGGTATGCGAATGTTGATTCCCAGTTCTTCCAATGCTTCACGTTCAGCTCCCACTCTAGGATGCTCGCCATAGTCGACAAAACCTCCCGGCAAGGTCCAACAGCCTGTGAAAAATCCTCGAGTTACTTTTGCCATAAGTATCTGATTAGATGGATTAGTAATTACAACTTTGCTGACTACTCTATGTAGAGTCCGATATACAGATTCTCTAGCCACAGGGTCAACCTCACTGTCGCTAATCACAGCATCTTTCCAGGCCCACTCTCCAGGCCAAGTAATTTCAGGAGTAGCGACAATAACCTCATGCATTTCTTGTCCTAATCTAAATCGATTAGTTCGCTTAGTATTCCAGGTCAAACCCATTCCTTTTGCTTCTTCAGGAGTTGGGAGGCGAATTGAGAATCCGCCATCTCCTTTTCTTCCCATTTGAGGTATTGCGGGTCCTTTTCCTTGTAGATCTACTAGGAGTAATTTACCATCGTGTTCAAGATGGATATGACGACGAGGCTCGGTCATCTTTGGTGGCGAGACTAATTTAGAAAATGAACTCAACGGCTAATCATTCGGTCTCTCAAATGATTTAGTATGGATATTTGACAGTCGTTGATTACAACAACTCACTTACCGCATCCCGTTCCTCGAGTAGAGCTTTGACATTTTCATCTATCTTGGTTTGGGCGAATTCATCAATAGGTAAATCTTCAACCACGTTAATTTCTCCACCTTCGCATCGGCAAGGGAAACTAAACACTAAGCCTTCTGGAACTCCGTACCATCCTTCTGATGGTAGTGCCATGGATACAATCCGGCCATTGGAACCTTGCCACCAGTCTCTCATGTGGTCTACCGCAGCGGAAGCAGCTGATGCGGCGGAAGAAGCACCACGTGCTACGATAATTGCCTTACCACGGGTTGCTACAGTATCTAGGAAGGCGCCTTGTAACCATTCATTATCGAATAAATCAGTAACGGGCTCATTGCCTACCCTTGCAAACCTTGGATCTGGATACATAGTGTTTGAGTGATTACCCCAAATGAATACGTCTTCTACCTTCGATGCTGGAACGCCAGCCTGTTCCGCGATTTGCCCAACCGCACGGTTTTGATCAAGCCTAGTCATGGCGGTGAATTGTCTACTAGGGATACTTGCAGCGTTTGCCGATGCAATTAGTGCATTCGTATTGCATGGATTACCTACGGTGATGACTTTGACATTAGGTGATGCAACAGCATCTATTGCTTTTCCTTGGCCCACGAAAATGGGCCCGTTAGCAGCGACGAGATCTGCACGATCCATATCCTTGGTCCGTGGACGCGAACCTACTAGGAAAATTGCATCTGCATCACTAAACGCAACCTCTGGATCGTCGGTGCCAATAATGTCGTGTACCAATGGGAAAGCAGAATCTCGTAGTTCCATGATTACTCCATCAAGGCGTTGCATTCCTGGTGGGATTTCTAGCAACTGTAAAATTACGGGTTGATCATTTCCAAAGCAATCACCACTAGCAATTCTCCACAATAAAGCATAGCCGATGTTACCAGCAGCTCCAGTAATTGCGACTCTTATTTCTGCTTTTTCTCCCTCTTGTGTAGTTTGCATTTGTTATCCTCAATAGCCGGGATAAGAATTACACCCTTAGCCTTTAGTGAGCGTCAGGTTCGTCGTATTATGTCAAATACTAATCATATACAGAGAATTGCTTATTTTATTCCGTCCTAATTTCTTGAGTATATATTCGACGAGAAGACTATTCCGTTTGATTCAATAATCTAATTCCGCTCGCCAAGATAACCCGACTTGAGCCTATGGCTCATTAGGAACAGAGGGACTTGTATGAGACTAGGTGTGTTGAAGGAACCTGAAGGGGAAACAAGGGTTGCAATCGTGCCGAAATCGCTTCGTAAATTAAGCAAGTCTGGGTTTGAGGTAGTGGTGGAATCTAATGCTGGTATTTCCGCAAATCATTATGATTCCGAATACGAAGAAAACGGAGCAATTATCTCTAACAGACTAGAAGCTCTAAAATCTCCTCTAATTATCTCCATTCACTTACCAGATGTCTCTGAACTTCATGCCGGTCAGGTCATCGCTTGCGTGGCTGATCCATTTCGTCATCCTGAAAAAGTTCAAGCTTGCTTGGATGCAGGGGTCACTCTTCTATCTATGGATATGATCCCTCGAAGGTTGTCAAGAGCTCAATCCATGGATGTTAATTCAAGTCAAGACAATCTAGCAGGATACAAAGCGGTACTCTTGGGCGCTGCCTCAGTACCAAAGGGAATCCCGATGATGACCACTTCTGCAGGAACGGTGAGACCAGCGAAAGTTGTGATTATGGGTAGTGGCGTTGCCGGTCTACAGGCCATTGCAACCGCAAAGAGACTTGGTGCGATTGTCTACGCTTCCGACGTGAGGAAGTCAGCCGCTGAACAGATAGAGTCTGTTGGGGGGAGATTCATTGAGGTTGATGGTATGGATGATTTCGAAGATGAAGCTGGTTATGCAAAACCACTCACTCCGGAGTTCATTCAGAAAGTCAATGACACAGTTTGCGGAGTCGCTTCTGATGCCGACATCATTGTAACCACTGCCAGAATTTTTGGAAGGCCAGCACCTATCACAGTACCAAGTAGTGCTGTTGAGTCATTCAAGTCCGGTGCTGTTATTGTTGACATGAATGCTGATGTCGGAGGGAATTGTGAAGATACACTTGCGGGTGAAACAGTTGTTACAGAAAACGGTGTGACAATAATTGGAGTGAAAAATCTCCCAGGCACGTTGGCAAACACAGCCTCAATGTTGTATTCAAACAACCTCACCACTTTCATCACATCGATTTTTATTGATGGCGAGTTAGTAATTTCAGATGAAGACGATATATTAGTAGGCGCTCCTGAAGGAGATGATTTCTACGTCCCAGGAATGGGGGGGGTTTTGATATGTTCAGATGGAAAAATACATCCTAAACAGAGCAAACTAGGAGGTGTGTTGTAATGGAGCCTACGGTTTTAATTGGTTCAGTGACGCTTTTTGTAATGTCTATTTTCTTGGGATTCGAACTTATCACCAAAGTCCCCGCCACTCTTCACACTCCACTAATGAGTGGAGCCAATGCTATTTCTGGAATCAGTATAGTTGGTGCTCTGTTAGGGGCGAATGTCGCCTACGAAGGTGGCGACACAGTAGTCAGTGGAATCCTTGCCTTCGTAGCATTAGTACTCGCGATGATCAACGTAGTTGGAGGATTCGCAGTAACTAATCGAATGTTGAATATGATAGCTGGAAAGAAAAGGGGTGGTCAATGATGATCGATGATCAATGGGTTGGCCTTGGATATCTCCTTTCGGCGACTCTATTCATCTTCGGCTTGAAGAGATTATCCCACCCTAGAACAGCTCCTCGTGGAAATCAACTAGGCGCAATGGGGATGCTTGTAGCAGTTCTCACAACAGTACTACAAATGGAACTTGGCGATGGTATTGAAGGTTGGATTTTGATTGGAAGCGGATTGCTTCTAGGCGGTTTAATCGGTTGGGTTATGGCTGTCCGCGTCGAGATGACCGGGATGCCTGAAATGGTCGCTTTGTTCAATGGATTCGGTGGAGCAGCATCAGCATTGGTGGCCCTGTCAGAATCTTGGAAATACATCGAGGATGATACACTAGAAATCCCTACAGGTTTAGAACTAGAAGTCATGGTAGTCGCAGCCGGACTCTCAGCATTGGTTGGTTGGATGACGCTAACTGGGTCTTTACTCGCTATGCTAAAACTCAAGGGCGGTGTCGAAATTTTCGGCAAATGGATTCGCACCCCTACCTGGGGTCCATCTTGGTTAAATCCAGTCAAGGGTTTGTTATTCCTCAGCACATTAATTCTAATCTATATGTCAATCCAAGAACCTACTGAGACCGATTACCTATTTGCGATAATTGGAATTTCATGTCTACTTGGTATATTGTTGGTATTGCCTATCGGTGGTGCGGATATGCCGGTCGTCGTATCCTTGCTAAATTCCCTATCTGGTATTGCCGCGGCATTTACCGGGTTCATTATCTCAAACAGTGTTTTGATAGTCGCTGGTTCCTTAGTTGGTGCCAGTGGTTTGATTCTAACATTCATTATGTGTAAAGCCATGAACAGAGAACTAATTGATGTTCTTTTCAAGGCGTTTGGCGGCTCTGATAAAGAACAGTTAACTCGCACAAAGGTCGGTAGCGATGCAGACGAAGTTGCGATGATGGTTGACGGTGCTCAGAAGGTTATCATAGTACCTGGATATGGTATGGCTGTAAGCCAATGTCAACACCAAGTCAAGGAATTTGCAGACCTAGTATCAGAGAAATTTGATACCGAGGTGAAGTATGCTATCCATCCAGTTGCAGGAAGAATGCCTGGCCACATGAATGTCCTACTGGCTGAGGCGAATGTCCCATACGATCAATTAATCGAAATGGATGAAATTAATCCGGAGATGCCAGAGGCAGATATAGCCCTAATTATCGGAGCAAATGATACCTGTAACCCTGCTGCTAGAACAAAAGAAGGTCCTCTCGCTGGAATGCCAATCATCGACGCGGACATGGCCCGAACAGTTGTAATCATCAAGAGAAGTTTGTCGGTTGGCTATGCCGGAGTAGACAATGATTTATTTTACATGGACAAAACCATGATGCTATTCGGTGATGGAAAGAAGATGATGAATGAACTCAATGCCGCAGTGAAGGAGTTGTAGATTACACCGCCTCCCTAGGGGAGGCGAACGAGCAAGGGTTATGTGTTTGACGAGGTCGCAACGATAACAGGAGGTCTTGATGATGGTGCGTTCAACAAAGCTCGTCGTTGCTTTATGCCTAGTAGGATTACTAGCAATCCCAGCATTCGCCAACAGCGGTGGTCCACCATATCTTAATTCCGATAATCAAGAGACTGCCAAATACGGGTGTACTTGTCATTATTCCAGTCCGGGTGACAGAGCCGTTGTTATGGTCTCAGGAGTCCCAGTTATGTACGAATCAGATCAGTCGTACGAGTTTGTAATCACTGTGGCTGATTCCGTAACTCTGGCTGGAGCGGACGGTAACACCAAAGCTGGATTCCTCCTAACAGATAATGGCGCTGGGACTTTCTCTTGGGATGATTCACAAGAGATTAGAGAGGCTGATGGAGACGAAAATGCAATTTCACATTCAGAAACCGGTGATGGAGTTTGGACCATCACTTGGACAGCACCATCATCTGATTCAGATACAATACTCTTCAGTATAGCCGGTAATTCAGTTAATGGAGACGGAATTCCCAATGAGTATGATTACTGGAATGTTCTGACTTTTTCTATTAATCCACCAGGTTCTATTGCTGCGGGAGATGGTGATGCAACCTTGCAAACTCGAACAATTGCCGTTGGTGATTACCAAACACTCTTCGTCCTTGAAGAAAGTGAGGCTGAAAAAGAAAAAGAACGACAAAAGCACCTTTCCGATAGAGTCTTTGAAAGTGGTAACCTGTTTTACTGGACTTCCCTTACCGCCCTAATCGTAGGTGCCGTTTTCCAACGGGAAATCCTCGAAAGACGCCATGGCCCAGGTCCAGAATACTTAGCCATGGAATTGGCCTATCCACAAGGTGTCAGGCGTGGACTAGTTGCAGTCGTTGCATTCTTCTTTGCAGTCGACTGGTCTGCCAACGGCGGCCAACATGACTTCATTATTGGATGTGCTTGGTTCATAGCCGCTTGGGCCTCATATGGGGTGTATCGAACTGTACGTTCGGCTAAAGCAGAGCCAACCGTCCACGACGTGATGTAAAATGGCAAACAGTAGTCTAGTAGACCGTAAACCGGTCACTAGCCATTTGGAAGATTTACACTCTTTAATTCGAAGAAGTGCGTTTGTATTTCTTATTGCTTCTGCGGTAACAACAATTTGGGTAGAAACAATTCTCAATAATTGGAGCCTTTCTCAGTCACCCTCAGGTGCTCTATCTGTCTATGGTCCTTATGATTGGATAGAAATGAGATTCATGGCTGTAATCATTATTGCATCTGTCATTTCACTTCCATTTTTTTCACTCGATTTGAGATTTTTCGCCAATGCAGGACTTCTATCTAATGAGAAGAGGTGGCTAGATTCATACTTGATTTTGAATGCAATAATTGTTCCGAGCATTTTGTATTGGGTATGGTTCAGTATGATTCCTTATTACATCGAAGCGGGTATTCAACTAGACTCAATTTCTTCAGTCACTCCGAGATATGACGCCTCAGAGTTATTTTCTTTGGCTAGTGGTATTTCTTGGATCTTAATTCTTACATTTACTTCTACACTATTCCTTTCCCTCTCAAGATTATTTGGTTTGGTTGAAGAAGGCCGGAGTAGATTTAGAAACCGAGTCTTTGCTATTGTCGGTGGTTTGCTAATTTTGACCCTGCCAGAAATTTTTGAAGGTCTTAGAATTTTGATTGCAATATTAGTATTGGTAACTGCTGAGGTCATATCTCGAACAGTGCCGAAAGGTCCTTTGGGTCCGCGCAATCCAGAATTTACCCATTTTGTCGACAAAGATGGTTCTGTTCAAAAAATAGCTTTAGTCGACTGTTCATGTGATGGGGCTTGCCCGTCATTTAAGGAAAATTGGTTGCACCAAAATATACCAATTCTACGACCAAGTGCCCTATGTTTAGACGAAAATGAACAATTGGCATTGAAAGAAATGGTGCAACGCAATTCACTCACTCGCCTCACTATCACTGGATGTAATGGATATCCTTTACCAATCGATATTCGCTCTTACATTGAATCCAATCAAACTGAATTAGACGGATTAAATTGGTTAGATGAAGACAATTCTAATTTACCAAACTGGAGAAAACAATCTTTGCAGTTTTATTCGTCAGAATATCGTAGATTGCCTTGAAATTGAAGCGAGAACAATTCAACAATCCGTTCCCTTCAAGGGAACGGAGATGTTCGATATCGGTATGAAGGGACTTAGGGCAGGGCTAGTGGCTTTGTTATTGCTAGGTGCCATATATGTGCATTTTAATTCCGATATGGTGGATAATTGGGCCTCCAATCGAGTATCCAATGATGACGATAGTGGGCTCCCATTATTGGGGATTCAGGTTGATGAACAATGGTTAGTCCTTCAAGTATCATTTCCGAATAACCAATTTTCAACTTCTACCGCCTCAGATATTCTAATCGGAGATGGTTCTGCTGAGAAATACATTGACCAAATGACCGCTGGGTCTTCGTCATTATCAGTGACATTATTTGATGAAGTTTGGCAAGCACCATATGGAGTCAAAAATTGGGGTGAAGATGTTGCCGGAGAGAGAGATCATGGTGCAGATGGGAATGGGGCTGAAACTTTGCTTCGTGATGTTGCCTCAGACCAACTACAAGGAATTGACCTTTCCAATTGGGACTTGAACTCGGATGGAGTAATCGACAGAATACTAATTCTGCACTCTGCACAACCTCAGGAAATGAATGGTGGCACTGATTCACTTTGGAGCCACTTCACAGGAATGCAAGAACCATTAGAAATTGGAGATTGGAGAATTGAACACTTCACAATCGCTTCAGTACATTCTGGTGTAGGTACAGTTGTGCATGAAATGTTACACCAAATGGGTGCTTTAGATTTGTATGATGTTCACAGCGATTTGCCAACCAGTAATTGGAATGGCATTGGTGACTGGGGGATAATGGCTAGTGGTAATTGGAACGGCAATGGTGCAATACCCGCCCTGCCCTCCTCCTCTACTCTTGACCTAATTGGGGTTAAGCGAGGTATTCAGGTAGATCCGAATTTTTCCAATTATACTATCCAAGGAATATCTCAAGGAGGTTCATACCTTGAAATTCCAATTGCACCAAATGAATGGGTCCGATTCACACTTAGAGTCAATTCGGGATTCGATTCGGCCCTGCCTGGCCATGGAGTTATTGTTGAAATTCAAGATCAAAATAATGGCGATGAAGGTAACAACCTTGTCAACACTGACCCGGAAAAGGCATGGCTGAAAATTCTCGAAGCGGATGGCGATGCAGCGTTGCAACGAGGCCGAGATAGTGGCGCACCCGGAGACGCTTTTACTCAAGGAGATCAATTGGGAGCAAATGGCATGCAAATACGAGATAGTCGAGGTCGTTTGGTACAATGGACAGCGACAATTGAGAGTATCAATTCTGAAGAGACAAAAATTAGTTTCGATTTTCCGGAAAATCCCACGACTGTCGATGTATTACCTCCTAGAGGGCCGTTGGAAATTCTCGGACAAGAAACAATTTTTGCCACAGTATTTGCAGAAACCCCTTGTCAATTAGAAATCAACGTCTATACTTCAACCAATTCAGGGGGGGTCGCTCCAAGAATCGTTTCAATTGAGCAAGGGGAATCTACAGTAGAACTTGCTACCGCCAACCAAATGGCTCAGGGTTCAGGATATCTTCGAGGCACAATTGGTTGTGAAGGGGAAGAGAATTGGCAAATTGACTTAGACTGGTATTCCATAGGTCATAGAATCACTTCGGAACACCTTACTGCGGTTATTCCTTGGGATGAAAACTCCCAGCTCACACTATCTACATCTTGCTTGGGTGAAGGCTCACGAACATACTCTATCGCAGTTGAGGGAGCCCTCTCTCGAATAGCCACAGTCCAAACCGCTGGTGAATTACAAGCATGCCCTGAAATCGTCCTAAACATAGTCCCTGATGGATTATTGAATCCAGGTATGATTGCAGAAGGTGAAATCGTTTTCGTCGACTCCTTTGGACTAGAACAAAGAGTTCCTGTTACACTTACTGCACAATCATCATTCAACGGGGATAGCCCTCTTTCTTGGCTTGTTCAACCTAGCAATGCAATCATGGTTATTTTCGTTTTACTCGCGATTTCATTGATGCCTGCATCCAATCCTAAACCAATTAACCAAAATCAACCTACAAACGAAGAAGACGAATCTCAAATATTGTGAAGCATTACTTTCACTAACCGACTCAATACCTCTCTCTCGTTGGCTGATTGATAGGTGATTTTTATTGCCTTCAGACTATGTCTCGACCAACGAGTATTTCTTGGGGTGATTCAGCAATAGATTTAGTATTACCAAAACCAAAGGTGCCATCTGTCCTCCTTATTGATCAACATAGAAAGGAATTCCAAGGTGCACTATTACGAATGGTTGCTAACGATTTGTCTGAATCTATACCAGTGCATTGGATTGATGGAGGGATGGCATTCGACCCCTCCCCTATTCTTCCTTTGTTGCGAATACGAGGTTGTAAAAATCGTGAAGTATTGTCGAATTTCCATATATGTCGTGGTTTCACAGCTCACCAAACAGCGTCGATTATTCAACGACTGTCTAATGAAGCCGGATCAAAAAATTCACCGAATAGACTGATAGAGGGAAGAATTATCGTAATTTCACAAATACCTAGGATGTTTATGGATACTCAACTTAAGAAATCCGAAGGGCGCTCTTTGTTGAAGGCAACACTTCAACGATGTAGGGATATTAGTAAAGATTCTAATTCCTTGGTGATTCTCACATCAAGTCGTAATTCATCACCACCATTAAGCAAGGATATGCTCGAGATTCTGAGACAATTTACAGATGATATACTGAGGATTGATGAACCACGCTCGAAAAAATCTAATCGTGGTTTGGCAAGAAAGAGATTACACCTTTTGTCCCTTGATAGGGAAATGATTTGGGCACAATTGCCGTTTGGTCAAACCTCACTTCTGGAATTCCGTCACATCCAAACCTCTAGACTAGATTGCCTCTTCGAGCCTGCAGCTACAACATCTTCATTCCAACCGAAGGGAGATAGTATCGAAGTGGCGGCTCGAACAGCTAGTGGAGTATAGAATTCAGCATCTCCTTTTTGTCCTGAAATGGAATTCGTTCCTGAGTCTATTTCTGATTGTAATCGCACCCTGTCGGTAGGCTGTTCTCTTTTCCAACCTGTTACGGCAAAACGAACCTTCCTTCCAGGAGGTGTGGTTTGTTCTAGCGCTCGGGCACGAAGAAGAGCCGCTGCTGTCAGATTCATTACACGATGATTGCCAGTTTCATATCGTACTCTTCTACCTACTATCAATTGACTCAATGGCACTTCTCCTCTCTTCATACGAGATATTTCATCTTCAACACGTTGAGCCGCGATTTTCGGTCCAATTCCAAATGGGTCATTCGCTAAATCTTCCATCATATCTTCTTGTAATTGCCTTATCCATTCACATGTTGAATGCTGGCGTAATTCAATCCCTCTAACCTTCCACTCTTCTCCTATCTTTGCATAATATTTGGTGAGTGCACCAACTCCTGTAGTTCTATTTGGGATGAATGCAATCCAATCATATTCATGTTCTAGTTCAAGAGGTATGCCAACCAATGCTTCAATTCTAGCCATCAAACGTTGGTATGAATCTCGCTTTTCTTCCTCGCTTCGATTCTTCCTATCTTTAATCCAAATAGCGTCTACTATAGCGTGTATGCAATCCCATCCTTCTTTGTTTGCTTCTTCAATAGTGGTCAGGAGTATTTCACGAGACCAAGCGCAAATAGCCTCGTGACATTCTATTCTACCAAAGCGTGCATTTCGATAACCAGTATAGCCAAAACAAGTTACTAAGATCCACTTCAGAACATTTTGTCTTCTGTCCCAAACGTCTCCTTTGTTCTGCCTTTTTTCTTTCAATACATTCCGTCTTTCAATTATAGGTGCTACCACTCTACCTAGGAATCCATGCCTTTTCGTACAGACATGTAATCCAAGTTCGGGTACAACTAATTTCAGATTTTCATTATTTTTTTGCCTTTTTTGAATTTCAGCAGCAGCTGTTTTTACATTCAACGATAATCTCCCATCTTTTCTTGAATGGTCCGAATCTAGATTACAGCACAAACAATTCATAGTTTCAGGACTAATGTTTCTAGTTGCAATTATGCTGGGGAATAAACTCGCAAAATCTAGTTCGATAACACCTTGGTGAACACCAACAATTGGGTCTAAGTATAGTCCACCCCGATCAGCCAACATTATTTGTTCAGCATCTTTCATATCTTCTGGCCTATTCTTTTTCCAAGGAATCAATACTCCATCTTCAATCGATTGTCGAATTTGCATAGCTGAAATTGCTGAACCCGGTGATAATCTCGATAGGTCCGCTGCTGGTAATCCCGAAGCCCTTGATAATTCCATTAACCCCTCAATCCCACCTTCTTTGCCTATGAAAGAGCGCCCCATATCAATGTGTAATCGCCCTTCTAAGGAATGGTACGCTTCCTTTCTTAGAAGTCGGCCATAGCTCCAAGTCACACCTTCTTGAGAGCGAGTTTTACTTCCTCTTCCATTCCTACTAATATTCAGTTTCCCTCCCGACTTCTCGGCAAGTCTAATCAATGCAGGGATGTCTACATTGTCTCCATCATGGGTGATTACAATGTCGGGGTCAATTTCCTCTATTTTTCTGTGGAAATCATCTAACATATGGGCAGAGCAAGTATATGCGTCGGCAACCAAAGTTTGACTGAATGATTTTCTTTCGCAATTAATTACTCCCTTGTCAACTATTGTGATACTAGAAATTGGTGCGCTAGCCTTTCTTTTACCATTTACATCTAGGCAACAAACATCGAGTTCGATGATTCTAAGAGATGGAAGTTGCCAATCAACTTCGTCTCTTGTATCTAAGGGAAAAATTTGGTTCCCAATTATCTTCACTCTACCAAATGGATGGGTTTTGAGGTCTAACAAAAATTTCTGAGTGATTTTTGGGTCAACGGAAAAAAGCTCGAAATGTCGCCATGAACCATTTGCATCAATCATCTCTGCAATTTTTCTTATCTTCGATGGCTTCTGTAAATTAACTGTCAGGACTTCCACCTGTTTTTGTGATTCATGTGAGGTACGATGCCTTTCCCTTCTCAATGATAGTGCTCCAAATGGACGTTGGTATTCAGGTCTAGAAAGGGCTCTACCTAGTTCATCTAATCTGTGCGATTCTCCATGAACGTGTATCGTGAACGACCATGGCATTAGGATCTGTTGAACTTCTCCATCGTCTTTCTTTATCCATAAACTCATACATTCGGTTTTGATATCTAGATGACAATCAAGGATCCATCCTTCATCCATTCCTCAACCTCTCAATTTCGTCTTCGATTTTTGAGATTCTCTCGTACGCTTCGACTAACATCGCTAGAAATATTGGTTCCATAGGGTCGACTGTAGGTATCATTCCACAAGCCGCCGCTCTGTTTCTCGCGGCATTAACCATCGAATCGTAAGCTGAACGTTCTTGCGACCTCAAAGTTCTACGAAACTGCTTCCAACCCTCTATTCTTTCTTCCCCTCTCATCCTCCAAGTTGCAACTGTTCGACCCATGGGCTTTCTTGGCGGATCAAATCGCCTAACCTTCTTTTTGTAGGCGGAGAGGTATATTATAGCGAGTAAAAGTGAAAAAATCAGCGTTTACTTGGATTCGACCATCGTGAGTCTGCAGGTGGTCTAGTTATCGCTAGATAACTCCATGAATCTCCCTTATTGATAGGGTGTAACCAAATTTTGTTTACTCCAGATGCTAATCTGGAGGCGAGGCAAGCACCGGCCCAATCTCTTGGTGCATCCTCTGGCAAGACTACGAGGAAAGGTGCATGATCCTCTCCTAGAGGCTTATCGTAACATCTCCATCTAGTGCCGTACTTGAACCCAGGTCGAATTACGAGACCCCTATTAAGCAAGTCAGAAAGAATCATTGCGCCTTCCGATAGCGGATTTAATCCTTGAATAATTTCACATGTGATTGAATCAAGATGAATGCCCCCTGATGTGGGTACTCCTAATTGTTGGATTTTCCAATCATCGGATGGATATAGCAAACCGTCGGCTGAGGAAATTCCTCCAGATAAATTAGTTAGAGATTCTATTGCCTCATGATCTTGAAATAATCCTCGGGGGTTTTGAGAGGATAGTTGGTATGTTACAACACTCAACTCTTCATCTACAACCAAAACCTCTGGCGTTCTTCCGGAATTGCTTACATCAATTGTCCATTGATGTAATTCTATTGGATCCAATTTATCCGATTCATGAAACCATCGTATTTCGGAAATCGCTTTACTATTTCTTGGATGAGTATTCGAAGTCCATCGAGCAGCCCAAGACTTAGGGTGAATTTGTTGAGAAAATAGCTCCATATTTTGAGATAAAACAATTTTGTTACCCGGTACACGAAGAGCCTCTAGGATAGAATATTCTTGTAATAGCATCGGGTTTTGATTTAGTGCGGTATTCATCCAATCATTTGTTGGCAGGTCTATGTGCCTGTGATAGTGAACGAACAATGTCTCAGCCGGAGATAACTCTAGTTTCCCCTCTCCATTTGGTCTGCCAATCGCTGATTTTTGCCATAGTCTTTCGGCGGCTGCCCCCTCGTAGACCCAAGTCCCAGAGTGTCCAGCCATACCTCACGGAGAGAACCTACTCGCTTGAGTTAGTCGGTCATGATTTGACCATTAAGCACCCCCAAACCTCATTCGCCCCCAACCTTTGGAAGGTTCATGGCGATTGACGAAGACACAGTCTCCCGCATTGAATCTCTAAGGCGATTACGTTCCAGCCTCAATGATATGGAAGGTTCTCAGGTGACATTGCTAGGCGATGTTATGTTGGACCGTTATCACCATGGATATGCGAATAATCTAAACTCTATCGCACCAGTTCCTGTGTTGAAAATTTTCCAAACCGATGAGAGCCCAGGAGCAGCGGCTCATATTGCAAGGGGGCTTAACTCAATAGGCCTAGATGTTGATTTTCACACATTTATCGGAAATGATAGAGAAGGTAAAGCAATTGTGGATATGTTAACTGAAGATGGAATTGCAGTAACGGGGATAGAATCAGTTTCAGATAGGCATACGCTCGTGAAAATTCGGTTTTTTGGTAGCAGAGAAAGCCTGCTTGAAGAGAGCCAAATCTTACTACAGGCCGACAGAGGTCCACTTGATCCAATTGATAACTCAATGTCTGATAAATTGGCGAATAATGCTATGAAGCAATTGGAGAATAGTTGCGCTTTGGTAATCTCAGATTATGATAATGGTGCGGTTACTGTAGCCAGCGCCTCAAAATTGATTGGTGCTGCGAGAAAGAATGGCATTCCCATCATAATGGACCCCAAACTAACCGGTTTAGAACGGTCTCGAGGTGCTACTGTGGTTCTAGTTGAGATGAGGGGTATGGAACTTATGCGTCGACGTTTGGAGGCTTCCGATTCAGCCTCCGCGGCATCTGAACTAATTTCTACATACGATTGGGATGCATTGGTAGTTTTGGGAGGAATTAATGGGGTAACTCTCTATCAATCAGAGGGTGAAGTAATTCATTTCGATTGTACAGCTCCCGCTCCAAAACAACAGATAGGTTTGCATGACGCTGCGGCAACAGCATTGGCAGTTGCATTAGGGAACGATTTACCAATGGAAGATGCGGGTTTACTAGCCGCTGCCGCATGCGATTGTATTCTAACTGCCGAAGCCAGCCAAGAATTCGTTGATATTGATACACTAGGCACTTGGCTAGATGAATTGGTGTGGCAAATGCAAATTTCAGAAAGGTGAATTGAACACTTTTGCATGAGGTTCAAGACAGATAGTCTAGCCGTTCGGGATGATGAAGCGACACTGGAGGGTAGTCTTGCTGTCATTTACAGCGTTGCTTTTGTTGTGTAATAGTGTCCAGGCAGATACTTCCAACGATGATGATCCTGCCTTAATCAGTATTAATATCGAAAACGGAGACCATTCATCCGATTCGATGACGTTTTCAGGAATCATAGAAGATGATGTACAACCCGAAGAAGTATTTTGGCGGGTATCTAAGGATGGTGCAGAATTCGATGGTGGAGATTTGCTGAGTTCTTTGATTGAAATAACATCTACAAGTAGTAGAGAACAATGGTCTTGGTCCTTTGAATTGACTTTCTCCGCTACAGGCGAGTGTGCATGTTATGTTAGTGTTCATTCAATTGATGATTATGGACTAGAAATTGTAGAAACTAGAGTGGTATTTATGGTTGGGGAAAACTCAACCGATTTGATTGGATTTTTATTAGATACAGATCAATCCGGAGATTTGGTTGATTCTTCTCTTCAAATCAGTGGTTGGCTTGGTACTTATCCAAACGGAAAAATTAATCTAGAAATCTCAGCTTCTTTGGCGCAGGGGCTAATTCAATCATCTCACATTCCTGAATCATCAGTTTGCAATGAAGCATCCATAACGGATGGAGTATACGAACTTCCAACTGGTGACTTTGAAATTATTTGGGATATTTCTTCCAAATTAGACGGTTGGATGGAAATAATCCTAATCGGTTGCCCAACGAGTAATTCAGCTGCCGATGGAGCTAGTCATGAATTCTCAATTCGTGTAAATAATCAACCTCCAGTAATCAAAATTTCTGGAATTAATTATGCTGTAGAGGACGATATTTGGCATACATTCGACGCAACACTAACTGAGGACCCGTATTGGGGCAGAACGGAAATGTACTATGTTTGGACTCTCAGAAGACCATCTCATTCTGGTAATCTTCCAATCGATGTACAAATGGGTGAAGACCTCAACACATATTCTATCTCAGGGGCACAATCTGGAAACTACACTCTTAGTTTAACCGTCTATGATAAAGGAGGTTTATCATCAGAGAAAATTGTAAATTTAGACATCAAGAATACAGTTCCTACCGCATCGTTGATAATTGATGGCGAAGTTTTTTCAAACGGTCAAGAAGTTAGAATTTCAAATCCCACTGATATAAAATTAGATGCGACTGAAAGTTCCGACACAGCAAATGATGCTTCCAGTTTGAGATGTATCTGGTTATTGGATAATTCTCCCCTCTACGAAGGGTGTGACCGAGAATATTCTTGGACTGTGGTCGAAGAATATCGCGCCATACTTACTCTGGAAGTGATTGACGATGATGGCGAGTACTCAACGATTTCTGTAATTTTAATTCATCCGGATGAAGTCAAGCCATTCCCAATCTCTTTGGTGGGTTTCGCGTTTAGTGCATTGTTCCTAACATATGCCTTGGTTAACCGATTCCGAGGGAATAGTGAGCAATCAATACCTAAATGGAAACCATGATTTAGATCAATTCTGTAAATTATTTTCATCCCACAGTCCTAAGAATAACTTGCTTCTCGGCGAAGCGGGGATAGTATGGCTAGCCTACCATTTTCGGAGTCAGAATACAGAGGACGTCAGTCTAGATTCCTCGATAAGATTCCTCAGGATTGTTTAGTTCTCATTGCAACTAATCCAGCTTCTATTCGCTCTAATGACGTTCACTATCCATTCCGAGCTGGTTCCTACATGCTATACCTTAGTGGTTGGTCCGAACCTGAGTCCGTATTAATGGCAAAGCATAACGGGAAAAAATGGCTAGTTTCATTATTTGTCCAACCAAACGATACAACCGCAGAAATTTGGGAAGGCCGAAGAATTGGCATAGAAGGCGCCCTATCAGGATGGCCGATTGATGAAGCATATTCTCTACTAGAGATGAATGAAATTGTTACAGATTCGGTGAAAAAATCTAATGGGGTGTACTTGATTCAAAATCTGAATGCAGATATTGACCAAATTGTCCACGATTCTCTTACCTCAAAGAGTAGGCGAAGAAATACCTACGGGATGGGCCCAATTAGTCTAGTAGATCCTTCCTCACTTCTAGATGAAATGCGAATTTGTAAATCTCAGGAAGAGATCGCTATTATGAAAAAGTCTGCTGATTTAGCCTCTATGGCACATTCTATTGCAATGAAAAAGAGCCATGCCGGGATCGGAGAATGGGAAATTCAGGCCATAATCGAGGGTTGTTTTCAATCGAATGGTTCTCAATGGAGTTACCCCTCCATTGTTGGTGGTGGTGACAACGCCACAATTCTACACTACCATGCTAACAATAAATCCGTTTCGGATGGAGACTTAGTTCTCGTAGACGCAGGATGCGAGGTTGAAGGCTATGCTTCTGATATTACTAGAACCTGGCCAGTTAATGGTAAATTTACAGAGCCTCAACGAGAGATATACAATCTGGTTCTAGAGGCTGAAATTGCAGGAATTGAAGCTTGTCAGGTAGGTGCGCCATGGAACGCATCTCACAAAGCGACTATGGAAGTAATTTCCAGAGGTCTGATTGAATTAGGT
The DNA here is from genome assembly GCA_036138175.1 of Thermoplasmatota archaeon. Lineage (GTDB taxonomy): Archaea > Thermoplasmatota > Poseidoniia > Poseidoniales > Thalassarchaeaceae > MGIIb-O1. The sequence continues at coordinate 661 of JAZAAK010000030.1, read as the reverse complement.
ATACTGAATTGTACATTTGAAGAAGCCATGGGTGAAGATTTAGATGGCAAAACCCGTCAGTTCTTCATGCATGGAACTAGTCATTCATTAGGTCTGGATGTTCATGACGTCGGAGTAACTAGACCTGGTGGAAAGGGCGATGGTAGGTTACTAGAGGAAGGCATGGTTCTAACTGTCGAACCAGGGATTTATTTCGCCTCATGGAGGGAGGATGTCGAAATCCCAGAGAAATACTCCGGAATTGGAATTCGTATCGAAGACGATGTATTAATTACCAAGGATGGACCTGTTGTCTTAACCTCTAACTGCCCTAAACAAATTACAGAAATCGAAACATTGGTTGGCTCAGGGTTGTGATTCTTTGGCCACTTGGCAAGCAATTCTTGGAACTCAATTAAGTGATAACCCTCCTCGACTTTCTGTCGAGGAAGCCACAATTCTCTACGATCAAGCAGATCAAAACGAATTATTGCACGCTGGGTTGTTGATGCGTAGAAAGAGAGTTCCGGGAAATAAGGTAACATATCTTGTTGATCGAAATGTCAACTACACTAATGTATGTACAATAAATTGTCAATTTTGTTCATTCTATCGTCCACCAGGGCATGAAGAAACTTACACTCAATCCGTAGACCAAATTAGTGCTAGATTTGCCGAGTTA
>JAZAAK010000029.1:0-3282 GCA_036138175.1 Thermoplasmatota archaeon | reverse complement strand
TGATGTATAATTCTCCTCGACCAGTAGGGGGTAGCCATCTGAGATTCTCCTGGACAACGAGGTGAACGGCATCGAGGAACATTTCTTCGGGCACAACCGGCATACCTAGTCGCTTACAGCCATCTTGAGCGCGCCTCGCATTCAATTCCGGACGGAATAGAAGAACTCTACCATCTTCGGCTCTTCTAGCCTTCATTCCTTCGAATAACCCCTGTCCATAGTTGATTACTCCAGCAGCGGGTGATAGTGAGAGATTTTGAAAATCCTGCATAACCCCAGGTTCCCATTCCTCTCCTTGTTTGCAGGTTGCAATATACATTCTGTCAGTTTCAGTGAAGCTGAAAGTGAGGCTATCCCAATCAATGGAAGGCTCGCTGTCTGACTCGGTCTCCTCCATCATTGGCGCACCATCCGATATACAGGGGGACGACTCGGCTTTCAACAATTTCTGACAAATCACCTCAAACTGCGGTTCCAAGCCCTCACACAAGGGTTGATTGCTGACTCTATTTCCCTCTGAGCAGGGTATCGTAATGCGATGGGGTGGAGAGGTTTGTATCGTCTCTGGAGATAATCGCGCCTGGGGTACATCGAATAATCCGAAAACCGTAATTGAACTATGGTGTCGTTCTCGTGAAGGACACTCAGTAGTATTACTTGTGAACGGTCTTTCGCCATATCTTGAAATTTCAGACAGTCAAACAATAGGAGATCAAGAACCAACAAAATCACTTGAAGTGGTTTCCCAAATGTCTGAAGTTACTGAACCACCAACTCTTGTTGGAAAGAAACTATCCCAAGATGGAAAGTTTAGGAATCATTACCAAGTGATGGTTAGAGATACAAGATTTGTTAGAAACCTCAGAAATAGATTGATTGAAAATGGATGGACAGTAACCAGCGCAGATATTTTATTCGTTCATAGATTATTGTTAGATTTGAATTTAGGTCCCCATATTGCAACTAATGGCGAAGTGTTGTGGGCGGGTCCACGCGCACCTTCTGAATTTGCAAACAAGTTTGAGGGTAAACGAGTCGAGGCAGCAGAGAATATTCGTGACATAGGTGGCTCAGGGCTCTACCCTTGTGATATGGTAATCTCCTGCGATTTAGCAGATTTGTCACGGACTAATCCATTTCCAACCCCATTCGTAACCCTTTCATTAGATCTTGAGACTAGCGTTCGTCACAATACCATACTCTGCGCTGCGGTAGTAGTAGCCAGAGGAGAGCAACGTACAGAGTATGAGTTCCGTGGTTCTGAAAAAGATATTCTGGAAGGAATGACCAGACTAGTTAGAGATGAAGATCCAGATTTCATTACTGGCTATAATATTGATAATTTCGATCTACCCAGAGTCATTGAACGCGCAGAGGAAAACGCAGGTCGCTCAAAATTCGAACAGGCTGCATTGTGCGGCTGGGGCAGAGTACCTGCGATTGAAAGCGAATCGAAGAGGATCTGCCCAAATCGAGCTATTAATCGAGTTTGGCGGCTAACTGGTAGAATACCAATGGATGCTTGGTGGCAGGTTCGACAAACCCTCCGTCCTGAGAGAGAATCTCTTCGCTTTGTTGCAAACATGCTGTGGCCGGAGGCAGAAGATAAACAGAAACTCGATATTGATGCAAGCCAAATGGACGAGGAATGGGCTGCTAGACCCGACGAAGTCATGGAATATTGTCTTAGAGATACTCATCTACCTCTCGATATACTCGGTCACTTACAATCTGTAGAGCGTAAAGAAGCCCTAGCAGCGGTCGCAAAAACTACGGTTGAGACCGCCGCAGGCGGCACGACTAGTCAATGGATAGACTCGCTTGTTATCCGCTTAGCAGACGAAGAAAATATCGCAGTTCCAATGACTCAGTCCGGTCCACGCCGCCGCGACCAAATCGCGGGAGGCTATGTCCACGAAGTCGAGCCAGGACTCAAACCATGGGTGGCTGTACTCGATTTCAAATCGATGTATCCATCAATCATGATTTCCCAGAATATCTGCTCAACAACTCTGGTCAGAGATGAGAGCAAGGAAGAATCTCACAATGTATCTCCCGAAGGCACAGCACGATACGTTTCTTTCGACGAACGCAAAGGCCTAGTTCCTCGTTTATTGAGCAAATTGATGGAACAGCGTGATTATCATAAATCCGAGTTGAAAAAGGCCCGTGAAACTGGTGATGAAGAAGTGGCTTTTCTTCATGACCAATTACAATATGCGGTGAAGATTCTAATGAATTCATTCTATGGCGTCTTCGCCTCCTCTTTCTACCGTTTCACTCATCCAAAATTAGGTGCAAGTATTACGGAATGGGCTCGACATAATATTCGTACCATAATCAATAATCTCGAGACCGATGAGCACGATGTTGTATATTCCGACACAGACTCAATTTTTGTCAGGGCACCAGTTGAGCCTGATTCACCAATTAATCGTCCACCAGAGAATTCCTTGGTGCTTGAACATTGGAAAAATGCTAGAAAAGAGACTCTAGATTTTGGCAATTCACTGGCTGATAGATTTACCAAAGAAGGTGCTGAATTAGAATTTGAGACCGCCCTCTCAGCCTTCTTTTCTCATGGTGCAAAAAAGCGCTATGTCGGTCGAGTAGTTTGGCCTCGCGAAGAGATGTTGATTCGAGGATATGAGGTCCGTCGCACGGATTCATTCCGCCTACTAACCAGCACCATGACCGAGATGTTTGAATTGATTCTATCTAATGAAGAATCATCCGCAGTAGAGTTGTCCAAATCGGTAATTGATGACATAAGGAATAGGCGCGTGGAAGCCAGCGAACTCGTAATTTCTCGTTCTTGCAAAGGTAATCTAACGAAAGATGGAACAGTAGATTTTCAGAAGGTCTACAAGAATCCAGATTCCCTGCCCTACGTGCGCGCGGCCAAACAAAGAATCGAGGCAGGATTGGGCTTCACACCCGGAATGAAAGTTGGTTGGATTGTTACTGATGGCAGAACCTCTCCAATGACAGTACAAGCTTGGATGGTTGACGAATTGGAAGTAGAGCCACCAGAGTATGATCCAGAGTTCTACGCTAAGCGTTTGGCTACTGCATTAGGCAGGGTGACAGAGGCCTTTGGTTGGGACAAGAAGAAATTACTGGAACATGACCCCAAACAGCAAACTCTTTGGGGATTCTAGTGATTACGGGAATCCGTAGGGTTGATGACGACCACCATCACACCCCTGACTATGAGAGGAGCGGGTGGATTGGCCCCAATGGTCGTATTGCTATTGCTCAGCGCAGCATTTGCAGGATGTT
>JAZAAK010000028.1:0-46371 GCA_036138175.1 Thermoplasmatota archaeon | reverse complement strand
GAGGCATTCAATTCAATAATCGACCAGCCCCGCTCTTTTGCAACCGCCTTGGCAAGAGTAGTCTTACCAACTCCTGGTGGGCCAACTAGGAGTAATCCACGTTTGTCTGGAATTTTTCCTGTTGACCATCTGTCCAACCATTGAGCAATCATACGAAGTTGGGACTCATTACCCTCCATCTGAGACATACTGGTTGGACGATATTTCTCCGTCCAGTCCTCGATGGCCCCGGCTTCGTTCACACACCTATCCTATCTTGGAGCCTCTTGAAGATTGGTGGCGCTATTCTACTGGAACAGGCATTCATTCAGAACAATTCTTGCATGGTTCCGTTAGTCATTCGAGCTAGAATTTCGTCGACAAAGGCTCGTACCTGTAATTGGTCATCTCTGCGCCTAATCGTCACACTACCGTCTTCCAGAGATGTATGGTCGACGGTCAATGCCCAAGGCACTCCAATCTCATCAGCGCGTGCGTATCTGCGACCGATCGATTTGCTTGAGTCCATCTCTGCTCTAGAATGTGGAAGTGCATTAATCGCTGAAGTAATCTCTCTTGCTAGTTCAGGCATTCCGTCTTTGTCGAATAATGGTAGTACAACACAGTCAACGCTTGAAATCCCCTCAGTTAGTCTGAGGAATGTGTAAGCCTCTCCTTCCTTTTCAGCTTCCTCGTAAGCGTGATCGAGTACGTGCCAGATAATTCGGTCAATACCAAATGCAGGCTCGATTACATGAGGTGTGTACCATTCTCCACTGACATTTACCGTCTCTATTCTTCTTTCCACCATGCCTTCCTCTATGGTTACTGAACTCCCATTTTCCAATGTTAATTCAAATGGCAATGAATCCGGTAAATCGGTCAGAGACTCTAGAGCAGCAACTACCGCACCAGCGTCTCCTCTGAAGGTGGGTCCGATTACAGCCCCATTGGGTGCTAATCTGTCTATGGTCTGCGAACGAGGTTCAGCAAATTGCCTCCAAGCCCTAAGCGACTTGGATTTAGAATGAGACTCGTGACTTTCTAGGTCGTGGCAGGTTCGGTTAGCGATTCCGACACACTCTATCCAACCATGTTCTCCATGAATTTCACAATCCCAGCAATCTTCTGCATAGTGTGCCATTTCGGTGCTAGCATGTTGACGGAATCGCATCTTCGCGGGGTTAATTCCTACTTCTACCAAGAAATCCCAGGTCCTAGCCAAAAACCAAGCAACGGTTGGATGGCGTATGATTCCAGCATCTAGGGCTGCCCCGAAACTCATTCGCGACTCGCCAGCGTGATGGCCATCTGGATCAGGAATCAGGCTAATTATCTCCGTTCTACGGTTTAAGTCGGCGATTGGAGGATTTTCTGGGTCGATGAAATACTCTAACTCAGCCATATTAAATTCTCGTAGACGAATCATTCCTTGTCTAGGGCTGATTTCGTTTCTGTATCCTTTACCGGTTTGAATCGCACCAAATGGTAATTTTTGCCTGAAATGGCGGTATAATGCTGGGTATAGCATGAACATACCTTGTGCTGTTTCAGGCCTCATGTAGGCAGTTCTTCCAGTGCTCATTGCCCCAATAGTGGTGGAGAACATCAAATTCATCGGTTGAGCAGGAGTCCATGCTGTTTCGGAACAGGATGGGCATTCGATTCCAGTGGATAGTAACTTATCGATTTCATCAGAGTTCAAGGCATCTGCATTAGGATGCATATGCTCAACTAGATGATCAGCGCGAAATATTGAGCCACAGGCCTTGCACTCAGTCATTAGATCGTTGAATTCTCCAACATGGCCACTAGCCACGAGTACAGACTCGGGAGTAATTGTTGGGGAATCGATTTCAACAATATCTCCGTGGCTCAACCAATGGTCTACCCATTTCTGAGTTAAGCGCCTTCTAATTGCAGCACCCACAGGTCCGTAGTCGATTAACCCGGAAACTCCACCATAGATATCGAATGCAGGGAGCACGACTCCTCGACGCCTCAGCATCGCGGACAACCTCTCTAGTCTACGCTCGTCAGACATATCCAACAGCGTGGGGAGTGTTCATCTGTCTTTCAAGCCATCCGCAAGTAACTGACTTAGAAGGCTAAACTAACTACCCCTCAAAATTTCACCAAATACTCAAAAATATGAAATTTTGACTATATATTGTCCTATTCAGTACATAGTACTGTATGTTTATCTTAACGAAGTATTCATGTACGGAATTATTCCCCTGTGCGGACATAGTGTGAGGGGAAGTAATGCCCAAAATAGAGTATGTAGAGGATTCTTGGGAAACCGAGCAACTGCTCGAGAGCCTATCTCCACCCGTACGAAATTGGTTCAAGGATAAATTTCCTGACTTCACAGACCCACAAAAACTAGCAATACCTAGGATACTTAATGGCGAACATTTGCTTCTATGTTCACCAACAGGATCTGGAAAAACCTTGACTGCATTCCTTTCAATTATTGACGATTTAGTACGTCGCTCATTGGATGGAAGTTTGGATAAGTCAGTTCAGTGCATTTACATTTCACCTATCAAAGCCTTAGCAAATGATATTCAGAAAAATTTGATAGGGCCTTTGACGGAAATTCGCGAAAAATATCTTCCAAGCAGGGCAAAGGAAATCAAAGTAGGTCTGCGAACGGGCGACACACCTCAGAAAGAAAGAGAAAGGATGCTAAGGGCTCCTCCTCACATTTTGATTACTACACCAGAATCTCTGGGCTTGGCTCTTGCCTCGAAGAGATTCAGGCCATTATTGAATGACATGAAGTGGATGGTAATCGATGAGATGCATTCATTGGTGCCTACCAAGAGAGGGACTCATCTTGCCTTGAGTCTTGCATTAATGGACAGTGTAATCGAATCTGATGTACAAAGGATAGGAATTTCCGCTACAATGGAGCCCCTAGAGGCGGTTGCAGAATTTTTGGTAGCTTCCGATTCAAGGGAGAGTGATACCGAGCCTCAAAATGTTGCAATCGCTAAGGTATCCGGTGCTCGGAAATTAGATCTCGACATAATTCTACCAACACCTAGATTCTCTTCATTACCAATAAAGGAGGTTCTCGAACATAATGTTGAGAGGATTAAGGAAATTGTTGAGGCTCATACAACTACATTGGTTTTCGTTAACACCAGACAGATGACAGAAACCACGGTTCAGAAATTGAAGATATTAGGAACTGCGGGTGTCGAAGGCCACCACGGTTCAATGGACAAAGCGATTCGTTTAGACGTTGAACAACGGCTGAAGAATGGCCACCTTCGATGTGTAGTATCTTCTTCGTCTCTCGAAATGGGTATCGACATAGGTTCGGTAGATTGCGTTGTACAGGTTGGTAGTCCTGGTTCGATTGCTACTGCTCTACAAAGAATCGGGCGTGCAGGTCACCAAGTGGGTGGTCTACCAAGAGCCAGATTCCTACCTACATCTCCGCAGGATTTACTAGAACTAGTTGCACTCCAAAACGGTATTCTACGAGGTTCAATGGACCTTCTAAAATTTCCCGAAAATTCGTTAGATGTTTTAGCCCAATTTATGATTGGTCTAACGATAATTCAAGAATGGGATATAGACGATGGCTATGATTTAGTTACCGCTGCTTGGCCTTATCGAGCCCTACCTTATGACGATTATATCGAGGTTCTAGACCTATTAGAGGAAGAAAGGCGAGTATGGGTAGATTGGGAAGACAATCGCTTCGGGAAGCGCGGTTATGCTCAGATGATTTACTACACAAATATAGGTACAATTGCCCCGGACAATAATTACCTAGTTTTCACATCTGACGGGACTCTAGTAGGTCAACTTTCCAGTGGCTTCGTTGCTAGCCTAAGAAATGGTGATGTGTTCCTTCTTGGAGGTTCTACATACAGAGTATCCAGCGTTCAAGGAACCAGAGTAAACGTCACCTCTGCAACAGGTTACAGGCCTACCATCCCATCATGGGCGGGTGAGGCTAATTCTAGAACTAATGAACTGAGTTACGAAGTCCTGGATGTTCTTGAGCGCGCCTCGCATATGGTTAGGATGGGGCGAGATGTCCGGCCTCTACTGATGGATGTATATGGCCTCAACAAACCAATTGCTAATGCCCTAGCAAATTATCTCGATGAGCACTGTGCAACAACCTTCCAAGTACCGAGTAGGGATCGAATAATTGTAGAACAGGTAGCAGCACCTCTGCCGACCTATATCGTAACTACTTGCAGAGGTCGGGCTTTCAATCTCGCTCTCGGCTATCTTTTCGCTGGAATAGCAGTTCGAGACAATGTATTGGTTAACGAGATTTCTTTTGATGAAAATGGCTTTATGATAAAATTGAGTCATGAGGTAGAGATTTCAAAAATACCTGAGTTATTTAGAGATGACTCTAGTCGAGAAGTTCTGCAAAGATATATGCTAGATTCACAATTATTTGCTAAGAGGTTCCGAGAAGTATCCAGTCGCAGTATGCTGAACCCTCGCAGAATTGGCGCTGATGAAGTAAGTCCAAAACAATTCCAAAATCGCGCGGAACAAATCTTGCGAGCTCATAGGCAAATGGAAGATTCCGTCGTCATTCGTGAAGCGATGAATGAGATTATGAACTCCGACTTGGAGATGAAAGAATTAGCTGATTTCATCGCCAGAATGGACAGTGAAAATGTACGCATTGTCCATCGTAAGGTGAAGATGCCATCTCCGCTTGGTATGACTCTATTCATGTCTTCATTCGAAGATCTGTTGAGTCTTCGAACTCGTGCTTATCTGATCAAAGACATAGACCCCGAAATTCTTCGAAGACTTCTCGGAGCACGTTCCCTTGCCACCGATCTAGACCGAGAAAGGCTGGCAAAATACTACCAAGACAAGGTCGCGGTACCTGACTCTCCAGCTGGTCTACTGCGTCTGATGGACATGGGGGGTGGATTAGAAAAATCTCTGACCCATCCTTTGTATTCTGAAAAATTGAAGAACGTAGAGTTTGATCAATTAAGAGCTTGGGTTTACGAATTGGCTGAGCGAGGTCTAATCACCAAGGTAAAAAATACAGGTCATGAACAAATCGACGATAAATGGTTCTCCGAAAGAATGGCTGGAGTACATGGTACACTAGGGTGTCTAGCCGTATCTGGTGCCGATGAAATGGATGACCTTCGATCCCTTTACACTGGAGGTTTAACCTTCGAAATGGGTGTTGATTTCAAAGAAGGTCAGCCGACTACTTGGAAGGAGACCTATCTTTCGGACCCAATGGATTGTCTAAGGCTCAAATTGCTTGATATGCTGGGTTCCGAAGGGCCTCGTACTCTAGACAAATTAGCAGCCAGATTACCATTCCCACGAGGGCAGGTTGAATCAGTACTGCAGGAACTAGAGATGAGAAATCTCGTCTCGATAGGTTTCTTCACTCAAACCGACGATGGTGAGTACATCCTAAGGGTTGACGAATATCGAATAACAGGAGGTCAGGTTGAGGTAGTAGATTACCGAACACTGCAGACCTTGATTCTCCACAAATCATTCACTCAATATGAAGAACCGGCTGATGCGATTAGAAATCTCATATTGGTGCAACGAAGGGACGAAATGCTACATCGTGTGAAGGATTATAGATTCCGCGATTGGAAGGACATTAAGCACGATCCAGATGTCATTAATGGTCGATTATTACACAATCGCGTAGGGTACACAATGGAAGATCAACTTCCGTTGGTTCTAGGGCTAAGAGGTGACCCTTGGCTTGGTCCGTTAGAAGAAGAATTGTTGGAGAAGATTCCCAAAGATGGAATGAGTCGAATGGAATTATTCGACGGTTATCCAAAAGGCAAAGAAAATGCTCATATCCAAAGGTCTCTGAAAAGTGCTCTTTCCAATCTAGAGAGGCAATTAGTCATTGGAAAGAAATACATCGAGTTACCTAATCGGAAGCGTTCACTCGCAGTATTTCACCGAATACATGAAAGAGTCAAGCCCATGAAATTCGATGAGGCCGTGAAGACTCTTATTGAGAGAATCGGCCCAGTCCGTTTGCACACTTTGAGATTCTTTGTTTCACGGCCAGTAGAGGAATTAGCCGAGACACTTCGAGATTTGGAAAACGCTGGAAAAATTGCCCGTGTAGTTGCTCTTCAACCGGATCCAACCGACTACTACTCAAGCCATGAAGACGCGGAGAACCTACTCTCTCCAATGGCAGAAGATCGCAAAATGAGAATAGTATCGCAATCCGATCCATTCTGTTCCAGATTTATACAAGAAGTTCGGCTGATGTTGAAACAAGGTTGGTATCATCCTGTATTCAAAGGGGTCGATCCAGTTGGTAGAATTCTGATGTTCGTGGTAAATGATTACCTAGAAATCAAAGATATAAACATCCCACATTCATATCTAGATGAGTTCAAAGACACCTTTGATGAATTGCTAGAAAATTATCGTGATAGGTTAATCGATGTCTCAGTTATTCACGCATTCAACGGTGTGCCTGTACATGATTGCGATGAAAATGTGCAACAGATTCTCTCGGACCTAGGATTCGAATCAATGGGAGATGGAGAGAGATACATCAGAGGTGGAGTAGTAGACCCAATGCCTCGAAAGAAGATTAACAGAATTCTGTTCCACCACCATTCCCTTCATCAAAAGACTCGTCATGAAAATGAAACAATCGCACTTGACCATCTTGATGAATTAAGAGATGATTTCGCATTACGCGGACGTTGTGAGATGTTCCGCGTTGATCTGAAATCAATGGCCGCGGCTCACCAATTGCACCAAGGAACAAATCTTAGAGGTCATTTGGTGTGGGCAAAAATGCCTCACTTCCAAAAGTTGTTGAGCATCCGAAATGTACAGGCTCCTGAAGAGGACGAGGATATTTTGCAATTCTTCAGGGAACACCACGACCCTGCGATTTTCATGGAGCGCCACGCAATGCGTCGTGGTGAATTCCGCAAACTAATCTCTCCATTAGTCCGAAGCGGACACCTTGTGCAGGATTATCGAGGAGGTTTCAAGGCCGTTGAGCCCTTAGCTACCTCTGATTTATGGGAAGTTAAGCGAGATTATTTGCGAGACCTTGTGAAAGACTACCCAGTAATCACTTTGAAACAGGTTGAGAGACTAGCAGGGTCACCCTTCTCTGCTGAAGAAATATCAGATGTTATGCGTGAATTCGAAGAAGATGACACGCTCATCAAAGGTTTCCTTGTAGACGATATGCACGACGTTTGTTGGGGCCGTCATGACCTGTTAGAAGGGTCAGATGTACTAACTAAAACTCGAGATTTGGTCATCCCTCCTTCTGATCCACTCATTCACTACTATGGTAGCTTATTGAGAGAGAGATTCGGATATGGTTCTGCATATCTCGTATTCCACAGAGAGGAACCAGTAGCGGCATTCAAGGCAAATACTAGAGAAGGTGTAATTCACATCACCGATTTTGTTGGCGATTCTGATTTAGAAAAAGAAGCATTGAGAGTGATGAAAGAATTTGCTTGGGAGCATGATATGCCACTGAAAGGAAAGTTATACGAGCGACTAAGAAGTCGTTGAAGAATTACCTTTTCCTCTCAATTGTTTTGGTAATAATTGCATAATATTTCTATGTAATTCTGGCAGTAAATCGAATAGTGCAATCGCCAATAGAAACATTGCGAAAAGGCTAGCGGCCTTTGCAGCATAACTATGGGAGAAATCGAACATATCCAATCCTAAGAATTGCCAATTTCGATAGTTATCCGTCAACCAAACTATTCCTGCATTCCGGAATGTGTTCAGGATGTGAATAGTTGGAACTGAAATCAACAAGCCTCGAATCCTTCGATTCCACGGGACGGTTTGTAGTGCAACTATCGCTCCTACAAAGATAATCATTGATTGCAGACCGGAGCAACTTAGGATGAACCCAATATTGACCTCTTCACCGGTAGAATGGTACATTGGGATGAAGAATCCTCCATCACCTAGTGGTTGGGTAAGAAGCAACATACTTCCATCCCAATCGCTCAATGGAACCTCTCCTCCATTGTGTAAATCGACCATTACTTCTCCCATTGTGTAGGACCCTAATCCAACGAATTCTAACATCCACTCAGCACTGTGTGCTGTTAGCATAACGAAAGCGATGTTGAGGTATGGAATACAGTATACCACATGGTAGGGGATCATTGACCAAGCGACCATTCCACGCAACCAAACTAGGGATTGCCTGGTTTCTTCTTTCAATTGGCTAGACCTTTGGGTTTCAAGCACAGCAAGAAGAATACCTCCTGGTAAGGCACCAGCAGTCATTATGATTAGAACAGGATCACCAATTTTCACATAATATTCTGATAGTAGGTAAATGAAGAGGCCTAGGAATACCCAACCAGCCCCTGCAATTCGCCCTGACCATTCAGCCTTTGAATTAGAAAAAGAGGTGGCTAGAAAGGCCATTCCTAATATCCCAATTAGTAATCTAAGTGCTTCCCCAGAGGTGCCAATTGAGTCTGCAATAGCCTCCAAAGCGACTCCTACAGGCTCCTCCATTGATTCGACTCCAGCCATCAACTCGTAAATATGATGCCCTCGCCGGTTTGCTTTGGGAGACACATGGGCTTCGAATTCGAATCATTCGCTGAAGATTACCTCAGTGATTTGCGAAGAACCCTTTCAGAGGTCTCTAAATCGCAAATTGAAGCCCTGTGGGTGGAATTAACTGCGGTTGCGGAAAGAGGAGGTAGTATCCACATGATTGGCAATGGTGGAAGCGCCGCAACACCTTCCCATAGTGCAGGAGATTGGTCAAAGGAACTGGGTATTCCTACCATTGCTCATACTGACAACATATCTTCGTTCACCGCTTGGGCTAATGATACCGAATACGCAAATGTATTCGCTGGGCAATTATCCACTTTTGCTAAATCAGGCGACCTTGTTATCGCATATTCAGGCTCAGGTAATTCCCCCAATGTGCTAAACGGAATTATTGCAGCTAAAGAAGCGGGTTGTAGAACAGCAGCCGTAACCGGTGATTACAACGGTGGAGAGGGTGGTAAATTAGCCCAGATGGTTGACGTCGCAATCGTTGTTCCTACTACTTCTATGGAGCGTATTGAAGATATGCAATTAATCATCAATCACATCGTAAAAGAAGCGTCCAAAGCCAATAACGAGCAGTGATACTATGCTACCTCCTCACCGCGAGTCTGCGGAATTAACTGCCCCTCTCGAATTGCTTGATTTACCGGGTGGTAAAAGTTGGGATGGAAGAATTGCCTATCTTGACCGTGATGGTGTAATAAATGTCGGAAGTGAAAACTACGTCAATTCCCCTGCAGAAGTCGAATTGTTGCCAAATGCCGGCCTAGCAATTGGGAATTTGCGTAGGGCGGGATATAGAATAGTGGTAGTTACCAATCAATCCCCCATTGGCAGGGGGCACTGGGATTCCGACAATTTAGATGATATACATTCAGAAATAAGGAGTAGATTACTACTCGAAGACTCAGATGCTCATCTGGATTTGATATTATTCTCACCATATGCTCCTTGGGAAGGAGCATGGGCACGAAAGCCCAATTCCGGGATGCTAGAGGCTGGTAGGCAACTTATGAATGCCGCATCATCAAATGCTGATTTCTCCAGCATCAAACTGCTTTATGATGCTGAATGGGTCGAAAGGCCTGATGAGTCAACCTCATTCATGGTGGGCGACAGAGGAGTCGATATGGCTGCTGCAGAAAACTTCGGAGTCAGAGGCATTCGCTGTGACCCCGACATTGGCATCTCTGGAGTTGTTGATTCAATACTGGGGGGTGTCGCGTGAGCGACACCCATGCGAAAAGTGTCATCCGAATAGGATTGGATGACACAGACCATGTTGAGTATGCCTGTACTACAGAACATTTCAACTGTTTACTTAACCGGTTGATGGAATCGATTGATAGTTTCGAGATTTTGGAAAGGAGACTCGTACGACTTTGGCCGTTCGCCCCTAAGAGGACTAGAGGAAATGCGGCCCTTTCTGCGATTTGCCGGACAGATACTACTAACCTAATTTACTTTGAATCAATTTGCCAAGAATTCATGGAAGATTTGCAAAAGGAGATCCTAGGCAGTTACCCTGATACAGGACAGAAACCTTCACCCTGTCTCATAATCGCTACTGAAGAAGTTCCTGAATCGTTGTATTGGAAAGCGGTCAGAGGAGAAGTTTCAATGGAAACTGCTCTAGCTAAATTACCTCAATCGACTAAAATCTACTCTATACAAGAAAATCCAAATGGCATCGTCGGAGCATCTGCCGCTATCGCTTGGAATCCTTCTGAAAACAATACTTGGGAATTAACCGCATGGAGACAAACTGAGAAGATTAGAACAGACAGGAAGGTCTCAATAGAAGCCATTGAATCAATGTCAAACCAATTCCCAACAACTTTCGCAAATAGAGACCCTACTACGGGTAGAGGTTTGATTATGCCACGGACTAATTGTCCTGTGCTATATGGAATTAGAGCCGAGTCGGCTGAAGAATTACAATCTGCGCATGAATACCTACAAGGTAGACCTGACGTCGAGAAATGTGATTCCTGGGCAATCCATAGAACTAATCAAGTATCAGATGACCATTTACTAGGTTCAGTAACAGGGATTGTTACTACCCGACCTCTTGAAGTTCAAGGCGGTCATTCCTCAGTTGTTGTTTGGACTGGTTCCAAATCACATACACTAGTCGCATACGCAGAAAGTGGCGAGGTCAATACATTGCTAAGGCAATTGTACCCAGGTGATATTATCGAATGGATGGGGTTAATCTCGCCCTCCTATGAAGTACATTTAGAGAGGCTCAGAGTGAAATCAAGCAGCCCTAGAATTGGGACGAGGCCGGAATGTTGTGGTAAAGCTATGAGAAGCGTCGGCGTAGGTCAAGGCCTACGATGCAAAGAATGTGGGAAATTAGCGGCAAAGACTTGGGTCAGTCAATTAGTTTCATTTGAATCACCATATCAAGGATGGGTTGAACCCAATCCGGCAAATAGAAGGCATTTAGCAAAACCATTGCTGAGAGGTTTACCAACAGCACAGAACAGTCAAGGCTGAGACTTCCCTCGCGTGTTTATGGCTGATACTCAAACCATTCTAGGAGTCCTATTGTCAATTTCTGCAGGATTGTTGATTTGGTATATATTGGGATTACGTCAGAAACGGCGTATGAGTGCCTCAAAGGATTCACTAGATTATAGCGGAATGGCAAGGAACCCTGAAAAATTCATGGATCCAGACGAAGAAGCTTTGGAAGAATTAGACCGTTTGCTTTCAAAAGAGTTCGACTCAGAAGAATGAACTAAGCGATGGTGAATCCGGATTCTTTCAATATCAATCTGGTTTCTATCTCCTTATCAATTAGTTTGCGATAATTCCTAATGCCTTCTTGCCTCAATAACCATACTTGCCTTAATCCAGACAATTGAGAACCACGACTCCTCCATTTTTCTTTATCACCGGATGGTGATTCATATGCCTTTGAAGTCAAGATTATCCTGGTGTTTTTTGTTGTAGAAAGTAAATTACGTATCGCCTGTAGATCATCCGCGGGTGCTCGGCCTGAAGATGGGCACCAATCATCAACGACAATCAAATCTGTATCGTCTAATCTGTCGATTAGGGGTTTCAAAGAGTTGACCCTAGTAAGCAAATTTGTGCCGAACTCTAGGACAAAAAATCTCTCTAATTGAGGCTCATTAAGTCCTTTCAAAATCTCCTCAGTCCTTTTCGGGTCTAACGAATTTCTACCTAACCAAACTACGCGAGAATTTGACTGTAATACATCTACTGCAAGGCTTAGACAGAGGCTAGTGCCTCCTATTCCCTCCTCCACTGAAACGTGGACCGGACCGGAATCTAGGTCGAGCATTATTCAGGTTTGAAAAACTCAGGGTGGATTAGCATTACTATTGCTAAATCATCACCCTTGCTAGTGCAATTGTTTCGTCTACAATTTCACCACTGACTCCAAGGTGACTTGAAGGATCGAATAATTGGTCTAATTCTTCTGAGGTAAAGGCACCAGTTACGGACTCATCTTCACCACAAATCTCCCGAAGATGGCGATTTTCGGCAACAGCAACCATTGAAGCTGCTCGTAGAATTTCGTGGGCTTGGTCTCTGTGTATACCTTCATCAACCAATGCTAACATTATCTTCTCCGCCATTACAAGGCCATTTTGAGATTCTATATTTGTTAACATTCTATCAGCATCAACCACGCATTTACCCATGACTCTGTCTGATTTAGCGAGAATGTCATCTAACAGTATCATTGCATGAGATAGGGTGAATCTCTCACTCGAGGAATTAGCCAAATCCCTCTCGTGCCACAATAAAGCATTTTCATACGAAGGGATAATCATTGCTCGAACGATTCTTGCTAAACCAGAGGCATTCTCAGCAGTAATAGGATTCCTTTTGTGCGCCATTGTGGATGAACCAACCTGCTTTTCGACGTCAAACCACTCGCCGACCTCAGCTATTTCTGATCTTTGAAGATTCCTTACTTCTTGTAGGAGCTTTTCGATTGACGCTGCGACATTAGCCATCCATCCAACCCATTCGATGTATCGATCTCTCCCAACTACTTGTGTTGTCGCGACTGGCACCGTTAATCCAAGGTGTTGAAGAATTAATTGTTGCAATTCCTTTGCGTTCTCACCTTGCGCTGCCCCTGTTCCGACCGCTCCCAGGAATTTGCCGGTTATTGCTCTCGATTCCAATTCATCTAACCTTACGAGATGCCTTCTGAACTCATCTACAAAAACTGCGATTTTAAGGCCGAATGTAATCGGCACAGCGGCTTGTCCATGAGTTCTACCGAGCATGACTGTATCCCTTTCTCTTTCTGCTAAATCACATAGAGTGGCTAGTAGCGTCTTCAAACTCTGTCTTTGTAATTTGATGGAATCCCTAATTTGTAGGGCAACGGCTGAATCCACAATATCATTGCTTGTTGCTCCCAAATGAATGCACCAAGCTGCTTCTCCAGCCTTTTCTGCCATGGCTTTAGTTAGTGCCATGATATCATGCCGTGTTTCGGCTTCAATTTCGTCAACCCTATCAGCAGTTACAATACCTGGGTCAGAGATATCAGCAATCATATCGTAGTGTTCAGCGGATACTCGACCTAGTTGGCAATGAGCCCATACAAGGGCTCTTTCTACCTCTAATTGTCTACTGTGTCGACCTTCTCTCGACCAGATTTCTTTAGCCTCGGGTCGTCCATATCGATAATCCAGCGGTGAGACTGACACAGTGTTCCCCGTGTGCCGCCGACTTGACTACTCCCCTTGAGGCTAGCGGATGGAAAAAGTCATGGAAAAATAATCCGATTAGGATAATTCCGCTGATTCTAGTGTCCAAGAGCCTCTATTTCCTTTCCAGTTGGAAAGACCCGAAACCACGATTCTTTGGCTCATGTGGGGGGCATCAACAACGATTGTCTCAAACTCTCCTCCCTCTCCGTCTAAGTTGAACCTATATTTGGCAGAAATTCTAGTGAGTTCCTCAAGTGAATCTTGGGTAATTTTCTGACCCAACCATTCCTCTCCTAGACCATCAGTAGATACTGAAACTATTCTAACATCAAATCCGTGCTCAATTAGTGAATGCATATGTTCCTCAGGCTCATGGTGCCATATAGGACAGTATGAGATCAATCCTAGTTTTTCACACATACGCTCAATACGAGTTTTTTGGTAATCTGAACGTAGTGCTCCGACTACTAACGCATCAATTTCTAGGTCTTCTGTCTGGAGAACTAAATCAGCAGGGAAATTGATCGATTCTGTATCGTATTTTACCTTGTCAAATGCTACGTTTACATCAGTTCCTCCTCTGATGCCGTTTTCGAGATCTTCAATTTCGTCATTTTCTATCCCATCCGATAAAATGGGCAACCAAGAGGTGCCAATCGAGTGGGCTTGAAGACCTGCGAGGGAGGTATTTGGTAATTGAAACATCATCGAGTCATCACTGGTTATGTGAACAGTGATCATAGCTTCGACCTGCCAGCCTTGCATAATTGCCCACCAGCATGCATAGGTGGAATCCTTGCCTCCGGAAGACAGAACTGCTACACGCACATTTGTTCGGATATCGCATATATCCATCAATTAGACTATTCATCCATCACAAAATTGGTCTGTTTATGTTGGACGATTTTCAGCAATGATGAGACAACGAACCGGTCAAGGTTGATAAGAGACCGGCTTAGGACTGGAACCGATAGTTATGCAGCCGAGCGGACGAGGATATGACCATGGAGTATCTACCTTCTCACCTGATGGACGATTGTACCAAGTAGAGTACGCTCGAGAATCTGTAAAAAGAGGCACAACTACAGTTGGTCTAAAGTTCCGAGATGGAGTTGTTTTAATTGTCGATAAAAGAATCTCAAGCAAGTTGGTAATCATTGATTCTATAGAAAAAATGTATCAAATCGATGACCATGTTGGATTCACCACATCTGGGCTAGTTGCAGACGCCCGCCAATTAGTCGATAGAGCTCGTGTGCAATGTCAGGTAAATCGAATGACTTACGGGGATGTAATTCCGGTTACTACATTGGTCAAGAAAATGTGTGATTACATGCAATCATTCACTCAATACGGTGGAGCAAGACCATTTGGAACCGCTCTACTAATCGCTGGAGTGGACTCTGATGGAGTGCATCTGTATGAAACTGATCCATCAGGAGCATACCAATCGTATCACGCCGGAGCAATAGGTCGAGGAAGGTCTACCGTAATTGATCATTTCGAGGCTAACTGGAAGGCTAATATGACTCAGAATGCCGCTATCAAGATGGGCCTTGAAGCCCTAAGGGAATCGATTGATGAAGATTTGAATCACGACGCAGTAGAGATCGCAATCGTAGATGGTAATGGTTATGCAAAGATGAGCAAAGAAGACACATTAGCCCATCTTGGTAAGCTAAGTTGATTGGGAATAGAATCCCGATTGCTCTAAGGGCTAAGGCGAGCCTCGACGTTCATGGTTAGTCTTGATGACGCAGTCATTGCCCGCCTCGAAAAAGGTGGGAATCGATATGAAATCCTCGTCGACCCTGAATTAGTCTCTCAGTGGAAAGAGGACAATAATTCCGTTGAAATGGAGGATATGTTGGCTACAGACGAAATATGGTCAGATGTAAAGGCTGGAGATAGGCCTACGTCTGATGCTTTGGAGAATATCTTTGGTAGCACGGATCTACACACTTGTGTTAAGAAAATACTAGTTGAAGGTAGCATACAACTGACTACCACTCAAAGAAAGCAAATAGTAGAGGACAAACGCAAACAAATTATCAATGCAATAGCAACTACTGCTACCGACCCAAAAACCCGTGGCCCTCATCCGCCTACTCGGATTGAAAACGCATTATCAGAAGCTAGATTTAGCGTCGATCCATTCCTTTCAGTTGAACGTCAGGTACAGGACGCAGTAGTCGCAATTCGCTCCTTAATCCCCTTGCAATTCATTACAGTAAGGTTGGCTTTTCGAATTCAAGGAAAAGACTACGGAGGAGTGCACCAATTGCTCAGAGATTCTATTCAACGTGAAGAGTGGCTTTCAGATGGTTCTTGGGCTTGTGTGGTAGAATGTCCTGGTGGGATGAAGTCTGACCTAATTAGCCGGGTCTCAAAACGTGCCTCGGGATTAGATGTGAAAGAATTAGACTGAGGAATCAACTTTCTACACACCGTAGGTGTGAGCATATACGGTTATGAATGGTGGGCGGGTCGCGCGGCCCGATAACATGAGTGGAGACAATGGCGCGGACGGACCGCGCAGATCCCGACAAGCACCCCTGCTTGTCGCCCCTGGGGACGACCTAGGCGATTCTGGGGAGTACGAAGCTGGTCATGGCGTTCTTGCTATAAACGGCCGGCTACGTGCTTTGAAGCAAGGAAGAATGAACAATCGAGGCGGAACTGTCTCGATAGAGCCGCGACGCACTGCGTACGTGCCGCGGCCTAGTGACCTCGTGGTAGGCTACATCGAGGGATGCACCAGCAATATCTGGTTCGTCGATATAGGTGGGCCATTCAATGCCATATTACCAATGAGCCTTGGACCATCTAAGGCAGAATTTG
This sequence comes from Thermoplasmatota archaeon, assembly GCA_036138175.1. GTDB lineage: Archaea > Thermoplasmatota > Poseidoniia > Poseidoniales > Thalassarchaeaceae > MGIIb-O1. The sequence goes on along the minus strand of JAZAAK010000028.1, from coordinate 30,259 downwards.
GCGGAATCAGAAAGGTCCTCGATATAGGGGACGCAATCCTTTGCCGAGTTCAAGAGGTAGAAGAAAATCATTCTAGCGTAGTTACGATGAAAGGAATGGGTCTGCGTGCAATTCGTAGCGGAAGTGTTGAGGAAATCGATCCTCATCTACTAGGGCGTCTTATTGGGAGAGGTGGAAATAACCTCAGGCAACTCAAGGAAGATACAGAGTGTAGAGTAGTCGCTGGCGATAATGGCCGAGTTTGGTTGGATGGTGACCTTGATGGAATCATCAACGCTAGAGACAGACTAAACGCTTTGTTAACCGAAGCGAAAATAGATGATTTTGGAGGTGAGGCCTGATGGGTGGCTATGGAGATGTACAGTGTATTGATGAAAACGGAATACGACTTGATGGTCGAACCAAGGATGAGGTAAGGCCAGTATCAATTGAAACTGGAGTAGTTCCGGTGGCTGATGGCTCTGCTAGAATCCGATGGGGTCTAAATGACTGTATTGCAGCCGTTTATGGGCCTATGGAGGCACACCCGAGGAAGATACAGCGACAAGATAGAGCTGTATTGGATGTTAGATACAATATGGCGCCATTCTCAACAACAGATAGAATCCGCCCAGGATTTAACCGACGTAGTAGAGAAATTTCCAAAGTAACAGCCGAAGCACTGGAAAGTGTAGTGCTAACTGAATTATACCCTCGAAGCAAGATTCGTGTAGAAATCGAAATTATTTGCGCTGAAGCAGGAACAAGGTGTGCAGGAATCACTGCAGCATCAGTCGCTCTTGCTCATGCAGGAATACCAATGACAGACATGGTAGTGTCGGTTGCAAGTGGTAAGGTGCATGACATCGTAGTTTGTGACCTGAATAAGGAGGAAGATAACTATGGTGAAGCAGATCTACCAATGGGTATTCTACCAAATACCGGAGAATTAGTATTCCTACAAATGGATGGAGACTTATCTCCTGAGCAATTCCAAGAAGCTTGGGATTACAATATGGAAGCAGCACAAGTGATTCACAAAGAAATGGTTCGCGCCCTAAAGGGAGGTGATGAGTGATGAGCATACCACTAGTCCCTAATCTACTTCGCGCTCATCTAGCAGAATTGGCAGCTGAAGACAAGAGACACGACGGCCGTGGACAATTCCAAGGCCGTGATGTGGAACTTGAGATCAATTGTCTACCTCGTGCAGAAGGATCTGCCAGGGTCAGAATGGGAGATACCATCGTTCTAGCGGGGGTTAAGTTCCAGATTATGACTCCATATCCAGACCGACCTAATGAAGGGGGTTTGATGTGTAGTGCAGAGGTGAGGCCCGTTGCAGGACGCAATTGGGAAGCAGGCCCACCTAGTGCGGAGTCTATTGAATTAGGTCGAGTTGTTGATAGAGGAATTCGTGAATCTGGTTGTATAAACACAGAGGATTTGTGTATCATTCCAGGAGAAAAAGCCTGGCAGGTAATTCTCGACGTGTTTGCCGTATCCGACGACGGTAACCTATTCGATGCCTTCGGACTAGCAGCAATTGCAGCGCTAAGAAGCGCTACCGTTCCAGCAGAGAGATTTGAGGTTGGAGAAGATATGCCTCTCGATGTGTCAAAGACTCCGATAATGTGTTCTTATCACAAGGTCGGTGGTCGATTTGTTTATGATGCAGATAAAAGGGAGGAATTAGGTGGAGATGAAAGAATCCACATCACCCTTGGTGATGATGATCATGTTCATTCGTTGCAGAAGGGTCTAAAGGGAATCTTCACGGCCGCCGAATTCGCCGAGATCAACGAACAGGCTCGTTCAAGGTGCGCCGAACTCAGAGATCTGGTAAACAACGCATTGGAAGGTGAGTGAAATGGCAAAGAGAACACAGAAGGCCGGCGCTACTGCAAAGTATGGTCCAAGATACGGTGTGAGTGTTCGTAGAAGAGCAGGCGCATCACTCAAGAAGAAGTCGCGAAATTACACCTGTCCAGTTTGTCATTATCAAAAGGTCAGCCGACAAGTTGCGGGAATCTGGGAGTGCAAGAAGTGTGGGCACAAGTTCTCCGGAGGAGTATGGGAGCCTTTCACTCGTGCAACAGATGCTAACACAAGGGTAGTTCGACGTGGAATGGAAGGCGCTACTGCGACTGATATGACCGTAATCGCACAACAGGCTGCTTTGGATTATGAGCGTAAACTAGCTGGTGAAGAAAGTGTCAGCGACGAAGAAGAGTGATTCCGTAAAACTCACTTTGCAAATTACTAGTCCCTACGCTAGTTCGCTAGAGGCAGCGTTAGTTACCGAGGCAGAAGTTACTCGAAGCGGTGATTGTATTATCGTAGATGAGGTCGAACCAGTATTCGTTGATATGCGCGCTCGCTGGAATACCGTAATGAGAGGCCTTTCTGCAGCATACGACGCCTTGAAAGCGGTTGACTAAATCCGGAGGTTGAGTAATAATGGACCAACAACAACTTCAGAGCCTAGTCCAGGAATTACAAATGGTGCGAGGACAGATTCAATCCTTGACTAGCCAATTCAATGAAATCTCGCTAACTATTGAGGCCTTGAAAGAACAATCGCCCGATAGGGCCGTGTATAGAGCTCTTGGAGGTGTTTTATTGGAGGTAGATGATAGAGAATCATTATCACAAGACCTAGTATCTTCCAAGGAAACTATTGAAGCTCATTTAGAATCTCTTAATGCTAGGGAATCGGAATTAATTTCACAGTATAATGAGGCATCTGAGTCGCTCAATTGAGTGGTGATTTTCAATGTCTTTTGATTTGCAAGCATTTAGCGATTGGATTTCATTTCATACACCTAATGGACCAATAGCAGTTGTTACTCATAAAAATGGAGATATGGATACAATAGGTTCTGGAATAGTTCTTGCATCGGCTATCGGAAACAACGCAAAGGCTTGCGGCATCCACATTGGTTCATTAGCAATTAAAATTCTTAATGGGATGGTAGTAGATTACCAGCAGATCGATGCAACTAGGCCATCTTTTCCACGAACATTATCTGGAATAATTGTGGTTGATTGTGCTTCACCTAGTCAAATTGGATTCAAATTACCCGATGTACCATTATGTGTTTTGGATCATCATTCTGCGGCATCAGACGAATGGCCAGACAAAACTTTGGAATTAACTGGCAATTATTCTTCCACGGCCGAAATGGTTTGGGATTGGATAAAGGCTCAAGGACTTGGTTTAGAGGCCGACCAAGCCTCACTTCTTCTAGCTGCGATTATTTCTGACACAGGCCGATTCAAACACAGTAGACCCGGATGCCACAGAAGAGTAGCAGAGATTTGTGAAGAATCTGGACTAGATATTGTCGACGTTATTGAACAGATAGAGTCAGAAGATTTGAACCAATCTCAACGCATATCTATACACAAAGCTGTATCTCGATCAAAGATACAAGAAGTTGGAAAACATATGATATCGATTACCCGTGCTGGTACTAATGAAGGAGTAGTTGCACATGCATTATTGGCTTCTGGTGCCCATGCATCTTTTGTTTACAAGAAAAATAGTCCCGGAATTAGGTTAAGTGCTAGGGCTAGCAGAACGGCGACAAATCAGGGTATTCATTTGGGACATTTAATGGAAAGTATCGTTCACCGGTTGGGTGGAGAAGGAGGCGGCCATGCTGGTGCAGCAGGTTGGTCTGGGATTTGTGACGAAGTCGAGTTAGAATCGGTATTGTTAGCAACACTTTCTGCGGAGTTGATAGAATGAAAGATGTCCGTGAAATTCTATCACAACTAAATTCAGGCTCAATTAATTTATCAGATATTCCAGAGGACTTGGTTTTACAATTGTGTTCGTATATGTTGTTTGAGGATATACAAGGCCCCGATGAGTTACTAGCAAAATTAAGCCCGTTACAAAGAGATGTATTGGGTCTTCAAGGTTTATTGATAGAAGGCGATTTAGCCACCGCGGTAATTACTAGTGAGGAATTACTAACCCGTTCTCGTTCTAAAGAAGAACGTGATCTAGAATGTGAGGTCAGAATTCGTATGGAAAGAGCACTACTAGCCGTTGATGGCCCAGATATTTCAGGTCAAGAATTGGCATGGTGTACTCAACGTCTGAAGGCTATAGCACCTAACACAGCGCTGCATGGCATTTCTATGTTAAATCAGGCTACATGGCATAGCAATAATGGGGAAATTATGATGGCGATGGCCATTCACGCTGAAATCACAAAAGACAGTGGCTTCCCCTCAGAGATTAGAGGGCTATCTAGGTTAGAAGTAGGTAGAATATTGACTGCTATGGATGATTTAGATCCTGCAATGAGACACCTCTGGACCGCCAGAGGAGTATTCATTGATGCAGGAATGGAAGCAGAGGCCGTCGTTGCTTCACTAGAGTGGTTAGATTTGGGCTTAGAGGAAGTTAAGAAAGACGCACCTAGGATGCTTTACAGGATTGAGAATGCAGAACCACGCTCGGTCCCAGGATCATCATGGATACCTGCTAATCACCAAGATGTCAACGATGTTGTTGAGGGATTATTACCAATTTTAACTAGAGATTTAGGAGGTTCTGAAAGAACCGATTTGGGATTAATTCTAGACGCAGCGGAAATAATTGGAAACCCGGAATGGAAGAAATCTTTGCTAGAGAGGGCGAATGAGATTCAAGATGCGAGGCTTCTTGAAGTGCTCCAATCATGATCTAGTAAGCGTTGAATCTCCTTTTCTCCCCAATATAATTCTCCCGGTATCTCCACACACCAGCCAACTTCACTGATTTTTTCATCTTCAGACTCCCAACCGTATGGTTGAGGCTCTTCATCAATTTCTACTCTAACTACAGTGCCCTTTGGGAGAATATTTTCATCATAATTGGTGGCAGTCCCTAGGACTCCGGCTTCTTCAAATAATTCTCGTAATGCTGTTATATCGAACGATTCAGTTTGGGCGATTTTACCACCTGGTAATTCCCATCCTCGTTCAATATGTCTGACCATTAACCAACAAGGAGCATCTAGGGGTTGCTTTGGTACAGCCCAAACGACGACCCAGGGTTCTTGTTCAGTCATTTTCCATCAACTCCTGGATTATTTCTGCTAATAATTTAGCCTCAGAATCACCTTGTGTAGCGAGTCTTCTGGCGATGAAGAATGCCTCAGATAGTCTGTCTTTTTCGTATAATTGCCTAGCATAATCTAATTCGGATAATTCAGTATCTTCTTCTAGAATTTCATCCGGCGCAAGTTCTGAAGTCGGTCTGGCTAGAACTTGCATTCGATTGAGGAAATCGAGTCTATCGGAAATGTCAGGAGCTTTCCAAGCCAATTTTCCTTTGCCATCAATTAATGATTCCATTCTAACTTTGAAATCGTCCCGAGAGTTTAGATTAGTAGAGTTGGATTGTGCTTGATCGTAACATAACCATGCCTGGTCAAATTCTCCCCTTCTTTCATGTAATTTGCCCATTTTGTCCCATGCCTCATGATTTGAGGGTCTTTGGGCGAGCAACTTTCTTGTCAACTCGAGATATTCATCTTCATATCCTGCATCGAGCAATCGTTCCATTCTTCTTGAGAACAAAATATTCGCTCTTTGATCTGTAAAATCCAAATTTCGGATACGTTCACAAAAAGCTTCCACTCCTCCTTCTTGAGAGGTTAAGTCCCACCAATTATCTGGGTCTAGAGGGTCAACTGACAGAGCTCCCTCAAGTAAACTGAGTCCAGCATTTCCTAAGTTAACACCATCCAATTGTGACAAAAGTTCTGGGTCCCTACCAAGGATTAAAAACAAATCATCCAAAACAGCTCGGGCGCCTAGATGATCCTCTATCTCCAGTTTGATTGTTAACAAAGTCCTCCAATTGCCAGGATGAGTGAAGTCGTGTAATACTGCTTGACGAGCACTTTGTTCGGCCCAAGACAGATTTGATTTATCATCCTTTGATAGTTTGAGGAATTTCTCTGCCTGACTCCTATGCCGATTTCCTAGACTCCTTCGAGGGTGTTGCAGGCTAGAACCGAGATCGGTTGTTGCCATCGTAACTCCTCATAGTACGCTCTCATAGGGCTTTCGTTCAATGCCGGGTGGTAACGTAGCGTCGATCCCAATCTTACTAGTTAGTCCATTTTCATCTCTCGAGGGGTCTAAACTGGAACCCTTTTGTTTCGATAGGATAACTGTATCTTTGTCTGGTTGCCAACGTGTCATCAAAGCCCATTCTACTCTAACCGGATTAGAACAATCTATGTCGGTATCCACTATTGTAACCTGTTTCATGGAACGGTGACCATCTAGTGCAGCATGAATTGCCGCCATCCCATCCCCTTGTTTTTGTGGTTCTATTGCTACTACTGCTGAAAGCCAACCGCTACCCCCGTCAGTCATATATACATCAGTGCAGGGAACTACTGCGTTTACTGCGGCCTTGATAGTGGGCGCTCTTGGAAGTCCCATCAGTGTTCTATGTTCAACTTCTGCTGGAATCAAAGCATGAAATACTGCTTGATTCCTGTGATGTACGGCATCATACTCGATAAGTGGCTCTTGTCTAACATCATCAACGGTACCAGTAATATCGACATATGGTCCTTCATCATCATCTTGTAATGTAATCCTTGCTTCCATCGCAAATTCGGAATCTGCTGGAACCTGTATGCCATTTGGTAGACTTACTAGTTCGAGTGGTTTACCATGCAATCTTTGGTGTAATGCGGCAGCCACCGTTAATTCGTCCAAATCATGGGTGAATGACATTGCCGCTGCAAGCAAGACAGTAGCATCGGGACCATTTACAACAGCGATATTAATCTCATCACCATTTTTCCTAGCTTTGTCCGTCATTGTTCGAAGGTGGCGAGGTACAAACCTAGAAACACAATGATTACCATCCCGAAGGAATTGTCTGTGAAATGACATGTTACGGATTCCATCATATTCCGCGATTATCACAGATGCTGATTGATACCTTCCCCTGTCTTCTGGATAATGCCACGGGATGGGAATCTTGGTCAAATCTGTGACTTCTTGTGTATTTTCAAAAACTGGACTATTTTCTGGAGATGTGATCTCAGGTTCTTGTGGATTTTCCATTGCCCACGCCAATATGTCAATTAGTTCTCCTGGCGTTATATCAAAAATAGAACAGAGTCGGTCTCTTGCTAGTACATTAATTGCAGAACGTAGACCCTTTGCTTCTGATATATTATTGAACACTATAGCCTTGTGATCAATGGATTTTGAATGATTCAACATATCATGATTGACACTGATTTCATCGTTAATTTCAGTAGCCCCAGCCAACAGGTCCCTAAAGGCCATGTGAACGACCCGACGCACGCCGTGCTTCAATGTTAGCGAGGTTGAGGCACTTGCCCCCTCACCTTTGGTGAGTCCGTCACGCTCTTATATGGTGGGTAGGTCGGCGGGGCGTTCCTTCGAGGTGATTGTAATGGGTCGTGGATTGTTCTCTGGACCAAAGATGAAGAAGGATCGTAAGAAGTTCCGCTGGAACGAAAGGAAATTCAAGAACCGAGAAACCAAGAGGCGCCAGGGCGGTGTTCTCAAGCATGATCCTCTACGAGGCTCTACCCAAGCAAAGGGAATTGTGATTGAGAAGGTTGGTATCGAAGCTAAACAACCTAACTCAGGTATTCGAAAAGCGGTCAAGATATCCTTAATTCGAACAGGTAACAAATTAACAGCCTTCGCACCTGGAGACGGGGCTATTTCCTTCATTGACGAACACGATGAAGTCCTCGTGGAAGGTATCGGTGGAAGAATGGGAAGGTCATACGGTGACCTACCTGGTGTTAGATTCAAGGTAATCAAGGTAAATGGCGTATCATTAGATGAAATGGTTCGCGGCCGCAAGGAGAAGCCAGTAAGGTGAGTAGCATGTCAGAGGAAGAAACTCAACAGGCTCAACCAATCGCCGGTATTGGAACCATGGTTTTCGGTAAGTGGGATGCTCAAGAAGTGGTTTGTGGTGACCCTGGTCTCGCTCCTTACATCAACCTCACAACTATTGGAACTCCGCACAGTGGGGGTAGACATGCTAATGCTTGGTTCGGGAAGTCAAAACTTTCCGTCATTGAAAGATTCATCAACAACCTAATGCGAACAGGAAAGTTCAGTGGCAAAAAACAACACTGTGCTAAAGCCTTTGAAGCTGCATTAGACAATATCGCTGAGCGAACTGGAGAAAATCCACTACAGCATTTCATTGATGCAATTGTAAACTCCGCTCCCTGCGAAGAGACTACTAGGATTAAGTTCGGTGCAGTAAGTCAACCTAAGGCTGTAGATTCGTCTCCAAGCCGTAGATTAGATGTGGCACTACGAAATTTGTCGATGGGTTGCGCTTCAGCTACAGCAAAGAGCACCCGTACTCTAACTCAAGGTATCATTTCCGAACTTAACAAAGCAGCAGCAGGTGATGTTGCATCATTTGCAGTTGGAAAGAAAGATGAGATTGAGCGCATTGCAGCATCCGCTCGATGATCGCTGATGATTTCTAAAGTCACTATCGAGACTTGTATCACGTAGTGATACAATCGGCTTTATGAACCAATGTTAGGTCGCCGGCCCATCCAGAGGTTGGTAGAATGGGTCGTAAGGAAGACAACATCGCTAGGGCTACTGAAGTCATGCACAAGCGAGACAAAATAAGGAATCTAGCTATAGCAGCTCACATTGACCATGGAAAAACCACACTTTCCGACAACCTGATTGCTGGAGCAGGCATGATGTCAGAAGACCTCGCCGGAAAATCTCGTGTATTGGATTTCGATGAACAAGAAAGCGCACGAGGAATTACAATTAACGCGGCTAGTGCATCTATGGTTCACAAAGTCGGAGAAGAAGATTATCTCATCAACCTCATCGATACTCCAGGTCACGTTGACTTCGGAGGCGACGTAACTCGTGCAATGAGAGCCGTTGATGGATGTATCATTCTTGCCTGCGCAGTAGAGGGCACTATGCCCCAAACAGAGACTGTTGTCCGACAGGCGTTGAAAGAAAAGGTACGCCCAGTTCTTTTCATCAACAAGGTTGACCGTTTAATCAATGAATTACAGATTGATGGACCAGAAATGATGGCTAGATTTGAGAAAGTTATAGTAAAGGTCAACAAATTGATTCAGACCTTCGCCCCTGAAGACGTAAGAAAGGATTGGCAGGTTTCAGTGCAGAACGGTACGGTAGCCTTTGGCTCGGCTTACTATAACTGGGGGATGTCTGTTCCTTACATGCAAAAGTCGGGACTTAATTTCAAAGATATATTCGAGCATTGCGCTGCTGACGATCAAAAGGGCCTAGCAAAGAAAGCTCCAGTCCACGAGGTCCTACTGGACATGGCTGTTGAGACACTACCCTCTCCTGTTGTTTCTCAGAAATACCGAATTCCGAATATCTGGCAAGGCGATCTAGAAACACCAGAAGGAAAGGCAATGATGGAATGTGATTCTGAAGGTCCACTTTCTTTGATGATTACGAAAATTTGGATGGACCCACATGCAGGAGAAGTTGCAGTAGGTCGTGTTTATTCCGGTTCTATCAAACATGGAGAATCACTTTGGGCAATTGGTGCCGGCAAGGCAGAAAGAGTTCAACAAGTGGCAATGATGGTTGGTGGAGATCGAATCCAGGTCCCAGCAGTAAGTGCAGGAAATATTGCCGCAATTACGGGAATCAGAAGCGCGGCTGCTGGAGTAACCATTTCCCGCGATAAGGATGCAGAACCATTCGAAGCAATTCGTCACTATTCAGAGCCGGTTGTAACCGTGGCAGTCGAACCAAAAGCAATGAAGGATTTACCGAAATTTATCGATGCGCTTCGAGGTTTAGCCAAGTCTGACGCTTCACTACAAGTTTTTACTAACCAAGAAACTGGTGAGGCTTTGCTTGCCGGAATGGGTGAATTACACCTTGAAATCACAGTCTATAGGCTTGAAGAAGAACAAGGAATTAAGGTCAATGTCAGCGAACCAATTGTTGTTTATCGAGAATCAATTGAATCAAATAACAGCGGTCGAGCATTCGAAGGAAAGTCTCCAAATCGACACAATAGATTCTACATCGAAGCTGAGCCACTTCCCCTCGAGGTCATCCAAGCGCTCCGAGATGGTGTATTTGGTGACGGTACTGTCCGAAACAAAGATGCAAAGCAGGTTGGCGATAAATTTGCAGAATATGGTATGGAAAAAGACCTAATGAGAAAAATTTACGCTATTCATGGTACCAATGTATTAGTCAATGATACAAAGGGTATTCAGAACCTACACGAAACTCGAGAACTAATCATTGAAGGATTCAACGAAGTGTGTAAGAAAGGCCCAGTCGCAGAAGAACCAATGATGGGGGTTATGATGCGACTAGTGGATGCTAAATTACACGAAGATGCAATTCACAGAGGCCCAGCTCAAACAATTCCTGCAGTTAGGAATGCCTGCAAGGGGGCACTGATTAGGTCAAGACCAGTAATTCTTGAGCCAATGCAGAATATACGCGTAGACGCTCCAAACGATGTTATTGGAGGTGTCACAAGAGAAGTCACCAACAGAAGGGGAATCATTGAGGATATGCCTGTTGACGGTGGCACGGCTTCTGTGATTGGAAAGATGCCAGTTGCTGAGACTTTTGGGTTCTCTAACGACATTCGTGCTGCTAGCCAAGGTCGAGCTGTTTGGAATACAGAAAATGCAGGATTCGAAATGCTACCTCCTTCTCTATTCGAGAAAACAGTAGGGGAAATCCGGGAAAGGAAAGGCCTCAAGGCTGAAGTTCCTAGCGAAGCAAACTATACTGATTGATCAATTGATTCTTACCAATTGGAAGTCAGTCATATCCCTTAGTAAATCTACAGCAGGTGTCTGCTCTAATTTGTCTAAGCATCCGTGTGCAATTCTGTGATGTTCCATTGCCCTATCCAGAGCATATTGAATTGAACCATTGTCATTCAATTCTTGCACCGCAACGGCAAGTTCTGAGGTATCTGTTGATTCTGTTCCGAACAATTTGTGAAACGTAGGCAATTCGGCACCGCTTTCCAATGCATGAATAGCAATCAGAGTTCTCTTACCTTGAACGATATCACTTCCCGCTGGTTTGCCTAGAGTTTCGGTATCACTAGTCATGTCGATATAATCATCCATGATTTGGAAGCACAGTCCTAGATTGAGCCCCCAATTTGCCATATTAGCTACAGTTTCATTATCCGCACCTGCTAGAATAGCACCAGTTTCCGCGCATGTTTCGAACATTGCACTAGTCTTCCCTGCAATCATGGAAATATATTCTTCTTCGGAAACGGAATCTCTATCCTCAAATTCAAAATCTTCTTGTTGACCTTCAGCTACATGTCGTACCATTTGTCCGATCGCGCTTACAACGTGCCTGAGTTGAGAATCCTCGATATGCGAACTATCAGCTAGCATTTCAAACCCTAGTGCTAACATTGCATCTCCCGCATTTATTGCTGTAGGGTCGTCGTATGCGACATGTACAGCATCCAACCCCCTACGAATCGGATCTTGGTCCATAATATCATCATGAACCAAAGTGAAATTGTGAATGATTTCGATACATGCCCCTAGGGTATAATGCCCCTGATGTCCATTTCCAACTGCATCCCCCACTAGTCTTGGCATAATCGCACGCAATCGTTTGCCTCCACCAGTAAATAGGTGGGACATTGCCCCTCGTAGTCGTTCTTGTTGAATTTTTGATAGGTTTTCTTGTATAATTCCCTCAACAACTTCCTTATGTTGACCCAATGCTGCTAATACATTACTAGCAGAATTTTCAGGATGTTGAACGGACAATTCGCCACACCTTATTATTTCTGACTTTTTATTGGAAATAATCCAATCAATACTCAAATCTCCAGATCCCAGAAAATTATTGAAAATAGCCTCAAACCATGGGGCAATCAACTGACTTTTCCATCTTCCCTTTCTTTCCATCATTTGGATTAAAGAATCATTATCTAACCAGTCTACGTATTGAATCTCGTTTCGATTGAAATCAACATTACAATCAGCCTCTACTATTAGGACATGGTCGATTTCGTGCTCAACCCATTCCGAATCCCATCGGCATTTGTATTCAAATCTACCAATATGGTGGAATTTCCAATCGTTAGTAATCGTTCTAGGAATACCAAGTTCTTGGTCTAATTTCCTTCTTGCGGCTTCTTTCACACCTTCAATTGGGTCGTCATTTTCACCATCAATGTCTAGTGGATGGCTACAACATGAGTTGGCCCAAACTGCTGGAAATGTAATTTTGTCAGAAGATCTCTGTTGCACTAATAATCTACCTTCACTATCGAAAATCAGTACACTAAATGCTCTGTGAAGAATTCCTTCTCCATGATGGGTTGTGAATTTGCTGGAACTATCAATCACATTATCGTCAGAGTCTAGACAAAGAACCAATTCTTCCATCATTTCGGCTTGAGATGAGTCTAGACCATCTAGGGGATTTGAAGGCACGACCATACCAACCAATCCTTTTGAAGAGCATTAACCATATAATCGAAATGGAATACTTGAGCACTAATCAGACATCATTGCACTATCTGAGTTCCTCTCGTTGTACCAGTTGTCAGCAATTCAAGAACCCTCTCTGGTTTTCTACCATCGATAAACCAAACATTGGGGACTACCTTGGCGATTATGGATGCGGACTCTAATTTTAGGAATATACCGCCTGTTACATCTTGGGATGTGTCATGTTCTCCAGATACTTCTTGATTCTTATTCCATATGGGGATCAATGTTGCATTTGGGTCAGAGGGCGGTGCTGAGAGTAACCCTTCAGTATCCCCTAACAAGAATATGCAATGTGTAATTCCCGGAATTTCCCTACCTATTCTTACCATCAAATCATCTCCGGATAAAATTCCGAATAATTTTGGTGGACTACAATCTACCGCATCACCAAAAGTGATTGGTACTACCCCTTCGGAGCTGTTTTCGATTGGAGATAAATCTCCAGAAAAATCTGCTCCAACTTCACTGGCCCAATCTGAGGGAGGGAAACTTTGGCATTCTATATCGTGATTAGACAAAGAATTGCAAACTTCGCTATTCAATTCTAACATGTCTTCTCGGATAGAAATTACAGCCTCTTTTTGTAGTTCGATGATATCTTCTTGAGCGCCATTGGCTATTTTCCATTGTTTGGCTTTGAGATGACCAAAAGAACCCGCTCCGTGTACTATTGTAACCTTGTGTCCGAGTCTAGATAATTCGTTCACGATTGCAGAAAGTTTCGATATAGCATCCCTATCTACAGTCTTCATTTGTGACTTGGTGGTGATTAATCCACCGCCAAATTTCATTAGAATATGAGCCATAGTGTACGCGCTTGCCAAGGGACTAGACATTTTGTGTTATCCGATAACTTGGATGAATTATTGACGTTTACATAAGTCAGATTCATTGCTCACCGACCTTTCCGGCAAACATGACTGCTGACGGCGAACTAGACAGATTCCAGCGTTGGTTACAAAGTAGACTCGCGGATTCTGAGAAGATAGAATCTGTTGAAGAAAGATTACGAACTTCGAATAGGATTCAAAATGCGATACAAGAATGTATTAACTTCAGACAAGCGATTAATGTTCAGCAGGCTGTTGCTAACCCATTTGTGACACGTGATCAACCCGTAAGTGCTGTTAATGAATCCGAGGTTAAGCCTGTAAGTTCAATTACGGGAATATGCAATAATTGTGAAGCCGACCTTACAGGCGACTTGGGGTTCTGCCCTCTTTGTGGTGAATATCAGTAAATTCACTCTTCTTCTTGCCATCGTGCACGAGCCAAGACATATTCCGGGTCATCGTTATCCACAACTGTCAGGTATTGAGGTTGTACATTTTCAGTCAAGTAGACTGTCACTCCAGCGTGCCAAATAGTCTCACCCGCTGCATACATTTGTGCCGTATCTACCTCTAATATTGTTGGTAATTTGAAATGGACGTGGCCGGCCTCTGCAGCGTTCCTAATCGTTGCTGATAGGTGAACATGTGCCCTTCCGCTAGGTGAAATACCAATTTCAAGCAAGTTATCTGCTTGTTCTGGGTCACATGGGAAATACAGTGCATCTGGTATGTTATCGGTGGGTAGATCTAGCTCGATTTCAACCGTGTGCCCATAGGTTGCACGGATAGTGTTTCCACGTACTTCGTATCTACCTTTGGGATCGGTTTCCGCTATTGCTGTGAAATGGTGTGGTCTTAACCAATGGAATCTTTTGCCACCTTTCTTGAATTGACGAATAATGTCCTTAAGATCTATCCAACCGTTAATATCCATTTCTAGATCGAATTTTTCTGGCGCGTGCCTAAGAACCAATGCTAGTTTCCTAGCAAGGCTATTTCTTTCGCCAGTTCTCATGATAAATCTGCCTTCTGCATTGCAAGCAGGGCAGAGGTGGTCATCTGCATAGAATCCGTGATTGGAGCATTCTCGTATCATTGATTCGCGCGACTTACGCTTCTTTCATGAACCCGCCGGTCAACTAACCACATTGTCAGGTCACTATCTCAATGGTTATTGGGCTAATAGCCGACCGAGTATCGTGGATGCAGTCATAGTTGATTGGATGCGATCTCCCTTCCATAGGGCGCACAAAGGTGCGCTAATGGCAGTTAGGCCAGATGAAATGGCGGGTCAAGTGGCTAGAACCCTATTATCTCGTAATAACATCTTAGCAGACCAAATTGACGACCTACTGCTAGGATGCGCTTATCCAGAAGGTGAACAAGGTTACAATGTAGCAAGGCTAGTATCTTTTCTAAGCGGATTACCCGATACTGTACCAGGTGCTACATTCAACAGATTGTGTGGTTCTTCAATGGAGGCTATCCATGTTGCCGCAGGAAAGATTTCTACAGGTTCTGGTAATTGTTTCCTCGTTGGGGGTATGGAATCAATGTCTAGGGTAAAGAGGAGGGGTTTCAATTGGTCCCCTCATCCAGGATTAGAAGAATCGTATCCAGAAGCCTACATCAACATGGGAATTACAGCCGAAAATGTCGCTGATAAGTATTCAATAAGTCGTATTCGTCAAGAGGAATTTGCTCTTGCTTCCCACGAAAAATCACATCTGGCTCAATTAGAAGGTAATTTTGAAAACGAAATTTGTGCAATTGTTCATGGAGAAGAAACTCTCGACTCTGACGGTTGTATTAGGCCTTCGAGTAATCTTGAATCAATGGCGGGACTAAATCCGGTTTTCAAAGAAACAGGAACTGTTACTGCGGCTACATCATCACCATTGACTGATGGTGTAGCTTTCTGCATAGTTTGTAGTGAGGGTTTTGCTATAGAGAATGGTCTGAATCCAATCGCTAGAATTGTTTCTACATCAGTAACTGGATGCCCTCCAGAACTAATGGGTTTGGGTCCAATTGCTGCATCTCGTCTATGTCTTGAAAGAGCTGGTTGGTCTATTGAGGATGTAGATATCTGGGAATTAAACGAAGCATTTTCATCTCAGAGTCTAGCATGCATTGATGAATTAGGCATTGAAATGGACAGAATCAACCTTGATGGTGGGGCCATTTCACTTGGCCACCCATTAGGGGCATCTGGGGCTAGGATTACTTGTAAAGCCGCCTCGCTACTCAATCGTACTGGTAAGGACAAGGCTGTGGCTACTATGTGTATTGGTGGCGGAATGGGTATCGCAACTGCCCTTGAGAGATATTGAATCATTCTTCCTCAATCGAACTTACCAGTAATCCATCACAATTTGGACAACGATCATGTGGTCCTAGTAAATTGGGAATAACTGCCAATAGGCTACTACAATGTGGGCAGGAAGCGTATACCTCTTCAGTCCTCAAAACTACATCGGATGATTTACCCTGATTATACCATTCCATAAATTGTGGATTCCTAATAGTCGATACTCGCTTTCGAGTGGAGTTACCGAGTAATAGAAGCAATAAGCCCTGGGTAATGAGAAATATTTCCATAGCGATAAATCCAACTATTGTTTGAATTAAGCCAACGGTAAGGAAAATCACAGAAAGAAATTGTTCCAAGTTGGCTAATCTAGCATCGTATCCTTCTTTTCTCTGAAAAAAAGCGATTATTACTATAGTCCCAAAAAAAAGCAATAGCAAACCAAATCCAAGAATAAATCCTAGAAATATATCGTTTCCATTTACCGATACGGATGCAAGAATTAAGGATAAAATCAGTAAATTCAAGGCGCCAAATATCGCCAACCTGCGAATCAGGTCGTTGGCCGCTAACTCTCCCACAGTTCGACGAATGTATTGTCATCTAAGACTCAAACGGTCGGCGACGCACTCTTGAACGACATAGTACTCGTAGGTCTCGTGACAAGGGACACCGGCGTCGCCATCCATAGCGATGCATTACTCGGAAAACGAGTCTTATTGGCAATAAGCGGTGGAATAGCTGCTGTTGAATCTGTGAGGTTGGCTAGAGAGTTGCGTCGGCATCAGGCGGATTTGACGGTAATTATGAGTGAGGAAGCGACGAAGATAATCACACCCCTTGCAGTGAGTTGGGGTTCCGACACAACAGTGCATCAAGGATGGACTAGTGAAATGTCCCAGTTAGATGACTTTGATGTAACACTAATTGCACCTGCTACAAGGAATACAATCTCAAAGCACCTACACGGAATAATGGACTCACCCTTGATGATGGCTCTCTCCGCGAGTAGAGGTCGTAAATCCAAACTTTGCTTTGTCCCATCAATGCACACTGACTTATTCGATGATCCGGTAACTACTGAACTTCTCGATGCATTACGTGACGAAGGTAGCCATGTGATAATTAACGAGGTAGACGAAGGAAAATTGAAACAGCCAGATCCAATTTCCATTGTCGCTAAGGTTTGTCATATCGCAAATAGGTCCCAATCCTCGAAATTGATTGCTATTACAATTGGAGCAAATAGGGCGCCAATTGATGCTGTTAGAGCCATTCAAAATGCATCATCAGGTAGAACCGGCTGGATTATTGCAGAATATCTCCATCGTGTGGGTCACAATGTTATTTGTATAGCCGGAAAAACCTCTGCTAATCCCTCTTTTTCTCTTCCGAACGTGTTTCGGGATGGGACTCCCGATGGTATGCTGGCATTGTGCAAGGTAATAGCCACTGAGTCTAAACCTGACGTATGGATTCATGCTGCAGCAGTTTTGGATTATTTCACAGAAGCAGAACACGGTAAGAAACCAAGCGGTCAAGATAATTGGCAACTAAATCTTAAGCCTGGAAGGAAACATATCGAAGAATTAAGGGGTCTAGTTGGAGATTCGATTCGTGTAGGATTCAAGTTAGAATCTGATGTAGAAGTAGATACTCTGATTCAAAGAGCAGAGGCACAAATTGAACGATATGGGGTTAACGCAGTTGTTGCAAATTTGATGGAAGAAATGAACGACCCAAGTAAATTGAGAGCTAGAATAGTTCACGATGATGGAAGAATCGAAGAAATAGATGATGATTTTTCATTGGTCCAGGCGATACAAGGCATAATCTCGCCAAATTGACTCCTCCTCCAGCGTCACATTCAAGCGATTATTGCTGGCGACAGCAATCATGGCGAGTCACGACAAGGCCAAGAGAGGAATCCCATCTAAGGGGGATTTCAACCTCTGGTATCCAGCAATCGTCGAAATTGCAGACCTTGTTGACAAAAGATATCCAATCAAAGGTATGGATGTCTGGAAGCCATATGGTTGGAAAGCAATGATGCTAATTGATGGATTAACTCGTGCCGAGATGGACCGTACCGGTCA
This sequence comes from Thermoplasmatota archaeon, assembly GCA_036138175.1. GTDB lineage: Archaea > Thermoplasmatota > Poseidoniia > Poseidoniales > Thalassarchaeaceae > MGIIb-O1. The sequence continues at coordinate 12,483 of JAZAAK010000028.1, read as the reverse complement.
CGAAGAGTATAACTTCCCACTACTTGTTCCGGAAGATCTGTTGGAGAAAGAAAACCGCTTAGTCTCATTGTTAAAAAAGGCGAGAGAAGAAGGCGTTGATCCAGATGAATTAAGATTAGATGAAGAAGAAGCCGGATTCAAGAAAGAGGTGTATTGGGTTAAACACGCTGGAGAAAATGAGTTAGAATTACCCATGTTCCTCAGACCTACTAGCGAGACTCCAATGTACACTATGTTTCCACTATGGGTACGGTCCCATGGGGATTTACCTCTGAAAACTTTTCAGATAGTCAACACTTTCCGATATGAAACTAAACAAACTAGGTCTTTTATTCGAGTTAGAGAAATTCATTTCTTTGAAGCCCATACCGCTCACATGGATCAAGAAGGTGCTGATGCCCAAATAGAGGAGGACGCAGTTATCGTACAAAATTTGCTTCACGACCTTTGTTTCCCTGCAATTGTTTCCAAGAGACCAGTATGGGATACCTTTCCTGGAGCTTGGTTCTCTAATGCTGTGGATGTTGTAATGCCAAATGGTCGAACACTACAAGTCGCCACCTATCATCATTACAAGGATCAATGGGCTAAGGCGTTTGATCTCAAATACGAAGATGCACAAGGTCAAACTCAGTTTTGTCATCAGACCACTTTCGGAATGTCAGAAAGAATGTTGGGGGCAGTTGTAGGGATGCATGGCGACGATGCAGGACTAATCTTCCCCCCAAAGATTGCTCCCATTCAGATAGTCCTAATGCCGGTAGCTCAACATCTCGATGATGATGTAATACCTTCTATTAACAAAATAGCAGACAATCTCAAATCCGCTGGATACAGAGTGAAGGTTGATGATAGAGATATAAGACCCGGAGTAAAACATTACGATTGGGAAATAAAAGGCGTTCCACTTCGATTAGAATTAGGCCCTAGGGACCTGAAATCTGGTCAATTTGTGTTATCCAAGAGAACAGGCGGAAAAGCAAGCCATGACGTGAATGATTTACTAACTGTGATTTCCGACTCTCTAGATTCCACCGAATCTGAACTTAGAAATCGTGCAGCAGTGCATATGGAAAATTTAGTTCTAGACTTCCCCGGTATAGAACAATCCCCAGATGGATGGAAACTAACCCAACCTCTTGAAGATGGTAAAGTCTACCAATTAGCCTTTGATGGGAATGATTCTGACGCTGAAATCTTAGAAAAAGCAACAGGACTTACTTTCTTAGGGGATTGCATTGATTCGTATAGTGAGCCTAAGCCCTGCGTAGTCACTGGTAGAATGACAACAAGAAAACAGCATTTGGCACGGATGTACTAGTCTTACTTCTTACGTAGTGAGAATAACATAAGTCCTAACATGAACACGAGGATTCCAATCTCAATAATTTCTAGTTCCATCGTTTCTGTCCAGGAATTAGGTGATTGGTAATTTGCAATTTCACTTAGGATTAATTTATCTTCACAGTTAGTCTCACTATCCGGCTCATCACAGAGTGGAATAAAGGAACCATATCCTACCACTAAATTGGTCAAGATTAGAGAAATTACAATGGTAGTAAAAACAAACAAGCCCCATCTTCTTGATTTGGGATTTTCTGGAATTGGTTCCGGCGGGGCAATAGGTACAATTGGCATTTGTACCTCGTGCTTCGCATCTCCATTTGGTTGGACTATTGACTCAGTAGGTCGTTCTGGGGCCTCAACTCCCATCTGCTCCAAAACTTCTCTTCCATAAATTGACTCTGCCATCTCATATAGCTCTGGATTGTCTTCCAAAATCTCGGGATTGACTGTTCCATCGAGAAGGTTCTTGATATCATCTAGAGAAGACACAATGCCACCCCGATTACCTATTATTCTTGAATACAACCCAATATTGTGGGCGAAATTTCCCAATCTACAACATTGCTCTAGCTGCGGTTTCAATAGATTCTACAGTTAACCCTACGAGACTTAGTAGCTCCTCACTACCCCCGCTTTCACCAAATCTATCCTCCACACCTATCTTTCGGATTTTTGTAGGGTTATTTTCACTAAGGTATTCGCTTACTGCAGATCCTAATCCACCAATGACTGAGTGGTCTTCAACAGTAACTATTCCCGAAACAGAATTGGCTAATTGGTCCAACAATGCTGTATCTAATGGTTTGATGGTATGCATGTCCACAACCGTCGCATTAACTCCATCTGAGCGTAAATTTTCCGCGGCTTCGAGTGCTTTGTGGACCATTACTCCGATTGCAATTATCGCCACATCATTTCCTTCCTTGAGAACGGATCCCTTCCCAATTTGTATGGAATTTACAGTGTTCTCATCATAAATTCGAGGAGTCTTGTTTCTTGCAGTTCTAGTGTATGATGGATTCGGGTGGTTGAGCAATTCTTCGGTCAATTTTGTTGCTGACAAATCATCGCTAGGGTGCATAACTGTCATTCCAGGTATGGTTCTGTAGAGAGCTAAATCCTCGATGGACTGAGCGCTACTACCATCCGTACCAGTGTGTATCCCTCCATGACTTCCACAGATATGAGCGACGAGACCTGGTCTAGCGAGTCCGTTTCTGACTTGTTCAAAGGCTCTTTCTGTAAAGATTGCAAATGTACTAGCAAACGGAACCTTTCCGCAAGATGCTAGTCCTGCTGCTACAAGTACCATATTTTGTTCTGCAATTCCTAACGAAATTGTCCGCTCTGGATACAATTCACGGAAAAGACAGGATTTGGTAGATTTACCTAGGTCTGCTTCAATTACAACAACTCGTGGGTCATATGCTAGGTTGAGTAATGCTGCTCCATAGCCATCACGACTGGCTCCGCCAGTAGATGGTGCGCTCATACTAACTCCTCCATTGCCATCTTTAGCTCAACATCATTTGGTGCTTTACCATGGAATGACGGGTTATCTTCCATGAAGGATACGCCTTTTCCCTTGACTGTGTGGGCTACTATGGCGGATGGACCTGGTGTGTCCATTGACCATTGCAGAGCTTCGACAATAGCTTCCATGTCGTGACCGTCGATTTCCTTAACGGACCAACCGAAAGCCTCTACCTTACTGGCAACGTCCCCTATCTCCATTTGGACATTAACGAAATCATCGTTTTGTATTCGGTTTCTGTCGATTATTACGTGTAAATTGTCTAAATTATGGTAACTAGCCGCCATGAATGCTTCCCAGATCTGCCCCTCTTGGGATTCACCATCACCCAACATTACCCAAGTTTGGAAATCTAAACTATCCATTTTTGCTGCAAATGCTGTGCCTATTCCAAAGGATAATCCCATACCTAAACTACCTGCCGAGAAGTCTACGCCATCCGTCCATTTCATATCGACATGTCCTTGACATACCGAACCTAAACTTCTGAAGCCATCCAAGTCTGATTGGTGGAGGAAATTGTGCTCTTTCAAAATAGCATATACTGCTGGTGAGGCATGACCTTTACTCATTATAAATCGGTCTCTTTTGTTTGAATCTGGATTATCAGAATCTACATTTAGTTGAGTACCATATAATCCCACGATTAGGTCGATTGCTGACAAAGACCCTCCTGGGTGTCCTGCGCCTGCTTTGTGTATCATGTCAACTATTGACCTCCGGCAAATTTTAGCCAAATTTTCTAAACTTTGAACAGATACTTCAGTTCCCTTCACAGGTCTTGCTAAGGAAACGGGCCTTTGATGATTTCCAGCCTCAAGTTTTCATCAAATTATAGATGGATTGAATATGGTCGAATTATTGGAGGGTTTTGTGAACAGGCCTATGCTTGAGACCACAGCACCTCTAGGTGGGCACAAAGATTGGCAAAGGAACCTCAATTCGATGCCTATTCCGACTTCTGTATCCTCCAATACAGTACTAGCCGAAGCGCTAGAATCTTTAATTCTAAAAGGTAGGATTAACAAAAATCAAGCCCTTGAAATCTACGGGTTGGCTGACCTCAACGCCATATTTGCCCTTGCTAATATGGTCAAACAATCTCGATTTGATAATCAAATATTTTTCAATCAAAATCTTCATGTAAACACAACAAATATTTGCGTTTTGGCCTGCAGATTTTGTGCATTCAGAAAGGGACCTAGACATTCTGAAGCCTATGAGTTGAGTGTTGATGAATATTTACATCGAATCGAACCCTATTCTGACAAAATAGATGAGGTCCATTCAGTTGGTGGATTACACCCTACTTGGACAATCGACCATTATGAAAAATTATACAGTAGTGCCAAAAAGAAATTCCCACATATTCACATCAAATCTCTTACAGCCGTGGAGATAAAACACCTAGCGAAGAGGTCCAATTTATCTGTTCACGAAACCCTCCAAAAACTACATTCTTCAGGTTTAGATTCTATACCAGGAGGCGGAGCTGAAATTCTGGTCGACAAAATTCGTGATAGAATTTGCCGAGGGAAAGAAACCAGTAGTGAATATTTGGAGATACACAGGGAAGCTCATAAATTAGGAATTCCAACTAACTGTACGATGCTTTTTGGCACAATAGAATCGATAGAAGATAGAATCACTCATCTAGAATTACTCAGGGAACTACAGGATGAAACTAATGGATTCCAATGTTTTGTCCCTTATCCATTTTTACCAGATTATACCAGGCTACCCGAAGCCCAATTGGCCACTTCGAATGAGATCTTACGGACAATTGCTATTTCCCGTTTAATGTTGGATAACATACCTCATATCAAGGCCTATCGAATGAATATTGGAGATTTCGTGGCACAGATGGCATTGGTGTCTGGGGCAGATGATATTGATGGCACTGTAGGTCACGAAGAAATTATGCATTCGGCAGGAAGTACCACTCCCCTGGATTCCCAAGTAGACGATTTAGTGAATCTAATAGAGGACACCAATCAATTGTCCATAAGAAGAAATTCAATATATTCCAAATTTGAAATTATTCGACCGGAAAAACATGAGATTAACAGTTTGCCTCTGCTCAATTAGAAGTGGGTAATATGTCGTGGACAAGCGTCGTTGGCCGGGTTGCCTTCACTAATTGCGATCCACTCTTTCATGGTTTAGATGAACGTTGGTCTGTATTATCCGCTCCCCCTGCATGGCTAACTGGCCATGTTCTTCGTAAGGATTGTCTAACGGCCCCAATACCTACCGCCGATTTTGCAAAGCACTCAGATCAACTAATGTTACTACCTAATCTTGGAATTGTTGCAATGGGTGCAGTAGGTTCAGTAATTCTCTTCGGTTCAAGGGATATTGATCAGATGCGTGATATTGCATTGCCATCGGACTCTTCAACTTCTAAAGTACTACTCCGATGGTTGCTTAAACATCGCGGTTTAGATCCTAAATGTGTAGAGACTGGACCGGATCTGAATTCTATGTTGGATCTATGCGATGGCGCATTATTGATTGGAGATAGAGCACTAGCCGCAGCATCCCAATATCCAGAATTGGTCTCGTTAGATTTAGGGGGAGAATGGACCGAGGTTACTGGCTTACCAATGGTTTTCGGTGTATTTGCCTGTAGAAAGGATGCGCCTTTGGACCATGTTACTGAAATCCACAAGGCATTAATTCACAATTATCAAGCCTTCAATACCAATTCTCATTGGAAAAACGAAGTAATTGAAAGCTCATCCCAACAAACGGGTATTAACAAAAATAGGATGCAATACTATTTTGACAATGAAGTGAGAAATACACTGGATGCTAATTCAACAGAGGGTTTGCTGCTATTCTTGAAAGAAGTATGCAAATTAGAAGAACAACCCATTTGGGCTCAACTTGAGTAATTATTAAGAATAATCCAAGCGTTTACTTGCCACCCATTCCAGTAAGTCAAGTGCTACTTCACACGATTCTGCAATCACTACTTCATTATCATCAACGAATCTTTCTAGAACGGCTAATGCGGTCCTATCACCAATAGCCCCTAATGCTTCAGCTGCTTCATGTCGGACCATTACATCTTCTTCTCCATCTTCTAATCTCTCGATTAGGTAAGGTACAGCATGGGGGTCTTGCATCTGTCCCATTACATAGGCTATTTCGTGTTTCAATAAAGCGGACTTCGACTCATAGGCTGCTGCCAATGCTTCGACCGAATCCTTACCACCAATATTGCGCAATGCGAACAACGCCCTCATCCTTTGGAACATCTTTTCGTTCTCATTACATAGAACTGTTCGCAAATCTGCCACACTACTTTCATTGCTAGGTGGTGCTGGATCAACCGAATCAAATTCTGACCTCTCAGGTATGTCTTCAGTCATTTTCATTCACCCCGATAAATTCAATCGAATCAGTGTCTAATCCACCATCAACTAGACCGATTTTTTGTCCCTCTTTCAAAAATAGTCGAACCGCAGCCCTACCTTCAGGGCCATAATCAAGCGTTCGTGAATTTACGTACATCTGTACAAACTGTTTGTTTGTCTCATCATCAATTCCTCTGCCCCATAGCTTGGCAAATTCAAGAGCGGTGGCTGGGTCATTTAGTGAATGCTCTATGGATTTCTTAACATCGCTAGCCAATGAATTACAGAGATCTTCGCCTAAGTCCCGTCGGACCACATTTCCACCCAAAGGTAATGGTAAACCAGTCTTTTCGTTCCACCATACACCTAGGTCTTGGATTAGGTATACGCCTTCATCTTTCCATGTTAGCTGTCCTTCATGAATAATTAATCCGACATCATATTTTCCTTCAGCGACAGCTGGTAAAATTTCGTCGAACGGGACTACTTCGACATCTACCTCACCCCAGGCTAATCTCAATGCCAGATAAGCCGAGGTATCCAATCCAGGAACGGCGATGGTGCGTGATTTCGCTTCTTGCGAAGTCAACTGCTCGTTACCAATTAACATAGGACCATACCCCTCGCCCATAGATGCTCCGCAATTCATTAGTGCATAATTTTCGATAATTTTAGGGAACGAATGTATGCTAACTGCGGAAATCTCGTATTCGGAGTTTAGCGCTTTTTCATTAAGAGTTTGAATATCTAACAATACATGCTCGTAATGTCGCCCTGGGGTTTCCATTGCTCCCGTAGTAAGTGCATGAAACATGAATGCATCATCGGGATCGGGGGAATGTCCTATTCGGATATGGACATCTTCCGATTCCATGACTTACGGCGTATCCCTCTAGTAAAAAATCACTTGTATTACGTAATCAGATTCTAAGTAAGTATCAAGAAGCAATTACTATTCCATCAGTATATGCCAGACCCATCCAAACTATCAACAGCCTCTGGTCAATTAGGTCCGGTTTGTGCAGTAACTGGTAAAGCCCTCACATTCGGAGAGGCTATCGTATTGGATGGAGAATATTTGTGTTTAGAGGCTTATGTTGAAAAAACGGGGGCTGCACCGTCCACTGATGGCAAAGAAGTTCAAGATTTAAATCTAGATTGAAACCATCTTAGCGTTGAGTTCATCAGCCGCCGTCGATTTCGAATTATTATGTCCGAAGGATGGAGTCGCTATGCCCTTCGATTCTCTAGGTATTATGCAAGTTTATCCGTCGATGATCTTTGGACTCCACCACGCTTGAGAAACAGGGAATGGATGTTCATCCAGTGGGGTGATAAACCAGTTGACCGTCATCGTGGTTTTACTTCTGAAGACTCATTACTATCATACTTACAACAGAGAGGACCTCATTCATCCTTTCACAGTACAGCCTACTATCGTAGACCAATGGAGAGAAAAATGCTCGATAAAGGATGGTTAGGCGCTGACCTAATTTTCGATCTAGATGGGGACCATTTACCGGGTGTGTCTGACGCAGATTTCCCATCCATGATCGCATTAATTCAAGAACAAGCTTGGAGTTTATGGAATGATTTTTTAGAACCAGAATTTGATATGAAAAGGGAATTTGCCCAATTCACATTTTCTGGCCATCGAGGATTTCATATTCATGTCAGAGACCCAAATTTGATGGGTTTAGACTCAAACGCAAGAAGAGAAATTGTATCTTATATTCGGGGCGAGGGTTTGGAAGTAAATACAGTATTAACAGGGACTAACAGTGGTTGGAGAGATAGAATTGAGATTGGTATTCAAAGTGTTTTAGATAAACTAAGAATTATCGGTGAAAAATCCTCCGGACACGGACGAATTTTGGATGAATTTCACCAATTATTGCATAGAAGTAACACTAATTCTTCGGGGCGGGGAATAAGTAAAAATAGAATAATTACTCTTGCAGAGTCTGTATTGTTGGACGAAAGAATAGACAGATTGAAGGCTGATCACAATTTAGCAGTCTTCGGTAAGGAAACCGGCATATTTTGGGAGTTGGTTAAACTTGACAAATCTGTAGTCCTAGGTACAGCCGGGGAAACCGATGAAAATGTCACCGTGGATATTAAACGAGTTATCCGACATTTAGGAAGTCTTCACGGAAAATGTGGTTTACGAGTCACCGAAGTACCCTTCGAGAGATTGGATCCGGATGGCTCAAACCCATTCAATCCACTGGTAGAATCAGTGGCGTTTTCCGGTTCCGAGCGGTCTAAGATTCGATTAATCCAAGATGACGTGACTGCTAGTTTGCAAGGAACAGAAATTTCTGGCTCCACAGGGGATATATTCGAGGTTAGCGAGGCTTTGTCTGTGTTCTTGAGCCTCAAAGGTTGGGCTGAAAGAGTGGGTTCATGAGTCACCGATTCTATACTCTAAGCCACAGAATGTTGAATAGTGGGTTCATTAGACCCAGACCTGCTGGGGTGTACGCTTGTCGGATGAAGAGGGGAAATCTACCGATGATTTGCCACTTCCTCCTCCGCCTCCAGGTCTAACCATACCTCCTCCTCAACCAAACGAATTAGATGCTCAATTTTCTGATTCAACTCCTATGCCTAGCCCGCCCCCTCCTCTAGGTATTGATGTGGAAAACGAATCACCCACAACTACTACAGAACGAGAATCAGTTCTTAACGCGGATTTTAATTCGGCTTGGGCTAAACGTAAACAAGAAGACTCAGCTATAAATACTGATAAAAGAGATCAGATGTATGGGCATATTGACAGAATAGCTACTGGTGAAGTTGGAACATTATTGGACCGGTTTTCAGATAGATTTGGCTCAGAATTAGATAGGGAAATTATTGTTCTCCGAAAGAAACAACAATCAGAGATGCGTAACATTAAGCCCACGGTCGAACTTATCTCTGCACCGGACACAGATTTGGAAGAAGAAGACGAAACTGCAGAAGAGTCCGAACCAGAAGTTGAGGAAATAGAGGAGACGGACGAATTCAATGAATTCTTCTCGGTTGTTAATGACTTATTGGGTAGTATGCCTGATGATTTTGTAAACAACTTCATAGAATCTGATGATTTTACGCTATTCCAATCTGTAGGCAATGATCCGACAGGGACGGATGAAGGGGTTCGGAAGAAGTTCTTCTTGATGATAAACCAAGTACTTGGCGATTTACCAGACGACAAGGTAAATGAATTTGTCCAGTCTCCTGGATTTACCATCTTCCAATCAATGGGTGAAATTTACGGTGCCTGACCGAATATAATGAGGGAAAAATATGGGATTATTAGAAAAAGCCAGCAACATAGAGGCTGAAGAAAAACCTCCAGAAACTAAGGTTGTAAAACCCAAGAAAAATGCTGACAAAGAACCGCGAAAAGCGAAACCCAAAAAGGAAGCTAAAAAACCAAAGAAAGTTAAACCACCAAGGGAAAAGAAACCGAAGGCACCTAGAGTGAAAAAGGAAATCCCAGAGGGTTTTGAACCAGCAACAACAGGCCAAAAAATTACTCGTAGAATATTTGATTTCGCAATGAGTTACGGTTGGACACTTCCATTGATAGGGATTTCTGCGTGGGGTTCGAACTTCAACCCGACAATAATCGTCATACTAGGTATTGGACTAACATCATTTAATTTAGGTTTCATGCCTACCTACGCTGGAAAAAGAACCGTGGGAAATTGGATAAGTCGAACACAATACATCAACTCAAGAGGCGAATCACCTTTGGCAATTTATCTAGCCATCAAAGGTATGACTACCATATTCGTTTTGTTCGGTACTTTCACAGTATTACTTGTTATGGCAAACGGATCATTAGGTAAAACTACATTCTCACAAATATTTTCAGCCTTAGGTCTTCTTTGTCTCATTCCTCCAATAATAGATTACATAATGTATAGATTACGGGGTGACTTAGGTCTTTGGGACACTATATTCGGAGGGGTTTGGCTTGTTAGAACTACAAAATCTAAAGAAGCCAAGGGGTGGCTAAAGCGCCTTGAAAGCATTAGTGATTGGACAGAGTCAAAGGGCTTCTTAGATGAACAAGAATCATCAGATTAAATCTAACTTAATTTTCGATATATACATAGAAAATATTTATTTTCGAATTTTTTTTTAACCACGATTATGACTATCCGTTTCGGCAGGAGCGGATTCTGCGAGACTCTGGAGCAGTCCTACCTGGCGTCAAATGGGAAATTGATCACGAAGGATTTTGCTGATCAACTGAATACTAAATCGATGGACCCTGATAAGAAGTACGAGATGACCGAAGAAGAAAGCGACGATATGCTTGTGTGGAACTGGGCCGAGTTCCTCGAACACCACGCCTTCACTATAGAGGAGAGGAAGATTGCTGCCAACAAATTAAGTTGGTTCTGGACTCGCATTAGATTCACGCTCTGGAGATATAGGCACACTGTTCTGACCTGTTATAACCCAAGAAATAATACACTCATATTCAATTTGGCCTGGTATGGATTCTTTCATTTCATCCCTATCATTATGATTCTAGGTGTGGAGTCTGGCGATTTTAGAGGCAACATCCAATGGGAGCCCACTTTGCCGGGCATGGTTGTGGGGGGCTTCATCCTACTATTTTGGCACATCCATGCCGTATTATTAGGCATGAGCGCGGGTGGGATGCGACTTATTCATTGGCACACACCGACCACGCCGGCAATGGCTTTTCGTGGCAAAAACCGGGGTGAGGGCCAATTTCGATCGTGGTATGGAAAGGACAGAAATGGGGATGGCTGGGTAGATGGCAGGGAAGTGTGGTATGTGAACCCAGAATTCCACGAGTTCATACGAAACATGTCCTACTACAAGCAAATAGATCCAGAGACTGGGAATGGACCAGACCCACATTTTCTTTCCTACGGCTACGATTACTCACCGGACCTACCATTGGGTTTCCTATTTGATAAGCGATTTATGTCCCCTCGTCGGAAAATGGATAAGGAACTCGGAATACCCTCACTCTTTGCTCACCTGAGTGGCTTCACGAAGAATCATGAGCTAAGCTATCTGGAGGATCGAGATCGTTATCCGTTCTTCGCCACAATAGAGCACTCGATTGCCTTTCACGAGCACTTCCTAGACTACCTGGTGTTGCAATTCGAGACGGTATTGACGTTCAGGGGGACTCCGAGATTTCGGGAGTTGACCAGGGGAGTAACAGCTTATGGAACAGTGGGGGCTGAGTCCCTTACCTTCCTCGGCGATGGAATAGATAATTGGTTGGCTCGAGAATGGGACAAGCCTAGCTTTGACCCGTCCGACCTTGGCGAGTTCCTCGCTAGGATGACCGATCGCCAACTCGGGCTCGCGGCACAGGCGATAGGGGTCAGCACGGAAGGCAAGAGCAGGGATAAGTTGGAAAGCGACATCTTGCTATACGAGAAGTTGGGCGTGGAGAAAATTTTCTCTATCAGGAACCCTAAATGGAAAAATCCAACAAAAAACACACCATGGTACGATAGGCACTTTTTATCCGTCCTCTTGTCGCTGATGAAGGCTTTACTACTTCTTGGAATATCATATATTTTCTTTGGTAGCTTGTTGGTGGCATACTTGGATGGCGGTTCTGGGAACATGGTTGGCTCAGAGGATTTTGACCTTGTATACATTGGAGGATGTTTGCTGCTGTTGGTATTGTTGTTCAAAATCAGGACTGGAGGTTCCCTTGCGAGTAGGGAAAAGGCATACGAATCTGCGATTATGAAGACTTATGACGGATTCGATTAGGAGGCTGTAGGAAGTGAAGGAGAACTGGTGGAGGTCCGAACTTGCGAAGACAGACGACAAGACTACGGATTCCGAAACCGCCCTAATGGAGGGCACAGTCACATATGTAGGAGATGGGGTTGGCGTAATTCTAGGGGCTGACGAGGCGGAATACAACTTTGAGTTTCAAGACATACTAGCCAATCCTCACGGCAAATTCGGAAGGGATTTCGTTACGTGGGAGGTAATGTTTGTCCCAGAGAGGGGTAAGGCCAAGCAGATCATCATAGTAAGAGTCGGAGTAGTAGAAACAAAGGTCATCACACTGGATGGAGAAGAGAATCAGAAGGAGCGAATCATAGCGGGTATTCTAGCCATTCTTTTCGGCGGGGTAGGGGCTCACAAGTTCTATCTTGGATACAACACACAAGGCATCATCATGTTGCTCATGGGGACCATAGGATGGATGTTCATAGTACCTCCATT
>JAZAAK010000027.1:0-30056 GCA_036138175.1 Thermoplasmatota archaeon | reverse complement strand
CATCTGGAAGTGTATCCCCTGCGTCTGTGTAATCTCCGTTTCCGTTGACGTCTACACCAAGGTCATCGAAGTCTCCGTCACCGTTGTTGTCTACACCTGCTGTAGCTGCATCATCGAAATCTCCGTCGCCGTTGGCGTCTAAGCCAGCGTCGAGATAACCGTCTCCGTCGTCATCGTCGTCTATTTCATCACAGGTTCCGTCACCGTCAGTATCGGTTGGGATAGACATACCATCCATCGGATTACTTCCACAGACATCCTCTAGGTTGTCATTGTACCCGTCGCCATCATCATCGATGTCTGCATTATCTCCGATTCCATCGCCATCGTTGTCCATCCATTCACTTGGGTCTAGTGGAGCCCAATCCACAGAGTCGTTGTATCCGTCCCCATCATCATCTGTATCTGCATTATTTCCTATGCCATCTCCATCGGTGTCTTCCCATTCATATGGGTCTAGAGGGAATGCGTCCTCGGAATTGATTACTCCATCTCCATCATCATCGACATCTAGAGCATCACATGTCCCATCGCCATCAGAATCGAGCGGAATGCTTGACAAGTCCAAAGAATCAGAACCACATGCGAGTTCGGTCTGATCTGAGTATCCGTCGCCATCATCGTCAGTATCTGCGTTGTTGCCAATACCATCTCCATCTGTATCTGTATCCTCGTTAGGGTCTAGAGGGAAATCATCGTATGCATCATCTACGCCATCTCCATCATCATCCATATCTGCATTATCGCCGATTCCATCTCCATCTGTGTCTGTATCTTCGTTAGGATCTAGCGGGAAGTCATCATTGGTATCATCAACACCATCTCCGTCGTCATCGGAATCCAATGCGTCACAAGTCCCATCACTATCTGTATCGGTTGGAATACTGCTAGAAGAAAGAGGGTCTGAGCCACAATCATTCTCAACAGAATCGCTGTAAGAATCACCGTCATCATCGTCATCAGCATTGTTACCAATGCCATCGCCATCAGTATCGGTATCTTCATTAGGATCTAATGGGAAATCATCCGCAGAATCATCGACTCCGTCATTATCGTCATCAGCATCAGCATTGTCTCCAACACCGTCCCCATCATTGTCTGCCCATTCACTAGCATCGAGAGGGAATGCATCGTTTACATCCAAATAACCATCATTATCGTCATCATCATCTTCAACAAGAGTTGTTGTTGTTCCACTTCCAGAGCTAGCACTGGTGAATATTACATTATCTAGATAGACAGATTCAGACTGAGAATTGGAAGTGAAATCAATTACTAGATTACCTTGACCAAGAGAACTAATGTTTGAACTAAAACTTGTCCAAACCCCCATGTAATTTGCAAATCCTCCATGGTTACTGGAACCAGTAGCACCTGTTATATTCACCAATTCAATTGTTGAGGAACTCCCAACGAATTTCACGACAAGATAGTCAGAATTTTCGTAACTGTTGCTAGAACCACCTTGGACATATAAGTCGAAAGTCATTGAATCCGCTGTAACGTCGTCAAGAGTCAAAGTTGCCATTCCATCAACATCACCCATCTGATATCCTTGGGTTCCATCGGTGTAATTCCCGACCGTACCTGTGTAGTTCGCTGTACCAAAGTAATCTCCATCTGTAAGTCCTGGGCCTCCGTTTGAGGTGTAATATAGGGTAAAGCCCATCTCAGCACCCGTAGTCTGGTTATGAGCGATGTCTGGCTCATTTGCATTGTTCCAAAGGTACCTACTTACAGATTGACTTCCAGTATCGAAATATTTTGCACCGTTGGTAAATGGCTCCTCAAATGAAGTATAAGCCACGGTTCCAGAACTGCTAGGACAACTGATTGTATCTGGCATTCCATCTCCATCAGTATCGGTGTCTGCACATGGATCATTAGGGAAATCATCAGCAGAATCATCCACACCATCTCCATCAGAATCAGTTGCCATTACGGTTGGAACCCATGTAACCATGAGTAAGGCAATCAGTATTACAAGTGGCTTAGGGGTGCTAGACATGTGTTCCGGAGTGTGGCTGGGATTGAAATAAATGACTACTGTGTATTCTTGTAATTCAGAGCACCCTTGACCGTTATACTCTTTGACCGATTCTTCAAGCATAGTATATGAATCCTCGAGAGCAGGTAGATGCGGTAATGCAAGCGAGCGCGGCTTCCGGCCGACATTATCGCGATTCCATCCCAATGATTGCTAGCGAAAACATCCTCTCCCCTTTGGTTGCAGAAGCCATTCAAGGTGACCTTCATGGGCGTTATGCGGAGGGCTTACCTGGCAAGAGATATTATCAGGGGTGCGACGATTTTGATACTATCGAAAGCATTGGGATTGAATCTGCAAAACGTGTTTTCAATTGCCAATTTACAAACATTCAATCGACTTCTGGTACCGTATCAAATTTGGGTGCTTTGAAGGCTCTAACAAAGCCCGGTGACACGATTACCGCAGTTTCGACTGCTGATGGCGGCCACATATCACATCACCCTATGGGTGCTGTTGGCATGCGTGGTCTGAATCTTGTCACCTATCCTTGGGACGAAGAAAGAATGGAGCCGGATGTTGACGCAGCTTCGAAGTTGATTCGTACTGAAAAACCCGAATTATGTTTATTCGGCCAATCAGTAATTCTGTTCCCAATTCCTCTGCAAGAATTAGCCGATGTGGCTCACGAGGTCGGGGCGCGTGTGATGTATGACGGCGCTCATGTATTGGGCCTCATCGCAGGAGGCGAATTTCAAGATCCACTTCGAGAAGGCGCAGATGTAATGACTGGTTCTAGTCACAAGACTTTTCCTGGACCTCAGGGTGGATTTGTGCTAAGTGATTCAGATGATGAATTATTACAAAAGAAGCTCAATAACGCTATATTTCCCGGGGTCTGTTCTTCATATCATCTTCATCATGTAGCAGGTAAAGTTGTGGCAATGGCTGAGTTTGAAGCCCATGGAAAGCAGTATGCTAAGGACATCGTATCGAACGCCAGAGCATTGGGTTCCGCATTGTCCTCAGAGGGCTTTGATGTGATTGCTGAGGAACGCAACTTTACCGCAAGTCACCAAATATTAACTCGTCATGGTGGACCTGATTCAGGTGCTGGAAAGAGAGCCGCACAAAGGTTGGAAGACTGTGGAATCATCACTAATATGAACATGCTTCCAGGCGACACTAAAGCAATGTCAGGGCCTAGCGGTTTGAGGCTTGGCACACCCGAGTTAACCCGTATAGGAATGGGTGTAGATGAGATGCAAGACGTTGCCAAATTTTTTGCCCGATCTTTGTTGTCAGAGGAAAATCCAGAAACTGTAAAATCCGATATTGCTCAATTCAAATCAGAATTTCAAACCGTCAAATATGCAATTCAGGAAGGCCCCGCCTATCCCAAGATATAATGCAGACATCATTTGGTTAGTATTTATCACGACCACCGAAGGTGGTCGAAAATATGGTAGCAAAGGCCGAGAGGGCTGTCCTCCTTACTCTGCTGATGCTATCATCTGGCTGTTTGGGGCTTTTCGAGGATTCCTCTGCTGAACCTGAGGTGATTGATTGTGAGGTACAACCTAACCATCCCGATTGTATTGAAGAACAGATAACCGCAGATGATTGTAGGCCGGACCAAGTCTTCACAGGCACTGAATGTCGTCAAATGCAAAAGCCCCAAGACCTGTCTTATGGTTTGAGCACAGTCTCTCTATTTATTGGAGAAGAAATGCAAGCATTAACTCCCTCATTTACAGGGGACGGCCCACAATTTTGGGTGATTAATCCGAACCTTCCCTCTGGAATCACATTCGATAGAGATAGTGGGGTGATTTCAGGAACTCCTGGTGAGGTAAGCCAATCAATTCGGTACACAATTATCGGGTCAAATGCTATGGGTTCAACAAATGCATGGATTGACCTAGAAGTAATTGAAAACCCCCCTATTGCGATTAATTATCCCGAACAAAGCCTTGCTTGTGAATTAAACAATCCTTGCGGATTTGCGGCCCCAAATCTTGAAGGAGGAGCACCAGATGATTGGTCGGTAAGCCCGCCATTACCCCTTGGAATCACTTTGTTTTCTGATGGTTCAATTTTTGGAACTCCAAGTCAGTTGGGTGATTCCAACCATACAATAAATGCCTCTAACAGAGCTGGCTCAGTTGAAACCACAATACGAATCATCGTATTACATGAAGCTCCAATGGGTTTAGGATATGGAAGCAACAATATGCAGTTTAGTATCGGTGATGTGGTTCAGGTAATCCCTTCTACTACCGGGGGGGAAATCACGTCATGGTCTGTCGAGCCGCCATTACCTGAAGGGCTCAGTTTATTGCAAATTGATGGTTCAATTCGCGGCTCTCCTACAGAGGTTCAGAGCCTAACAATGCATCGTATCACGGCTACAAACTCTGGCGGTTCAATTTCAGTTGATGTTCTAATTGGTGTAGCTGACATTCCGGTAGCAAATCTACTCTACAATCCTTGGGAGCATGACTTGAGAATCGGAGAACAGATATCGATTACACCCACATATATCGGCGGGACACCCGACTCTTGGCAAATTTCTCCTAGTCTGCCTACAGGCTTCCAATTCAATTCTGCTAATGGTACAATTTCCGGTATTGCCAGTGATGTACAATCATCTTGGGAAACTTGGACTATCTGGGCAAATAACACCGGAGGGTCCACTTTTACAATCTTCAAAATCAAAGTTACAAGCATGGCTCCCGATCTAATCTCATGGAATTATAATGAATACATTCTCGAAGCGAATCAGAGTACATTTATTCAGGCGAACAATGATGGTCCAGAAATAGATTCTTGGGAAATAGAACCACAACTCCCAAACGGCTTATCGCTTCTCGACAACGGTAGTATTTCCGGTACTCCTACTCACAATACAGATTGGATAGAATATACAATCTGGGCGAATAACTCTGGAGGTTCAGTTGGCCTTCTTCTTTGGATTGTTGTGCATGATTTACGAGCGGATCAAGAAGAACTGTTACGTGGTATGGGAGAAACCAATTGGGGCGGTTGGCCATCTCCAATTCTACCAATTGGAGAGTGGTCCTTCCCTGTTGGCTTCGCAGAGGGCGGTTATACAGATAGTATTCCAGTAATCTCTGCCAGCCATGTTGGCAAAGGTAAGATGCTTGGATATGGTCACGAAAGTTGGGTTGATGGTGGTGGCACCGAAGAGACAGAATTCTCCCTTCGCGCGGTAGAATGGGTATGTGGTGAAAATGCAAACGTCGGGCTCGCTTATGGGGCTGGATTCGACGATTTCGAAGACGAGTTGCAGGCCGAAGGGCACACAGTACATCTCTCGGTAACACCTGCAGATCTTTCTGGAATTGATTGTCTATTAGACGAGTTTTGGAATGGACACGACGATCAAGATAATCTGAATCTAATCAATTTCGTGCTTGCCGGAGGTGGGCTGATTATGGGTGGTCATGCTTGGTATTGGTCATACTCAAATTCAGATGTTGCCCATAATTATCCAGGTAATAAGATTGCAAAAACCACTGGTCTTTTCGTCTCTCAGGCTTGGGGTTATAACAGTGTAAATCTAACTGAAATCCCTCACTCATTGACGAGACCGCAATCTGCTATTCAGGCGATTTATGATGACCGAATCAACAACCAAAAACTCTCAATCGATGACGCATCAATCGCAGATTCTACACTCTCGGTTTGCACTGGAGTAGTGAGTTTGGATTTCCATGATTTCTGGTCTCCACTTCGAGACACTGTTAACGCAACAGGATGGACAGTAATCGAATATGGAACTCTATGGCAGAATGTAGGGCATAACATGGGAGATGACCCAGTTGCCGACACTCTACTCAGGGTCGAGGCTGCGCTAACGCAAGGGCTTCCAGCGAACGAATTACCAGCTCATCCTAGCCATGTGGAATTCCCGGGCGAAGTACCATCAAATGCTACTAGAGTGTCAACCACTGTTTCTGTCGATGGTAACCAAAGTGGCCTTCCGAGTAACTTTGGTTATGCGGGCGCTAGAGCTCATGTTAGGATGAGTACCGGACTATATGCTGCACCAGGAGAAGTTGTGACGGTAACCCTTCCTTCGGAAATAGTCGACTCAGGAACCTACGTCTTGGTTGGTGCTCATAGTGACAAGTTGTGGTCAAAGACCCAGTTACATCGCCATCCAGATATTGTCAGATGGTGGTATGTTGATGATGTTAGCATGGAGGTTGGAAATGCCTTCGGGGGGCCGATTTACATAGCAATAGAACCGGGTTCTACACTGGGCGATTTTCAAGTTAATTTCTCAAATGCGGTAGAGGCTCCGATGTTTGTTCTTGGTGAGACTTCCGACTTTGAATGGATATATTCGGAAAGCGATAATCCCGCTCCATGGGCCGAATTGGTTTCGGATAATTTCATTATGACTGTTCCAAGTCATGAAATTCGGGATTTATCAAATCCAACAGATTTGATGGACTGGTGGGATATTGCTCTAGAAATGGAGCATGAGTTGTATGGCTACTTGCCATGGCCAAGAGTTGAGCGAGCCGTCTTTGATGCTCAGATATCAGCAGGTTGGATGCATTCAGGATATCCATTCATGGCTCATGATTTGAGCGTGGCAGGAGTAGTTAATGTGTCCTATATGTCAGAGAATGGAGATTGGGGGATGTTCCACGAATTAGGACACAACCATCAATGGATGCCATCCACGCTTCCGGGGACAACAGAAACTGGATGCAACTTTGCTAGTGTCTATCTGATGGAAGATTTGGTTGGAATAGAGGGTCACAACGCAGTTGACCCGGCTCAAAGAGCGAATCGTATGAGGGGCTATTTTGATGATGGTTCAAATATAGCCAATTGGTCTGTTTGGACTGCTTTAGATACCTATCTGATAATCAAAGAAGAGTGGGGTTGGGATCCGATAACTCAAGCCTTAACGGTATATTACACACTACCTGCGGCAGAGGTTCCAACAACTGGTGATGAGGAATTCAATGCCTGGGTGTTGCATCTTTCAAACGCAACAGGGTACAATTTAGCTCCTTATCATGCAGCGTGGGGTTTCCCACTTACACAGAATACACACGATTCGCTTACTCATTTACCAATATGGGTGGATGATCCGTTACGAGGCGAATATTTCACCTATCAATCGATACTTCGAAACTTGGGCGTAAATAATACCACATCCAACAGATCAACATTTAGTTGGGAAACTTACGATAATGGAACGAATACCTCACTAACAATTTACTACGGGCCAATGGATATGGGTAACCAATCTTGGGTTTGGGCCAATAGTGCCTCCCTAGGCGAATCAGTAGTTGGTTGGTCAGATTACGAAATTACAGGCTTATCCAGTAATTCGACGTACTACGCGAGAGTCAAGGCTTCGAATGAAAATGGAGATACATGGTTCGGGCCTGTAAATTGGACAACATCGAGTAACTGAAGATCAATTACTAACTCTTCTTAGTAACTCTTCGAGGCTTACTTTCGGACAGTAGCGCTGGTGTAAATTAGCCATCGGAATCCAGATTAGTGTATGTGCAAATGTCACCGCAAAGGCTTCTGCAACTGAGAGACGCGGTTGACCCATCATGTATTCTGCAGCGATTCCAAGAATTGCAAAGTGAAGGACGTAGATTGTCAAAGTCAGTCGCCCAGAGGCTTCTAGAAAACTCAGATTGATTCGCTCATTATTGGAATTCTTGAGCAGTAATTCGTTTGCAATAAGTACAAACATTGCTGTTACGAAAATAAAGAATGTTGTTGCTGGAAAGAACGTCAAAACAGCATCGCCTTCGGTTAGAGCCCAAGCCTTTTGAGAAGAAAATGACAAAACAATGCTGACCAAAAATACGATTGCACCAATTGTCATTATGTTCTTTCTAGTTTCAAAATCATTTTCAGATTCTGCAATTATTGCACCTAAAGTCGAAAACGCCAGCCACGGAAAAACAGGATATGTGCCATTTACTAACAGTCGATTAATCCATTCCTCAAACCCTTGCGAATCAACTCTTGAGGACCATGAAAATTCAGCTCCATTGTATTCTCCAAGAAGAAGAGGAGTCAGTGCCAGTAGCGAGAAAATACCAACTAATTGCTTACTGGCGAAACGAGAAATTAATGGGGCGAAAATAGCAGCGATTGCAATTAAGGTTAGAACACCAGGGGTTTGCCATTCGAATCTTCCACCTCGTTCAATAGCAAGTAGAAAATTGACAAGGAATTGGCAAGCTGTTAGGATTACTACCCTTGGTAGAACCCAATTAATCCAAGCTGGTGAGTTTAATCCCTCGGCAAATCTTTTCTTGGCTCCTCGATGCATTCCCCAGCCTGAAACTGTAACGAATAATGGAGCCGCCATACCTCCAAATGCAGCAGCTACGAATGCTGCTGGATGTCCGACAGTGATTCCTTCGGGCGGCAATATTGCTGCTGTATGAACCTCGACCATGAAGAGAATTGCGATCGCTTTCATTTGGTCGATATAGCCCAATCTCATACACTCACCTGATAATCTGAGTTATTCTAGTTTCAACTTCTACTATTTCGGGTGAGACCGAAAAGGCAGAAGAAATTGATTCGGAAAAGCCATCTGGTAAATCATTTCGATGATAAATTACAATCAATGGCTCACCAATCTCGATTTCATCACCAACTTGAGCTTCAATAATTGCCCCGACTGCATGGTCGACATTATCTGTGAGAGTTTTTCTACCTGAGCCTAATTCTAGACAGGCGAGTGCAATTGACATTGCATCAATATCCTTAATCCATCCATTTTCCTCAACATAAATCTCAGTCGAAAGTAAATTATCGTCGAGTAATCCAAGCGAACTTAGCATAGAATGGTCGCTTGCAAAGTCATTTCGATTTCCACCTTGAGAATCTACCATATCTAGGAATTTTGTAAAAGCGCTACCATCGTTCAGAGAATTATGAATCATCAAAGCACCCTCTTCCATATCTTCAACAATTCCAGATGCTGCCAACAGAATTCCTGCCTGTACACATACCAGTTCTTCTAGATCATGCGGACCACGTCCACATAGTGTTTCAACAGATTCAACAATTTCTAGTGCATTTCCTACCGCGCAACCTAGTGGTTGATCCATTGTTGAAAGGACGACAGAAGTGGTAATTCCCATGCCATTGGCGGCATCTGCCATCGATTGGGCTAATGCCTCGGCTTGTTCTCTTTCTTCCATGAATGCAGCTCTGCCATGTTTGACATCTAGAACCAATGCAGAAAGCCCCTCTGCAGCCTTTTTCGAAACAATTGATGAAGTTATTAACGGAATAGATGCAACTGTTCCGGTTACGTCGCGTAAGGCGTACATCCTTCTGTCAGCAGGGACAAGTGAATCCGTCTGACCAACCATTGCTAATCCGATTCTTTCAACTTGTTTTTGCATTTCATCTATAGATAGGTCTACTCGAAAACCAAGTATGCTTTCCAATTTATCCAAAGTGCCTCCAGTGTGCCCCAAACCTCGTCCAGATATCATCGGCACTTTGAGCCCACAAGCGGCAAGGGCCGGAGCTAGAACAATTGAGACTTTATCGCCCACTCCTCCTGTTGAGTGCTTGTCAACAACGAGATGATTCCACTCTTCTGGCCAATTCAGAACTTGCCCCGAATCTCTCATTAATTCTGTTAGAGAGATAGTTGATTTCTCATCCAGTCCGTTTTCGAATACACTTCGCAACCAATCGATGACCTGCTCATCACCAAGTGAACCATCCACGACTCCATTTACAATTTCAGCGATTGAATCGCTCATGCTTCATCCTCGCCGTATTCATCGCGCAATTCTTCGATACTCATTCCCTTGTCCATGAGTAACTGGACTTGATTTCGGTCAAGTTTATCGAAGCCAAAGCCATCTAAAACAATCTGACCGTGTACTCCATCATCTCTACCTTCTGTCCACTCCCGAGTATCTTCAGATTCTTCATCAAATCTCGTACCCTTGAGAATAGCCTGTTCAGCATCAGCATCATCGAATCTATATCCGGAATCGTCGATTAGTCGAGAATCGGTTTTTATTCTCGGTCTCCTTACCATAGTTAACCCAGCACCAACCAAAGAAGCCGCTGCAATTATTGTCAGAGCCAACAAGAATTTTGCACCCGGAGTCGAGAGGGGGTCGTCTCTCACATTATTCTCTATCCATCCTCCTTTTCCTTCGTCATCATTTTCCCCATCATTGCCGTTGGTATTGTTTGTTTGACCGTTGTTGTTATCGATAATATCTTCTTGATCACAGCCAAATTGTATTCCATCTGGAATCCCATTACCATCTACATCATTGGAATTCATGGCAACTACTGGAGACCGTCCTAATGATTGAGCAAATTCAGCTTCCTCGCCATCTAGAATACAATCATCATCCGTGTCATTGTCATTTGGATCTCCTCCCCAAAGGTACTCATTCAGATTATTCAAACCATCTTCGTCTAAATCTAGTGATTGCTCGCTTAGAGCGGTTCCAAGTATTGCTGCAGAATGTCGATTCAAACCGTATTGAATCTCCCACATATCTGGTAGAAGATCTCCATCTGAATCTGTGGTTGTGTCAAGACGAGACCAATCCTCATCGAATGATTGCAAATACTCAGAGGCAAGTTCTTGTCCATGAATTAACACCCCCATTTCTCTATTTCTCAATGCGGCGCTTGAACCCCAATTCATGCTTCCAATAAGAACGCTCTCCCCATCAATTATTGCACCCTTGTTGTGAAGTTTGGTAATTGTGTCTGACCAAGCCATGAGTCGTGCTGTGACATCAAGGCCTTCGGTTGCATTCCAATTTGTATTGAATAGGTTCACCGCATCCCTAATTTCATCATCGACATCGGCATAAAAGCCATTCAATAGTAAGCGGACTTGGACTCCTCTCTGAGCTGCTTGGTAGATTGCTTCGATAATTGGATTATCACCGAATCCCCAATACCAATCTAAGTCTAAATATTGCAATGAGAGTTCAATGGTCGAATCCGCCGATTCGATCATTTCGATTATTCCATCTACACAATCGTCAGGACATGTCATCAATTGCATTTCGAAAGGACCAGAATATGACTGAGTACTAGTTTCTTGAAATGAGCCACCAGTGGCATCTTCCATTTCCCAATCGAAAGTTGGTGCATGATTGGATGAGTGTGGAGATATGTGTAGGTGGTTTTCATTTTCGTCCCATGATAGACGAGATAGAACCAACTCAGCAAATGAATTTGAATTGACAATTACTGACCACTCTCGATTCCCAACCCCATCTGGAGGTAGGCTTGTATCCTTCCAATTTCCTGATGAAATCCATACACTTTCCGTATCCCTCACAGCAACCTTGCTGTGGATATAAGAATATGGAGAACTAATCAAACTCGGGTCTTCCATCCAGAGAACGGTTGCTCCTGCATCATGGAGAGTTTGAGCGTGTCCTTTTTGTTTATTTTTGGTGCTACTTCCATCTAGTATACCTTCTTCTAGAAGAATTGTTACAGAAACACCTCGGTTAATTGATTCTAGTAATGCGGTCGTCAGGTCTGGACTCATAAACTGGTAGATATGTAGATGAATCGATGTTTCTGCCCCCCCAATCCAATGCATCAAGTCATTGAACGAAGTGTCTGGGCCGATTGAAGCTGAGACAGTCGAGGATTCTTCTAAGGTGATTTTTCCTCCATCACAGAATGTAGAAGCTCCAATTCTAATCCATCTATACTCCCAATCTTCCCCTGTGTTTGTGTCTGGATTATCTCCACACCCAGATCCACGCATCAAAATCAACCCCGGAGTCCCATCCCCTGGTACTGAAATAGCGGCACCATTCCAGCCCTCGATTTCAGCATCACCGCCTCCATATACAACCGCATCAACCACAGTTCCATTTGGAGATTTTAGTTGGAGAGAGCTTCCTGAATCGACAAGCCAAGGCATATTGTTCATTACAACATTCCCATCAATGGCAGATATGCCTCCATCCAAAAATAGGTTGTCTGGATTTTCGGTTAGAACAATCGACCCTCCTGCAGGTATTACTAGTTCGTTGAATGTTGATATCCAGGGTGTTGTGGACCTAATGCGTTCTATGGTCCAGCCAGTTAAATTTGCAACTTCATTACCCAAATTACTCAATTCAAACCAATCGTTATCCCGGTTAGGTACTTCACCCGGCATAAGACGAGTGAACTTGACATCATATTTCCCATTCCATTCTGAAGGTTGTAAATCAGTAGGCGTTTCTGGATTATTTTCGTCATCCGAACCTCCAATATTTTGGCTTCCTGGGGTTGATTGTTCTGAGTCAATCCACTCCGCGCTTCCGTTAGATGGTATTTTGGAAATTCCATTTGACGCTTGCCCTGTGGTTACTTCATCAACTACATCACCTTGTTCATCTGTCAGGAAAATAGTCTCTCCAGCGTTGTTTATTCTTAGAGTTCCAATTTCATTTTCAGCAATAACTGCGTATGCTCCTGCTTCGATGTGATAAGGCGTAGTTAAATCACTAAATCCTACCCAACTAGTTTCATTGATTGGATGTGTCCATCCGCCAATATCGACAATTGTCCAACCCTCAAGACTCACAGAACTAGACCCGGTATTGAGAAGTTCAACCCATTCACCTTGAGGATATATTCCTTGATCCGAACCATCTGCATTGGGCATTATTTCGTTAATACAAACTACGCATGAGGAATTTTTTACCGTCTCTCGATTTTCATTAGAGGAATCTACTTGTAAAACTGGAGAGGGGCCAAGCAGACTTATGGTCAATAAAGCAATGATGGCCACTGCTAGCCTTGCTGGACGCCTTTCCATTGACCTTACGTCTAGCGGTCAACGGTTGAACCCTTCGCGCAAGCGCGCATGCGGCTGGCTACGCCAGCCACGTGCCTTGCAAAAGCCTCAATCATTCGTCTTTTGATACAGCAATAGGTCCTATGCCACCGAATCCTAGCCCACCGATTAGAATCATCGCTAAACTCGCAAGGTAAATAACTGCAGTAACGGCATCAATTGTCGCAGTTCCTTCAAGTTCACAATCCCCACTTCCTCCAAAATCGGTCCAATACATCGGTTCCATATTGTCTAGAACTCTACATTCAAAAGTTTCAGCATCTTCATTTGAAATTTCAGAAAAGGTATGTATTTCAAAGACAGGATGTGTGTCAACATCAATGGTTGGATTCAAATGCCCTGGTCCTCTTAAATCCAAATGGAACACAGACACTGATTTTCCATACATAGCTGCTTGGGTAACAGGTTCAACTTTGATTTCAACGGACGATTCGAAGTAAACTGGTAGTGCGCCTGGTAGAATGTCTACGTAGGATGCTGAGCCTAGTAATTTAGCTTGGATTTGGGTTACAGCGGGATCAATAGTTATGCTGTGAGACTTCATTTCAATTCCCTTGTAAGTCTCTGTTTCGCCGGGTACTGAGGTTCCAATCGCGTACCCTCCAATGTTTGCTTTGAACGAATCGTCGAAATCCGCTAATCCGCCTATGGCTCCAGCGACAACGGTGTCTGAATTTCCAACATGTTCAGTAAGTAACCCCAATGCTGAAGTCTCCCTGTTGTCAGCTCTCCAGGGCAGATCTTCAGTTAATCCGTAGATTTCGCCATCCTCACAAGGATAGTTTCCATCAGAATCTGGTTCGGCTAAACTTCCGTCGGAATTCAGTTTAAAATCACAATATCCATCGCCATCCGAATTGATATATCCTTGTAGAAGCCTTTGACCCATTGTACCATCATTAGAGTGGGACCCTGTTCCTGTGCTTACAACATAAACGTCATAATCGCCGGTAGATACATTATTTGAGCCATAATAAGTAGCATTTGTCTCAAGTTTCGCCCATCCAACATCCATATTGTTGATATCATCGAAAACTACGTCTGCTACTATTGGGTCTCTCCATCCATACAGCCAATTATTAACTGGTTGTGTGATGTAAGCAGACCCTCCGTATTGGAATCCGAGCAAAGCACCAATCACCGAATCAAACATGAAGTCAGCAACCCAACTCCTTAGAGCAGCTGCTTCGGACTCCGAAATATCATACAACTCAGCCACGTAGACATCATCCCAAGTCGATTGGGAACCTCCTTCTCCTATGTCTAAAGGAGTGCCTCCGGTTTGGGGCAGAGCCATTCCGGACAATTCTCCGTACATGAAAACACTAGAAAAACTGGTAGTTAGGGCATAAGGAGAGTCATAGAGTATTTCCTGTACCTTTTCAATACTTAGATCAACGGTCCCTTCATACTCAGCACGGTTTAATCCAATTGGGATGTATCCACCAGCCACTGGCTCTTCACCTCCAAATGATAACTGCCACCAATCATCTGCGTTTATTGTGCCTTGTCCCCCAGCAAGAATCATTTCGAATTCGGTCGGTGTCCCCACCATACCGATCCATTCTCCCCCATAATCTGATAGTCCCAACAATTGAGTTAATCCAATCCCATATTCAGTCATAGTGCCGAACAAATCCCCCTGAGCGCCTAACAAAAATAATGCAATTCCATTCAGTGGGATGCCGCTGTAGTCCGAAACCGAAAGAAGTCCGTTTGGAATTTCAGCGTCGGGTGTTCCAAATATTACGCCATTCAATACATCTGGGTTGGTAATGTCAACTCCACTGACTTCATCCAACCTTTGACGGAGATCATCCACCTGAGTTAAATCTGCCATACCTCCAGCAGAAAGGAACTCTTGGCCGGCAAGTGCATACACAGCCCAATCCATATGAGTTAATTCAACAGGATCTGTTGAACCGTAGCCAAGAAGGGCTGCACGCATTGGAGTGACCGTTTCGCTTGGTTCTCCCATACCTGCAATCAGCATCGGCCCTATTTCACAAGTTAATGCAATACAAGTTCCAGTAGATGGGTCAACCGCTGTGTTTAGTATTGAATCTGCAGAAACTGAAAAGTCGGGTTCCATTACCCCCATTCCAGAAGATGCGTTCCAACTATCGTATGCAACGTCTAAAATGGCAGGAGGTGCAATTACAGCAGCCGTGGACTGATTGTAACCAGCTTGTTGCAGTTGTGCTTCAAATCCAGAGAGCATTCCCTCAATGGATTCTGCCGCCCAAATTGAAGGAGCTCGATTCTGCAAATCATTAGTAATCATGTTGTTAGCGAATCCTGCCTTAGCAAACACTTCACCATAGGTGATTCCAGTTGAAAGCCCCGCAATTCTTTGAGTGTTCCATAATATGTTGACTTGTGTTACTTCGGTTGTGCCGGGAACCGAGTCGTGCACGACACCATCATCATCGGTCCAGGTACAATCCTCGCACCATTCAAAAGAATCAAATGAGGAATATGTCATCTCGCCTGCTTCGTAATCAAAGTCGAGAATTTCATTAGTGGTAGTAACGTTGTAAATGAAAGGCCCCATTTTAGTAAATTGGTGAGGTTCCCCCGCTCCTACTTCTGCAGGGTTATCGAGAGAATATGCAAAATACACCTTCTCCGAGTACGAAACCAGCCATTCGTCACCATAATCAGCAGTATAGTCTTGATTTCCATTTTCATCTAGTCCGTCGTATCCTTCACTTACTACGTCAGCAACTCCAGCCTCAACTTGCCCGGCTACATAGGGAGCTAAAGCCATGAAGTTAAGTCCGATTAATATTAGTCCAGTTACTGCAAGTACGCTTGCCTTTTGTTGGTTGTCCATGGTATCACTTTAGCCCCCCTCGCGCGTCCGCGGGAAATAAGCGATTCGATTCTAGTGTTACCTAGTGTTGCAGAGCACACTGGCCAAATTCGAGTATTTTCTGGATTCAAGCAAAGCCGAATGCATCTAATTCCCTTGCGAAGGTATACATCATAATTGGAACTAGAATTACACCCATTCCATGTGACCTTCGGATTCCAATTCTTGGTGCCATAAGACCAATCATTGTCCCAATAACTAAAGTTCCAACTCCAATCCAATCTGTAGAGATCCAAACTAGAATTGTAATGAAAGCACTAACAGAAATTACTAGGTTTCTCAGAGGTACTAATTCATGCATTTTCAACATACCTTTTCCGACCTCAATCATTACTGGAACAGCAAATAATCCTGATGCTACTGTAATAGCTAGCAGTCTAACGAAATCGGCAGGTGGTTCAACAGCATTCCAGATATCGATTGGATACATCATGTTCAATGCTAGAGCGGCTCCAGAACGTGGCCTTCCTACCATGTATAGGAAACCCAGAACCATCACTGTAACAGCGGTGTTGACAGACGAAAGAATCGCAATAATCTCTAGGTCTCTTTGTTGATTATTATTTACCAAATCCAAGTCTGGTGTAGCACCTGCTTCGGAGAGTGCCTCTTGGAATAACAAACGGTCATCTTCTTCTAGATCTTCCATGCCCTCAAACACCATCATCTGTGGCATCTGTTCAAATCCAGGTTGAGTTCCATGCTCGAAATCTGCTGGAATGTAATTTGGGTCGGTTAGTCTACCCCAAAAGTTTCGTGCACTCATAACCACGACAGTTGCTTGTGCCGCAGTCATTCCTGGAAGGATTGCCATAACAGATGAAACCACGGCTGAAAGGAATGTTGGAACTGCTAGGGGTTTAGGGTCCGGCATTTCCCAATTTTGTTCTTGCGGTGGAATTTCGCTTGTTGTAACGTAGATGTCAATTAGGTTTGCAATACCAAATAATCCCGCTAAACTTGGGAATAGCAATGAAGCAGAAGGAATTCCAACTGGCGATCTTGCGGGTAATTCGAACACCGCCCATCCATAGAACCCAGTCAGTAAGAAATAGGCTGTTGCAACAAGTATTCCTGCGACTCTAGAACTTTCTCCAAGTCGGAAGTCAATAGCATCGTACCTTCTTCGGATACTTAGTCGGCCCATTGGTATTGTGAATTCTATTGGTTTTTTCAACGGCCATTTCAGCTTCTGAGTTATTTTTTGAGACCATACCGGCCATGGCAATCGAGTAGTTTCAGTCAAAATTAGGAATATGGAGATGAACAATAGAATCCATGGTAATTGTTCACGGCTGGCTTCATACAATCCCAATCCAGGATTTTCTCCAAAAAGTAAGCGCGCAACAATTAGCAGAGGGATTGACATTAGCATACCCATCTGGGAGCCGCGAGCGGAATATGCAACACCTTGTGAGGCTTGGCCAGAAATCAACATCCTGTGGCCTGGGAGCAAGGCTAGTGCCATATTGTCATCAGGTGCTCCTACCAATGCACTTGGAATGTAGTTGAGGAATGTGTGAACAGTTCCACAGGCAACGATAATTCCTGCTACTGCATCTAAGGGGATACCAATTCCGACAGCAACAGGTGATAGTGACAATGCAATCAGAGCGACGTTATTTACGTGGAAACCAGGAATTAATCCAGTCAAACAACCAAGGAATATTCCAAAAATAAATGACCCAATTAACCAACCAAAATCGATTAACCATGGGTCCATTTCAACACCTCATCTGATATCTATACAGAATTGCATTGTATTCCCAACAGAATCTTCTGTTGTTGATAATCTTCCAGTCCAATCAAGAGGTCCTTGCCCCTCAGTTTGGCTTGCCTCGGTTCCATCTCCAAGTAAACAGACTCTCTCTTCAGATCCGGATCTCTGAATCCATTGGTTCCCATCCTCGTCGATAATTGCCTCTCCATTAATTATGACCAACTTTCCGATGTCCCATTTCCAAGAGTTGTAACCATCTCCCCAGTTGAGAGTGTTTGGTGATGGAGGCTGACCTAGAGTCCAGGAACGGGCTTCAAGAATGACTCGCCCTTCGCTTTCTGACCAAATTATTGTTGCATTGAATCGTATTGATTGGCCGCCTTCGATGTATTCGGCATGCTCACCAATTAAGTGAATTCTCAGTTTGGTTTGGCGAGCGAAATAATCTGGTCCGTCTCCAACATATCCCTTGTCATAATCCGGAGAAATGGGGTCAGTAATCCATCCTTCAAATGTGTGGTTTTGATTCAGGTAATCAAATGGATTCTCAGCAACATCCAACAAAGGAGTTACATCATCTCCAAAATTACCTGCGTTATTTTCTGCCGTATATCCGTCTGCTCTAAGACAGATGGTTGCCTCATCAGTTGACCAGACCAAACGACCGAACCATTTTCTTTCGACACCCTCCAATCCTGCATATACATCTTCTTTTGAAGGCAGTAAACAGAGGCGGTCAGTCGGAGAATCCCCGATTAACCACCAAGTACCAGATGATTGGGTTGCGGTTCCTTCAATTGATACATTCTTTCCAATTTCGTAGGTAAGTGTGTAGGGTTCTAATTCCCAAGACAAGTCAACAACTGAACCTTCGTTTAGTACTTCGATTGCGGTCGCTTGCACTAGTAATCTCCAGCGAAGAGAACGCTGATCGTATTGCAACCAACCAGAAATTTCCACATGACTTCCTGCTTCTATCCAATCGATTACTCTGCCTTCAACTTGCATGTACAACAAGTGGTCTGCATTTCCATACGAGGGGTTATCCATTAGGCTCAATGAATGATATGTTACATCAGGTTCTAGAGATTCAGACAAATAGCCATCCACCTTCACAGACATATTTGCAAAATTCTGAGGATTCATTGCAACTTCGACCAATTGCATGGCAGTGTATTCTACAGAGTCGCAATCAGAATCAGCACATTCTATTGCACCATAACCATTTGATGATAACCAAATTCGGCCATTCCATTCAGTAACTTCACCTTCAACAGTGATTATGGTTCCAATCGGCGGAATTTCGTTATCTCGATCTACAAACCATCGAACCTCGACTACAGAGTGGCCATCCATTTCTCTTACTTGTAGATCTATTCTGTCGGCTTGTTCACCATATGGGTCTACAACGAAACTGGTTAGTACTCCTTTTACCTTCACAGATTCCCTTGGATATTCATGAATTTCGTCAATTTCAATCAAATCGGGTTCTCGAATTACTGCATAGAAATTCATTGCTGATACTAGCAAAAGAGACGTGAAGAACATCACCCAAAGCTTCGCCATGAGTTGCCGACAAGTCTCTAATGCTTGAATATTCAGTGTTTAAAAACAGAGATATTTGACATTAATTCTGAATCAACTTGGGACTTTTTTGGACTGAAATTTTCTTGCTGAAGGAGAATAAGGTTCATCTCGCTGATACTGTCGAGAGTCACTTAGGACCCGTAGCTCAGTTGGTTAGAGCGCTCGGCTCATAACCGAGTGGCCATCGGTTCAAATCCGGTCGGGTCCACCAAATTATTCTAATTTCGTTGTTTAATTCCCTTTAGAATAATATTTCTAGCAAACAGTAATTTCAAACAAGAATTAGTCGTTAGAAAATGGATTACAGCGAAGCCGACGGTGCTAACCCATAAATACGGCCTAAGTCGGCCAGAAGATAATGAGCACTGCAAGCAAGGTTCGACCTGCCCTAATGATACTGCTAGTGTACTTCCTAAGCACGTGGGCTGCAGCAACACCTGTTCAGGCTCAGGGTGCTGTTCCTGACATCACCTTAACATGTGACCAACCGCAACCAATTGATGTATACCCTGGTGCAACTAGATCGAGTATTATCAATTGCCGAATTGAGAATCCAACCGTTCACCAAGAAAAGGTCAGAATCCAGATTCAAGCCGGCGTATTGGCCTTCTCCGGGCCCGCTACTATGTCTATTGGAGGAGGCTCCGAGGTGTCCTTCCAAGTTCTAGTTCGGGCTGAACTCCGAGCGCCCGAAGGACAACACCAAGTAACGGTCAGCGCCGAGGTTACAATGGCTAATGGCGTCCCGGTTACCAGCGAACCATCAGCTGCTAATGTAATGGCGATTATTCGACAGTTCAGTCGACTTCGAGTAGCATCTGAAGTTGCTTTCTTACAATTACGTCCGAAGGTTGATTACAACCTTGTGTTCGATGTTTACAATGATGGTAATGCTCTGGACCGATTCAATATTGAAATTGAAAATTATGACCAGTTGAATGATGATGGATTCCAACTTAGTATACCGTTGGTCAGTGTAGAAATCGAATCCATGGCTCCTCCAGAGAAGATTAGAGTTCAGATGAGAACACCAAAGAACCAAGGTTGGACGGATACTTATTTCTCTTTACAATTCAAAGCTACGTCTGAATACTCGGTGAGAACGGAAGGTATCCCAAATTACCAAATTCAAACCATGACGATTTACATTAGAGGTGTTTACCTTCCAGGCTTCGAATTGATCGGTACATTGATGATTACAGCTCTAGCAGCAGCAGCATTTGCAGGTAGATCCTCAAGCCTAACCAATGATGAGGAATCAGACGAGTTAGAACCTCTAGATGCACGTTTGTTCTAATCATCCATAATCTGTCCTCTGCCACCTATGGTGGCATGGGTTGATAACCGAGGCTAGGGACGCCTTCCTCAATTGAGAGGTTACTGACATGAGTGATGGCGGATTGCTGAAGAAGGCTATGGACGTACAACAACCAGCAGATGAGGTAGTCGCTGTAGCGGCTTCTTCACCTAATGAATCAAATGATTCCCCAAGTATTGGCAACATTCTTGCAACCATCGCATTGGGTATGGTCTTACCATTCTTCTTTTTGATGTGGTTCGGCGGGATAATTCCCGTAATCCCCTCCAGTGTCCTTTCACTTATTGTAATTCTCGTCTCGGTCTCATTCGTATGGTGGAGATTGGATGTAGGACTTCCATCAATGATAGGTGGAGCCGGAATTAATCGAACTGTAGCCGGCTCTATTTTTATGGTACTTATTCTTCTCTTAGGGACACCAGCATTACTGTCCATTGTACTGACTGGAGACATGACTCTAGGTGAGATAGAGTTCGATGATGATGGCTCTGAAATGACAATTAAAATCAGGCAAAACGGTGGTTCAGGTTCACACGATGCAACAATCAGTATCAGCCAATCTGGTAGTGAAGTTATGAATGAGGTTCAATCATTCAAGATAAACAAAGAAGATAGTCGAGGGGATTATGGAGAGATAACAATTAACGTTGAAGATTTCTATTCATCCAACGCTCTTCCTTTAGATGCAAATAGATATGTTATCAGCGTCTCAGTTGGAGGAAATACATTTACTGAAAATCTTGATTCTAATCTACTTACTAGAACGATAACAGGTGCAGAATCTTCTGCGACTGCTTCACTCAGCACCAATGCAGACGATTGTGGCGATAAAGAAAGATGTGTCAAAGGTGTTGCTTTGACTGGTTCAGCCGGTTTGGCTGGGGCAGTAGGATATCCACCTGCAGGACTTCCATATGCCGATTATTCGATGCAGGTTACGATGTTTTACGAGGGGGATAATGTTGCAATAAATTACCCTTCAATTACAGTAGATAGCACTAGCGCAACATGGGATTCTAACGGCGGAGAATGGGGGTCTGGATCTGGTATAATTGGAGATGCGGGCTCTTCCTTACCACTAGGAGGCTCGGAGTATGGATCTGATATCGAAGCAGAAATTATCCCAATAAGTGCCTGGGAGGAAAATGATTACGGTTGCTACACAGTGAAAATAGAGATCACTCAACAATCTCCTTGGAGTGATGCCACATCTGTTACATTCGAATCCTTCTATCTATTCGAAAAGACTGGAGATCAGGAAAACGGGGAATCTGAAACCTGGACGGAGTCTACGGTTGCATGCTAGTACAATTCTTCTTCATCCTCTTCAGATGATTTTGTCATCCTGAAGAAGAACACAGCCATTGCTAGACCCGCGATTGCAAACGCAACAACAACAGGTAGAATTGAACCATCTTCATCATCTTCTGCATCAATCCAGGTAATTTGCTTGCTCGAAGCGGTACCGCCACCAAATGCATCTTCATCTATCAATTGGGTAGGTGTAAGTATCTCGCAGGTCAAGCTTGCATTATCCACATCGCTATTCATCCAAGAGAATTGAATTGTGACTTCCTCTCTTGCTCCCACCAAACCACCTGGATAACTTGTCATTTGTGCCGCTGCTCCAGTTTCAGTAACATCACATGTGAAGTATACAATGGCAGGAGCAGTTCCACGATTTGCTATTGTTGCCATCAAGCCAACGCCACTACTTCCTCGCGAGACGCTCTCGGTTGGTTCTTGATAATCAAGCGAAACAAATTCAATTTGTGGTGTATTTTCGTCGATTATAATTACTTCATCCCAAGTCAAGGGGATTATTCCACCACCATAATCGTCCAGTGTTTCATCCATATTCCAGCCGGTCCGATATTCTAGAATTTCTATGCTCGCGGATTCAGTCCAGACACTTCCATCTGCCCAACCTATCTCAACAGTTCGAGAATCACCCGAGTCAATAAGACCCACTCCGTTTTCATCACTGAAATATGTTGATGAAGTTATTTCGTATTGACCAAAATTCAGTATTCTGAATAAAACTCCAGCAGCATCAAAGTGAAGTTCTTGAGAATCGATGATTTTCTCCCAGCGGTCTGTGTGTCCACCACTTCCTACGACGTTTTCCCCCCAATGCAACCTTGAATTTGCATGTGCACGCACATCATGGTCATCTTTACTCATAGAGAATGTAGTTTGACCACTGAGAATAACTTCAGCATCCTTGTTAGAAATGATTGGTCCTGTTCTGTCTATTGTGGTTGAATGCAAGGTCATTATCCCATCAACAATCACCATGCACCCTAGAATTGAAGCCTCATCAAAATCAGCAGTTCCGGCGACATTTAACACACAGGTATCACTATCCTGATCTAAGCCCATCATATTGCGATGTTCTAATTCAATAGCGTTGTAGGTAATGGCAGTTCCTACATCAGGGGTCATGGTTACTGTAGCAAGATGAACTGATTGATGTCCATATCCAACTAAACCAACCCAAACATCGTCTATATTGGAATCGAAAGAGAGGGTAAATTCGCTACCGTTCAAATCGATGGGGTCTTGCCCTTGGATTATAGCCTGACCTCCGTAAAATGTACTAGTTTCTCCCGAATAAAATGTGGCTTCGAACG
This sequence comes from Thermoplasmatota archaeon, assembly GCA_036138175.1. Classification (GTDB taxonomy): domain Archaea; phylum Thermoplasmatota; class Poseidoniia; order Poseidoniales; family Thalassarchaeaceae; genus MGIIb-O1. Next base: position 7,048 of record JAZAAK010000027.1, on the reverse strand, counting down.
CTCCATCGTAATCTGAACCAGGGATTAACACGGCCGAACGATTATCTTCATCCCAATATCCATAACCTGCTAATCCAGTCGGAGGATTATTGTCTTGGATTTGTGAGTTTTGGACGTTGAGTATACCGCCAGATTCTACGTAAATATTCACTCCTTCGTTGATATCAAGAGTAAGTCCGTTAAGTGTTAGATCACCTCCGGAGACGATTCGTAAATCGACCTCTAGTGAGCGATCTTCAACCCAATCAACCCTTGAATCAATGATAATTTCGGATGGTTGTGCAATGACGTTAATGGAGGTTATTGTAGCTAAAGCGGTTAACAAAAATGTTGCTAATAGCATAGTCTTGGATTTACTCATCAATCTTGCGTGCAATAAGTTATCAATGAAGGAATCGGCGACATGTGCAAGAAACCGAGAGTTCTTCTCGCATGAGGGTATGGCGGAACTAATGTCAAGCATGGCGGACCTTGCTTTTCCCGATGCTACTGTCGGAGATTTTGCGATTAACGTGCTAACAGTCTTGATTCTATACGGGCCTGCATATTTAGCAAATACAGGAGCAATGCTTTTTGGCAAATGGATTCCTGATAAATTCGGCTTTGAAAACCACAAGATAGATGGAGGTAAAATTCATTCTGATGGGAATAGGTTACTAGGTGATGGTAAGTCTTGGGAGGGGCTTATTGGAGGGAGTATCGTTTCTGGAATATTGGTTATGATTTCGCATTACATATGGGTTGAAAACACCCCTCCTTCTGATCGCCCATTCATCGACCCATTATTAATCTCAGATTCATCTGATTGGTTTTGGATTGGGAATGAATGGAGCGCTGCATTTGTGCTTGGATTCACCTTAGGGTTAGCCTGTATGCTGGGTGATATGGCAGGTTCTTTTGTAAAACGCAGAGCTGGGATGAAAAGAGAAGGAGAAGTTAGTTCAAAAGCCCCTCTCTTAGACACTCTTCCCTTTGCGATTTTCATATTCCTAGCTGCTGCAATTTTATTCAGGGACCAAATAATGATGCATTCTGATTTAACTCCACCAATTATTGCAATCATTGTTTTGACTCCAATAATTCATCGCTCATTCAATATATTAGGCTACAGACTTGGATTGAAGTCTGTTCCATATTGATATTCCATTAATCAATTTGCAAGAGATTTACTATTGCAATGCATTAATTTGCTAGTCCGTTGCGAATGTAATATGGCCGGATTGAGGGTGCTGATAGTTGGAAGCGGAGGAAGGGAGCACGCCCTCGCAATCGGGCTCTCGGAAAGCCCCTCAGTCGCCTCAATTCATACATGTCCAGGTAACGCAGGGACTTCAATGTTAGGAGTCAATCATGATGTTTCTGCTACTGATGTAAACGCAGTGGTTAAACTTGCAATTGAATTATCGGTTGACCTAGTTGTAGTTGGCCCCGAAGCCCCGTTGGTTTCTGGACTCTCAGACTCATTAAGGGAAAAGGGGATACCGAGTTTTGGACCTCATTCGGAAGGTGCCGAATTAGAAGGTTCCAAAATTCATGCAAAGCAGGTGATGGAAGAATTAGGAATACCCACAGCAGGTGTGCAAATTTTGAAGTCAGATTCCGACATCGATACAGCACTATCACGATATTCACCACCTTGGGTAATCAAGCGAGATGTACTAGCTGCCGGAAAGGGCGTGGTAGTAACTGAGGATTTTGAGGAGGCTAGCGTTTTCATCCGGGAATCGATTTCCACTGACGGATTTGTACTCTTAGAAGAATTCCTAACAGGGGAGGAGGCCTCTATGTTGGTAATTATGGATGAATCCGGATACATTTGCCTACCCGCAAGTCAAGATCACAAGAGAGTTGGAGATGGAGATACTGGGCCAAATACTGGCGGTATGGGCGCATATGCTCCAGCTCCTGTTGTAACCGAATCAGTGAGGCAAAGGGTAATTCAGGAAATAGTCAATCCAATGCATCATCATTTGCGCAATCAACCAATTCCATATCGAGGAGTTCTCTATGTCGGGCTTATGATTAATGATGAAGGTGCCCCAAGCGTAGTCGAATACAATGTTAGGTTCGGAGACCCAGAAACTCAAGCAACAATTCCACTGATAGAAAGTGACCTTGGTGAAATGCTTCTAGCTGCCGCTGAAGGTAGGATTGAGAGTTATTATCCGATATTTTCAAACAAGTCCGCAGTCACTGTAGTTTTAGCCTCTGAAGGATACCCTGGTCCTTCAAAAATTGGTAGAGAGATTACAGGCGAAAATACTCGAATCGAAGAAGGTGAAATTGTCGCATTTGTACACCAAGCCGGCACCGTTCTGGACGAAGAGGAAAAACTTCTTTCGAATGGGGGGAGAGTCCTTTCCGCAACCGCTGTGGCATCTGATCTTCCAACTGCAGTAAACGCTGCCTACGCCATTATCGAAGAAATCAATTTGGCCGGCTCACATTATCGGAGAGATATCGCGTATCGGGCACTTTGACCGTTTTTTTGGAAAACTAGGCTCGCTACTACGTAGCGTAAACTCCGAGAACGGTTATAACAGAAGTTTGGGTCGCCGCGACGCTGAGCCTTTAGGCTGCAAATAGACGGTGATGAAATAATGTCTTATGAAAACGGGAAAATGAGGGATGTCGGCCAGTACAATGGACTGGTTTCGGCACCAGCGGTGTTAGCAGGATTACTTCTGTTACTCTTCGCTGCCACATCCCTCTCTGATGATGCGATGATTGACACAGGAAAGTTGGTTATCCTTCCCGTCGCAGCCGCGTTAGCGGCTGTAATGGGAAGGTTTTGGGTATCTGCCCTTCCAGAAGATTCACCATTAAACCGAAACTCGCTATTCGTACTACTCTTTGCAGTTGGACCGATAGCCCTGGAAATACTCGGATTTATTGACGCCATACTAGCAACTACTTTTACATTCGTGGCTGTGTCAACACTCATCCTTGTAAAATCGAATAGAAATGAGGAAGCAACAATCCTATTCTCTATGGTCGCTGGGTTTCACGTTTCTGTGGCCTATGCCGCCTCCATGCCGGAATTGGCACTATCTGAAGGAGATAGTTTACAAAATCTATTAATCGATGTCCAAAGGGCTGGTATAGCTGCTAATTTCTTCTCTTTCTATGCTGCATCCTTGATGCTTGGGACAATTTTTGCTGTATTGTTCAGGGGAGTTTTGTATGATGGTGGAAATGGATCTTTGTTCGATAGGCTTCCAAAGAAAATAGATTTCTCAGAGCATGGTGATATACTAATCACTTCATTCATTCTCTTGATTGTTAACTTAATTCCACTCTATTCATTAGCAACTATCTCAGATGCTGCTACCTTTGAGGAACACCATTACCTCGGAGGAGTATGGGCTCTAGTAACCTCAGTAGTAGTGATGTTTGTAGCCTTCTGTCGTGCTGAGAGATGGCACGTTTTAGGGGCAGTAGTTTCGGTAAATTGGCTAATTTACACTCTATCTCACTTGGTTGAGATCGGAGTTAGCCTCCCTGAACAATTAGAATTCCTAGCCGGTAATGACTTCGGTGGCGCATTCTCTTGGTTCTTCATTACGTTCTGGTTGAATGTGCTTGCAATCATGCTTGCATCTAGTGGAAGGTTCGGGGATATTGCTCCTCGTCGTGAACCTAGTCAGTTCCGCTTATGGTGGAGAGATAATTCCTATTCCATCCTAGTCGGCTCTGCAGTAATTGTTGGTCTCCTGATTAGAACGGGTTGGAACGTGCTTCCTGCAATGAATGCAAACATAACAGGGCTTTGGGATATGACTGGAGGTTCAGACCCTTGGTACATGAAGAGGGTTGTAGATTACATTGTAGCAGAGCATGCACACTTCATTTTCGATGCTGACCGATCCTATCCTAGTGGAGGAATAAATCCTCGACCCCCGCTGTTTTCGTGGTGTCTAGCATTAGGTGGCCTCGCTCTTGAATGGCTAACTGGTATTGCAGCCGAAGAAGTCGTTTGGTGGTCCGTTGCAGGTTTGCCAGCCATCTTCGGAGCATTGATTGTTCTCCCAGTTGCTGGAATCGCAAACCGACTTCACAGCGCAAAAGCAGGAATATTCGCTGCATGGCTCATGGCATTGATGCCCGGGCACATTAGCCACTCAACGTTTGGTCTAGCAGACCACGACTCCTTTGCACTTCTTTTCCTAACCCTAGCCATCTACTTCTGGGTTAGAGCATTAGGAGAAATTGGCAGTGAGAGGGTATTCCGCGACCCAAGCGCCAATCCACTTTACTTGGTTGCTGGGATTCGCGAGATGTGGAATCGAAATCCAGTTATGATGTCCCATGCAACACTAGCAGGTATTAGCTTCTCAACAGTAGCGCTTGGCTGGAAAGGATTCGTTTATGGTCCTGGTATTCTTTTCCTCGCATTTGCTTTCCAAATAGTTCTGAATATGTTCCGCCGACGTGACAGCCTACCGCTTACTTCGGCCGCTTTGCAGATGATGTTTACAACATTCCTAATCCCATTACCATTCTACATATGGCCTGGACTTAACCTACTGTGGGCCCCAAGCGGATTCCAACCTATGTTCTACATTGTTGGATTTACAATCGCTTTAGGTTGGGTCGCATCTAGCTTCCGCGACAAACCTTGGCTATTGGTATTAGGTAGCGGTGGCTTGCTATTTGGCGGTATTCTATCGGCGTTGTGGATTCTTCAAACAGCTGAATATTACGACGGCTGGGATATCTTATTCACTGGTGGATTCTATTTCTCAAAGAACAAGATATTCGGAACAATCGGTGAGGCTCAGGCCCCGAGTAGAGGTGTACTATTCGCTTCCTTCGGCCCGATTGTTACACTGATTGCATTAGGTTATGCATTCATCCTACTTTGGCGAGGGGCCAGAGAAGAAAAGCAAGGCCTTTCGCTCGTTGGTTTGTGGGTTCTAATCGCTTCATACATGGCTTGGACAGCTGGTAGATTCATTCTAAACGCAACTCCTGCAATGGCCGTTGTTGGGGCTATCGGAATAGCCGCTCTTTGGAATATGGCTGATTTCTCCGGCTTCATCAAAGAATGGCGTCGCGCAGGAATTGGAACTCCAAGAGCTCGCTTCCGCTCTGCTAGAACTGCTAGCATGAAGAAGCCGATGATTCCAGCCTTAGTGCTAGTATTCATGCTGGTGGCAACTCAACACGCAACCTACGGTATCGATTCAGGTATTCCAAGAGGTGAGACTGCCTCGGGAGATGTAGATCAGGTAATTTACGATATTACTCCAGACGTAATGAGATTCGATATCGGAGGGCTTTCACTTCTAGACAGCAGTTCATACAATCCAGCAGATAATTGTGGAAATGGTTGTTGGTACATGGGGACATTCGGCCCTGGATTCAACGGCGGAGGTTGGAATATGGCCTATGAATGGCTTTCAGAACAAGATTCTGATGAGGACTTTGGCCAAAGACCCGCTTTCGTATCTTGGTGGGATTATGGATTCCAAGCATTGGATTCCGGAGAGCACCCTACCGTTGCTGATAACTTCCAGTCCGGTATTCCTCATAGTGGTGGAATGTTACTATCCTCCAGTCAAGAAGATACACTTGCTATGTTTATAGCCACACTGGCTCAAGGAGATAGGCAATATTCAGGAAACGGAGAATTTGGCGAGGAATTTACCCAAGCCATTCAGAACCACCTAACAACAGAACAAATTGCAGAGTTCCATGATATTCTATCACTTGGACCTGGTCAAAAGCAATTCGTAATCGATCGTTCTTTGGTACTAATCTATCAAAATGTACAGGAGGTACAAGATTCTTCCTTTACAGCAGGAAACATGAAGATTACTACAGATTTGATGCACGGTACCATACTTGATGAAAATGGACTACCAACCGAACCTATGTGGTTTGTATTCAAGGATGGAAAGCAAGTTGGAAATGCAACTACAAATGAGACAGAGGCTAAATCTATCTTCGACCAAGCACGTGGGTCTAGCCAACCCTATGAGGAGCAAACAACGCATTACGAAATTGGTGGTTACAGATACACTGCCGACTTAATCGAAAGTTATGATGACGTTTCAACAAACCTACATCGTGCTAATTCGAAGTTAGGTCTTTCACGTGCTTTCCTAACCACGGCACTTACCTTAGATGAATTAGTGGAAATGTACCATGATATTTCTTCTCAAGTTGTCTACGAAGTTCAGGATTATGAAGGTAGTTTGGGAGAAACTATCGAACGAAATAATGAGATTCGCTACTTCGCAATAGACGATAGATTGTATCCGCTTGGTGGAGCTTATTACGCGGACCAAAGTTACCACAGAGGTCAAACAACTGGAATCTTCTACGCGCCAACTACCCTTTCTGGTCTGGATCCGAATCATTACATTGAATCGGTCTATGAGACTCAGCGAGGAGATAGACCAACTGTCTTCATGAGTGCTGAGCGCTATGAACAGGAGTATATGTCCGATGTTGTCAAGCAGCAATCTGGAGCAATGGAAGATTCCACAGATATGATTCAACTTGTCGATATACAGTATCAGCAAACCGAATCTTTCTTCGAAACTATGGTAGCAAGAATCTATGTTGGATACGGAACTTCAAGCTTGGGACTAACAGTTGACCCATCACAACCAGGACCAACATGGGCTATCAGCGGAACCCCAGGTTCTCCACTGGAGAACGCTTTCCCGCTTCCTGGTGCAATGATGAATCACTTCGTCATAGCAAATTGGTACGATGACGGTTCAGGCTCACCTGATGAAGACAATAACAGCGTTCCAGATATTTTCGATGGTGGCTATGCTGCTATCGGTAGAGCAAATTCAAATGTTAAGGTCGTAAAATACTACAGTGGTGCAACTGTAGAAGGTACAGTTGAATTAGACGGAATAGGTCCTGTCCCTAATGCTAGAATATTAATCGAAAGGGATGCCTTTAGTGGCGAAGAGGTCGCCGATGAAAATGGCACTGTAACTGACCAAGATCCTCGAACTTATTGGATTCCTATTGGTACAGTAGATGCAGATGAAAATGGAGATTATTCATTCACTGTTCCAGCAGG
>JAZAAK010000026.1:0-18977 GCA_036138175.1 Thermoplasmatota archaeon | reverse complement strand
AATCTCATTTCCCAATCTCGAAGTAATGTCAGAGCAGAAGAAAATGGAATCTCTGCACCGTTGATGATCACTCTCATCATAGTATCCAAGATATCCATTCTATCTTCATCTAGTGTCCCAAGCAGTTTATCCAACGGAAAAGAATCTATTGTAGGCACAGTCAAATCTGTATCTATCTTCCACGCTTCAGAGATATTTTTTGGGATTTGTTCCCCACTTGCAGATGCCGCCCGTTCAAGTGATTCTAATAGTGCTCGAATGTATTTCGAGACAACTAAGGATACTTCAATCACAGGTAGGTTATACTGTTTGACGAAATTTACCATGTTTTCTTGCAGAAATAGCAATCTTTCCTCGATTGGGGCATCAACCCCTGGTATCTTGGCATTCTCGTCCACAGTCAATCCTCGCAAACCTTACTGATGAAACAACCGAATAGGTTGCCCTCAATTTGTTGTTCGGTCATCATATCGAATTGGCGAACCCGAATTTCCACGAACTCCATCTAACATATCGTCTTCGATTTCGAAGAAATCGTTAGCCCAATCGCCATCTGTGTCCCAATTGGTGGGGTCGGTTCCATCGGCAATTTGATCTCCATCAATATCAATGATCCACCAACCCCATACAAATTCACCCAATCCAGTGTTTGGATAGTGATATCGATCTCCAGCAAAGCGTTGGTAGTTATCAGTCCAGGCACCATTAACGTGTACCTCGTCATCAGATTCCTCTAGGTATTGATAATCCACATCATTATCATTTACGATGTGTGCATAGAGTAAATCGTCATTATTTATTTTGTACATCCTCATGTAATTGCTCTGTAAGGCAGCAGCTCCTCCACAAGTTCCTAGCAGAGATTCCCTTAGTTGCCACCACTCCTGAACAATATTTCCTGAACAGTCGTATAGATTGGCCTGCCTTACCAAAGTTGGAGATGAGAGTGTTGCATTTACTACACCGTAGTATTCTTGGAAGTTATTGTAGGGCACGTAGACACAATTCCCTCCAGTACAATCCCAACCTCCATCGTTATCTGCGTCTTGTCCGGCATCGTTAGGGTCAGTCGCATCGTGAGTGAACCATGTATACTCTAAATCAGGTCTAGCAATGGTTCCCCCATTTACCTTCACAGGTTTCAGAACATTCGGAGTAACTTGATGCCAGACTACAGAGATTTCTAGATAAGACGACCAATTATCATTAGTCTCATTCCAACCTCGATAGTACTCGTAAAAGTCAGGCATCATATCTCCATCGGTATCATTGTCAAGGGGATTTGTTCCATATTTGAATACCTCGCGGCCATCTGAAAGATTGAGATTCTGTACATAATCAACCACAATACCTCCACTAAATACTGGCTCCATTACCATTGAATCGTCATCGCTATCCAATTCCAACGGATGAGTTCCGTTATTGTATTCCATTAGGTTCGTGAAGTATAATTCAGAGTTAGAAGGAATAATTTGTTGATTGGCGCGAGCGGGAGTAAATTCTCTATTTTCCCAAACTCCTTGTTCTGCAGGGATGTCGAAAATTGTCCTGTCATACCAACCATCAGCATCTGGATCGTAATCAATATCCAACGGATTTAGTGGATTCAATGACCAACGATAGTCGTTGACTGGTAACCATTCCCCGTATATTGAGTAGCAAAATTCCCAACCATCTGGTAAACCATCGCTATCCGAATCTGAATTTGTTGGGTCTGAAACACCTGCGAGACTGAAATTAAAGTTATCAGGATCTATTGCGTTAATCAGACCAGCCCTATCACTTGATTCAATGTCCTTGGTCGAAAATAGAATCCACAATTGATCTGCTGCCGCCTGCTCGGACATACCTCTTTCTTGCATGTATGCGGTGATGGTATCCTGACCGTACGAAACCAACCCTGTTCCATTTGGAATTGTGTCGATAGCCGAGCGCTTACCGTATACACGAGCATCATACTCAGCTAGGTTATCGAAGGATTCAGAATCTGAAATATACCCATCCCCATTACAATCGAACGAGTCATCATCACTATCGACATTGATATCGGTGTCTGTGAGTGGATTCATCGTCCAGATGTTATCCTCCAAATCCCATTCCGTGAACCAATATTCATATCCATCACTCATACCATCTCTATCGGTATCATCAGAATTAGGATCGGTGATACCAAGTAAAGCAAGAAGAAGTGGTCTGGCGGGCTCTCCGTTTTGCCAATCATCGAATTGCTCTAGTGCGATTTCCGCTCTACCTTCCTTGTTGAATAGAATTCGGTAGACTCGATTTACTGCTTCATCCGGGTCTAGAGATTCTGCTTCTTCCCATAATCTAGGTGCGTCAGGAGGAGAAAGACCTCCGTTCTGTGGATTTTTATTTGTAAGGTTCAATTCAACTAAATCCGTGATGCCATCTCGATCTGAATCATAATTACCATCAGCTGCGATAAGCGGGTTAAGAGTCCATGTTTCATCCGTCGCATTCCATCTTGTGAACATTAATTCAATCCCATCAAGTAACCCATCTCCATCGGTATCTGGCTCATTGGGGTCTGCAGTATATCCCCTGAGTTGTATGTCTTCTTCACTGAGGAAAGTACCGAAAGAGAGCGTCGATTCCGCCGACAGCCAAGGGGTAGCAAGTAATTCTCCTCCGACTTGAAGTAAGTAAAATTGAGGGACTGTTGTAAGATCGTCTATTTCACTTAAATTGCCGTCAATTACGTTGTATTCTTCCCAATTATTCATCCCGTCTCCATCGGGGTCGCCGACTTGATCGCCTTCATTGACGGGATTTAATGTCCAGGATTCATCGAATAAACTCCAACGTGCATGATAGAATTCCCATCCATCTGGAATGCCGTCCCTATCAGAATCAGAATCAAGTGGGTTAGCGGCGCCGACATCCTCACTCGTCGTACCATTGACTAGGCTACGATATGCAGTACTTGTTTGGTCACCGAATGAATCGCCTGCAAATCCTAACCATGATTCATGAGTAAGTAAAGTTGTGAAGTTTTCAGGGAAAGCTAGCCCCGAATCAGTAGAATCTGAATAGATGATTTGGTCCTTAAGGTGGTATTCGAGCCAATTTACAAGACTCTCGTTGAGGTCAAGTACTCCATCGTGGTTAACATCAAATCCATCTCTATCTGGATTATTTAGAGCATCCGAGCCATTTAGAGGATTTATACCGCGATTATTTCTACCCCATGAACATTGATAGCGAGCTTCCCAGCCATCTGGTAAAGAATCACCATCTGAATCAGGATTATTTGGATCGGTCTTCGTCCATGTCAAGGCAGCACTAGCATTTTCTCCATGAGTTGGTAAACCCTCTATAGCAACACTTTCTACATATAGACTCCATTTGTATTCACACACATTATCCAAGCCATCTCCATCGGCGTCCATAGTTGCATCGGATGGATCTCTAGGGTCTAATGTCCATAGGTTGCCACCTGTATACACGTCGCCAATCCAGCGGCGGTGTTCGATTTCCCAGCCATCGGGCATTCCATCTCCGTCGCTGTCCAAACTGGTTGGATCGGTGGGGCCATCGGTGCCTCCTCCTGCACCAGAATTCAACCAACCGGAAAGGTGTACATCTAAAGCGGCCTCTCCAACTTCGTCGTCACAAATATATTCATCATTTAGGTAATGACAAGAGAAGTCTGTAGAATCTGCAAACCATCCCCAATATTCCTGTCCATCAGTCAGACCATCGCTATCGGTGTCGATATTTCTCGGATCTGTTCCATTGAACCCTCCTTCACTTGTATTGACGAATCTATACTCGTCAAGGTTAGACCATTCTCGGTTAAAACTGACTCCATCAATGTCGAAGAATACTCCATCGGCATCTGCATCCCTAAATCGGTCGTAAGGATCGGTAGGATCTAGTCCGTAAACAAACTCCCAGCCATCCGGCATTCCATCTAAATCCGAATCCATTGATTGGGGATTTATTGGCATGATGTTCATGTATTCGCCCGGAGAAACTCCAGCGAACAAATACTGCTTTCCATCATGAATAAAAGTGGTAAGGGAAGTCACAAGCCCTGGCATTCTCGTTTGGTTTTCATCAATACCCAGAACTCCCTGTGAACCTCCTTCGAGAGCCCATGTTCCGTCCCTTGAACCCAACAATATCTGTCCGTCAATTGTATGGATTGAGTGGATGTCGTTAGCTCCTTCTTCCCAACGATCAATGTTGAACATCCTGTCTGTGTTGAATGCCTGTTTAGGAAGCCCAACAAACAAATCTAGGTCAACAAGGTGAAGCCCTCCAGGGGTCCCTAACCAAACTCCAGTCACTTCCTCTAATGATCCATCAGTGGCTACTGGCCCGGCTAATTCCATGACATTGACTACAGCCGACTTTGATTGATTCAGCAAGTCAGCGAATTGTACGTATTCTTCTGCATCCTCTGTTGTATATATCCAGAATGGTTCGCCTATGGATGAGGTGCCATCTGTTGTGTCCCATCGAATCATTCCACTATCGGTTCCGACAATCAACATTGGACCTCTGCCGGGCATTGGAACGTGAATGACTTCGGTGAATGATGCACCAACAGGGTCCAACATTTCGGTTAGTTCTTGTATCGCAATCGCTTCACTAAAGTCAGGGTTACCAGATCCCGATGATGGCTCGGAGATTGTTATTCTCCAAGCATTTGAACCGTGTCCGAGTAAAATTAAATCCAAATCTCCGCTACCTGTTTCTAAGTGTTCTATAACTTGAATTGGCCCTAAGTTTGAATCAGACAATGTATCCATCTGTGGTAATCCATTTTCTAGGATTAGAGAATGTATACCATGATTAGTCCCCAAAATAAGGTAATCTTCGGAAGATGGATTCCAACGAATCATAGTGAATAATTCCATACCACTCGGCAAAACAAATGTCGAAGAAATGCCATCAAAAGGGTCTATCGCTGTTATTCCATATGCTGAACCTACGAGTAGGCGATCTCGAGGATTATCCGGTAGAACGGTATGTACTCTTCCATCAACCAACATTGGATTTGTTCCTTGGTGGAATAGCATTACTTCATCCAGTTGGTGGGTCAACATGGTCCCTCTTAATCCGGGACGAACCCAGTGACCACTGTCCATGTGAATCAAATATTCTTCATAATTGCTGAAAGCCTCACCCCAGCGAGCTGTCGCGATTGATGAATCAGGAATAATAAATCCGTCTCTATCGATATCCCAGCCGTCTGAATCAGAATCTAGGGTCGCATCACTTGCATTTCTTGGATCAAGGCCATAGTATGCTTCCCAACCATCAGGGATACCGTCTCCGGGTACTGCTAGACTAGTTGGGACTAATTCACTCCATGTATAATGGTCAGAGTCGATACGACGAGGGTCACTTCCCAACCATCCATCGTCCCCGGTGGGTCTCTGAATCTCATCTTGACAGGCATCTGGGTGCAGTTTAGGCATTATTCCAGAACACCACAGACCGTCCCTTTCTGTTAGCCAATTTGAAGGTGTGCCGAACCAATATTCTTCAGAATTAGTGTATCTTTCATCTAGGTCGATTTCCCCGTCTCGATTTACGTCAAATCCATCCCCACAACCCCATTCACTGGCCTGTTCAATACAGAGGTCTGCATCTTCAATTGCGTCTGAATCATCTAAGGGGTCAAAGTATAGACAAGTCCACTCACTAGTTGCTGGATTTTGGTAACCAGCACCTCCTTCAGTACACATGTAAATTTCATACCCATCTGGAAGACCATCTCCGTCTGTATCAGATTCACGTGGATCTAAATACTCTCTAAATCCAGATTCTGTTTCATCTGGAGATTTGCCGGTTAGTGAAAGACGCTCGGTAAAGCAGGTTTCCAAAGTCCAAGGCCAACAATATTCCATCAATGCGCTAGCGCCATCTCTATCAAAATCGGTGATATTATCCGAACCATTCATTGGGTCTAGACCTTCAACTACTACAACTCCAAAGGGTGTATCAATATGTCTAGATTCACTAAAAATCACTTCATGGATATCTGGGATTAGGTCTTCGTCTTGGTCAACGGCCATAGGCCCTGAACCTGGCACATCTGGAGGGTCGACCGATGATACTGGTGCCTGTGGTCTAGTTTGAGAAACGAAGACAAGGCTACTCAAAATCAACAATGTAACGAGAAACGCGGTTTGCTTCCGTCGCATGCTATGACCTCTGGTAGACATACCTAAGCGCTCTTGTTTGACTTATGACGGTGATGGAGCGTCGTTCGGACATACTCCGAATATAATTGTCCGACGGCTACGCCGTCGCGTACGTAAGTGAGCTAGAGAATTGGTGAATTAGATGCCCCATCTAGGGTTGCATTGAAGACCTTACAGCCTCGCCCCATCCACTGATTCAATGACCTTAGACATAACTCACCTTGGAAGTGGTAGCCGTGGTAATGCCACACTACTTTCTACTGGTGACACCAGGGTGATTGTTGATTGTGGCTTTTCGCTAAAAAAAATGGAAGAACGATTGTATTTAGCAGGAGTGAAAGCAAGTTCCATCGATGCAATAATTGTAAGTCACCATCACTCTGATCATTCCAATTCGGCCGCTAGGGCCTCAAAAAAGTGGGGTGCACGGTTGTACGCTAATTTGGAGACAACCATGAGATTGGGGCTAGAGCCTATTTCTCAGGTTAGAACTTTTGAGGGGCTAGAAAGATTGCATATCTCTGACGATTTGAGTTTGCTTCCTGTTCCCGTGCCTCACGATGATGCAGATAATGTCGCAGTAATTGCCAGTAACGGTGACGGTAGACGAGCGGCTATTGTCACGGATTTAGGCGAGCCAACTATTGAATTAATGAAGCATTTATCTGGATGTGAACACATCTCTATTGAGGCAAATTATGATTTGAATAGACTGATTTCTGGGCCATATCCACCGTCCCTAAAAAAACGTATATCGGGAAGAGGAGGTCACCTTTCAAATCAACAAACTGCTGATATTTTAGCAGAGATTTTACATCCAAAATTGACTAGCATAGTACTTTGCCATTTGTCTGAGAAAAATAACGCACCACATTTAGCAGAATCTGAGGTTTTACACCAAATCGGTGAAAAATTCAACGGAGTTCTTTCTATCTCTGGACAAGAAGGGCCAGAGTTTTCCAATAGGCTTGGACAAGGCGAATTAACAAAAATCAATCCTATTCTTTGAACTTCAAATCAATGGCCCATGATTGCTCGATGTACTGCAGTTTGAACATCTCTCATTCGATCAACGGCACCTAACTCACGGAATACTGTAAGGGAGCGTTGTAGGTAATTCATTCTAGCAGAACGATCGCTTTCTACCTCACCTAATCTTGCAAGTAATTCACCTTGTAATAATCTGAAATCATTAGCTTCAGCGACCGCAAGGCCATCCAAGTAACGTTCTGCGGCCTCCGATTTCCTGCCAGCATCGCTTAGGACTTGACCTAGCAACATTTCAACCTCTACAGCACTGTGAGGATCTGTTGCCTCAGATAATATTTCTAAAGCCGCCGAATAGTGCAGTAAAGCCAAATCGTTATCTTTCACCCTAGCATAATATCTGCCTAAAACTGCCCTACTGCGAGCATGTAGTGCATCTAATCCATTGTCCTTAGTTCCGTCGTGAGCTGCCATCGCATGATCTCTGGCACGATCTAACTCACCCATCTCTAGGAAGGCTGATGCTAGCCTCACTCTGGCATCCATCAAACTCGGGTCGGTTTCTGCGTCAAGCAATTCCTCCACATTCCCATATACTTCCAGAGCGTGTCTAGTGTCTCTGCGTCGGCGGAAAATGTATCCCATGTTGATGTATGATCTCGATGCGCCAACAGCATCTCTTTTTGCTATCTGAATTTCTAAGGCTTGGCGGTGTAATTCTAGGGCGTCATCCATAGCACCTCGCTTTATTGCGATATCAGCACGAGCGGAAAGTAACCGGGCAAGTATCTCAGCCTCCTTGTGTTTCTTGGCGGTTGGAATAGCGGCTGCGTACTCTTCTTCTGCCTCGTCCCAGCGACCTTGTATGGAGAGAATATCTCCTCTAAGTTCTCTTATCAATCCCCATTGAATGGCGTTAAATCCATCCGATTCTAAGCCTCGGAGAATACCTAGGAGCTCGATATGACCAGACTTAACCAATTCTCTTCCATCCCGTTGCAATACATCGGCAAGTGTATCCATATTTCCAGATGCATTTAGATGATGAATGAATTCTATTTTCTCAACAGCAGTTTCGGTTCTTTTTCTGTACCATTCTACTGCATTATTGTGTAACTCAGCTTTCAATGATTCATCCATGGACCGAACAAGGAATTCTCTTACTAAATCGTGAACATCATAGTTGTCAGAATCAATCCTTCTGGCTAATCCTTTCTCTACTAGATCGTCTAGTAAATCCAAGTCAGCATCTAATGTGCGCAGTGAGGCCAATGGCATTGGCTCACGGAATACTGCAATGGCTCCTAGAAGGCGCTTTTGGGGTCCTGATAATTTACTGAAAATTTCCTTCTCGACAAATGCCTCTAAGGTTGAGTGGAAGGTTTCCCCAACACTACCTCGATTTATCAATTCAAGGACCAATGGATGCCCTCTTGAAAGAGTATATATGTGAAGGAATTGTTGCAAATCAATATCTGGCATGGCTGTCAGAATTTGCCTGCTAGAATCTTGGTCAAGACCCTCTAATGGCAGGAAATGAGCTACAGTATTACCACTAGAATCATTTTCCGGAACCACCATTCTAAATGATCTAGAGAACATCACTAGACCTAATTCATCCGCCTCAGGTATCCGAAGGGTTAGCCCTCTAAGA
This sequence comes from Thermoplasmatota archaeon, assembly GCA_036138175.1. Taxonomy (GTDB): domain Archaea; phylum Thermoplasmatota; class Poseidoniia; order Poseidoniales; family Thalassarchaeaceae; genus MGIIb-O1. Next base: position 10,157 of record JAZAAK010000026.1, on the reverse strand, counting down.
ATTGCAACAAAGTTCTCATCGGCTACCTTGTGTAAGTCATCTACTACAATTAGGGCTGGGGAATTTTTCAGCCCCTCGATAATTATGTTGACTGCCATTGTTACCTGTGGCACTGGAGTTGAGGAAACGTAATCACTCAAGTCGTTGTTTCCAATCATTGCAAGCCATTCCGAACAAGCCTCTAGAAACGCTCTCGAACCTTCCCAGTCTTGACACCGGTGATATAGCAGATTTCTTCGATGAGTAAAACGCTCAAGTAATTTTGCAGATAGGGCGGTTTTGCCTATTCCTGCAATTCCTGGCACTAGTAGTGTTGTAGATTCAGATTCTAAGATTTTGGCCATTTTGGTAATTTCATTATCTCGTCCGAAGAAACGGCGTAATCTAGGTAGATCATTTAGGGAATTTACCAATTGTTTCTCAATGTGTTTGGAGAGATCTCTTTCAATTAAGTCGGGAGACAATGTTGACAAGTCTAGGGTACCGGAATCATCTAGATATCTTAGAATATCTACGTGTCTCAGTGGTAGTTCGGTTTTCTCTAAGGCTGTTTGTAGATCGAGATTTTCTGCTCTTCCATCCGAGTGTATTAATCGAACGGGTTGTTCACATACCTTATCCCAGATACTATCCGCAAGACTAACTCCTTCTCTAGTTAGGAAGTATGCTTTCCTTTTCCTCGAAACGCCCGTGACGTGAGCTTGTCGCTCAATTAGATGACTGGATTCTTTCATCCCAGAAATCGCACGAGGTACATTTGACCTTGCTATTGATACAGCATTTGCAATACCCATTTGAGAAATCGCAAAAGGCACCTCTACCTTGTCCGAGTAGTCAACATAATCGCGGAGATGAAGTAAAATGCGTTCTTGGACGCCGGGACGCGTATTAGCCATGGACGCCATTGTCCCACCTGTGATTTCCGTTATTGAAGAAATTAACCGTATGGTGGGCTTTGTTTCTTCACTCATCAATATGGTCGGGATCAGGTACCCATTCTTCATTTTCAGGATCCCAAAGCCAACCTGGATGGTCCTCGCTCCTAAGTCCCTTCGAATCGTCTATTTCTGCCTCATCGTATTCTTCATCATCTTCTTCTAAGGCAATTACACCGCTGAAGAAAAGTGTTCCAGCCAACAATGCAATGACTACGACAATTATGGCAATAATCATCACTGGACTAATTCCCCCCCCACTGGATGGTGGTGAAATCTCTTCACCTTGGATTGATTCTGAACCGCTTATGGAAAATACCGGGATTACCGGTTTACTTACCATGGCTCCTTGGATGCCTAATTCCCATGTAGAATCCTCGAGTACTACGGTAGAGTTTACTTGAATTCCGCCCAATGTCACTCTAACTGTCTTTCCTGGCAAGCCAGTTCCAGTGAAGATGATTAATTCATCGTCGCTTACTGTGGTTTGGTCAGGCGGACCTACATAGAATTCGATCGGAACCACATTGAAAGACAGAGGGGTGGAAATCTCCTTTGAACCGAATGGATCCGTCGCCATGAATATTACATTACTCAGCGACCATGTATCCATGTCTTCATTGTAGAATCCCATTGACTTAGGATCGTAGAAGGCGACACCATCCATACCTATGTTAATGACTAATCCGAATTCATCATCTGAATTTCTAGCAGGATCATCATAAACAGAAAGAATCAACGAATTAACTCCATCTACATCATCAAAGAAATCTAGCAAATCGATTTCTACTGTTGTGCAAGGGTTTTGTGATGTAGTATCAAATTCGCAAAATAGAGTAATCTCAGTTGGCCAATTTGTTGCATCAAAGGTTGGTCTATTATTGTCCGCGTCGGGTGGATTATCTGCAATTACCTGTATTTCCATCCAATCGCTGTACTCATATCCATCATAGGATCTTACTTTGATTAGATATTGCATATTGTGAGTCAATATTCTTGAATCCCATTCTAGCTCCCAGTAACCATTAGATTCTATCTCGGTGACTGCACCCGTGAAGACATTCAGATATCCATTTGATACATCAAAGACCTCAACATCAACACGAGTAACATCTCCATCATTATCTCTTGCGACTCCACTGATAATTGATTTTTCATCAACGGCATATATCTGTCCACTCTGTGGAGAAGTTAGGCTAACGAATGGTCGTGAGTTTTGGTTGTCAATCTGCAAGTCAATAACTACGGCTTCACACTCATCTATATCTCCCTTGCAGAAATTGGAATCTGATGCCCATATGGTAAATGTGTAGGTTGCTAAATCACGAGGTAGCCCACTGAAATCCCAAGTCCATGACCAATCCGTCCCTCCTTCTGTGGAAGTAACTACGTTGTAGTTTGGCCCATCGATTTGGAAATATATCTGATCGATATCAGTCCCACAATCGATAGGGCATCCGTATGGATCATGTGCTGTTCCTTCGAAAGTCACAGTCCCATCTGTGTGAGTCGATTGTGTACTCGGAGAAGTAACCGAGACAGTTGGTGCCTCGGTGTTTACCTTTATCGTTCGGGTAAGAATTGGAGAATACTCGAGACCATCAAATGCTCTGAATTCGAAAGTATAGTCTCCTTCCTGCCTTCCTGACATGTCATATTCATAATACCAACTACTGAAAGGATGGTTGTTACGGGAAACGTGACCTGGTTCTGCTCCAGAAGAATCTATAGCATATCCAGCAGCGGCCCAGTCGTGTGGAAAGGGGGGGTTGTTTTCTACAGCATGAACAAAACCTTTCTGATCCCATTGAGCTAACTCATCAGTCTCGTAAATTCCTGCCCATGTTCCGTCATACGCAGAACCTGTCAAATTGACCACTCTTCTGAAAGATTCACCATCATTTTGTGTTACAGAGACACTGGGTGGGTCATTGTCTAGGAATAGAGTATCTTGATAGGTAGTATCTGAAAGGGTAAACTCCCCACTATCTATGCCATAACCAAATCTGTATGCAGTGTACCTGTAGAGAGATAATTCCCTTGTTCCAGCTGAATAGTCACAATCTGGATCATTTGTATCAAGTAGCAAATCACCGTCATTATCTTCTCCATCTGAGCATGAATCTTCGAATTCATCATCTGCAAAACCATCTGGATTATCACCTCCGGCCAAACCCCTGAAATCAAGATGGAAATTTGATGCAAGAGAGAACCATGGTGTGTAGCCATCGGAATCAGTTTCGAGGCTGTATAGGTCATTTCCTAATGCGTCCTCGATCAATACATTAGCATTTTCGACCCTTTGGCCGTTTACCAGAGTTTGGAATCTTACTAGTTCAGCCCTCTGTACCTGGACTGCATATTTTGTTGGTTGAGTTTCAATTTTCACCTTTGATAAATCCAAGTTTGAAAGATTAGAGAAGGTGAAAACTGTAGAATTATTGTCCATATTAATTGCCAGAGGGAAATTGTAGGGAGTGAAATCTTCACAGGTATCACAAGCCCTAACTTCGTGTGGTATCACTCCGTTTTGCCATCCATTTTGCACCCAAGCTTCTTGATCTGACCAGCTGAGGAGAACGGGATGATCTCCCGGTGGAGGGCTTGGTATGTATTCTGATTGCACAGTAACTGATGACTTAGATACATTGTAGGTTACACTGACTCCATTCCATTCATTATTGGTGAAGAAAGCCAGCGTCCCATATTGTTGAGAATCTGCGAATCCGCTATCATAATGTTGCATTATTGCACCGGTGCCTTGAACATTGAAGATATTTCTGCGAACATCTAGCAAGGCTCCGGTTGCCCGAATTCCATCTGCACTTCCACCCGCATTAATTTCATTATCTACAATTGTAACTCCTGATCTATGCGCCATTATAGCTGGGCAAGTGAAAGAACCTCCCCACCACTTTTGTGATGAGCATTCCCCACTACCTTGAGTCGAGATTGAATTGTTAGCCAAGTAAAGTCTTGCAGGTGTAGGAGAAGGTGCTTGAGTTCCATATTCTCCAGCAAGAATAGGTTCCTGTGCGGTTTCTGAAATTGAATTATTTTCTGCCCTTACATCGAAACTTCCCAATAGCCATAGTCCATTCCAACCTCCAATTGGTCCAATGTCGTTATTGTGTATTTCCGCCTTGGATGAATATACTGCTATTCCAGAACCTTCCCCAGCTCCGGCTAGTTCATTGTTGTGAATTCGCACGTCGGCCCCAGCGTAAGCAGTAATTGGAGTTCGTTGAGTAGTTGTAATTACATTATTTGATATTTCAACATCATATTCAGTATTTCCAATTGCCTTTAGGCTATTCACATCAATACCATTACAAGTGACTGTGATAGTAGAATTAGTCACCTTTCCAGCTGAATTCCTAATACTAATTCCGAAATCACCACTGGCAAAATCTGAGTTTTGAACTCGAATAAATGTTTGAGAGGCCCAGATAGCAGACCTTCCTCCATCTCTATTTCCACAACCCTTGTTTGTTGATTGGAAAGTAGCATCCTGGAAAACCATCGGGGAAATTGGTGTACCTCCGCCATAAATTTGCACTGCCTGGCCTGTAACTCCACTCTCATCGTCATTTCCAGCAACATATTCTCCACCAATGAAATTTGGTTGGGCTAAATTCGCTGCGAGTACACTGGAAGTATTGATGTCTTCAAATCTCATATCCCGCAGAGTAGGGCTTGCTCCGTCAAGAACTAATACCCCATATCGATATTCATATTCCAATTGAACATAGAATGGGACACCCCAAGCGCCTTCAAAATGCATACTCCTCATTCCCGATTGGGACAAATCCATTGTATCTCGAAGAATTACACCTTCTCCACAGGAGGGGTCTTCAATCCATATTTGTGAGCTCCCAGTACCCAATCCGTAACATTCTCCTGTTGCATTGGAATTCAGGGGTTCTGACCATGTAAGAGTAATTGGGTTTCCAGAAGCAGCATTGCCGCTAGAACCACAGGATGCAACTCCGGCACATAGGTTACCACGGACATCGAGCATAGTCCCATTTGGGAATAAAATATCAGTTCCGGGATCGATAATCAGTTTTGCACCTGCGGCAATTGTAACATCCCCTGTGAGTTGATGTGTTCCAGTCCACCTCTCGAGGCCGGTGATGGTTCCACTGGTAGTTTCATTATTCGCGGATACTGTTGAGGCAGGGCCAACTAAGGCCAACATAATGCTAGTCAGCATCAAGAATACTAGGAACTGGCTTCTTACTCGGGTGCCGGTCATATTCTCGCGGTATCTAGAAGTGATTTAATCATAGGGTTTAATCGAGCCGTAGGCTCGGTTGAGGAAAATCGAGAAATCATAATCATGAATTTAGATTAAACTCGGTTCTAATCTCTTCTAACCATGCTTCTGCATTCAATTCACCATACCCTGATTGGTTTGAATGAATCGCATCAATATCTTGTGTCTTTAGGGATGAATTTGCGAGGGCCCGCTTTATCATTTTCATCTCTTCAGAGTCAAATTTATTATCTTCCCCTCGCATTTCATCTCCATGAATTTGTAGAATTAAAGCAAGAGCTCCTACAACGATTACGGTTGAATCGGAGGTTCCTGTTGAATATGCATAAGGTGAGGAGAGTTCTGTCGATGCTGTAGAGAACATTCTGACTCCTGGTGCGGTAACTTCTGGCTTTTGATTAGGAAATTTTCTCTCTTCACTCGAATAAGGATCTATGTTGGAACCTACAGAACTATTTGCCCAAATTTTCCCATCCACTGTGGAGGCACCAACCGCAATTACCCCTGGAATATTCGCTGGAATTGATACATCGTTAATATTCGCCTTATTGCCGTTATTTCCAGCAGCGGCTACGACAAATATACCTGCATCCAGTGCCTCATTTACCGCCTGTACAGTTTCAGATTGTAGATTGCTCATTCCACTTCCTGGGTCGCCACCTAAACTTAGACTAATGATATCGACATCTTGAGAAATTCTACACCACCTTATCGCCAATGAGACTCTGTCCGACTGGCCTGCCTCTCCTTCAGGGCCAAGGGCCAGGGCTACGGATAGTGAAACACTAGGGGCTGCCCCGACAAATTTGCCATTGGCAATTAATAATCCAGCCATCAAGGTGCCGTGATAATTTCCCCCTATGTCACGGATATTTTCGTGCTCCCCAGAGTAAAAATCGCGAAAACCGACTAGATTACTATTTTCAAAATCAGGGTGAGAATAATCAATTCCAGTATCCACTATGCAGACATGGACCCCATCACCGAAGTAGCCCTGGTTTTGCAATTCCCTAATTCCTGAAGATTGATACGCCCACTCTGAATCAGGAAGGTAAGATATCAATAAAGGTTGAATCGATGACCACGTCATTAACAATAGAACCGTTCCAATAGCGAAACTGGCAGCACCCCACGGCCATAGAAACTCCTTCATCGGCCCTAATGGCCAACGAAGCTCTCGTGCTTGTTGATCGGTTAAGCCATAATCGGAGCCGGGATATCCCGGTGCCTGAGGGTCGACAGCGGTGAGCAACCTGCTATCTTCAGGTTCAGGCATTAACTCAAGGTCCTCGAGAGTCATTGGCTAATCAACGGTCTATTCTATCCGCTTTTCACCTATGAGGTCTTGTCTTGACCAAAGTTGCAAACGAGGTTATTCAGGTCAGAATGGCGCACCGGGTCTTCTCGAACCAGATCTTGTAAAGTACCAAACAACAAACACTAGGATAATTGCCAGAATTATTCCAATAACTGTGGTTGGTGTTGAATCATCTACTGCTTGAGCCTTGAGTGAGTATCTCTTGCTCACAGTCTCGGGTTCTTCACCAAACTCTTGACCTTCTGTTGAGATTTCAAAGTCAAACCATTCCTGTGAAGGCCCATCGAAATCTGTCAAATTTATGTCTATTAGATAGGTCACCGAGTCCCCGGACAGAACATCTTGTGTCACACTTGAGCTCACATTCTTTCCACGAACTGTTCCGACCAACTTGACCTTCTCAGCATCAACTAATCCAGTATTTTCTACAACCACAGTAAATGTGTGGATTGTTCCAAATAATGGATCTCCATTGGAATAAACATTTGAAATCTCAAGCACTGGAAGTGATGTCTTCATTCTTATGACTAATGGAGGATAAGTTCCATTATTCTTGTCTGTGACTGAAATTGTAATGATGAAATCTTCAGTTCCTGTTGCATTCTCTGGTGCAATAACCTTGATTGTGTGAGTTGTGTCTACAAATGCACCTACAGTGTGTGATGTGGCACCTGTTCGTTGCCAATCTGGTGGAAGTTGAGTATCATCAAATACAAATTCGAATCTCTCATCTCCATTACCACTATTGGTGAATAATAGAGGTATTGACAATTCCTCCCCTGGACGGATTCCATAGATATCCAAGAGTGGCTCCCTTAATTCGAAATCATGGAATTGAGGAATTCTAACAATTACTTCTTGTTCAAATTGATAACCATCTGCTGAAGTGAATCTAATGTCCACAGTGTGACCATTGGTTAGTGACTGAGCCGTAGATTGATTGGCTGGAGTTATTCGGAGTAGTAAATTATCATAGGATGTGCTATTGTTGCTATCTAAACCAAACTCAAAGGTGAAAGGAGAAGTCCAATTTTCAACAGACTGGTCCCATACCTCTACACTCCAATACTGTCCATCGGTACCTGCGACATTTCCTGATACGGTGTAACTAGACACCGTCTCATGTCCATGATAATCAAGTGACATTGTGAACTCGATTGAAGCATATTCACCTTCATCTCCAAGGGTGGCTTGAACATCATCGAATTCACCTTCATCGGTTAGTTCTCCACCAGTTACTGATACTATTGTGGCACTAATTGTGTGGTTGGAAATTCTGTCGAAGAGTATGTCCTGAGTAACCGACGCGGTCAAATCCGTTCCAGAACCTGGTACGTTGATTGACTTGCTTGTGGAATATTCCATTACACGGTCCATTTGGTCAACAGAGAAGCTTCCTTCGACCCCTATCATGCCTGTAGGCATTAGGATTGATATTTCACCAGTCTCAGTCAACATTGCATCCCATCGGACACCTGCTCCTGAAGACAGAATGAATTCCACATCATCAATAATCTCTGCACCTTGTATTTCCGATTCAGAAGCATGATGCTGTGTTCCATTAAAGTCAAGCCATTGAGTAGAAAGATATAGCCAACCACCATACAATAGATCGATGTCAACATTTCCACCATCACTAATGTCTGCATCAATACTGGCCATTCCTACTAGATTAGATGCTTCCAATGTTGCTCTAATTATCCAACGGCCAGGTTCTACAGAAGCGGTCCATTGACCGTTCCAGACTCCATCCTCGAATACCTTGTCAGGAACTACTCTATCTCGAACCATGCCATGTGAAGGAATCAAGATTAGTTCGACTTGCTCACCAATGTTTGACAGGTCAGAGTGACTAACGTTTCCAAAAATGTCGACATATCCAGCAGTTAGCTCTATTTCTACCGAGTTTGGAGCGTTCATAGCAATGGATTCCATTTCTTGGTCAAATCCTTCTCTAAATGTTGAGACTTGCCAAGTTGTGTCTGCGGGAACAAATACACTCCATTCGCCAGCGGCGTTGGTAATTTGGGAAATATTATCTTGGCCTTCGCTGGTCATTAGAACTTCTACATCGGGTACGCCCTCTCCAACGTCAGCATTATCATCGTCATCATGATCCCAGAATATTGTTCCAGACATCTCATAGTGTGTTGATGCAATAATATCGATTAAATCATTCTCACCAGCAACTAAACCTCCATCTAACAATTCGATTGAAGAGATAACGTATCGAGTTCTATCTGCGGTTTGGTTTAGTTCAATATTCCATGAACCAGAAGAAATAATTCCTGATGTTTGTCCAGATTCATCGGTACTGTCAGGATACACAGTTCCTAATCCATCATTAGAAGTTAGTTTCAAGTCCATATCTTGAAGATAAATTCCATTTGAATCAGAAATTCTAACTGAGAATGAAGCTAATTCACTGGTTGAAATGGTCTCAGCATTGTTAGCGTTTTGCTCGGATACGGTAATCGTTGTTCGAACTCCTTCAATAACTCCAGTGTCTGTCTCTACAGAATCGATTACAACAATCCACTCTCCATCTGCCAAGTGGTCAATTAGTGTACCATTCATATCGGTCTTTCTAGTGATAACTTCTCCACTGTTTTCGGGATTGATGAATCTAACTAACTGATCCACTAGTGGCCCACCACTTTCATTGGTAAATGTCAGGTCTACCTTCCATTCTGGGTCAAAACCAATACTTCTGCTAACTACTTCTCCACCGAAGCCGACCTCAAAGTAGGCATCTCCTGTCATTATTCGAGTTCCGAAAATATCTCCGGCACGAGCATTGGAAAGTTCTACATTGATTCGGTACGAACCCGCTTCTACAGGTACTCTTGCAAATCCTTGTGAAATCCATTCTTCACCATCTTCTTCTACATTAATCGTTAATCCTGCACTATTATCGAGTGGGACAATGGAGAATTGGTAATTGACTAGTGTGCCATTGGTAACATTATTGTCGCCTGTGTTATCCAAGAAGAAATCTATCTCAAGGAAGGACATAGCAGGGTATAGGTACATCTCTACCGTATCATTTTCACCATCAACCATCAGAGTTGCTTCACTCGCATTTAGCCACTCTAAATCGGTTGTAAATGTCCAGTTACCTTCGGGTAAAATTGTGTTAAATGTACCAAATTGGGTGACGTCAATATGCCACAAAGCATCAATATCATCATTGGTCGCAAATACAGTAACCTGCTCCCATCCTTCTAGATTTGACAAGTAATAATTTCCTAATCGATTTAGATTTAGGTTTCCATTAACATCGTAACCCGGACGTGCGACCATTGTGATATTTTCCATACCCTCTTCGACTGTGAATCGGGTACCATTAACCACATTCAGGACACTACCAAACACCGCAGCGTCAACTACAGAACCAATCGGCAATACAACGTTGAATACACCATTTGCGTCGGTAGTTTCGGTTGTTGTGAAATTCTCCCAATGGAAAATTACCTGAGTAAAGTCAACAACCTCAGCTTGGATTGTGGAATTGGTGACTTCTGCATTGGTATCATAGTAAACTATTCCAATTACATTCATTGATTCCCTGAATACAAAGGAGGTCGAAATGTCTGATTCAAGGTCAATTTGTTCCCATAATTGC
>JAZAAK010000025.1:0-27396 GCA_036138175.1 Thermoplasmatota archaeon | reverse complement strand
TGGTATGTCCAAATTCCTGAGCCTTCAACCGTCGCTGACCAGATGAAGGCGGCTAGTACCGGACCAATGATTCTTGAGAGTGCTCCAAATCCCTCTTGAGCTCCCATAACTCTTCCAAGATCGAGTCCCATAGCCCTAGCCTCAGTGGTAATCATCGTAGATTGCGATGGTTGGAATAATCCATTACCGGCTGCAATGAATGTCATAGCGAGTAATCCTATTGCGAGAGGAGTGGGTTCTAGATACGGTATCCAGCCAAGTCCGATTGAGGTTAGTATGATGCCGACAATCATCAATTGGCGAACATCGAACCTCTTAGTTAGGGGTCGAATCAAGCCTCCTTGTACAATCACCCCCATTAGTCCGACATAGGCAAAGATGTATCCGTTCATTTTCTCATCATAACCTAGTCCACCGTCCTCAATTGGCATGCCAGTGAATAGGATGAATGTTGCATGCATCATGGTGAAAGCAAGGAGGAAAGTAGCATTGACCAAAACTAGCCTTCTGACATTAGGAGATAAATCACGAACTCCGACAAGATTTCGAAGTACTATCTTCAATCCCTTTTCTTCGTCATATCTTACTCTCCTTTTTTCTGTAGGAAGGCTTTCAGGAAGCATTCGGATGGCCAAAATGAATGAGATTGCAGAAAGTAATCCGGCGGTTAAACATGGCAAAAAGTATGGGTGTGCCGCCCACCATTCTGTGTCAAATGGTCCCCCGAATGCGTTTGCAGGGTCGGTAAGAACTCCACCCACGAACGGTCCAATCATGAAGCCTAAACCAAACGATGCTCCAATCATTCCCATTCTACCAGGCAGCTGTTCTCTAGTACTGATGTCTCCAATATAAGCTCGAGTTACAGCGATGTTTCCATTTCCTGCTCCAGCCAAAAAGCGCACTGCAATTGCCATCCAAAGGGCTGATGCAAGTCCGAATAAAATCAAGAAAAAAGTATTGCTAACCAACCCGAATATCAAGATTGGTCTGCGACCTACTCGATCTGATAGTGCACCCAACAGCGGCGTGAATAGGAACTGACCTAATGTGTAAGATGCCAGAACAATTCCAACCCACCAATCCCTTGATGCCATGTCTACGAAGCCGTCTGCCTCGGCTAAGTCCTGGACAAAATATGTCAAGAATGGAATTACAAGAGTGAATCCAATCATGTCGATTAATACGACAAGGAATAGGACCAGCAGCGGAGACCGCTGTCCTTCATCAGACATAACCACGCGCCGGTGGGACTCCGTTTGAATGGTCCGCATTAGATTGTGTTTAGTCGCCTCTTGCTGAGATGACTTGGTCAATCCTGAGCATACTCATGGCAGTTTCAACTGAAGATTCTAAACCATCCTCGATAACCGCCCTTGGGTGCCAAACGCCTGAGACTTCTCCGACTTCTCCATCGGCCCTAACACCCTGTGGTGTATCTGAGTCTTCACGCGCTGCTGCACGCATCTCTAGAACTGTATCAAGAGAGTCTTTTCCAGAATTATCAGCAAGGGTTGCGGGCACGGTTTCCATAGCGCGAGCAAAGGCATCCATGGCTAGTCTAGCACGTCCGGGTTCCGACTCGCTTGCCTTCCTAACGGCATTTGCAATTCTTGCATGGGTCGCTCCGCCTCCGGCTAGCAGTTTGCCTTCTTCGAGTGCAATGCTAGTGGCTCTCAAGGCATCATGAAGTCCACGAATAATCTCCTCAGTTGCAGTATCTCCTGCCCCACCAATTGCAAGCGTAACTGCAGCTGGTGTTTTGCAGTCGTCAATGATAATTACATCCTCGACTTGGTCTGTGGCTTGCCGGCGCTCCCACTGAACACTTCCCGCAACTCCAAGGTCTCTTGGCTCAATATCGATGATAGAATCGATGATTGTGGCGCCGGTTGCAGCGGCTGCATTATCGAGTTCAGATTCATCAAGATCGGATACAGTAAGAATTCCAGCGTCTGCTAAGTCATGTAGGATGTCTCTATCGATTTCTCCGCCTGCAAGAATCAGGTTGGCTCCGCTATCGATGAGTGATTTCGCTAAATCTTGTTTACGGGCTGATTCTGCCTCTACAAATCCATCCAATTGTTCGGCTGATGTAATCTGAATCTCGGCATCCCGAGTAATTTTTCGAATCTTTATATCGCCGCCGAGTACAGCGGTTTTTGCGTTCTTCAGATTATTAGGGAAGTTATCCATTTGGACACGTCGGCGGATTGCAATTCCACGAATTAGATGACTATCTCGGAGGCCGCCTTTGGCCATTTTGTACATTGCAATATGTTCTGCACCGGCTTGCTCGACATTTGGTTCGACGGCGGTAAGTGCATCTCGTACCATCGGCGCGAATACATCGAGTGCAGCTTCTGTGCCCTTTCCAGTCAGAGCGGTTTGTACTACTCCAATGAGTCCAGCATCGTCGACTTCAACCGCATCTGCATCCATTTGTTGTGATGCCACTTCCATCGAAGTCCGGTATCCATCAACTAGTGTCAGTGGGTGTAGTCCCTTAGCGAGTAGATTGTTTGCCTCTTCCAATAACGCTCCACAGAGCATCATTGCAGTTGTTACCCCGTCTCCACATGCTTCCTCCTGAGTATTGCCCATGGCGACCATCATTTTCGCAGCAGGATGTTTGACCATCAATTCGGCTACGATCTTTGCTCCGTCGTTTGTAACAGCGGTTGAGCCGTCTGTTTTGTAGAGCATTTTGTCTAGCCCTCGTGGACCATAAGTTGGCTTCAGCAAGTTGGAAAATACACGTGCTGCGGCGATGAGCCTCTCTTGAACTTCCGTTCCGCTGGTGATGTTAGTTGAATCACTAACAACAACCACAGGAGGCTTGCCTTCACCCTCACTCATCGGGTCGGCGACCGATGAGGGCGTCATGAACCCTTGCGAACTCAACGACGGCCTCGTTTGCCCTTTCTTCCACCTTTACGCTTCTTCCCAGAGTGTTCCCACTGGCGGCCAGAACGACTGCGCCAGTCTTCCAAGTCTCCTGCTCCCCAGGACTCTTTCTCCACCCTCTTTCGAAGGGCTCTTGGTAACTCGGTTACTGACTTAACGTTGAGTTTGATTTTACCCATATCTTTCTCCAATTGGCGAATGCCATCCCCTCCTGGGCCAACCATTGTACCAACTGCCGAATCGTCAACGAAGATATCTGCCGACGAATCAGTTAGGAATTTGGCATGCAATACGGATATTCCGGTGAGTCGAGATGCTTCGCGCTTCAATTCCTCTGCGGCGAGCCTCCAAGCTGGACTGCCGCCTTCTCCGCTTCCGCTACTAACTGGAACGACTGCAATTTCAGACCCGAAGGCGAACATTTCGTGAGTCAATTCACCGCTTGGGAATCGCTTGATTTCAATTACGGGACGACTGAGATCTGATTCCATTCCGGTAGGTGCACGAACAACCATCTTCAGTTCGAGAACTTCGTTTACCTTCCCCTTCTCGATGTTGATTACAGTATCCAGAACTTGTGAAATTAGTCCTAATTCGACCTTTCCAACGAGACGTTGAATGGCTTCCAGTGCACTGTTTGCGTGTGTTACTCCGAGAAGTCCGACACCTGCAAGGCGTACGTCGCCAAATATCTCGAAATCTCTTGCTCTGCGAACCTCATCAAAAATTACGAAGTCGGGTCTAACGAGGAAAATCACCTCTGCGGTTTTCTCTAAATTTCCTTCCAGAGGAGCGTATTGAGTCACTCTCTGTGGAACTTGCAAATCCCTAGGTGCTTCCATGGTCTTGACCATCGCCCCAACCGATTCATCGAGGTGTGCTGCTATTGCTTGGGCGAAGGTGGTCTTTCCACTTCCTGGCTTTCCAACGACGAATACCCCGCGATGATGGTCAGAAAGACGTCGAATCAATTCCTCATTCAATTCGTAATCACTGAGCTTGAGGTGCGCTACAGGTCTAACCACTGTGATCTCCCATGCTTCTGAGAATGGTGGCCATGCGCAGGTTACACGCAGGTCTCCGATTTGCATAATTCTACAGCCTTCGCGCTCGATCTCAATGAAGCAATCAGAGCGAGCATCATTCTGCTCGACTACCGATGCCAACTCCTCTGCAAGTGATTCTAACATCGGCTTGTCCCAAACATCGCCATCTACTTCTTCCAATCTCAATTGACTGATGTGACCAGCCTTTACTCGAGGTGGGCAGTCAGCCTTGAGGAATACAGTTGATGCTGTCTCATCGGCTAACAATGACTCCAATGAATGAGGAAGCGGAGGATGGTCGCCGAAGGCCGCCATGGATGAGACAGTGAGCCAGCGGCCTTTCACCGTTGGGGGATAAGTCGTCTACTCAATTGAGGACGTTTACACACCAGCGTGCGAACATTGTAGCGGAAAATGCAACTGCTAGCGCAGGGACGTCAGGATAATCTAGGTTGCTTGTGTAAACAATGTACTGAGCCATTGTTATGGCAATTATTGTGGCGGCATCTCTGATTTCTGGCATGCCCCAACCAGACTGTGTGCGGACATGCTCTCGGCCTATCCAAGTGCACCAAACCAATGCGATAAGGCCGACAATCAATACGTGTCCAACTACCCAACCTATAGTGTCTCCAAAAGTTGCAACTATGCTATCTTGGAAGTCTCCGAAAAGCATTGAGGGGAGGTCTACCATGTTATACCCGAGTCGCCCTATGTTCTTCAATCAACGGTATGTTCACTGACGGATTATACGCCTAATTTCATCTACATCTGCTGGCGCAGAAATCGGAGCGTTTGCTCTTTGAGACTCGATACCTTCTAACTCTCCCATATGATAATTCACTACTATATCTGGATCCTTCAATAGATTACCAGTAAGCATACCCACAACACGCTGCTGAGGGTCAATTATGCCTTCTTGAACAAGTCTTCTAATTCCCGCTACTGTAGCGCAGCTGGCCGGTTCTGCGCCAATTCCTGCTGCATCAACTATCGCCTTTGCATCCATGATTTGTTCGTCGGTTACTTCTGTTACTATTCCGTCCAATGCGGTAATTCCCCGCATTGATTTACGCCATGAAACCGGATTTCCGATTTTGATTGCAGTTGCGATTGTTTCGGCCTTTACTGGTTGAATATCTGCCCCTTCTGACCAAGCGGTATAGAGAGGGTTTGCTCCTGCTGCCTGAACGACAGCAATGCGTGGTAATTGATCGATGATTCCTATCTCGTGAAGTTCCAACAATCCCTTGGCAATCGCTGTGTTGTTTCCGAGATTGCCGCCCGGCAGCACTATCCAATCTGGAGCCTGCCAGTCGAGGTCTTGCATGATTTCCATTCCGATTGCTTTTTGTCCTTCGATTCGGAATGGATTTATTGAATTCAGGAGGTATATCCCCTCACTATCGCACACCTCCTGAACTAATGCCATAGCATCATCGAAGTCACCTTCTATTTGGATGGTTTTTGCCCCATATGCTAGGGCCTGACTTAACTTTCCGAAGGCAATCTTTCCTTCAGGGATGAAAATTAACCCATCCATCCCTGAAATCGCTGCATAGGAAGCCATTGAGGCGGACGTATTGCCGGTTGAAGCGCAAGCGACTGCGTTCATCTCGAGGAGTTTAGCGACAGTGATTCCAACAGTCATTCCGCGATCCTTGAAGGAACCTGTTGGGTTCTCTCCTTCATGCTTCAACCAGAGGTCTTCGATTCCAACTTCTAGACCAATTTCTCTGGCATTGTAGAGGTTTGTCGAGCCTTCGCCTCGGGCCGCCGCAATCTCCTGCAATTTCTCGTCCCCCAAAGGTAGGATTAGTTCGCGAAATCGCCAAACTCCAGAGCGGTCAAGCGGGTCTTTTGAGGATAATCTCGCGTCAAGAACTTCACGGGTTAAATCACATTGAGATAAATCTTGAATTACATCTAGGGTGCCCGAACAATCGCATCGATATCGTAGCTCGAGACCTGCGTAAGTCTCGCCGCAACGAACGCAAGAAAGGTGCCATGGGACCTCACCCATCACTCTATCGAGCATGCCGCATTGATTTGAAACCCATCGGGACCTTCTCACCGATGCAGACATAGCGAGTCGGTTCGACGGGACAGCGTGGGCGGAGACAAGACGAGGTTACTTGTTGTCAAGGCAGCAATGACTGTCTATGGTGGCGCGGCCCGTGATTTGCTTCGTAATTTACCAGCAATTTCAGAGTATTATGAGGTGAAATTTCTCTGCCTTAATTTACGAGATTCGCAAAAAACTCTGATTGAATCGATGGGAATTGAAGTCCTATGCCCGGAACAGCAATGGGAAGCTGAAGGGGGGATTTGGAATGAGATTACGGCTGGCCAGGAACGTAGTGCTGCGGCTGCATGGCATAGGTTCGAAGAAGCCAGAGAAGCGATTCAATGGGCCGATGTTATTCACCTAACTGGTGGTAATGGTTCGATGGAGTTTCCAAGTCTAGTTCCATCAGACAAGCCGATGCATTTACACTTCCTTGAATCAAAGCCGGGTATTCACGATGATGTAAGTCATCTGAAGCCTGATGGCAGTGGAGGATGGAGGCCAAAACTTCTGCATATCTTACAAACTCGTCAGCGGGCTCGGATAGAGGCTTCATTTCGTAAGTTTGCAAATAACGACAATTGGATTGTAAGTGCAAACTCGGCTTTTTCCGCATCCAATCTCAAGAGAATTTACGGCATAGAAGGAGGAGTTTTGCATCCTTCTGTTGATCTGTCGGAATTTCCACGTCAGCCAAGTTCTGGGGAGTCATCGAGTTTCGAATCTACAGGAGTAGGTATCCTAGGATCATATGTCGCGACTATCGGTAGAATATCTCGCTTCAAAGGCACCTATGAGGCTGTTCGCCACCTTTCTGGAAGCAATCTAAATCTTGTTGTAATAGGTGGTGGTTCTACAGAAGAAATAGAGCAACTGCAAGCCTATGGAAAGAAAAATGGAGTTGTTGTAATGGCCTTGTCAGGTCTATCCTCAGAAGCCATGCGGTCAGTAATGCGGAACTCGGTTGCAGTTGTTGGTTTGGCTCATGGTGAGGCGTTCGGGCTGACGCCAATCGAAGCCATGGCCTTGGGAACTCCTCCTATTTTCGTTAACGAGGGTGGTTACCGAGAAACCGTTGTAGATGGTACAAATGGAAGATTGGTTCAGCGCGGAGATTTCGCCTCGTGGAAGGCCGCACTTGAGCAAGCCCAGGAGCAAGATACTCGCATGGTTTGGGCAGAGGCTGGGCTTGCGAGAATTGAGGAATTAGGATTGACACCGGAACGTCACGCCCAAAGGCTGGTTGACAAGTTACGGCCTTTACTGTGAAATTGATTAGAAGAATGAGGCTGAAAACATGACTGATTTGAGCGAATTGCTTGATGCGCGAAATCGTCACATCAGCAACTCCTTGTCTATCGGACATGGAAAACCACTTCACATCGTGAAAGGAGGAATGCAGTATCTCTATTCCAGTGATGGGACTAGGTATCTTGACCTTGTAAACAACGTCTGTCACGTAGGTCATTGTCATCCAAAAGTGGTTGCAGCGGGTCAAAAACAAATGGAAATTCTTAGCACAAATACTCGCTACATATACGATGGTTTAACCGACTATATTTCGAGATTGGCAAAAACTCTACCTGATGGTCTTGATGTTGGTTTCATGGTCAATTCTGGAAGTGAGGCAAACGAGCTGGCTATCCGCTTAGCTAGAGCCCATACAGGAAATCACGACATGTTGGTGGCCGATGGAGGATATCATGGAAACACCAGTATGCTCGTTCAATTGAGTCCGTACAAATTTCTTGGGCCGGGCGGTAAAGGAGTTGCAGAGTCTTGGGTACACGTTGTTCCTGTTCCTGATGAATATCGAAGGGCGGGTGTCGATTACGATCAAGAGATGCAGGAAGTAATCTCTGATGCAGGAAATATCGCTGGGTTTCTGATTGAGCCAATGCTCTCATGCGCAGGTCAAATACCACTACCTGATGGTTATCTGAAACTAGCCCAGAAATACACAAAGAAGGCTGGTGGTCTGCTGATTGTGGACGAGGTGCAAGTAGGCTTTGGCCGCTTTGGAACTCATATTTGGGCCTTCGAATCTCAAGATGTTGTTCCGGATATTGTTGTTCTTGGTAAATCTATAGGGAATGGTCATCCTATGGCTGCAGTATTTACTACTAAGGAAATTGCTTCTTCTTTTGGAGAGATGGAATGGTTCAGTTCTACAGGAGGCAATCCAGTCTCTTGCGCAATTGGCAATGCAGTACTCGACGTAATTGAAGATGAGTGCTTGCAAGAACAGGCGAAAGAGCATGGTGAATATTTCTTAAGTGGGCTTCGTAAACTGAAAAAATCCTATCCAGCAATTGGAGATGTTAGAGGAAGAGGTCTCTTCATCGGAATTGAGTTTGTTCACGACCGGATTACATTAGAGCCGAATGCCGAAGAGGCAGAAAGAGTGGTTCGTGAAATGAGAGATCTGGGAGTGTTGTTGAGTACCGATGGGCCGCACCATAATGTCATCAAAATTAAGCCGCCAATGGTACTTACAAGACAGGACATCGATATGACTCTAGAATATCTAAACGATGTACTGAGCGGAAATGGTGAATGAAATGCGACGAGTTGAGGTGGGAGTTGATGAGGCAAATGAATTGCTTAATCAGGCGGGTCTGGCAAGCGTAAACACAATGGAAATATTACAAGGAGGTTGGGACAATACCAACATTCTCCTAACTCTAACTGACGCTTCCAAAGTCGTTCTAAAAGTATGGAATGCGAATACAATTGAGGAAGTAAGGCGGGTTGTGGCTAGACATTGTCACCTCGATCAACATGGCATACCTACCGCCGTACCAATCGAATTTCTCGATGGTGATTTGGTTGTTGAAAAGGAGGGGATGGCCTGGACTATAATACCATTCGTTGAAGGTGGTATGTTGGGTACTGATGAGAAATCTCTGAAGAGTCTTGGACAAACATTAGCCCGACTGCAACAAATCCCGGCCACAGATTGTTTTCCAACCGATTACAGAATGGGGTGGTCTCTGTTCGAGGTAATGTTCGAAATAGCAGACGATACAAACTCTTGGTCTGATTTTCTAATTTCTCTGAAGAAAGAATCTGAGAGTTTACGCGACCAGATTCCAGCGGATTTACCACAGGGAATTTTGCATGGAGATCTGTTTCCAGATAATGTCATTGGAGATGGTTCAGTTGGGGCGATCCTTGACCTGGAAGAGGCTTTCATCGGCCCTTGTGCATTTGATCTAATGATGGCTTTTGTCGGATTTGGTTGGGACGGAAAGGAGGTCGTTCTTGAGCGATGGAATGCATTACTGGAAGGATATGAATCGGTTCGTCCACTATCTCAGGATGAGAAGTTAGCCTTACCTGCGCTTCACAGATATGCTACACTTTCGATTGCTGGATGGAGATATTGGAAGCATGTTATGACTCAGCCAGATGAGGAGCTCAAAGGACGATATTTGGAAATGGTAAATCGGCTCGAAAGTGAGTTTAATTTTTGACGTGTAGACTACTAGGTGAGGATAGATGAGTGCTGTTGTACATTCAATCAATATCAGTACCGAGGGCGGAGTTCCCAAGTTACCTATTGAAAAGGCCGAGATTAAATTCGAAGGAGTTGAAGGAGATTTTAATCGGTTCAGAACAGATAAAATAAATAGCATTGGCACCCGAGCAGTGACGCTATTTTCATTGGAACAAATTGAGAAATTGAGAAGTGAAGGGCACTCCATTGATGTCGGCACTACTGGAGAAAACATCACAGTCGAAGGAGTAGATTGGCCGACTCTAGAGGTCGGAACTCGAATGATGATTGGTGAAGCGATGATTGAGCTTAGCGAGCCTACAGCCCCGTGTAGCAAAATTGGTAATTCGTTCATCGATGGTGCGTTTTCTCGAATCGATCATGAGTTAGAATTAGGTTGGTCCCGATGGTCTGCTTCTGTCATCGAGGAAGGTCAAGTCGAGGTCGGTAGTCAAGTCATTCTGCTATAGTCGTAGAATATGATTCAAAATTCCAACACATCAATTGAAAACTAGTTCTTTCTGAGTTATTGCATGCGTTCGCATTGGCTCGCTGTTCTGCTAGTGTTCTTTGCAGCCCCATCTCTGGTGGAGGCAGAGCCCTACAGAATCAGTGGAATTGTCACATACTCCGACGGGACTACAGTAAACTACAACGGTGTGGAGATAGTTTGTCAAAGTCAAGAATATGACTGTCATCCATTCAGAGGCACAGAGTCGACTACTGACATGTATGGTAGATTTACACTAGAATTAGACATAGAAGAATACCATGACGGTGCTGAATTGATATTGAATGTAAGAAATGAAAACTTTAGCCATATTATCGATATCTCCGAGATGAGAAATTCCTCTCAGAAGTTTGTTGTCAATGACATACAGTTGCTACAAAATCGGCCTCCAGCACCTATTTTCTCTGGATTTACTTGTGGATTGATAATTTTCTCACTCGCGTTTGGGATGGTTCTCGTACGGACTGCAACTAGGTTGATGACACCTGTGGGGAGAGCGGAATTTGTTGGTTACAGGGCGCCGCGAATCGTTGAGTGTCCAGAGTGTCAAGGACGCATAGAACAACATCGACTGATTAGCCACCTTATCGTGGAGCATGAAATCGAACCACTGGAAGCGGGTGAGATTGCAGGTAATGTCTTTTCAAAAATTCAAATGAAATAATGGTGCAGAGGGCAGGATTTGAACCTGCGAAGCACTACGCACTGGGACCTCATCCCAGCCCCTTTGACCGCTCGGGTACCTCTGCTTGGGATGCTACGGACTAATTGGCCTATTTCAGAATGACTAAGTAAAAATAATCAACTCAAATTTAGGATTATTACGCTCGGGCAAAGAATGAATTCTGAAACATGCCTTGATATTGGGAATGGCCAACGAGAATGATATGCGCGTCTGGACATTCGCTAGGTTCATGCGACAGATTCTGAAGTCTGGACCGGCGGACTTAGAATGGATCCAGTCCCAAGGATTGCTCGCTGTTAAGTTAGCTCAAATCTTTGCACTGCGAAGCGATTTGATTTCGGTTGAAAAGTGTAGACAGTTGCAACAATTGTATCAACACGCATCTAGTATTCCATCAGAAAAGGTGTTTGATAATCTAGAGAAGAGAGCGCCTCATGGATTCTTTGATGCCTTCGAAGAAATAGACAAGATTCCTATCGCTGCCGCCTCGGTTGGCCAAGTGCACCGAGCGCGCTTGAAGACTGGAGAGGATGTAGTAATCAAAGTCATCAAGGCTCAGAACGAGAAGTCGTTCCGTCGAGATGTAAAGCGAATGCGAAGGTGGCTACGTATCTTCCTCTTGTTCATGCCAAAGTTACGCAAAGTCGGTAACCCCTTAGCTCTGCTAAACCACGTTGCGGACTACACAACTAGAGAGTTGGACTTGCGCAATGAGATTGCAGGAGCAGACGAATTGAAGAATATTCAATTGGATATCGATGATACGTTCCAAATGCACCGACTTAGATTTCCGAAATATTACCGAGAATTATCCAATGAGCAAGTGCTGGTCTCTGAATTCATCAGAGGAGATTCGTTAGAGGATGGTATTGATGCAGGTACACTTTCATGGTCTACTTTGCTAGATTTATTCCGTATTCATGGTGCATATCTATTCGGTATAGGCACATTCCATGGAGATTTACACCCTGGTAATTGTATTATTGACGAAGATGGAATGTTTGTGTTCATTGATAATGGAGCGATTTGTCACGCCCCTCCACATATCAGTAGTTCTCTATTCCGCTTCTTTGAACATCTTTCGAACAGTCAACTAAACGATGCCTTCGAAGCATTATTGGGTCTCTCAGAAGAAACTCTAGACGATCGAAGAAAAGACAAGTACATGGCGAAAATGTATGAAATATACCATGACTTTGAAATGCGTTCAGTTGGTGAACAAAGCTTAACTCAAATTATGATGAAAACCGTTCGTTGCGCTGTTGAAGATGCAGGGGCGGTGTTCGGGGAAGAGGCGTTTCCTATTATCCGCGCACTGATGTATCTAGATGGATTGGTCATCCGAACACATCCGGATGTGAAATTGATAAGATCTATGAGTCCTTATCTTGATGAATTTCGCACTTGCTTACCGATTCCAGAGCCTATTTCGCCCTACACAAAATAATTAGCTACCGGAATTAAAGGACAATTGAGAAAACATTTCATTAAATACGAACTATCGAGGATGTGAAAGTATGATCGGTGATGTCGTGAGGAATGATAGCGCGGCAATAGACCAATCCTACCTTGAATGCGAGAGAATCGCGAATGATTCTTCTTCATCCTTCCTAAGGGCATTTCGAACGCTTCCAAAAGAGAAGAGAGATGGCATCAAGGCTCTGTATGCTTTTTGTCGGAGGGCTGACGATGTTGCGGATGGAGATTGGATGCCTGACTTCTCGAGGTTCTCGCCTCAGCAAATGGGCTCTCTACGATTTAGAGCTCTTCAGAGGTCCAAGGTGCTAGATGAAAAACATCAATCACGAGGAACTCTAGACCATGATGCTCATATTGCTAGACTCTGTGCTCTGATTTATCTTCGAGATAACATCCAACCGATAGAGAACGATTCCTTCCCCAAAGAGAAATTTTTCCTAGCCTTATGGCACACCATCGAGAGATTCGACATACCCTCTCAACATCTACATTCGCTAATCGATGGCATGGAAGATGATCTATATCCTACAAATTACCAAACCTACGAAGACTTGCATAGGTATTGCTACAATGTTGCTTCCTCTGTAGGCCTTTGTTTACTCCATCTGTACGGTTACGAAGGGCAAGAAGCTGAACATTATGCTGATGAAATGGGGGTGTTCTTGCAGATGGTCAACATTCTACGAGATATTCAATCAGATCTTGCATCTGGTCGAATCTACCTGCCGGTTGCAGAATTACAATCCTACGGAATCAGTGCCTCTGAGCTGTCAAGTCCTAATCTCGCTTCAAACCCTAACTGGCAGGAATTCATGCAAGATTACATCCTCCGCTGCAAGGCTCACAGAGAAGAGGCTGTAAAGTTGCTACCATTAATCCATCCAGAGTCAAGAAAGAGTCCGTCAATCATGGTCTCTGTGTATTCACAATTGGTTAAACAGGCTGAGAAATTGTGCGGTGACGTAGTCTCACAACGCCTCGGTTTGACCGTTATGCAGAAAGCCAATGTCCTGATGTCTACTCTGGGTGTAATTAGCATAACTCACGAGGAGTGATTATGCGATCCGAGGCTCTTTCTTCCGTGACATCGGTAAACTCAGATCAAGATGTTCTGATTGTTGGAGCTGGGCCAGGTGGTTTAGCTGCAGCCCTATTACTAGCACACAGCGGATTGAAGGTCAGAGTAGTGGAAAAGGCCCCCTACATCGGAGGGAGAACAAGAATTGTCGAACATGATGGTTTCAAGTTCGATAATGGCCCTACGTTCTTCCATTTTCCAGAGGTCATCGAGGATATTTTCCAAGCCATTGGTAGAGATGCACACAAAGAATTAGGATTGATTCCTCTAGATCCTTCGTACCGGTTAGTATTCGGTAAGGGTGGCCAGATTGACGCCACCTGTGATTTAGAGGCGATGACAGAGCGAGTCAGGGAATTATCTGGTGACAAAGACGCTGAGGGTTTCAAGCGATATATCACTGAGAATAGGAAGAAATTAGATCGTTCTAGAGGTTGTCTTCAATCTCCTTGGAAAGGCCCTTCTGATTTACTTACCAAGCGCTCGATGTCGGCCGCAACCGTCCTAAGACCGTGGGCTAGTGTTGCTTCTGATCTTGAGCGCTTATTCGAAGACGAGAGGGTTCGCTTAGCGATGTCTTTCCAAACAAAATATCTAGGTATGAGTCCATTCCATGCACCTTCATTATTCACGATTTTAGCATTTTTAGAATACGAGCACGGAATATTCCACGCCAAAGGAGGCCTTGGTTCAATAACAACCAGAATGGGTGAAATAGCTAAAGAAATGGGCGTTCAATTCGAATTAGAAACTGAGGTTGATGAAGTCATCATTGAAGGAAAAACTGTCAAGGGTATTAGAACCAACGATGTCGATTATCTGGCTGACAAAGTCATCATGAATGCTGATTTTGCACACGCCATGACTACAATGGTTCCAAATCAAAAAAGGAAAAAATGGTCGGACCAAAAATTGGAGAAGAAATCCTATTCCTGTTCGACATTCATGTTGTATCTAGGCGTCGACAAATTATTCGATGAACCGCATCATCAAATCTATGCATCGGCTGATTACGAAAATAGCTTGAAGGATATAGACAATCACAAGATTCCTTGGAATGATCCCTCGATATACGTCCAAAACGCCTGCATAACCGATCCAAGTATGGCTCCTGATGGCAAATCCACATTGTATGTTCTTGTTCCAGTTCCGAATACTGACCCAAGTATTGTTTGGGACGATGTCAAGGAAGAATATGCGGAGTTAATCCTAGACCAAATGTCTCACCTAGGATTCACAAATCTTCGTGAACATTTGGTAAGTAAGACCATCGTCACCCCTGATGATTGGGGCGCTTCAAGCATCTACAGAGGTGCTGTTTTCAACCTCGCACACGGCCTAGATCAGATGCTATGGAGGCGCCCTCAAAACCGCTTTGAGGAATTGAATGGACTATACCTTGTAGGAGGGGGGACCCACCCGGGAAGTGGCCTTCCGACTATCTTTGAAAGTGCGAGGATTAGTAGTAAATTGGTCATTGCTGACTTAGGTGTGCCAGTCGACTGGAATGGAGTAGATACTTGGTTCCCTGACCTCAAGAAGCCTAAGCCTACAAGATAATTCTAGGAGGGTATTGTTTGTCTGTTGCATGGGTGCTGGGCGCTGCTGGAGGGGTAGGTAGTATTGTTTGCCAGAACCTTTCCAAACAAGGTTGGAAAGTTGTTTGCAGTGGGAGAACAGAGGAGACTCTTCAAACCCTTAGTTCCAAGATTGATAATGCCGAAATCTTGCCCGTAGATGCTAGAGACGAGGTTGCGATGAAGCAGGCTGTTGGGAAAATCATAGAAACGCATGGGCGTCTAGACGCAGTAGTGGTTGCTGTAGGATCAATCCTACTCAGACCATTGCACGCTACCTCGGCTGAACAAGTGCAGGATACGATTGAGCAAAACCTCACTACTGCATTCAACGCAATAAGATCCGCAGCAGTTCCGATGATGCGCGGAGAAGGGGGTAGAATCGTTCTATTTTCTTCCGTTGCGGCCTCACATGGGATGACTAATCACGCCGCCATTGCTGCTGCAAAAGGAGCTGTTGAAGGATTGACTCGGGCCTCTGCTGCAGACTACGCAAAACGAGGCATTAGAGTAAACGCAATTGCCCCTGCAATGACTGATACTCCAATGTCTGAAAATCTACTGAAAAGTGAGGCTAGTCGTAAAATCAGTGATTCTATGCACCCCGTTGGACGGATTGGAGAAGCAAAGGAGATTGCAGATGTTGCGTCTTGGCTCGTCGACGGTGCACCTGAATGGATGACTGGGCAAATCATCGGAGTCAATGGCGGATTGGGGACCATAAAACCTCAGGAATCAATCAAGGCTTGATCGGAGGATTGGTATGAGAAAAATTACTGAATTGTTTCTAACCTTGATTCTACTATCTGCTTCGGCTGGTTGTTTAGCTGAAGAAACTCAAGGAGAATTGGAAGACCCCGATACTGAAGAGAATAGATACACCTTCAGCCTACCTACTTTGGGAAGAAATGTAGATGGTGGCTCTATGTTAGATTTGACTTCTGAACTTCAGCAAGCACCAATTCTCTTATTTTGGGTTAGTTCACAGTGTCAAGGTTGCCATGAATGGACAGAAGGCATCAGAGATAGCAATCTCAATTACAGCATTATGCAGCCTGTTACAATTCACAGATATGGTAACTTTGAAACATCAGAGGAAATAATGCAAGTCTACGGTAACAACTCAAGCGACCACTATTCTCCTTGGCCGGTGGTTATCGACGCTCACTCGCGCCTAGCACTAGATTTTGAATCACGAGATCCGTCGGAGCTTTCTGTTGTCGAGGCTTTTGGGAATCTTCCAACCCCTTCTGTGATTTTACTCGACAAAAACGGTAATATCGTCTGGGAGGCGTCCTCATATTGGTATTCTGCTGACCAATTGGAAGAGGCGGGTGAAATAGCGGCCGGATTAAGTGACTAATATGGAACCGATTTACACAGCACTATTCCTAATTCCGACAATATGGATTGGGCCTTTTTGGTTATTGATGATGGTAGAACCTAAGTCTGAAAGAACGTCAAATTGGATTGAGGGGAATCTTATCTTCCTTGGACCTTTAATTGCTTATTTTTTAACTATAATCGTAGACCCTAACGGTATGATTGATTTATTCACAGGAAATCCTACTGAAATCATGGACACAATGGTTGTACTTCTAGGGACGGAATCTGGAACAGTCCTCGCTTGGACACATTTTGTTGCTGGAGATATCATCGCTACTAGGTGGATGTGGCGTAAGGCGATTGAGAATGAGATTGGTCTAAATCAAACTCGGCTGGTTGTCTTCTTTGGAGTTATGCTGATGCCAGTTGGATTGTTACTTCACATGGCCCTCAATAGAGAATGAGTGTTTATGTTTCTAAATTTAGGCCGTTTCTTCGACGCCTACACCTCGCTAGAGTCGTGAGGCGGTACTAAGCGGAATTTCATAACCGGATTCCGAACTATTATGAAGAAAAGGTCGGACCGCGCGATATGCCTGGTGCATATGACAGAAGTCGTAATGCCGCAGTCGTACGCCAGATTTCCGCTAACTTCGACTCTGCTATATCGGATTTCTTTGGAACCAGGGTACCTAACAAAGAGGCGGCACAAGGTGCGCATGATGCATATGTTGCCGCCCTTCGTGCACATGGCACTGATGTGACTGTTCTACCTGGATTAGACGAACACCCAGATTGTTGTTTTGTTGAAGATACTGCTGTCATGGTCGATGGAAAGGCAATCATTCCAAACATGGGCCACCCCTCCAGAGAAGGAGAGCAAGTCGCGGTTGCTGAGCATCTATCTTCGAGTGCTGAAATTATCAATATGCCAAAAGGTGCCAAACTCGATGGTGGCGATGTTGTATTCTTCGATGACCGCTACTTGATTGGGGTTTCAACTAGAACGAATCGAGAGGGCGCCGACTTTCTTGCAAGTCATGTACGAGAAGACGGTTTTGAGTGTGAGTTCATCGAGATTCCAAGTTCGACTCTTCACCTTACAACCGTATGCTCATCGCCGCGCCCGGGTATGATTATTGCCGCAGAAGGGCACCTTACTGCTTCTCAATTAGAGCCTTTAGCTGAGGATATCGTTTGGGTTCCAAATCGAGAAAGTTACGCGGCCAATACAATCGGTTACAAAGGCGATCGTGTGATTATTGCAGATGGTTTTCCTGTTGTCCGTCAGACTATGCTAGATGAAGGATTCAAGATTACTAGTGTGGACATGAAAGAAATCATGCAAGCAGATGGTTCCTTGACTTGCTTATCTGTATTCAACGCCTGATTTTTACTAAAGCAAATATGCGGCGGTTTCAACGAAAAATCAATTTTTAACGCTCTTCTTTAGGCCGCCCATTCTATTGGGAGATGGATTTCGTTTCTTCTCATGAATGGTAGAGTGGACATTGGGTTGTCATAAACTGCCAGTTTAGCACTACCACAGGGCGTAAGTCCCTCTAATTTCACAAGCTTCCGTAGCTTATTCTGTAGCCTCAGTGACTTGGTTGGGCGGGAGAGTCCGGAAAATTTCAGAACGGCAACCACCTCTCCTTCCACGTGGAGCAATTCCACCCCTGAGTCGTTTGGTTTCGGGAGATCTTCTATTTTGTGCTCAGATGGCATTGTGAAGGCCATGAGAGATTCATCTCCAGATTTCCACATGTGAACGGGAGCAGTCATTGCTATGCTTTGTTGCCGTTCGTTTCCTCCAAAGATATACCCTGCGATTCTTCTGAAAGGTCTAGCGGATTCACCATAATTCATACCATCTGTAGACACTCTGGCCTGAATAGTATCGACATATTTTCTGACTTCAAAACCACGATACTTGTGCAGTAATTCGTAGGCGGGCTCTTCGTAATTCTCCGCCATATTTGTTCCCTATCCTAACATACTGGGCAAGATTTCCATGTTGAACCAAACCAAGCCTGCAAAAACTGAGACCCATATCCAATAAACGGTGCTGGACCAAGTCTTGACTTTTCTTCCATCGAGGGGACCAAATGGAATCATGTTGAATGCCCCTAGTCCAATATTTCCCCAGCACCAAAAATAGAGTAGCCCTCTTTCCACTTCGTTGAATTCTATTGTGAATCCCGTTGATTCCAGGCCGAGAGTTATCATTCCTATTCCTATCGCCCACATCATTATATTGCTAAGTGGTCCTGCAAGAGCAATTTTCCCGAATTGCTGCTTAGTAGTGTGGCCCATTACCATGACAGCACCGGGGGCCATGAATACCCATCCAGTAATTGCTGCAAAAATAATCCCAAATCTAAGGCCTCCTGGAGACGCTCTGAATTCGGCCCAACAACCGTAGTAGCGGGCTGAAATTTTGTGGGCTAACTCGTGAACAATAAATGCCGGAACAATTGGAATCATCCAAAATAACCCCCCTCTGATAAAGTTGCTAGGGGATTTCAACGCCTCTATGAATGGCCAGGTTGAGTCCTCTGGAAGCGATATTGAAAAGAATGCTAATGCAATTGAAAATGCTATAGAGGCAAGTGCTAAATGCTCAATTTCTGTTCTTGAAAAATGCCAAATCGAACCCTTGTGAACGTACACTCTACGCGGCTCGGGTTCCTCGCCGAAAACTCGGAAGAACGGTTGGCTGCCACTATTGTTGCTAGCGAAAACAACCCTGACGTGGGGCTGTCTCCAATTACCATCGTCCCTCGCCTTAGTATGACTTCCTGGGGAACGTGTACGCTCGAATGGGTCGTCTTCCAAGCGCGATGCGCGAGGGTCTCTTTCCGCTGCCATTGCCTGTCTCACTCTACTCGTCTCGTTTGAAGGCTCGTTATTGTCAATCCTCATCGAGTAATTCGCCAACCTCATCCAACAAATCCTCCCATGTCGGCGCTTCAGGCCTTGTTGCAGTACCGAACATTTGCAACATTTCCTCTCTCTCCTCGGCGTCTGGAGCGCGTTCGGCCCATGGGTTCTGATTTGCAACTTCACGGATTATCGACTTGTCCTTCTTGGCTCTCTGTGCGGCGAATCGTGCCTCTACTTGTTCCATCGTTATAACCTGCTTTACTCCCTGATGAGCGTCGATAAGACGGGCATAATTGAGCATGAAATTACCATGCTCACTATCATCGATATATTTGCTAGGGTCTGCTAACATGGTTACTTGCTCGCGTGCTAAGCGTTCCGCTTTAGTTGTCGCGGGGCCTGAAGTCAACTTGTCTCGCGCCTTTGCGTGTGATTCGATGCAGCCCCTACATCGCTCGGTCCCAGCGATATCTGGAGCATCGCAAGTAAGGCAGCAAACTGCGAACCCCATTTGCTCCATAGCTCGTCGTGGTAATGACATGGGCAGGGGTCGCTCTAGGCTTTGAAAGATGAATGCTCCCGCTCGATGATATGTCAAGCCTCATGTTGAGGTGTGATCAGGACATTTGACCCATTTCTATCAATAAGGGGTGCTTCAAAGACAGATAGCGAAGGGAGGATGTGAACCGTACATACATTTCCACAGGCAGGGGCCAAGTAGTCTTGTCCCTGATCGCTGAAGATGAAGCGAAGACCGTGGCCGGCAGGAAGTAGGGCGTCTATCCCCTGGAACTCCATCAACATGGTTATTTGCTCGCCTGGAATCACTGTCTGTGGCTCATATCCTCCTTCGTAATATCTCACATCCATAGTAGCATGGCCAATGCGCATTCCAGTTTGAGCATCCTGCATTTCGATGAATACTTGTCCACCATTGAAAGTAGGAACTGCAGAAAGATGAAGAGTTGGTAGACCAGAAATATGGAGATCTGTATCTTCGTTTATTGATGGGCATTCGACCACGACTGTTTGACCGCCTCCGACAACTGAGGGGCCGCCCCCAACAAATGCACCGTCATTGACACATTCACTAAGTGGAAGAGTGAACGGTTGGCTATCCTGTGGAGGCCATGTCTCCTCTATTCTCCATTGTCCGTCATTCCTTTGGATCTGAGCATCTAAGGTCGGTTTGGGGCCCCTTTCTTGTAGATAATATTCGAACCATTCGAAGAGGTCCTGCGCCCAATCCCATCTTGTCATGTTTGATAGGGCTTCGTAACCATATCCCGGGTCAACTCCTTCATGGCTGTTAATCTGGTCTGGGTAATGGTGGCCCCACTGACCCAGCATGCCTCGGATTTCGAATCCTGCATCAATATAGGTCTGGTACCAATTAGTCCCTGGTGGGCCGCCGAAAACTTGGTGTGGATCGACATTCCAATCCTGCATTCCTTGGACCCAGTATACACTTCCGTTCCAATTTAGAAATGCTTTATCGATATGGCTTCTCTCATCATAATAATTTTCCATATATGGGTCCATTTCCCCTGCGATATAAGTCACAGGTCCTGCAAATATTCCCTCTACTATATCGGGACATATATTATCAAAATCATCCTCATCGTAGTCTACAGTACTGGAAAAATAGTTCATGTGCATAATTTGGCTTCTTGCCTCTGCACTTCCGTTTTTGTAAAGAAGAGGGTGTAATGCTGTGGTTCCTGAAACTGGCACTATTGTCTTCAGATACTCACTTCCGATTGCGGCTGCTTCCCACTGCGTTGCTCCTTCATACGATTTGCCGTATAGTCCGACATTACCATTGCTCCAATTCTGACTTCCCAACCACTCCACGGCAGAATGTATTCCCAAACCTTCCCCGGCACCTCTGTAGTCGAAACACCCGCTGGATTCCTCTGTGCCAAATACTGCCACTTGCGCCATAGCGTACCCGTGTGGTACGAAATTTTCGAATATGAATTCGCCACGACCAGCGCTTACAACGTTTGTTGGAGATGATTCGCTGCCTTGCGCGCCATAATCAAAGTAAGGGCTGATGATTGCTATTACAGGTACCTGTTCTCCGTCTAGAGTGTTGTTTGGTAGCCAGTAAGAGAGGTGTACTGTTGACTGGGACGGGCCGGTCTCCCACACATCACTGGTGTCTACTTCGATGTAAGCTTCTGCAACTTCCAATGCTTGGTAAGGTCCAGGATTTAGAAGGAAGGACATTGAATCGTCCATCTGCCATTCCAAGGTGTGTCTTTCCCAAATTGAGGCATAGGGGTATTCTTCGATTGGAGTTGATGATTCTTCATCGGCCCAGAATACGCAGCCTGAGAGGCTCGTGGTCAACAGTAGCAAAACTGCCGCCCTCGCGTACGTACGCCGCCTCATAGAGGCGTCCTGAAAGAGGTTATACCTCAAACCTGCGTATTCAAAGACCCAGTGCACCCGGTTAAACTGTGTATGATGAAACGGTTCACCGACGCCGCTGGGCGATTCTCGGCGTAATGAGTATGAGTGATTCACTTCATCCAATTAGGAGTCCACCAATTCGCTTTACCTAGTAATCTCATGGTTGAAGGTACAACGATTGCTCTGACGATTGTGGCGTCGACAATAACTGCAACCATCAATGCAAGACCGATTGATTTGATAATTAGTACATCGGCTAAGACAAACCCAAAGAAGACAGCGACCATGATTGCTGCTGCTCCTGTAATTAGGCTACCAGATGCTTGCAAACCCTCAGCAACCGCTTGTGTATTGTCGCCAGTCTCTTCCCATGCCTCGTGGATTCTAGAGAGCATAAGCACTTCGTAATCCATCGACAGGCCGAAGGCTATTCCAAACACCAAAGGAGGCACTACTAGGTCTAGTGGTTGGGCGGAATAATTCAGTACATCAGTGAGTAATCCGTCTTGGAATACTACT
Organism: Thermoplasmatota archaeon; assembly: GCA_036138175.1. Taxonomy (GTDB): domain Archaea; phylum Thermoplasmatota; class Poseidoniia; order Poseidoniales; family Thalassarchaeaceae; genus MGIIb-O1. The sequence goes on along the minus strand of JAZAAK010000025.1, from coordinate 5,397 downwards.
ACGATAATTCCGAACGATGCTGAGACAGAAAGGATGTTCATCAGAATGGCTTTGATTGGAACAAGGATTGAATTCACTTGGATGAAAACAAGTATGACTGTTAGCAGAAGAACGAAGGAAAGAACTGCTGGAATTCTTTCCACTAGATGATCTTTCAACTCGACTTCAAAGGCGCTCCAGCCGCCGATTAAAACCTCCATTTCCTCTCTGTCTGCGATTTCCATCATGTCTCTGACAATTCGCTCCGATTCGTCAGAACCGCTTTGATGTTGGATAGGAACGGAGAGACGCATGATGTTTTCAGAAACCGATGCTAGCCATTCTTCTTGGGCTTCTTGTGGCCAATCTGTAAACTCTTGTTCAAACAAAGTAGTATTGCAAATTGGGTGTGTAACGCCGATTACTCCCTCGATTTGATTGATCTCTTGACAAAGTGGCGCGACTCTTTCAGAGTAAGTTACTGAAAGGGGCTCGTCGCCCTCTGAGAATACTATGACTATCGGAATGCTTGACGCGGTGTAGGCTGGGAATTCATCGGTTAACATTTCGAATCCAATTCGAGATTCGGTATCTGGGGGTAAAGCCTCAATTCCGCCTGCACTGAGTTCTACTCTAAGGAACGGCGAGGCCGCTAACAACAATACAACGAGAGCTGGGGCGAGCCATCTAAGTGGTTTGTCCATGACCTTTATTGAGAGATTTTTCCAAAATTCTGTCTTGCGGTTTGCACCAGGAATTGGTACCGGTAAGGAGTTGATCTTTGGACCGAGATAGGATAGCATAGCGGGTAAGACTGTGAATGAGTAAAGCATGGCCGTGGCTACTGCAAGGAAGGCCCCCATTCCCATCGAAGGCATATGGGTGGCTTCGAAGTAGAATAGGCTGCAGAGCCCGACGGCAACCGTGGCACCCGAGAACATAACTGCACGGCCTGCTGTATCCATCATCGTAGCAATCGCTGTCTCAGTAGATTCTCCTTTGGCAATCTCTTCTCTAAATCTGCTGATCATGAATAGGCTGTAGTCTATCGATACTGCTATTCCAATCAGAGAAATCATGCTGACTGAGTACTCTGTTAGGCCGAAGAACCACCAATCGGATATCCAGTAACTGATTGCTGTGGCTAGGGTAAACATCAGCAATGCCACTACTAATGGTAACACCGCTGCGGTAAAGGTGCCGAAAACGAATAGAAGTATAACCAAAGAGATTGGAAGCCCAATTACCTCGGCCCGGATAGTGTCGTTTTTCATCGAAGTATCAAAATCGTCACCGATGATTAGGTTGCCTGTAACCGTCACATCGAGGGTTTCACTTTCCATAGACCTAAGTCTAGGAATAATATCAGAAACTTCTGATTCTGAGCCAGCAACTGAGAGATATACTGCAATTTTTTTGCCATCAACAGAGCTGTGGGTGGCGATTACCTCCTGGTTTGATGGGTCGTCGTAGATTGTTGATATGCTAACTATCTCGATATCTAATTCTCTAATGGAGGTGACAAATGCCTCGACTTCGTTTTGGAATTCTTCGTCTTGCCAAGTCTTCTCTTGATGCGATAGGATGTAAGTTACGGAATTTGAGGCTGAAACTGTAAGTTGTTCGTCTATGAGGATGAGGGCACGTCCGGAATCGGTTGTTGGAGGAGGGGCGTTTCCATCGATGAATTCCTCGCCCTGGCTTAGAAGACCGACTGAAAATATCAACGATGTTACTGCAAACACTACCACTTTCTTACGATTATCGTGGACATAGAGGCCAAAGTTGTACAACCTAGACATGTTACAATTCGCTTGTGAATAAAATGTAGTTATAAGCGGATGTTTTTCAATCACCAAAATCAATTGTAGCGCCTGTTCAATTCAGAGAATAATTGGCTTGGTATTTCCGAACCAATTGTCATGCGTTCTCCGTCCGGATGATTGAATGTAAGGGAGGTTGCGTGTAGGCACAATCTGTTTACGCTGGCCTTACCAAAACCATGTCGTGTATCTCCAGCAACTGGACAACCTAGATGTTGCATGTGAAGTCGTATTTGGGCCCTCCTTCCGGTGTCTATTTTGATGCGTATTAGACTATGTTCGGGGCCCACTTTTTCCTTCTGCCAATGTGTTATGGCTTCTCGGCCTCCTCGTCTGCCTTTCTCTACCAGTCTGACTCTTTTGTCCCTTGTTTCTAGAATGCGGAGTTTGATTGTTCCACTTTCCTCGGAGGGTTCTCGATGCACAACTGCGTGATATATTCGCTCTACTGAACGGTCTTTGAATTGTTTTTGCAGCATCTCTTTGGTTTCTACAGAACGCGCGAATATCATACATCCAGAAGTTTCTCTATCGAGTCTATGGACTAGATGAGTACGAGTTTTTCCGTTCTCCCAAGCCCATTTTGCGACTCTGTCGTACATCGTATCTAGTTCGCCTCTGTCGGTAGCAACTGAAAGAAGTCCGGCGGGTTTGTTGGCAAGAATTACTTCTTCATCGAAATACAATATCTCCGGTTCAGGAATTGTTTGTTTTGGTTGAGTTTGTGGTTTGTGGCCATCTGCTTTCGAAAGCACTTCTACCAACGAGCCCTTTGCTACTTTCATGTTTGCACGAGTTGCCTTATCTCCATCAACCCGGACTCGCCCATGATCTACCATCCGGCGAAGAGAGTTCCTCTTTGCTGTGGGGTGAAGCGTCGCCAGAACCTCAAGGAGGATTGTTTCCTCTGTGGTTTCTACACTGGGGTCAGGCATATGCTCCGCAGGGGCAAAATCAATTCAAACTGACTGTTTAGTCAAATATCTGCGCTACTCTGTCATCTGTGCAATACGGTCACTTAGCAGTAGAAGTGCCGAAGCCCAAAGACCGACAAATATCCCTAACTCCTCATCGCCGTTGAAATATATACCAATGCTTCCAAATATAGATGCTAAGCTAGCAAAAAACCCTAATTTTCTCCAATCCATGTTGTATTTTCACCTCCCAAATCGGTGGTCGGTTTGTCTTACGGTGTATAGAGGTGTGTCTTGGAAAAATTGTTCCTGGTTGACGGGTGGTGCCGGAATCAGTCCTTCCACCATTGGTCATCTTTGGGAACGATCTCAAAGTCGTCTTGGCTATCCAAAGTGTATCCACTATCTGAGAAAACACGTATACTCCAGCGTCCCTTGGATTTTTCATAGAATCTTGCTTTGTTCACATCTATGTCCCTCAGCCAGTGCCAACGAACCCCCTCCTCTCCGTGATCGGAGTCTTCGCCGCCACGAGGATAGATACCTACCCAAGCATCATTGCTCGTGGGAGGATTGTTGATTCTGAAATACACGCCCTTGTTGGTGGTCGCCTCTAAAATATCGATACTCGATTTTTGGCTACCATCTTGTTTCCTGTGTCTACTTCCCCCCCAGATCATTAACAGACTGATTAACGCGATGGAGCTAACACCCGTCATGATTGAGCCGCCAATTATCATACCGATGGCTCCAATGACTTCTTCTCCATCTTGGATCCACATGACAGTGGCTTTTGAGCCATCAGAATATTCTGCACTAATCGTTGTAGTGCCTTTCATACAACCATAGCATGCTTGTCCCATTTTGATGATGTTTCTTCCATCCTTATGTTTTTCTTCGACGTGGTCGCCGGATTCGCATTCGCCAAGTTCGAACACTTGTCGACTTTCATCTGGAGGGTTGACTTTCTGATATCCCGTCCACGGGTCAGACATCCAGCTCCCTGAGTGGGTGGCGCTCACGATGATATTTTCACAGTGGTCATAGATGCCATTATTATCGAAGTCCCCCAGTACCGCCTCGATGAAAATGATGAACCCTTGATCGCCCATGTCATCTACATCGAAAATTTCCAGAGTGGTATTGGATTCAGATTGGGCTACGAATGATTCGGCTGAAATAGACCCGATGACAAGCAGGGTTACGCCGGGAATCAAGAGCAGTACGGCGAACACGGCCGCGAACTTGGTCCACTGAGGAGCAGTCTTGCCAGATTTTAACCACGAAGATATGAGGGCAAACCAAGCGCCCACTGCCAAGAATCCGCCAACGCCAGTCAAAATCGCGCCCGGAATTATCATCCCGAGTCTATCCTCGCCTGTTGAGCCGGTTCCGATGATAAGAAGCGGTAAACCGGGAATCAACAAGAATAGACCAAATAAAGCCACGAGCCCTATTCTTCCGCGCCCTGGCTTTTCAGCCGTCTCATCAAGCGGTTGAGGCGCAACAGTCTGAGTTGTATGGTGACGAGTCGAAGCTGCCGCAGGAATGGGGAACTCGCCATGTGGCTTGTTGTGCGTGGCATCATCGCTGCATCGGAAGAGCCCTGTACCTCCGGGCTGCGCAAAGAATGCCGCGTCTTTCGGTGCGCCGCCGCCTCTATCGTTCCATATCTGTCCACCCAAGGGTTGCCTGCTCGGGCTGAGGCAGGCCAGGGCAACACAGACCACGTCCTTGTGTGAGGGCGGGGTTTCGCTAGTTGTCCCCACGTCGCCAAGTGACACGTAGCCCGCTGGCGGGATAGGTCGCCAGCACCAGAAGCGACGCCTGCCGCGTTCCTGCCACCATACTAGATCGAACCTTTCGGGCGGTGCGATGTCTCTACCACCAGCGCGAATGACCAGTGTCGGGAAGGTTGGACGCGAGTGGCCGTTCTTGGCGGTCATACCGATCAAATGGCACCCTACAGGGACGCGCGGCCTCCAGACAGAGACGTCTTGGTTTGCGCCGGAACCACTGTCGTTCCATACCTCATCGTACTCACTTACGGGGACGAATTCGAACTTCTCCTCCACTGAAATCGACTCAGTTGAGTGGATTTTATGCTCCGATTGGATGGTGAAATCTTTCCGTTCGGCCAGTGTGTATCCGCCGTCTGAAAAGACGCGTATGCTCCAATCGCCTTCTGCCCACGCCCCGTTTGATAACGAAACGTTGTTCACGTCGATGTCCCTGATGTATTTCCATCGCTGGTTTTGCCCTCCGTGATCCTGATCGGGTGCGCCCGTTGGATAGATGCCGACCCAAGCATCATTGTGGTTTGGGGGGTTGTTGAGTTTGAAGCGGATGGGTTTACCAGACAAGGCTTCCAGCACCTGAATAGATTCACCTGAAGCAAACGTGGAGGAACGGTCGGTGTTGGGGTGCTGTTGAGTTTGAGTCGTAGCGTCGGGCGGGTGATAGACTGCTGGCGCCGGATGCTTGCCGCCTGGGGCACCCGGATGGCCCCAGGCTTCGACATTTTCCCATACGCCTTCACGCGGGGGAACACCGATCTTTCCACCGGTATGCGCAGCATAGAGAACCCCTGCTCTTGAGATGATCATCCACTTCCTCCACTCCGGGCGTTGATGGTAAGGACCGGTGTCTTGGAAAGCGATGAAAATCTCGGGGTTCTGAGT
>JAZAAK010000024.1:0-20722 GCA_036138175.1 Thermoplasmatota archaeon | reverse complement strand
AATCCCTCACTCGAGCGGCCGTGGACCATTGCATCGTCCCCATCTTTGTCGGTCTCGAGGTAAACTGCTTCTGAGAGGCGCCTCTTCTCGGAGAGTAAACCGAGCCCCCTAAGCGGAGGGAGGCCGCGCCCGAGAAGCGTAGCCTGGTAAACCAGTCGATCCCTGCTGTGCTGCACGCGCAGGCGTTCCTTGATTACGCCGGCCCACCATAATAAGAAGCAAAACAATCCAACTAATGTAAGGGGAATCCCCATACATACAAACCCCTCTAGTCCCCCGTCTTCGTGATATGGATTCATTATCGAGAAGAACAGTAACCAGACCCCCACACCTCCGAAAATAACCGCTCCTGGTACTACAAAAAACGAAAAAGCAATCAGGCCTATTACCGAGACGGGTTCCGTTGTGAAATCCTTGTCGAGTTTCGAAGGAACGGTGACATCTGGCCCAATCCAGTTATTTTTGGAAACTGATTCCTTTTTGCCATTATTATTTTTAGATTCCTCCCTCATCTCTTTAGTGGTATAATATGCGAAAAATATCGCTATACATGTTACTATAGTTCCAGCCAACGTCATCACTATCAAAACAAAACCCGGAGTAGGAAATTCCTCCTTTGTAACGATAATCATTGTTGTTTCAGTATTATCTCCAGTGGATGTGAATTGCACTTCATATGTCCTGTTGCGCCACACGTCGATTTGTCCTATGTATTCATAACCGGGAATACTTCCATTTGCATTGTTGTAATAATTACACTCCGAAACATCGCATCGTTCGAAATAAGCCCAAGAGCCAAAATCCTCACTCACTGTACTTATCGATACATCAACTGTCTTTCCTTCTTCAACCCAGACTCGAATTTCACCAGGATCAGTCGTCAACCTAGAAGTCCAGGTTTCATCAGTGGTTCCTTCCCAAATCACCTCTCCCGCAAATTCGGGACTGTCGGGGCCATAATAGTCACCCCAGAAAGAGAACTCGTCCCCTTGGTCGATTAAGCCACTAACACCAACGAAAACCAGCCCGGGCCCAATTCCGGCAATTATTAGAAACATAAAGACAGATTTGACTACTTCCCGCGCCGATCCTGATGATGCGCTCAGTTTGTCCCAAGGGCCCATGTACGCTGATGGAGGGGGGGGTTTTTTTATTCATTTTCCGTCCCAAATTCTAGCCAGAAATCATTGATTGCACTCGGGTTACGAATCACCATTTGCCCAACGTATAACAGGTAGCCAGCTAGGGGTAGGTATAGTCCCAAAATAATCGGGTGTGGACCTATTGTGAATAATGGAATTGAGTAACCAATAAGAGGTATCAAAACCCAAGGAATTGGTCCTCGATTTTTTGCGAATACCATTACTGGATATCCAATTCCAGATCCAAGTAGAAAAAGGACTACGCTCATCACTGTGATTTCCATCAACCCGAGTGAGGAGTCTTAACACTTAATGTTCACTAAGCTTGTCTATAGGTTGAGCGGAAGGGGAAAAGAAAATCAAAGCTATTCCCGAACCAACAATCAATATTCCACCTATCCAATCAGAAGTACTGAGCGTCTCATCGAACAAAAAGAAGCCATACATTGTCGCGATAATCACCGTGCCATAAGAAAAGGCACTTACCCAAGCTGCGTTGGCTTTGTGATAAGCCATAGTTATCCCGACTTGTCCTCCACCTGCTCCAATACCAACTCCCACCAATGCGGCAAAGGTATGGATGTCCAGACTAAGCAAATCTGGAGCGGCCTGAATAGTTGAACCTGCGACTGAAAAAACTGCGAACCAAAATACGACTGAGGTGGCAGAATCTGTCTTTCTCAATTCTCTGACGTAAATATACGCTAAAGCAGCAAAGAAACCTGAGCCGAGTGCAAGTAAAGCATACGGCTGAACTGAATCTAGGTTAGGTGATACAATCAGGACAATGCCCGTAAATGCAGTGATTACTAGAGCGATTACAGAAGGCTGTACCTTCTCAGCAATTATTTTTCCAGATAGTAAAGCTACAAACAAAGGTGCAGTATATTGCAAGGTTACTGCTTGACCAAGAGGGATTTTCTCTAATGAAGAAAAATATAGAATCATCGCTGTTAGGCCGACCGCGCAACGTAGAAACATCGTCTTGGAATCATTAATTTTCAATGAAATTCCACGACTTAATGCAAAGGCAACAACTGCGAATGCTATCACAGCAGAACGAACCAAAATCACCATCCAAACATCGATTCCTTCCAAACCGCTGGTGTACTTTACCAAGGCATTCATAGTACCGAAGCAAAGGCTTCCAAAAATCATCCATAGCACAGCTACATGGGGTGTATCAACTGGTTCCGACAAACTCAGAGCCCCCAACGTGATTCGAGCACACTGGAAACTTGCTGGTAGTCTTGACCACCATGGCTGTTAGGGTCATGAAGATGGATTGGTATACCATGGCTAGGTGCTTCTGCCAACTTGATATTGCGCCGGATTGCAGGCTCGATTAGTAATTCTGGGAAGGCCTCCTTTACCTCACTTGCAACCTGTTGATTGAGTAAAGTCGGGGCGTGCATGGTAAGCATAACCCCGTCAACTCCCAATCTGGGATTTAGAAGGCCCCTGACCTCTCTAATTGTACCCGCCAACATAGCTAGGCCTTCGAGGGCAAAATACTCCGTCTGAACTGGAATTATTATTCCATCACTTGCGACTAGTGCATTGATTGTCACTATTCCCAATGAAGGTGGAGTATCAATAATTACAACATCATAATGGGGTAAAAGCGGGGATAATGCCTCAGATAGCCTTCGCTCTCTACCTAGTTGTCTCAACATCTCTTGTTCTAGGCCAACGAGGGATCGATCTCCTACGATTATGTGAACGCCATCAACCGCGGTTGCATGCCGACTTTCCACCGCACTTTCTGGATTGAGAATTAAATCTCGAGTGGTGGTTTTGACTCGGCTCTTGTTTACTCCAAGACCTGTTGCGCAATTGCCCTGTGAATCTGCGTCAACAACCAATACCTTGTGACCACGTAAGGCCAATTGTGCAGCGATGTTGATTACACTCGTCGTCTTTCCTACTCCTCCTTTCTGATTGATGATGGTAACAACCCTAGCCCTGCCCTCCGGGGTGGGCCCCGATTTGGGCAACTCAAGAGGATTTCTTGCCCGTGCTGTACTAATCTCATCAACGGAGTCTAAAGTCGGCAAACCCTTGTCTTCGACCTCAGTGAATTCAGCATCGATAATCAGCGGAGCTGAGCCTGCCTCAGGCAGATTTTCCACCTCTCTATCTGCGGACATACGAGCGCCTTCGGCGCTCGCAGAGCTGTTCAATGTGCCGACACTGACGAACAATCCAGACGGCTTTAGCGGACTGAATTCGAATTGCCGAATCAGTTAGGGGGCGCCCAGAAATGGTACCATCCGAGTAGCCTTGCATTCTCAGCATCCATAACACAAACAACATCGTGATTTCTGTTGTTGCCATCCGTCCAAGATTTCTCTACATTGACGGTGACTGCACCTTCTCCCAAACTAATTGGAATTAAGTCGAAGATTTCGTTATCTTGAGTTACCGATAGTCTGTAGCCGTACTCGACGCCTTCTCCCCATCCTCCACTTCCGTCATTGATGTGCATATTCAATACTGGATATCTTGAGACTGAGAGTAATCTAGACTCCAATGAATTCATAGTTAATGTCTCAGGTATAGCGTTACGATTCCATTGAACAGTTCCATCGTCCATATTTTCATCATCAATTAGCGAGCAACCACCATTGTCTTCCTCAATAACGGTCCAACCAGCTCTCTCATCTTCGGTCACCCACGACATATTCCATTGAAAGTTTGAGTCGACAAAGATGGTTGATGCTCTCCAAACATATCCGCCTTGTTCTATGGCAGTAGCAACACCGCTTGTGGAATAGTTCGCAAGGGTGCACTCCAAGGCTGACTCAAGATCCCATGACCTAATCACGCTCTCATCTGGCATAGCAGTACCCCATGATCTCTGGGCACTAGTTCCCGGGCGATCTTCTCCAGGACCCGGTTTACTGGTGTAATCCACCAACCATTCAATCGCCGTTGAACCAGAGTTGATACCGCCTTTCACGGCTCTCATTGAGAATGAAATTGTAATTCTTCCATCTGGGAGTGCGGCGTCGGAGAGAGATGTTTCAATCAAGCCGCAATCACTCGATTTCAGATTTTTATCAATCACTATGTTTGCAGTTTGTTGCACCGGCCACGGGACATTGTTCTTCACTAACATCTCGATTGTAATGTGGCCATTACAAGCATCAAATTCCGGATGAGACATAGAAATTGGATAAACCAAACCATGATCATTGTCATTGATTTCTTTACCTACCGACCAAGACCATTCTGAGCCGGCTTCAGATGTTGTACCTGAAGTCAAAGATTCATCGCCGAAGAATTCGTACAAATCTAGGGGTGTAAGTGGTAGGAAGACGTAGGAAGATACCACCCCTAACCCCGATATCGCTTCTAATCCAAAAGTTGTGGCTTCTAGGTTTGTGGCTTGATTTTCCGAATCCAAAATCGTCAAATCTGTACCTGTTCTTATCAATTGTTTATCTCCAATATCAGTCCAGGTTCTGGTTGTCATATCCAAGTTATTGTCATCCAAAATCCAACCTACAGTTCCACATTCCCCCTCATCTCGCCAAGTCTTACCACTCAAGTCAATATTCATCTCATGGTCGATAACTTTCTCAGCGGTCAAATGTGTTCTTCCAAATGCATCCAAGGCGTTGACTGCGCCGCTATACTGCTTATCTGAAGGATGTATAATATCCGCAGGATCTCCATTTCGAATACTAATTCTTCCAACTCCTGAGGCTATGTTTGCCGAAAGTTCTCCACAGGCGTCATCGAGTGGCCCAGAAGCAGCATTTCTGAATATCGCAACCATGTCGTCACCCTCGACTTCTATGCTAGAACTCAATATGTTGAATTGCATACTATCTCCGTAGTGAAGAGTTCGTGCTTGGAAAGAGGAATCTTGTTGCAAAAATAAGGTAAATCCTATTGCTCCAAGAATAAGGGCTGAGATGGTGACTGCAGCGATAACTTTCGGAGAGAATTGAATTGAAGATAGGCTAGGTATAGTAATCGTAATCGAGGCTTCTTCCGAATCTGAATCGATTTCACTAGCGACTAAGGCTGGCTCAGTCTCATCGGCTACCACGCCTCCAGTCCAAGCATCTTCTTCCTCTTCATCAAGGATTAACTCTGATTTTTTCGTTACAGGAGTTATTTTTTCCTCGTCACTTTCGAGGACTAAATCTAGGTCATCCTCAGCCTTCCCCTCAATCTCGAGTTCGACTATATCTGCCTCCACGACTTCTGCTTCGAGAATTTCCACAAGTTTGGGTTCAGTTTTTTCAACTACTTCCTGAAGTTCTCCTTCTCCACCTGACTCAAAACGGGAAAGAAGTCGATCTATTGCATCGTCCTTGTCTTGTTTTGAACTAGACGATGTGACTTTGGTTTCGGGTGAACTCTCAGGTGTATTCTCTCCGAGTAAACGAGAGATTAACTCCTCCTTCTTACCGGAGATGAGTAGTCCCTTTTCTTTACACAAAGTACGTAGTTCTGAGACCTTCATTGATGATAGTGAATCACGGTCCAGACCCATCCCTCCTGTTCGACTTACGCTAGGGAGTCGCACACTGAGGCTTTCAACTCCTTCGGCGTTCCGCTCCGCGGAACGCGCATAAGCGCGTGTGTGGATAGTCGCCAGGATGGCTAATTTTCACAAATTTCTGAGTTAGATTAGGAAAAAGAGAATCTTGTCATCCTTATCTGCATCCGTCAGACTCAAGAAGGGATGGTGGTGGGCGCGGAACATGTACCCACGCCTGGTCATTCTCTCGCGCGGTCCGAGGTTGTACTCTACCCGTCGTCTTGCAGAAGAAGCCCAGAAGGCTGGATGGGCGGTTCGAATCATCGACCCATTAAGGCTCACTGTAGTGGTTGATGAGAGGGGTGGGCGAATATTTCACCGTGGATGGCCTATCGAATGTGAAGCGGTAATTCCGCGAATTGGATTCTCCATTACTCGAAGAGGTGTGGCTATAGTGCGTCAATTCGAACAAATGGGTGTAATTGTTCTCAATCCGTCTCTTTCGATTGAACAGAGTCGAGACAAACTCCTAGCTAGCCAATTGATGGCGGATGCAGGAGTACCTATCCCTGTAACAGCCCACGTCGCTTCTACTGCAGACGTGGACAGTGCATTGGCTCGAGTTGGTGGGGTTCCTTGTGTCGTAAAGACTACTGAGGGAACTCAAGGTTCTGGTGTATTCCTCGCTAGAAACTATCCCCAAGTTAGACAACTCGTAAGCCAAATGCTAGAGAGAGGAATGAAACCATTAGTGCAGACATATATTGAAGAATCTCATGGTAAAGATATCCGAGTACTTGTCGTCGGTGGAAAAGTCGTCGCAGCAATGCGACGCCGAGCATCAGGAACTGAATTCCGATCAAACTTCCACCTTGGAGGAAGTGTAGAGAGAATTCAGTTGGATGAGCAATTTGTCTCAGTAGCGCTTTCAGCGGCAAATATACTCGGTATGGATATTGCAGGTGTCGACCTCTTGGAATCAAGTAATGGTCCACTTGTTCTGGAAGTCAACTCAAGTCCTGGCCTAGAAGGAATCGAGGGTGCTTCTGGAGTAAATGTCGCTGGGGCGGTTGCTGAACACCTGAATAACCGTCTGGAAGCCTTCGAAAGACAACAAAAAAAAGAATCGGAATTGCCAGATTCAGCCTCTGACGAGCCCTCAATGACTACTGATTGAAATCAGTAAACGGCTTTTTTGCTATTGTTCGAAAAACCTAGCCGTAAGGTTGTCCACATCAGAAGCATTCAAGTTTGGATAGACACACTTGGGCTCGCCCGTATGGGCAGGGATGCACCCGTCGTTCGCGACGGAAATAGCCGAGGGACCTTGATATGGAAGACGAAGATAGAGGAATTGCTAGCCGAGAGGTTATGCAGGGGCGGTTCGAAACTTCCTCTACAATTAGTCAATCCAACCTGGTAAACCCTCTTCCTACGAGACTAATGCGATTGGCAGCCCTTCCTTGGTTCGAATGCTGGGCTGGGCAATTACGCACTGAAAAGAAATCAAAGCACACAATTCGCGCATACACAGTAGCGGCGCGCGATTTCTCGACTACTGTTTTACCTGGTGAGGAAGAGGTATCTTGGGAAAGTGCTCAGGATATCCCAGTAAGAGTTTACCATGAGCGCGTTGATCCATCTTCGGGGCGTGTAGATGCTTGGCTGAACAGCCTAGGCGAGTTACGTCCTGCTACAATAAACGCCAGACTAGCAGCGGTATCTCATCTTCTCAAATGGCTAGGATATACTGTTCCTGAATGGGTACAAAGACCGGCGCGCAGACGCCCTTTGCCACGGCCATTAGGTCGTTCAGAGGTACTGAAAGTTCGTTCAGCGGCGCTTAGAATGGAAGACCCGTTAGCACATCCAATAGTTACCACAATGTTAGACACTGGATTGCGAATCTCTGAATTATGCAATTTAGACATCGATGATGTTGACCATGAAGACCTGTCTGCTCTTGTAATCGGTGGTAAGGGAGAAAAAGATCGAACGGTTCTGTTTACCAAGAAAACTACGGAAGCAATTGAAGCGTGGAATCCAATCAGAACTATGCGCTCAAAGATGTTAGAAAATGAAGATTCGGAAAGAGCCCTCTTCCTTTCTAGCAGAGGAAATAGAATCAATCCTCGATCTATTCAGAAATTAATTGACAGATTGGCTGATGAGGCTGAAATCCCCCGTGCGCGATTATCTCCTCACACTTTGCGGCACACATTCGCGACAGGATTGCTTGAGCGTGGTGCAGATTTAGTTACCATTCAGAGATTATTAGGGCATGCAAGTATCGCAACAACCAGAGTATATCTGGAGATTAGTGACCAAACACTGAGAGAGATTTACCACAGGGCTCAGCGTTTACCAGAATTGGAAGAGTTCGAAATTGATTCAGAAGTTGAAGATGAATTAGAGAGCGAATATCTCATACTTCCAGCGACTGCGATTCAGCAAGATTAGTAGACTCATTTTTTTGCTGGATTTTTCTTATTTTGTCGCTTATCAACAATTTCTGGGCCTTGCCATTCACGTTCAGCTTGAACATCATTTCCTGAATGACCAGGGAGTGGACAATACTTTCCGGCACGACAACGTGAGCAGTTATCCTTGGGTGGAATCTCTACGACTTTGGTAAGTCGTCCGTACTTGCGTCGTGGCACGTGGCAGTGTTCAAACAGACGGGACTTGAGCATTCTCATCTGCACGTAACGTTCAACGCGAAGGCAGTTCAGCCGTCATCATGGATGGCGAGGCCGAGTCGGTAGAGGAGGGGACAATCGGCCTCGATCCAAACAAAACCATACTATGGGCTCAGGTAAGAGAAGGACAACCTCAGATGTCAATAGACATTGAAGGAAGACTTCGCCCCGCTGGAATCAAGGGCAATTCAACTGTATATCTTGGAGATGTTGCTAGGGCTGCTCTCCGCTCCCTAGGTCCTGCTGATCCACCATTTTTCGAATCAAAACCTGGTTATGATGAACAGAGGTGGGGATTTTTAACCTCAGCAGGAGATGTTTCTATAGTTGTAAAATCGGATTCATATTGGGGATTCGGATTAGTAGCAAGATGTTTTCTTAACAGAATCGAAATCACTGGTCCATTGGCTCTACGTGCACGCATTATACACGATATAGCTGCCACCTTGGGTCGAAATCCTTGGGAGCCATCATGGACATCGAGATTTGAAAAAAGGACAGGCGCTACAATTTCCCAACATCGTAACGCTTGGGAAGGACTCATTCATCACGCTAGAGATGAGATGAACGAAGAAATCACCAATCTATCTGAAAAAATATCGGCGCTTCGTGGAAGCGAGGATATCGAGCTCATCCTAAACCAAGCCGAACAAAATTTGCATGAAGCCCGGGCAGCCCTTGCCGATCACAATGCTCCAGCCGTGGAAAGGGCTCTAGCAAGGACAACACAGGATCTAGTGGAAGCAGACCCAACAACCGAAGTCAGATCATCGGAGGCAGCCGCAATCGGTTCAGGAGTTCTCACTTGGTGGGACAAGAACCAGCAGGAAGATGAGATAGAGGCTTCGCACCTACTAGACGATGAATTACCAGTTATCGATTTGACCGGTGAAGAGTAATCAGACAATTCCGGAAAGGACGTCGCCCATCCATGCCCATACTCCATGGTGCTGAAGATAAATCGCTAAAGAGAAGACCACACACGCAGCGTAGACTATTCCTTTACTAATCTGAATAGCATCCTCTGACTCTTCGTCGAAGTAGCGAATTAAACCCGCTGCTTGCTGGATACCGCTGCCCTTCTTCTCCTTCGCCATCGGGCCGTCGCACCTACATGCACTATTTCAAGACGGCGAAACAGAATAAATCAGCAAATTTACAATAAACTGCACTAAATGATTCAAAATCAAGGGTCTAGCGTCTCAATTAGTACACATCCGCCATCGAGTTCGATAATCTTTGAGGCCGCATCCATAGCAGTATCGATTCCGGCGGTCATCAAAATTTCTCGGCGCTTTCCAGCAGATGATTCGAATACTAATCTGTGAGACAATACTTCCAGTACATCTCTGTCTACAACCTGCCAAACCCATTCTTCTTGATCGACTGTGATTAATGCCTCAACAGGCACTAGGGGGCCTTGCTCCCTACCATTGGTCCTTGCTCGTTCAACGAGGCCCACCAACTTTCGAGTTGCCTCCGTATTCGTCGTTCGATTTGGTTCGGTTGGGCTCCTCGCTATTCTTCTTCTCAGTCCTGTCATGTGCATCCCATACGGCATAGGCCGTGAGTCGTGAGCGCATAGTTAGAGGTTTAACCGTTTACGAATTTGATTGTAGGAAGAATGAGAATTATTGGGAGTAGTGAGATTGCCAGAGCCAATCGCTTGATGTTGAAGATGATTGACGCGGCCTTGTGCGAGACGAGGTCGATTGGGATAAGGCCGCGCGCGCCAGCCTGTTATTGAAGGCGGTAAAATGCTGGCGAAAAAATTCTGATTCATGGTTCGCACACGCGTATGAAAGACTTCCAGAAACAGTACGAGTGAATCCCTTATCAGGAGACCAAGAATGGCTCGAAGACTGGTTAAAATCGTTAGACTGTAAGCGTATCGAATGGTTCAATGGAGTCGGTTCTGCTTGGACTATGCCATTCCCACGCGGTAAGGCTGATGGGGGAGTAAAATCTGCCCTTGCCGCTTTACATGAAACTGGAAGATTAACTCGGCAAGAGGCCGTATCGATGTTGCCTGTATTGGCTTTGGACCCGAAACCAGGCGAATATATTCTCGACTTGTGCGCCAGTCCAGGATCTAAGACTTCCCAGATTGCTGAACATCTAAATGATTCTGGAGTCGTTGTCGCGAACGAAATTGTCAGAGGTCGGGTAAATCTACTAGTTTCCAATATGCAGAGACACCGTTCTCGAAGTAATATTATCGTCAATCACGATGCACGTCATTTCCCCAAGGTTCCGGAATTTGGCTATGACCGAATATTGGTTGATGCACCCTGCACAGGCACTGGAACCACACGCAAGAATCCCGATGTGTGGTCTCGCTGGAAGCCAAGTGGTGGACGTTCGATGCAGAAGTTGCAAATCGATATTTTGAGTCGGGCTACAAAACTTGTCAAATCAGGAGGACGAGTTGTATACTCAACCTGTTCTCTAGATCCAATTGAAAACGAAGCTGTAGTTGCCGAGGTTCTGAGAAAGGACTCTTCATTGAAACTGATTTCAGCCCGTGATTTGATTCCAAAATTGCCCGCATCTGAAGGAATGACCCAATGGCCTGTGCTTTCTGATGAATGTTCAATCGTTCAGAATGAACAAGAAGAAGGTCCTTTCCTTTCTCCTTCTGAAAAAGAAATCATTGATGCTCTGCCTCTATGTATGAGGGTGTGGAATGATGAGTCAACTGCGGGAGGATTTTTCCTAGCTATAATAGAGAAAAAATCCCCTGTAGAAACAGAAGCCAATACTCTAGTTAATCGGGAGTTGTCGGAAGAGGAAGCACCCGTAGATAACGAGGATGTCCCCCAACCAATTTCATTCGATACTAGAACAATCTTGGAAGAGGAATTGGGACACTTGCCAGAAGACCTTTGGGTACGAGGCAAGAAAGTTCTATTATCAACTGCCGAAGCACACGAACTTTGGTCCTCTGAAAGGAGTCGAAGAGGCGGAAGGACCCGGATTCCGGGTAGGCGTTGGCGTCCTTTGAAAGTGGTTTATCTCGGGCTCGAAGCAATTCATTTACGACGTGGAGAGTTTGAACGAGTTGTTGGTTCTGCGGCGAAAAAATTCGCCGATATAATCGAGAAAGGACGTACTGAAGTACCATCGAAAGTTATTGATTCCTTACTCTCAGGAGATGAGCCAGAACCCACTTTGGTTAGTACAAAACTATCATCTGAAAGAGGGAATTTTCTGTTGGTCGATGAATCGGATGGAACCACTATTCCGGTTTGGATTGGAGGACGAGTTAGTCTGATGATGAGAACCGCAGAAGTACATGTTTTACGACTAATGAGAGATATCATAGTCAATCAAGAAGAATGAACATACGTTCAATCTACTAGCGGATTTTGAGGTGAATGTTCAATAGCCTAATGCCTTGAGCACAGTCTCCCGAGGGATATTCATTCTCGACGACACCGACCGTAGAATCCTCGAGGTGCTGGAACGCGATGCTAGAACATCGCTTCGCGGTATAGCAGAGGAGGTCGGTGTTTCTCTAGGTACAGTTAGCAATCGAGTGAAGAAATTAGAAGACAGTGGAGTAATCAAGGAGTACCGAGTGATTCTCGATTCAGATAAGGTTGGATGGGGCTTAAATGTCGTAATTGGACTAAGAATTCAGAAGGGGCGTCTAATCGAAATTCAAGAGATTATTGCCCGTGATCCGAGAGTCTACGGCGTTTACGATGTTACCGGCGAATTCGATTCAATGATTATCGCCAGAGCCAGCGATAGAAGTGACCTAGACGATTTATCGAAAAATCTGCTCTCGATGGATGGTGTGAAACGTTCGGTTACTCACCTAGTGCTCAATACGGTCAAAGAAAGTCCCACATCATTTCCAAAATGAGTTAGATTGCATCCAGTTGTTCTTCTATCAGGGACCTTAGAGTTTTTGCAAATGGTGCTAATGCTTCGACGGTTTTTCCCTCTGGCTTCATTGTCCTAAACAGAACTTTTCTGAGATTTTCATCGATTGGAACGTCGAGTGAATTTAATCGCTCCCGCAGTGAATTCTGTATCTGCCCTCCGGTGCGGTCCCAATCCATTAGCAGGATAAGTGGGGGGCCACCGTCGATTGTGTTTCGAGTTCCATAAGTGTCGTAGAAATGGGCTACAATTCTAGATATATCCCACCCTCGATTAAACAGTTCAATAGGCCCTTCAAATCCCAATGCACGCAGGGCTAATTTGTCGCGTTTACCTTCAACCACGATGGGGCAACCCGCTCCGCCTTCTGAAGGCATTCGATTTCTGAGTTGACTTTCTGCGAAGGCTCTAGCAGCCAACGTAAATCGAATTTCTCGATTAGGTGGGCCGGAAATTTTGCCCTTATCTTGAATCCAGTCACTAGCACCCATCTCTCTACGCCTCTTGAACAAAAATCTCGGTTTATTCGACTAATTCTGACCTTATCTGGATGGGCTCACGTTAGTTGGTTGTTTGAAGTCATTTCCGACTACGTCGGACTTCTCTTCAGGAATTACAAACCTCACACTTATGAGGGACTTTCACACGCGGTCAGATTGGAGATAACGATGAGTCTCATCACACCTCTATATGACAGCCTCTGGAATGAGTATCTTGTTTGGTCACTTTTAGTCGCATTGTTCACCTTTGGATGGCTATATCATCACTCATTTTTCTATCGATCAGAGGATGGAGAAAATCCAAATGTGGACAATTTAGAGGTTGGTGTTTTTCCAGCTGAAAATGATAATCTAAAACTGGAATTGGCATGGACGATTGTTCCGTTTATTCTAATCGTCTACCTGACTTACATCTCTTGGGCACCGCTAGACAATGTATGGTCCTCCCCAAATGATGGATACTTTGGGAATGAATGCGATTACGATTCTATTGAATACCAAACGGACGGTTCGAACTTATACTTCGACGATACTGATGGATTGAAAGGAGCGTACCATGCGAATTGCTACCACATCATCGAAATAACAGCCAAGCAGTGGGTTTGGAGTTTTGATTGCGGAACACTCGATGCAGAATTATGTGAGTCAGGATTTACTGAGGCAGATGGAAGAGCTGTACCCCATCTCTCCTTACAGGCTGGGAATGCATATCTCGCCTACATGACTTCTGAAGATGTAACTCATGCTCCTTGGTTTGTCTCGTTAGGAGTCAAAGAAGACGTTCTTCCCGGTCAGACAACCACTGTTTGGATTCTCGCCGAGGATGTAGAGGACTTCCTACTACTGTGCACTGAATACTGTGGAGATGACCACGCCTACATGATGGCGGGTGTTACTATCCACGCCTGAGGAGTTGAAAGATATGGGGAGAAATATGACAATTTCGCGAAGCATGGTAGCTTTACTCTTAATCTCAATAGCAATGGTCGTATCACCGGCAGTAAACTCGCTACCAACCGGAGTAAATTATGATCAGATTAGTGCGGGTGGATGTAACTGTCACGCCGCTGCTCCAAATGCTGCGGTCATGGTGACTTTGGATGGGCTTCCTGAAGAATACAATATGTCTGAGACTTATCAGGTTACAATTTCATTCACTGGTGGCCCATCTGCCGAAGGAAATGCAAATCTTGGAGGATTCAACCTATGGGCATCCGGTGGTGAAATTACTCCGCTAGATGCGACTGTTCAGTCTAATGGCCCCTCTGAGGTTACTCACACTGAGGCAGGGAACGATTACACATCATGGAGTATCGAATGGATTGCTCCGAGTCACGGGAGAGATGTTGACTTCGTAGTCCACGTCAACTCTGTTAACGGAGATGGAAATGCTGGCCCCGAGGATCAGTGGAATAAACTGACACTGAAGGTTGCAGGATCATTAGGCCCTGGATTAGAAGAAGCAGATCCATACAAGGTATTGGCTACACTTATCATACTCTCTGGAATACTTCTAACAATCACAGTTCTGTATGGATTCTACAGAACCAATCCTGATGCATTCGATTGGGAGCACCTAGCACCGTGGTTGACAGAGTGGCTCACGAGCACAGACCACAAGAAGATTGGAACTCTATATTTTGTTCAAGGTCTATTCTTCCTTGGAATCGGTGGAATTCTTGCGATGATGATTAGGATTCAACTCGCAGTTCCAGGTAATGACTTCATTTCCCAAGACCAATACAACTCCTTCTTTACATTACACGGAACTACTATGATTTTCCTTGCTGCTATGCCTTTGATTAACGGTTTTGCAAATTGGATGGTACCACTACAAATTGGAGCTCCGGACCTTGCTATGCCAAGATTGAATGCTCTATCATTCTGGCTGCAACCGTTCGCTGCGTTACTTATTTTCACCGGTGTATTCACCGGAGAAGGAGCAGATACGGGATGGACAGGGTATGCTCCCTACATCGTAACAGAAGGCGCTCATACTGGAGTTACAATGTGGGTTGCAGGACAGATAATGCTGGTAGCATCATCTACTCTGACTGGAATTAACTTCCTTACTACAATGGCAGTAATGCGTGCAGAAGGAATGGGTTGGATGCAGATGCCGTTATTCACATGGAGTATTTTGGTTGCTAACCTAATGCTATTCCTTTCAATTCCAGCATTCGGTGTAGGATTAATTCAAGTCTATCTTGACAGAACTATCTCCACAGCATTCTATGACATATCTGCTGGAGGAGACCCATTGCTCTGGAGTCACTTGTTCTGGTACTTCGGACATCCTGAGGTATACGTCGTTATTGTGCCTGCATTCGGTGTTATTTCCGAGGTTCTTGCTACATCCGCAAGGCGTTCTATCTTTGGATACCGCTCAATGGTCTACGCAATGGCAGGAATCGGAATCGTGGCTTTCATCGTATACGGACACCACATGTTTACCTCCGGAATGTCGCCTTCGCTAAGATTCGTAACAATGCTGACAACTATGTTAGTCGCTGTACCTACTGGTATCAAGATCTTCAATTGGCTGAAAACTATGCATGGAGGTTCACTCGTCTATCGGACACACACTTTGTGGGCACTAGGATTCTTGGTTACCTTCACGCTTGGTGGAATTTCTGGAATGTTCTTCCCATCAATCGCAATGGATACTCACCTTCACGAGACTTACTTCGTTGTAGCTCACTTCCACTATGTACTGGTTGGAGGTACAGTCTTCGGATTCTTCTCAGCAATATACTACTGGTACCCGAAGATGACCGGACGAATGCTAGACGAGAGATTGGGGACTCTGCACTTCCTAACCGCATTCATTACCTACAACGGAATCTTCTGGCCTATGCACAAGCTCGGTGTTGTTGGAATGGCAAGAAGGCATCACACCTACTTCATCACAACAGACGATTTCACAAATCTACCCGAATGGGCTGCTGAGTGGAATCTTTTCATATCGGTCAGTGCATTCCTATTCTTCTTCTCCAACTTCATCATGGTTGCTAACATGTTGATTAGTTTGGTCAGGGGAGAAAAGGCTCCTGCTGACCCATGGGGTGGATGGTCATTCGAGTGGATGACATCATCACCACCACCGACGCCCTCCTTCGATTGGCACAACCCTCCAATTCTCAAGGATGCTAACGAGCACATTGCACATGAGCCAGGAAGGTTAGGAAAGTGGTTCAATCGATTGATGGTGCCAGAAGATCATGAGGAGGTGAGCCATTGAGCGGCGATTACCACGATGACCATCATGCACCTCAACCATGGGGCCCACATGATTGGGGGCACGGCGCTCCACACAATTCATTCTCGCCACTATTCATGAGTATGGGGGTCGCAATATTCCTCTTTGGAATGGCGGAGGCTTGGTCCTACGGAACCTACAACCCTGGAAATATTCCTATGATTCTCGTAGGATTACTGGTGGTTGGATTCTCACTATTCATTTGGTGGAGACAGGACCTATCCTTTGATGGGCACTACGAACCTCTTGCAACAGGTGTTCCATTCCGTGGAATTCAGATTAGGAAGGTTGGTGTTTGGGTATTCCTCATGTCCGAAATGATGGTCTTCACATCTTTGTTCAGCACCTACATGAGGTACAGACTAGGAATCGAAAACTGTGGTACTGTATACGAAAGAGGAATGTTCGATCCGGTAACAAACCCGACTGGGTGGCAGGAAGGTGTTGTTGTCACATGCTTCGAACCAGCAAGCCATCTTATCGCATCCAGCTGGTGGCACATCGCACCTGGTGCAATCAACACCTTTGCTCTGATCATATCTTCATTCACAATTGTCCAAGCACTTCGTTACGCAAAGATGCCCGACCTAGATGACGAAGCTCGAAGAAAGAAGGTCTACAGATACTTAGGAGCAACATGGTTCCTAGCAGTTCTGTTCCTTACTCTGAAAATGGTTGAGTGGTTTATCGGATTCTACGTTCCTGAGATTAGTATGATTGGACTACACGAACATGACATCATCTCACTCGTAGATGAAGGCTACACAATTAATGCCGACCACTACCAACATCACTCCTACGTTGATGAAGCAACAGGGGCACATATGGTAGCAGACATACAGGTCTCAGCATCTCTGTTCTACGTGACTACCGGAACTCACGGTGCTCACGTTGCTGGTGGAATCATTGGCTTGACTTACATGACCTACAAGGCATGGCTTGGCGGTTACACTCCAAAGAATGCAGTATCGATTGAGTACTTCGGTCTTTACTGGCACTTTGTGGATTTGATTTGGGTACTAGTATTCCCATTCTTCTATCTTTATTGAGGTGATTAATTATGGCACATTACAAGATATTTGGACAAGACCCTTACTGGATGAATTTCTATGGATTAATGATTCTGACACTAATCGAAGTGGCTGCTGTTGGATTAGATCTAACCGAATTTGCTGAGAGTTATGGCACCACTGAGAAGGTAGTAACCTTGTGGATTCTAACCATAATTGCAATTCCAAAATTCATTATGATTGCTGCGATTTTCATGCATCTGTATGGCGATGAGGATTCTGGAATCCTGACGATGACTGCACTATTCCCTGCCTTCTTCATCATCATCATGGTTCTATTCGTTGGACTGACACATCCAGATGCCGCATCCGGTTTACCGGATTGGTGCAGACCCGGAAATTATGGCCTTTGATTAGTCTTCGACCACCACATAGATTCATCAAAAGGTGCCGCTACGGGTGGCTACTGCAGACGTCGCATAGCCTGGTATTGCGCCGGATTTGAAATCCGGTGTCCCTTGGACTCGGGAGTTCAAATCTCTCCGTCTGCGCCACTATTCATTGGGTATTCTTGACGCACCACGAACAACTAGTTGGTTACTATGGAATTGAAGACTACAAGGTGTAGTCAAACAAGCCTCGCCGTCGATATTGATGAATAGAGGAGGACTGTGAGGTTCAGTATCGCTAGGATTACCATCAGAATCTACTGCACCTATTTCGAAAGATGTGCAATCTTCCATGGTAATCTTCCCCCATTTACCGACGTGCTCACCCTTCTCAAGAGGGCCCATGACCGCTAACATTTGCAGTTTGGATAATCCTAAGCCGACAATTAAAGAAGCGTGATCTCTCTTTGGATGAGCTCCTGGTGTTACTTTGAACCCGCCACCAAAGGTTTCACACTGGCTAAGTACAAACAATCCCTGAAGTGGAACGGTTTGGGTTTCACCACCATTGACTCGCATCCATGCTGGTTGGGTTTTCCAACCTAGAATCGCACGAATACCTAGTGCGGTATACTTGGCTTGGCCGCGAATCCAACTAAACTTGCCTGCAATTTTCATTCGATTGACAGAACTAGTAACTCCACCATCGACCTCCAAGAATGACCAACGAACTAGATTTCCTTCTCGATTCGCTTCTCCATTACATGGATGAGGCGGTGGTACCTTGTACTGTGGTAGGTCACTTGCTGCTGGACCCTCGGCACGAACCGCTCCAACCGAATGGTCGGTTCCATTTGCCAGCAAATCTACCGCACCTTGAACGTCGAATAGCGGAATACCTAGAGCGCGGGCGAAATCATTACCACTTCCAATCGGCAAGATACCCATCTTCTTCTTACTACCTCGTAGTCCAGAGGCTACCTCGTGAACAGTACCATCACCTCCTACTGCGACAATCAAATCGTGGTCGTCAGATAGTAGGCCGTAAGCTATCTCCATTGCATGGCCAACCCGCTGTGTTTCGTGTATGTCGATTTCAAAACCTGCAGCGGTTAGTGCGGTTTCAAATTCGGGCCAGCTTTTCGATGATATTCCGTCTCTGGCCTTTGGATTGAGGATGCAGGCTATCCTAGGCATAATTGCCTGAGGGCCAGAACTGAACTTGAATCCTCGCGAATGTAGAAGTCAAGTGTAATGGGGTATTCGCGAGGTCTGAGCAGCATGGACGATGAGGCACAATTTATGCGACGAGCGATTGAAATCGCTGAACGTGGAAGGCATCGCGTAATGCCGAATCCGTTAGTTGGTTGTGTCCTAGTTAAGGATGGAAAAATCATCGCCGAGGGTTGGCACGACCACATAGGTGGCCTACATGCAGAACAGATGGCGATTGCAGACGCGGAAGCGAAAGGAGTGGCCACTCAAGGCTCTACAGCCTATGTTACATTGGAGCCGTGTAATCACTTTGGAAGAACCCCTCCATGTACAGAAGCCCTACTTTGGGCGGGAGTGAAGAGGGTCGTAATCGGGGCGGATGATCCTAACCCAACAGTGCGTGGAGATGGTGCTTCAGCACTGGTAAAATCGGATGTAGAGGTAAAATCAGGACTTCTAGCGGAGGAATGCGGTGAACAGATGAGTGAATTCATGCATTGGTGTCAAAATATGCGTCCAGAGGTCTTATTGAAGGCTGCAATCGATGCAAATGGTAGAGTTGATTGCGACCCTAATGAGCCAGCACAGCGATTTTCTTCCCCAGAATCATTAGAGATTGTTCATGCACTTCGTGCAGATTCTATGGCGATTCTAGTTGGTGTTGATACCGTTGTCCGCGACGACCCCTCTTTGACGGTACGGGGACCAGACATAGGTCCACGAAATGCACCAACACGAGTTGTCATTGACCCAAGTGGTAGAATCCCTTCAGACTGTAAATTACTGAATGATGGTAAGGCGCCAACTCTGCTAATTCATGCCGAGCCTTTCGAATTGCCGAATTCTGATGCAGAACACGTTGAACGCGCGATTCTTTCGGCTAGTGAAGGAGAAATTACCATTGCTCGAATTCTAGATTATCTTGGCGATAGAGGAATTCAATCATTGTTGGTAGAAGGGGGACCAAACACTTGGAGGAGATTCCTAGCAGAGGATCTTGTCGACAGGGCTCACCTTTGCCAATCACCTGTAGAACTAAGTGGTGAGGGGACTGTATTTTCCGAGAATGAATTGAGTTCTGCCGGGTTGAAGAAAATTAGAGAGATTGATGTGGGTGGAGATAGAATTAGTCATTGGAGGCGAGAGGATTAACCAATCGCCAGAGCAAAATTGGCTGCAAAGCTTTCTTGCAAATCCACTTGTTAAGTCATTCATTGCCTACTCTATCTTTCGAGCCTTCTACGGAATGGGTATTCTTATTGTGACCTATTTCATTGCTACCAGCGAGAATAATCCTTGGTGGTATTCACTGGTTTTCCTTATTTTCTCGATGATATTCTCTAGGGTTTTATTCCGTTGGATAAAGAATCGGCGAACTACAAAAGAGTCGAGTATTGAGTAGTGTAAATCTCATAGTCCGCTGGCTTCGGATAACTACGTGGACAACGAGGTATTCCTTCTATTGATGTTAGTTGGAGTATTCGCCGGATTTGTAGATAGTGCTGTTGGCGGAGGAGGCTTACTTCGATTACCTGCAGTTTTGTGGGCCGGTCTACCCCCACATGTTGCACTTGGAACAAACAAATTCGCATCAACTGCAGCCGCTGCTGTTGCGAGTGTAAAATATCTAGAAAGCGATATTGTACCAAGAAAAGCCGCCTTTATTGGATGGGTTGTGATGATTATTTTTTCCATGATTGGCACATACGCTGTATTACTGGTCAAACCAGATGTATTACTGCCGATTGTAATCGTTGTACTGATTGCTTTATTCTTCTATGTATTATTCAATCCTAAATTTGGCAAGGAAGAAGATCTCAAGGAAGAAAGAGTGATTCCGGTAACTGTTGGTATGGGAACTGGAATAGGATTCTACGAAGGATTCCTTGGCCCTGGAACCGGAAGCATGCTGATGGCTGGATACATCAAAGGTGCTGGATTTGGTATGGACAGAGCCGCTGCAACGGCCAGAATTCTGAATTTCGGAGGGAATATCGGATCGTATGCAATATTCGCAATAGCTGCATCAGTAAATTACGAAGTTGCGATTCCTTTCGCATTGGCGAATATGATTGGAGGTTACCTAGCACCCGGTTATGTTCTGAAGTATGGTTACGCA
>JAZAAK010000023.1:0-13697 GCA_036138175.1 Thermoplasmatota archaeon | reverse complement strand
TAGCAGTGCGAAGCATTACCCAAACAGGTACTCTTCGATTCTGCTTGGTGACTTTGTTTAGTCGCTGCTTCTTTCCAAATGGTTTGTTGCGCGCCATAAATCCACCTCAATATCTCGCTAGCTCTGGATGTCTCTCTTCCGCTTGAGGACGGACACTATGTGCACTTTCATCCGAAAGAGATTGACCGGCTGGAGTAACGACCTTTCCGAGAGTAACTGTTCCAGCTGTGTTGAATGAGTCAGTGATAAATCCGGCGGATGCTAGTTGCTGTAGAGCAGTCCTAGCAACCTTCCTTGATCCTGCTACTGC
Source organism: Thermoplasmatota archaeon (assembly GCA_036138175.1). Lineage (GTDB taxonomy): Archaea > Thermoplasmatota > Poseidoniia > Poseidoniales > Thalassarchaeaceae > MGIIb-O1. Next base: position 13,387 of record JAZAAK010000023.1, on the reverse strand, counting down.
GCGGTTAGGCTTGACACCTCGGTCTTTAGGCCCGCCGAATAACTGGGCCATGTGATTAGTACCAATTGGCCCTTTCATTGCTACCTTTCGAAGTACAGCTGCACATCGAACATACCACCAATCTTCTTGTTCAGGAGGCTTCTCTCTGTGAGTACCTGTCTTTACAAAATCAGCCCACTCAGGGGCATTGATTGAGTCATTGTCTGCCAATCTCTGTGCGAGGTCCGCAATCAGAAGGTCCGCTGGCACATCGTGATACGTCGTCATACAGTCACCTTGTAGCGCCCGGCCGACCTTGAGGCCGTATATAACGGTGATGACTTGACTGAAACCTATAGCGGCTTGGTACTGCATTCTTACGGACCCCACACAATGGTTCAAACCACCCCAACGGTTCGGATTAGTAATGAGGAAGTCGCTATCGAGGAACCCGAACATGCTTCGGACTATGATAGGTCTAGGTTTTGTATTGATTTTGGTACTATCTTATGCTGTATTTTCTGCCACCGTAGATAGTGAATATTACCGATACGAAACCACTAATGAGAGTGTGGAGTATGCACTTGAACTAGAAAGTGAGAACGAATCCTCATGGTTTGTTTCAACGTCTTCTTCTCCTACATGGGTCAATCTTACCGTCGTAAATGCACCTAATGATGCAGAGTTGGTCATCACCTCTACAAGTTCTACGTGGTTTCATTCCCCTCTATTAGGAGAAGATGGGGATTCAGCGTTCAATTGTAAGGAATTTGATGAAATTTCTGATTCATGTGAAGAAGCCTATGAACACAGAATGATGATAGATACAGAAGAGGTTGTGATGAGAGGGAGGGCATCTCTAGATTTACCAATAAACGGAGTAGGTTACATACGAGCCGATGATGCAGGATTGGCTGAGACAGATGCCTTGAATTTACTCTCAGATGAAAAGGTAACCACAACCTGGTTAATTTCAATTTATGTTGATGGCGAATTAGTGTCACCCGAAGGTATAGAACTCAGTTTTTCATTGACGGAACATCAATTGGTATCAATTTCGGAATTTCAAATTGACCCTGTCCAAGAGACGCTATATGGAATCGCTACTTTAGTTGGCTGCTTTTTCTTGTTAATTGCAGTACCAATGATGGTATATTTCGCAGGTATAGCAAAAGCCAAACTAGATGAAGAAAATCGACTAGAAGATCCAGCACCAAACGAATAGGGTGATTATTTTCCACTCAGAGGTTCAGAAATCTTATCCCCTGTTCATAACGCGATTGAGTTGTGTCGATGGATGCTTTCGAGCGGGCCCAGCAGTTTGCCACTAGTGGCGACTATAGTTCTGCAAAGTCAGAATATGAACGAATCATCGATTCAGAATCCGATAATTCCTCCGCTTGGTACGGATTAGGTGTATCTAACCATGCAGTTGGCGATATTGAGGGGGCAATTGTGGCGTTTGAAAGGGCGTTTCTAATCAACAGATTTCACGCCCCTACTGCCGCCAATTTAGCCTTCTTACTTTCACAACGTGATTCGGAGCAAGCCGCAAAATATGCGAAGGTCGCCATCGAACAAGGATTGTCTAATGATGAATTACAGACCTTGGCATCAATAGTAATTGAAGAGAAAGAAGAAACAGAACAAGACCCACCGGTGATTCTAGCGGAGGCTGTAATAGTTGAAACTGATTCAGACAATTTAACGGAAGAAATTTCACGCTTTATTGAAGATTCCGAATTTCAATCAGCTATGGAGTTGATTTCGCCTGCGTTAGAAGGGGATTATTCTACCGACGCCATGATTTGGTACTATTGCGGATTGTGTCTTCATAACCTAGATCTGAGTGAAGAGGCGATTCAATCATTAAATTACTCCTTACAGTTAGACCCAGAATTAACCCTAGCTGCAGATTTAGTAACCGAGATAGAAACAAAATTATCAGAGCCCGAACAAGAAATTGTCGAATTTACTCCAGTAGCCACAGAAGAAGTCACATATGCAGAATTTGTTCCAGATGAGGAAGATGATAGCCTAGAAATTTCACTAGAAGATACACTGGTCGTACTACAACAGAAGGCAACGAATTACACCCAAGAAGGTGACCATGCCCTTGCTATACAAACCTGGAAAAAGATCATCCAAGATTATGGTTCAACATATGACTCATGGACAGGAATATCCGATGCTTTGGAGGCGGCTGGCCATTTTGAAAAGGCCAATCAATGTAAACAAAAGGCTGAGGAATTGAAGAACAAAAACAGCACAACGCCCGCAGCAGAAATTGACGTTGATCTTGTAGCCGCTGCTGAAGATGCAAAAATGTCTGTAGCACAAAATACACCAATAGACGAAGAGAGTGTAAATGTAGCCATAGAATGGTACAACAAAGGTCTAACTCTGTTAGGAGAAGACAAGGGCGACCAAGCACTGAATTGTTTTGATAAAGCAATTTCATCTACCCCACGCGATGAGCGGGAATTACGCGTGCGCAGTTACAATGGCCGAGGACACGCCCTTCATCAATTGGGTAAGTTTTCAGAAAGCATTCAATCATACCATCAAGCAATTTCAATGGACCCTACAATGGTAACTGGAAGAACGCTTTACAATATGGGTTCATCTTACGCTGCGATGGAACATTTCGCTGACGCAATCAAATGTTTTCAACAGGCCTTGAATAGAGAATTGGATGGTGAAGAATCCCAACTAATTCAAACCCAAATGAATAGGTGTTCATTACTATTGAAAGAACAGAACAAATCTGTGAATCTTCAATCTTGAGACTTTTCGATCCTTACAATGACCGATTTACTAGTAGGGGTATTGCTTACGTTTGCGGTTGAATTCAGCGGAATTAATTCATTTGCCTCAGGGAAATATGTAGCGATATTACCCCTAGGTATGTCATATTCTACCAAATACCATTTGGATGAGACGCGTTTTTCGCCTTCGAAAACGGATATCAAATCCACTAGTTCACCGGCGTGAAGATTGTTCTCTTTAGCATCTAGTGGATTGATCATAACGATTCTCCTTCCTGATTTGATTCCTCGGTATCTATCTTGCCCTGAGTATACGGTAGTGTTGTATTGGTCATGAGACCTTATTGTCATCATTACAAATTCCCTATTATTAGGCTTCATCCTAGTTATTTCATGGAACCTGAAGTTTGCTTTCTTAGTATCAGTCTCGAAGGTTAAATTATCCCTAGGAGAGTTGGGAAGATAAAAACCTGATTTATTTCTAACCCTAGAGTTGTAATCTCTGAAACCCGGGATAGTTTGTTCTATTAAATCACGAATTCGGTCGTAATCTTCAACCAAGTAGTTCCAACCTAAATCACTCATCCCTATTCTTGATTCTAATGCGGATGCTATTCCTGCAACTATTGCTGGTTCAGACATCAAATCAGAGGAAGCGGGTTTCATGTGACCTTCAGAACTATGCACTATACCCATTGAATTTTCAACTGTCACGAATTGATTTCCATGGTATTGGTTGTCGATTTCTGTTCTACCAAGGCAAGGAAGAATCAGAGATTTCTTACCTGTAACTAAATGGTTGCGATTCAATTTAGTAGACACAAAAACAGTGAGTTCACAATTATTCATTGCCTCGGCGATTAATTTGGTGTCAGACATAGCAGAGAGATAATTTCCACCCATGGCTAGGAATACCTTTCCGTTACCATCGATCATTGCACGAGCGGCATTGACAGCATCATAACCATGGCTGTCTGGTGTGCTTATGCCAGTACTATCGAGTATGTTTTGTCGTAATTTAGGACTAGCTATATGGTTAATCCCAACCGTTCTATCACCTTGGACATTTGAGTGGCCTCTAACTGGACAGACTCCTGCTCCTTCCCTGCCAATATGACCACCTAGTAAGTGTGTGTTGACCATCTCCTGAATGGTTTCAACGGAATTATGGTGTTGGGTAATACCCATCGCCCAGCAGGTTATCAGTGAATTTGATTTGCCAACAATTTCAGCAATAGTTTCGATTTCTTTACTAGATATTCCACTAACTGATTCTATTTCCTTCCAATCAACCGATTGAACAGAAGTTTGGTAATTCTCAAAACCGTAAGTATAGGTGGAAATGAATTCTTGGTCAAAATAACCTTTCTTTATCAGTACATGATTTAGGCCACGGAAAAATGCCAAGTCGCCATTGATATTTATCCTAACATGCCGGTCTGAAATTGATTTGCCGGAGCCGAGCATCTCGAGGGGGTTTTGTGGATGTTTGAACTTCTTCATACCAGTCTCTATGAGGGGATTTATCGAAATGACCGATGCGCCGTTTTTCTTTGCATCCCTTAATGCGGTTAGCATCCTAGGATGATTTGTGCCAGGGTTTTGTCCGACTACCAATATTAAGTCTGCAGAATTAAAATCTTCTAATTTTACTGTCCCCTTACCTATGCCTATAGAATCTGATAATGCGAATCCAGAAGATTCGTGACACATATTCGAACAATCAGGTAAATTGTTTGTTCCAAATGCACGAGCCAATAATTGCCAAAGGAAGGCGGCCTCGTTACTTGTACGTCCTGAGGTATAGAAAATCGCTTCATTGGGATTTTTTAACTCGGCTAACTCATCAGCAATTAGATCAAACGCATTTTCCCAAGAAATTGTAGTATAATTCTCAGAATCTTCATCCAACATCATAGGGGATGTCAAGCGACCTTGGGCATTTAGCCACTCATCTGATTTTTGAGTAAGTTCGGATACTGAATGTTTTGTAAAGAAATCCGCGGTGATTTTCTTCTTCGTTGCTTCGTCCGCTACAGCCTTGGCTCCGTTCTCACAAAACTCAGCAATTGTCCTATGGTCATCCGGGTCCGGCCAAGCGCAGCCTGGGCAATCGAATCCGCCAAATTTGTTAACTTTGGAAAATGAACTAATTGATTTGGATATGCCAGAACGAGATATGCCATGCTTAATTGTTGAGATAATTGCAGTAGCTCCTGCAGCAGAGGAAGATGTGTTTCCAGTCTCTGGAGGTTTATCCTCTAGGGGAGGAGTGGCGATTGTCTCCCTGCTCACGTCTAAGCCAATCAACGTGTCTTCTTCATTTTGTTGATAATTTCCTACTAATTTGTTTTATCTATATGATTCGATTAGGAGCCGAGTGAATCACCATAGAATCCGGTTTGAGGAAACAAACAAGAGTCAAATTATACTCTCTTGCCAATTCAACCGCGAGTGAACTGGCGGCACCGACTGAGGCCATAATTGGGAAACCAGCGCGAATAGTTTTCTGGACCAATTCAAATGAAGAACGTCCGGATACTTGTAAAATTAATTCCGTATTATTTAGCCCTCCATTACGTATCATATGCCCGATTAATTTGTCAAGTGCATTGTGTCTACCAACGTCTTCCCTAGCGGCAATCATAGCCCCTTTTCGGTCAAATGCTACTGCCGCGTGAGTTCCACCTGTCAATTCAAATAATGGTTGTTTTGAATTTAACAATTCAAGATTTTTAGATAAAAGATTGGATTCAATTTGAAATGATTTGTTGAGTGTAGCATTGTGAATTTGATGTAAATTTGTCAATGAAGTCTGTCCACAAACCCCACATGCAGAAGTAGTTACGGTGTGGCGTCGATGAGATTCTAGGTCAATTACAACATCTTCGCTTATGCGTATAGAGACGGTGTTATCTAACTCCATAATATATTCAATCGATTCAAATCCTTCGATTATACCCTCAGAGTAGAGAAAACCTACTACCAAATCTATGTCTTCACCCGGGGTTCGCATAGTAATACCCATTGGATAGGTTTGATCTTTCTGGAGAATTTCAATGTAAAGTGGTGTCTCAATGGCTAAGTTATCCATTACGTGTTCAGACCCCTGGTTAGAGATGCGCACTGCATCAGACTCCCTCGCCCCGCTCACGTGTCCCCTAACACGACCTATTCTATTGGATTGACGGAAGCCGAGTTAAACACAGGAATGGTTGATATATGGGCCTCCAGAGGTAGGCTATGTGTCGCTAATTGACGGGGGTGGCTTCTCACTGCCTATAGCTACGGTAAGTGAACGGGTAGACGTCAAAATTGAAGTTACAGATGCAGCAAGAACTGCGGTTAAATCGGCAATTGGTCCGCAAGTAGACAGTCACGTGCTAATCATTAGTGCGAAGGCTGGAGGATGTTCGGGGTATCTCTATGATATGGTAATTGTAGAGCGCCCTAATGAAGAAGGATTTCAAGAGATAGATGTTGATGGAGTAACGATCCTCATACACGATAACGATAGCTCGTTACTTAACGGCCTAAAACTCGACTTCAAGGACTCCTTAATGGGAGGGGGATTCCACATGGATAATCCCAATGCGGATAGAGCATGTGGCTGTGGGCAATCGTTCGGCTGAATTTATTCATTGGTGGCTGAAAGATGATACCACCATTAGCACAGATAGTAGAGATTCCTACTTCCGTTACTTTAGTTTCAGGTAAAGATGCTAGAATACATCTGAATCGAATGTTAACATTGGACATTTCCAAAGATTCCTATTTGACTCGAAAAGAATCCCTGATTTGCGATTTGAATGGTCGCATAACAAGCCATCAATTACATGCAGATTTAGGTGAACAAATATTGTTGTTGCATCATGAATCTATATCCGAAAATCTACGAACAAACCTTACAAGTGGCATTCCATGGAATGAGGAGATACAAATTTCAAGTGGGGATGGAGCAATTCGTCGTATCCTTATTTTCGGTAAAAATCCTGAAAATCTGCTAGAAGAGTTTGGACTAAGTTGTACCGAATTGACTTCTGAACTTTGGACAGAATTTGACGACTCAATGGTTTCAATAATCCATAATGGAGCTGATTTTAGAATCTATGAATTGCTAATCCCAACCAAAAATTATGGTGAAGTCATCCAAGCACTCGAAACAATTGGAGCCATAAGTGGTTCAGTCGATTCTGGTATAGCAATTACATCGATGGCAGGTATTGTTGATTTAGCGATAAAAATAGATGGGAAGATACCATTTGATTTAGGTCTAGAAAGTCGTATTGATCTAAAAAAGGGATGTTACCCCGGCCAGGAGATTCATGCAAGAATGGAGAGCAGGGGTGCTATCAACAAGACCGCTTCCAGTTTCTCTTCTAATGTTCAACTTCCGTTAGGTAAAGTAAAGACAACAGAAAATCAGCAAATGGAAGTCATTAGTTCCAATCCATTAGGAGACAAATGGATTAGCATATTGGTTCATCGCAAAGAAATAGATATTCACTCTAATATTATGTTAAAATCTAAAGAAGATGAGATTTTAATCAAGAGCGTTTGAGTTTATCTAGGTCATTAAGGTTGATTTTTTCACCTTGTTCGACCCATTGTCTAAGGGTCATCAATCGAGATATTTTGAGCATGCCAAGATTTCTGGTGAATAAGTATAATTGTGGTTCAAATTCATCAATCATTTGATTTTGAAACTTTACCCGAACAGACTCTGCCCTAGATCTGAAAAATGATATTTCTACTGCAACCCCAATCATTGTTGCAGTGTAAAGGACTAGCAATATCGCTAATGAGAAAATTACAGGATCTCCAAACATTTCGCCCGATCTTAATTCTGTCCCGTAGAAAATTTGTCGGGAAATTAAGAATAACAGTCCGACTCCGACCCAAGGACCAAGCATATCTTCCACAAATGTACCCATAGGTAGAAGTCTCCTATTTCCAGTGTCAGCAAATACCATTGTACTCAAAGTACCGGCTCTAATTACGGAAATGAATGCAACTAAGATAATGTAAACTGCACCTGAAACAATCATCACTGATTGTGTATCTAGAGGAAGATAGGTAACAATTAGAAATGCAAATAAACCCAAAAATACGGTTATTGGCATACGGTTTATTGAGGATAATACAGGGTCTGGATTCTTGAGACCATCCTCCACTCTTGGTATACCAATAATTTCCCATCTGGTAATTTTTTGGACGGTTATTCCTATCCATAGCAATACCCTTTTTTCGATTAATAGCCATTGGAAGAACCATAAAATTGGCATTAATGGAATTGCTAACAGGGCTGCAAATAATCCAAGAAAGGGCCACACTACAAGTCCCGGCATCAATAGGAAGTGCTTCACCTTCATCGGAAATAGTAAATCTGATTCAATTCGAGATTGTCTTTCTGAATCTATATTGACTATCCTAGCCTCAGCATCTAATTCCTTTCTAAATCTACTAAGGGGTAAACCTGCATCGAGTACTAAACGGACTTTTTCCCTGTAATGGACATGTTCGGGTTCTGTCCCAACCCACCATTTCCAGCCCAATGACAGTGGAATCGCAAGGAACACGGGAGTTAGTAGAATTAGTATGGCGGTGACCAGCGATTCCACAGAAGCCGCCATGGACTAAACGGCTAGACCTAACGTCAAGAAATAAACGGTCTATTTTAGGTATATTGTTGGAAATCGAAACTAATTCAATCATACCAGCTAAATTCAAAATTACATGGACAAATGTTCATCTCTTTGTTAGAACCCCATGAGACTGTGGGTAGGATAGCAGTTACCGATGGAATGGACCCCGTTGCGGTAAACAAATTGCTGAATGCTGGATACGAAGTTGTGGAACGCCACTACAACGAAGATGAGTTGCTAAATGGTGCACTATCTGATTTTGATGCCGTAGTTGTTAGGAGCGCTACAAAATTAACTTCTGAAGTAATATCAAATTCTGGGCAATTGTCTTTCATTGGTAGAGCCGGTGTTGGGGTAGACAACATCGACATTAAGGCCGCAACTAGTTCCGGGATTGTTGTCTGTAATACACCTCAATCTTCCACAAATAGCGTTGTTGAGTTAACAATAGGTCATCTATTAGCCTCATGTAGGCATATCACAAGAGGTGATCGTGGTCTACGAGAAGGATTGTGGGAGAAAAAACAATTGAAAGGGACTGAATTGAGCGGGAAGAGGTTAGGTCTAGTAGGATTTGGTAGGATTGCACAAGGTGTAGCTACCGTAGCCGTCGCTATGGGCATGGAATGTCACGCATACGACCCATATCTGCCGGCAAATATCGCTCGGCAATTTGATTGTACAATGCATGATGACGTAGATTCACTTTTCAGTTTGTGCACCCATATATCCATTCATTGTAATTTGACTGATGAAACACATCACCTTGTGAATTCTGATAGAATTCAGATGATGCCTACATCGGCACCAAACGGCGTTGGTTGTGGCAACCATATCGTTAATTGTGCAAGAGGTGGGATTGTAGATGAGGTCGCCGTTTTAGACGCTTTAGAATCAGGGCATTTGACTAGTGCTGCTCTAGATGTTTTTGAAATTGAACCGGCTATTGATAACGCACTAATTAGTCACCCTAACTTTCATGGAACACCGCACATCGGCGCCTCAACACTTGAGGCTCAATCCAGAATAGGCGAGGAAATGGTCACATTGTTGCTAGACCATTTCGAAGGGAAAAGGCCACATTCTTCATTGAATTAAGCCGGTAACTTCATCGTTATGATGACTTAGTCAATATCATGAAAGCATTCGTCACGGGAGGAAGCGGCCATGTCGGTGGCAACCTCGTTCGTGAGTTGCTTTCACGAGGATATGAAGTCGATTGTTTAGTGCGGTCAGACACTAGAGCATTGGATAATTTGGATGTTAATCTTGTGAAAGGGGACATGCTAAATCCAAAGGATATAACCCCACTTATGACAGATTCAGATGTTGTATTTCATTCTGCTGCATTTGTTGCAGTAGAGAAGATACAAGAGGATTTGATGCATAAAATCAATGTTGAGGGAAGTCGCTCAATAGCAACAGCTGCAGTAAAATCTGGCGTAAAAAAAATGGTACATTTTTCCAGCGTGCATGCATTCGAACAACAACCAACTTCGGAACCTCTGGTTGAGGCGAGACCTCTTGTAACCGATCCCAAAGCCTTGCCATATGATAGGACCAAAGCTGAGGCACAAAAGGTAGTTCTTGGATACCGCGACCAAGGATTGGAAGTCAACGTAATACATCCAACTGGTATTATTGGACCATACGATTTCAAGCCTAGTAGAATGGGAAAGGTTTTGCGAGATATTACAAATGGAAATATGCCGTTTGCTATCAATAATGGATTTAATTGGGTCGATGTTCGTGATGTTGCAAAGAGTGCTGTAAATTGTATAGATAAGGGTGTAGATGGACAGAATTACATTTTACCTGGTCATTGGGCCTCAATACCCCATTTATCGACTTTGATTAAGCAAATAACGGGTAATCGCACTCATCTTGTTTCAGTGCCTTTTTGGATGGCATATCTAGCATTGCCTTTCGCCTCGATAAGTTCCCGCATATCAGGTAAAAGACCTAGTTTCAGTAGAGGGAGTTTGCAAGCTTTAGCAATTCAATGTAGAACTATTCCAGGAAATTTGGCTAACGAGCATCTGGACCATCAACCTCGGCCATTAGAAGAAACAATAGACGATACCGTTTCTTGGCTAACACAGAATCAACAGTAGGTGTTTAGATGTTTATTTTATCATATGATGAATACAAAACTGTATGTTACATATGGTTAACATTAGCAGTTATTGTTTTCTTGATTCTGATATTTGTAAAAGCACCCTACGGAAGACACAAAACTAAGGGTTGGGGTGTCGAAATTTCCGCTAAAAAAGGCTGGATAATTATGGAATCTATCCCTGCAGTGTTACTTACTGTTATGCTAGTCCTAGGCCATAACCGGGATTTTGTGGTCTTATTTTTCTGGGCTATTTGGACAGCCCATTATGTAAATAGGGCCTGGGCATGGCCAAATAGAGCTAAGTTAGAAGAGAAACTTATGCCGTTAAGTGTAGTAATATTAGCAGTAATTTTCAACACTGTTAACTGCCTGCTAAATGGAATTTGGTTATTTGACCTCAGTGGAGGATACGAATTATCTTGGGTTACAGACCCCAGATTTATCTTTGGAGGAGTCATATTTTTCTTTGGCATGATTCTCAATATCAAATCGGATGATATCTTATTCTCATTACGAGATGATGGTAGTACTGGCTATAAAATACCTAGAGGTGGGTTATTCGAAAAGGTTAGTTCGCCCAACTATCTTGGTGAAATTATTGAATGGATTGGCTTCGCAATCGCGACATGGTCACTAGCGGGTTTTACATTCGCCATCTGGACGTTCTGTAACTTAGCACCCCGGGCATTTGCCCATCACCGATGGTACAAGGAGGAGTTTTCCGATTACCCTGAGGATCGTAAAGCTCTGATACCCTTTGTAATTTAGTCGGTCAATTTATGCATCCTTGTCAAAGGAACTTTGAGTGCGAGTATATTATCAGGCACATTTACGTCAGAAATTTCAGAATTTAGGGAGAGACCTTGTTCCTTTTTCATCCTCCAAACTTCTGAATTAAAAATCATTACCGATTCAGTAATTTCTGTCCATCCTTCTAGTTCAAAATTAAGGGAGATTGTAGGGAAAGAATCAGCATCTACTGCTGACCTTTCGTACAGGGTAGATGAAAGATAATGCGAGAAAAATGGACAAATCGGAGAGAAAGCGTCCAATAAGTCTCTAACCATTCTATGTAAGGTCCAGGCAGCGGATTTGTCTCCATCGTATAATCTGGATTTAACCATCTCAAGCCAATGACTAGCAAGCACCCCGGTCGAGAAATTTTTCAGGGATTGAGCCGCTGTGTAGATGTCGATTTCTTGCCATGCTTTCTCAACTCTTTGCATCACCGTCTGGAATTCAGCAAGAATCCATTCGTCCTCGGGTGCTAAATTTGAAGGTAATTTCTCTAAATCGCTGGGCACATCGAATTGACTAGAAAATCTTGCTACATTGAATAATTTGGTCAACACACCGAAGTATTTCTGTTCAATATCTTCTGGGTTGATTTGGAAGTCGTCACCAACTTGGGCATCACAGGCTTTCCATAAACGGAAGCATTCTGAACCGATCTTGTTGGCTCTCAGATTTACTACTTTATCTGGGCCTCTGATTTTCCAAGAACCCGTTCTACCGCCAGCTCCACATTCTAGAACTGAATTAGCATCGATACCATTGCCAAGAGATTTAGACATCTTTCTACCCCAAGGGTCCATCCCTAAACCGTCGATCCAAACATGTTTGAATCCAGGTGAATCCAACAACAAGGCACTCTTCAAAAGAGTGTAATATAGCCATGTTCGAACTATTTCCTTACCCTGAGGCCTTATTCCCGTAGGGAAGGCCTTAGAGAATAATTCTGGGTCGGAAAGGTAACCCGAAACATACAGATTAGAATTGGAAGAGTCCATCCAAGTGTCGAATACTTTCTCTTCACCAATAACTTGTCCTAACTGGGAAGAAAGCTCATCCCAACTACCTAGATCTTCTCTGCTTTCTCTGTCTAAAACTCGACTTCCCATTGGAGGGCCTTCTCTCCAAGGCCTAACATAAACTCCGGCTGGTGGTGTGATAATTTTCTCACCGTCTTCGGAATACCATATCGGAACTTCTGTGTGATACCACCTTCTACGACTAATTGGCCAATCGATGCTGATATTATCCATCCAATCCAGTAGAAATTGTTTATTCCTTATTGGATGAAATTCCATATCTTCAATTAATTCACGCATACGATCTTGGATGTGTGTCTGTCGAACATACCATTCCTTTAGGAGAATAATTTCTACTGGGTTTTTTCCTCTCTCGCTAACAGGTACATCCTGTTCTTTTTCGATAATGTTTACTATCCTGTTCGACGAAGAAAGGTCGTCAATTACTCTCTCCCTTGCTTCTGCAACTTTCATTCCATGATAAGGTCCGGAGACCTCCGTCATATTGCCCTCTAGATCAATAGCTTGAAATGGTGTCAAACCAAGTTCTCTGAATACTGCAACATCGTTTTGGTCGCCAAAGGAACAAACCATCAAGACCCCGGATCCAAACTCGGATTTGACCGAAGGATGAGTGGTGATTTCAACGGATGTTGAACGCCCTTCAGTTTCCACGGGAAGAACAATATTCTTGCCAATCAAATGCTGATATCTATCGTCATCAGGATGTACGACAACTACACCACAAGCACAAATCAATTCCGGACGAGTCGTCGAAATAACAACATCAACCCCATCTTCAGTTGTCCATCTAATGTCAATTAGCTTGGATTTTCTACGTAATCTTTCTACCTCAGCATCTGCGATTGTCGTACCCTCAACGGGATCGTAAATATTAGGGCGGAGATCTTCTACAATGTCACCTCGTTTGAATAGGTCGACAAAAATTGATTGAGATACTCCTCTATATTCATCTGAGTCTGTAAGGTATTCTTTGTCGAAGTCACAAGAAAGCCCTACTCTAGCAGCAGTCTCCCTCATCGCTTGAGTATATTCTTCTATTGT
>JAZAAK010000022.1:0-13748 GCA_036138175.1 Thermoplasmatota archaeon | reverse complement strand
TGTCCGCTTAGAACATCTCCGATATCGGAACTAATGTGCAGGCTACCTGTCATCACTCCAAGTAAGCTTCCAAAGATAATCAATACAGCACCTGCGACTCTTGTGGCTGGATCTGTGGAGAGATCTTCCAACCACCACTCAAAGCGAGTTCTCTTTGATTCAGACTCGTCAGACATGCTCGCCGGCCTCCCGCTCATCCTTCCTGGTAACCGGCGGCTTCTCAGTTTGCCGCTTTGAGATTGACGTGTAAATGAGCCATAAAAGAGGTATTGAAATCAGAAATAAAGACAGATTAAATGCTCCAAATTGCTCACCTTCCTGGCAATCTGTACAATCATCTGAAGGATTAATTGAGGAGTTATTTTGACAATTAACTGAGAGGTTTGAAAATTCAATCTTGACCTCATAATAATTTGACCAATTTTTGCCGGTAATCCAATAATTTCCGGTTTCAGGATCTTGGGCAATTCCATTCAACACCCCAGACGATTCTGATTCAAATTGTTCTCGAATCGAACTAAAGTCTACCCTCTGACATGCGTAACCATTTGAGGTTTGAATCAAATAAATCGAGTCATCGAACCACTTGTTTGCTAGTATGTATTCGTTATTGTCGATACACTCCAATTCATTCCAGCGCTCACTCGGCCCACCACCTAACAATACCTGTAATGAATTGCTGAATGAAATTGTTGAATTATTGGAATTTTTCAATTGGCCTGAGCCATCTGAAAGCCATAAACCAGTTTCATCAGAATTGCATATACCCCAACCCTCTCCTTGGTAAGAAAAGCTACCAATTTGTTGCAATGAATCTAGGTCGTAAATAAAAGCAATATTTTCTTTCCATGTTAACTGAATAATCGAATTATTCCAAATGGTTAAACCCTCAGCAAAATAATCATCAGAAAGGTTGTACTGCGTCTCAATTTGACCCGTAGTAATGTTGACTATTCTAATGCTTGATTCACCGTATAAACCTGTGCTTTCGTAGAATTTTCCATTGTGAATCTCTAGGCCTTGAGTAAAGGCTGAATCATCATGAGGAACCTGGCTGATTAGTTCTGGTTCAATGACAACCACTTGCCACACCCCGGGAGTCTCAGAAATTACACTCGAAAGGGGATAAAATATTGATGAAACAACACACAATATTGCAAGAATTGAGGTTCGTATTTCGTATTTCTCCCTGAGGCAGAAAAACCGGCCCTTCGGGCCGCGGGCGTCCGAACGATGCTCCATCGATGTTATAGCGGGTTGAAGATGGGCTTGAACCTGTCTTATTGCTGAGGTGAGTGTAAGTGAGCACTTTGGATAGTTCTAGTAAGTCAACAACTACGTTGTTGTTGGTTTGGCTCATGCTAGCTTCTGTAATGCTTCCAATGGTGAGTGCAAGCGAGGACTCAACGGATGAAGAAAACCAGATTGTAGCAGGTGATCTGAGTGATTTCGACCCTGCTAATGATGGTCATGCCTACATCTACAACGACCCCGATAACACTGTTTACTCCGCATTTGGCTATCTGAAGAAACAATGGATTGAAAATGATTATCCTAACTTGATTGAACCGTTTTCGCCAGCTTATCAGAACACTAGATCGAGTTCTAGGTCTTGCGAAAATGCTTGGGCTGTGGATGACACCGACACTTTCTCTACTTCCAGTGGGACGGTTACTGCAACTGTCGAAAAAATTTCAACTAATTCCGCTATTTTTGTAGAAGATGGTGTAGTGATTTCTTCTACCACACTGAACGACATCACTTCAACATGGGAGTCGACTATCTACCCAACAGACACGACATACTTTGGGAATCCTCCTGATGTTGACAATAATTGCCAGATTGAGATATTAATTTTCCAAATCGATGGCGGAGGAGGTATTGGGGGTTATTTCGACCCTAACGTCGCCAGTCAACGAGAAATTATGTTTGTTGATTCAGGTGATTTAAGTTGGAGAAACACGATTATTGCTCATGAGTTCCAACATCTTCTTCACAATGCAAGAGACCCATACGAGTACATTTGGCTAGATGAAGGGGCTGCTGATATGGCAGCCTACCTGTGCTTTGGTGTCACCAACACTATCTCAGGACACGCAAATGAATGGTCGCAAAATGCCAATATGAGTGTTCGTTGGTGGAATCAAAGAATAGCAGATTATGGTGGAAGTTTCATGTTTGTGATGTATTTAGCCGACAAACTTGGAGGAGGAACAGCAATTTCTAGACTCGTTGCTGACACCGCTACAGGCGGAGTTGGAGTTGAGAATTTAGCAAGAAATCCTGAACCCGGTTCAACTGCAATTGGAACTACCATGTCGGATATTTACGCTAATTTCACCGCCGCAGTCAGCCTCGATAGTGCCCAAGGTGCATTTGGATTTTCGAACATCGCAATGACCGCAGGATGTGTCACAGGCTATATTTGCAAAGTTCAGATGAGTGGTTATCGCGACGAGTGGCAATCGACTTGGGTAAGCCCCACACAAGAGCTTGAAGGCTGGGGAATGAGAGCTTACAAATTCGCAGGAGGTACAGGAGCGCCACTTAACCTGATGGTTCAACCAACTCAGTTCGGTGTAGCTGGAACCGTTATGGCAAAAGATTCCGCTACTGGCACTTGGACGATGAATAGATTGAGAATTGACTCGGCCACTGGTGCAGGAACTGGTCTCGTACATGGATTTGGCAATACTACTGACGAAGTTTGGGTGATTGTTTGGTATGAATCCCAAGTCACAGATTGTGATTACAACTTTGCTAGTTGTGGAATAACAACCGGCTCCTACCCTACCACTGATATCGTCGTTCAGGCTGGTATCATTACCGATCCTGCTGAAGTAGACATAATTTCAGTCACAACCTTCGATCGTGATGAAGACAATCTAGACGATAGTGTCGAAATTGAGTTACAAGTTACATCGAATGCTTTCTTTGAAATTATCGAAGTCACCTTTGAAGCATTCGTAAACAACACCCTGACAGATTCGATTACTTTCTCAATGACTGCAGGAAACAGTATCCCTACAGAGGAAAGCATTTGGTTCACCCCGCCATATACTGGCGATTGGACATTTGGAGTTGACATCCGAGATATTAGTGGGGAAGTCACTGATACTGCATTTACTCTACCAATAACACTAGGAAATATGAAACCGGTTGCAAGTGGATCGACTTCGACCTCCATTACTCAAACCTGGTTACCTGTCAGCCTATTCGGCGGAGGATATGATGTATGGGGATTCGGACTGCTGAATGGTTCATACAGTTACAACGAAACACCTGTTGCCTACAATTGGAACCTTGGCGACAATTCCACATCGGGTCTAAAGAACCCCATCCACATCTATGAGGAGCCTGGGAACTATACAGTAGCACTCACCGTTGAAGACGTTGGTGGCTTCTACTCTGAAACCCAATATTGGACAGTAAATGTTGCAGACACTACTGAGCCTATTCCAGAAATTAGAGTGGATGGAGTCACCATAACGGATGAAATTGTCTTATTGACAAATCAAAGAGTAATGTTCTCCGCAAGAAGTACCGTAGACAATGTCCCCCACGAAGAAATAGAATTCACTTGGAATTGGGGTGATGGAAGTGACGAAGGTGGACTAGGTCTTGTAGAGGCCAGCCATACATATGTAGATGGTAGCGCAGATGGTACCGTTTACACTCTGACGCTTGCAATAAACGATGGGACATTCGTTGTAGAGCATCAAGTATACGTTAGAGTACTCAACAGGGTGCCGAGGCAAGTTTTCGACCAGGAACTACAAACATACACACTAACTCCGTTGACACTACCCGATTTATTCATTGATGATGATGGACTAATTGTAGAATATCGATGGGAGTTTGAATCGGGTGTAAATTTCTCGAGTCAAGGCATAACCCTGACATCGGACTTCTCGGGAACGACTTCAGTAAATCAAAATCCAACAGTTGGTTGGAATACACCCGGCATGAAAACCGTCACTTTAGAGGTCACAGATGATGACGGCAACGTGTCTTCTACGACACTAATGGTTAGGGTGTTAAATCAAAGACCTGTAGCTGTATTTGATCGCCCTGCCGATGGCACGGTTGAAACCGAGTATTTCTTTGAGAGTTTATCTTTTGACCCGGACGGAGATACATCATTATTACAGACACGATGGAACATTACTGGAATGGATGTAGAAATAGAAAACTCATCCACTGTATACCACACCTTCACGGAGCCGGGTTTATACACAATTTCATTGACTGTTATTGATGACAGAGGTGCTGAATCTGCAACCAAATCATATCAAGTCAGAATTGCCAATCCTCTTCCTGTACCAATGGTGGAATTTTTACAACCAAGCATAAATGGTAGCGCTCTTCAATCAATTCCTAGCTCCGAAGAAGATGTTACTTGGTGGGTTCCATTTGTCGTCGATGGAGGGGCATTCATCGCTCCAGATTGTACACTGAGATTTGATGGTTCAGAAAGTTATGATTCCGACCCCAAATTTGTTGGAAGACATTCTACTGACCCTGAAAACGCCGAATGGAACGGCATAACAAGATGGATCTGGGACTTTGGCGATGCTAGTCCACAAGTTGAAGGGGCTGTTGTATGGCATTCTTGGGAGCGACCTGGAACTTACGTCGTAAGTCTAACAGTTGTCGATGGATTTGAAGGAGGAGACACCAACACCACCTCGATTACGGTACATGTCTCAAGAGCACCAGAAATCAATCCTATCGACCCCATAGATTCAGACTATGTTAACGAAGGTGATCTAGTTATCTTGAATCATAGTGCCTTTGATGAGGATCTAGTTCAAGGATTGGAAGCCTGGCTGGATGAAAATGCAGATGAGGACAGCGATGGTGATGGAATTACCACGAATGATAAAGATACAAGTCTGACCAGTGAACTCAATGTCAATTGGGATCTAAATGCATTGGTCGACACAGACCAAGATGGAGACCCAAGAAACGATTTCCTTTGGGGCAACATGACTTGGGATGAAACGGGTGAAATACGTTTAGTCTTGAAGGTCTGTGACGGAGTAGGAGTATGTACTTCAGAGGACTATATCATAAGTGTACTTTCTGCAGAAGAAGAAAACCGACAGAAGTCTTGGGATGAATTAACTTGGAAAGATTTCGTTCCAAACAAAGAAAGTGGTGGACTTCTAGTACTGGTCGCCATGGTATTACTTCTCGGCTGGTTAGTCATGAGGCAGAAAGACGAAGAGGAGATCGATGCCGACGAAATGCTTGAGACCTACGATGTACAGGAAGTAAAAGCGGAAGGCGGGCTACCTGGCATGGATCAACACAATCCACCCCCACAACCGAAATATCTGACGGTTGACGAGCGAAGGAACAAGGAGTCCGGATACGTCCGCCCAATCAGAACTCGGAGGCGCTGAAGTGCATCAAATTGTGAAAAAACTCTTTGCAAGCGTATTTAGTCTTGGATTTATTGCTCCGATTGTAGCAATTTTATTTGTCATCCCAGGTACGGTTTCTGCGTCAGGAAATGATTGTTCTGTACCTCTTGAAGCAGGATTTAACAGTAATTTCGCAGAAGTCGTTGAGGTGGAAGAAAACCGATGGGGTTGGTGGGGTGGCTCCAGCGGAGACGATTTACGCCCACTTAGAGAAGATTTGTATGTTGAAATTGATCTTGCAAGAAATTATGCACAAGCACTACGTTTTGAATTGATTACGGGATATTCGTATACATTCTGCGTCGAGTTTAACTCTGATCCGGATAACCCCCCTACCGAGGATCCGAAAGGCGACGTATACCTTTTTAATTCTGCAAATTGGAGGAGATACCAAGATGAATATTATATGAGTATGGAAGACTTTGGGCCTCCAGAAGAAGTAATTGATATGATTCCTGTTGAATGGCGAGACATGGTTGTGTTTCTTCCATTCAGAGACACTCATGCATATGAGGATAAACGTAGCACCAGCTTTTCTACCGCAATAGATAATGACAACAAGGGCTTCATTTCTTGGTTTGGCGATAATAGTGATGCAGAATACTTCTTGGCTCTCGATAATTGGAACAATAGCAGACCAAATGATGCTTCGGCTGTCGATGGAGATATGATCGTTCAAGTTTGGGTCGAAGTAGAGCATAGGATAACTCTACCAAAATTTACAGCCTACATTATTGTAGGATTATTGCCTCTAAGTTGTGTGATTGTCCCTATACTAATTCACTCAAGATACCATGCTAATGGCACAGAAGAACGTCAAGAGAAGCAAGAATTGGTTCCATTGCTAGAACAATGAATTACTCGTAATTTAGCATCTCCCAAGCAATAAGTAGATCTGATGCGTTTATTCTACCCTGAGAAGAAAGATGTGAGCCGGTTTCCATAGTGGAATATACTAGATCTTGATTTAGTAATGGGGCATGAATTCGTGTCCAATCACCACCAACACCCATGCCCATAATAGCAGTCTTTTGATCAGACTCTTTTAGCATCCAAGCCGCCTCAAATAATTTCAATCCTGAATTTCTTCCAGTGGTATTGTAACAGACTTTGATGATGTCTCCAGATTCTTCCATATCTTCGATATCATTGATGATTTCTGATGCACTACCAGGCTCTTCTGAAAAATGGTTGGAGGAAATTACCTTGGTCTTGCCTTTAGCAATCTGCATCAGTTCTAAACGGATTTTGGAATCGATATCTGCCTCTAGGTCAACCCAACTTACTCCACTGTCGATAGCCGCTCTAAGCACTGAAATTCTCTCTTCTTCGGTTCCGGGGAAATGACCCCCCTGTCTCTCTGGACGACAGGTCAGTACTACTGGTAAATCGATCCCTCCTTTGAATGCGTCTAGAGCGCTCGATATATCGATTGAATCGAATGCTTGAGGGATGTACTCCGGTGGAACATATACGGGCCTTCTGCGCCCTTCTCCTTCATTGGAATCGGTAACCTCTTCGGGTTCAGGGAGTTTCTCCACCACCCAAAGCTTGTCGAGACGAACCTCACAAAGGTCAGCGCCTACAGCAGTAGCGCGAGCGGCATCTGCGAGTATCTCATCAACCGAGCAACCAGATAGAGTCACACAGATTGTGGGTCTTCGCATCGGCTCGGCCACCGGAGAGGTCTGTTTAACCATATTTGTGGGCCGATACCCCTCCTATGGAGGGGTGAAACTGTGAATTTACTTTCACTTTCGATGATTTTTGGACACTCTTTAGGGAGGGTTGATTAACCCCCTGTGAGACCAATTTTAGTGGAACACCTGAGGGTTCCCCTTCGGGAACCCTCAGACGATTGGAGTTGCAAAAATGGCTGATGATTACGGAGCAGATAGCATTCAGGTCCTTGAAGGCCTAGAAGCGGTACGAAAAAGGCCTGGAATGTACCTAGGAGACCCTCATGATGGGTCTGCTTTGCACCACTGTATATGGGAAGTAGTCGACAATGCGGTAGACGAACACCTAGCTGGCCATAATCCCACTATTGAGGTCGACCTCAACCCTGATGGTTCAATCAGCGTCACAGATCATGGTCGAGGAATACCGGTAGATATGCACCCAGAGGAAGGAGTTAGTGCGGCTGAGGTAATTATGACTAAACTTCACGCAGGAGGCAAGTTCGACAATGAGGCCTACAAAGTCGCAGGAGGTCTTCACGGCGTAGGGGTTAGTGCTGTTAACGCTGTATCTGAGTGGTTGCATCTAGAAATACACAGAGAAGGAAAAGTCTGGGAGCAGAGATATAACCAAGGAGTTCCGAAAGCCAAACTGAAATCGACTGGAAAAACCGAAGTTACTGGAACCAAGGTTTCCTTCAAACCTGATTTGACAATTTTTAGCGATATCGTCGAATTCGATTTCGAGCAAATTAATACTAGATTGCAGAGAACTGCTTTTCTAAATGGCGGCCTGCAAATTATTTTCCGAGATCTTCGCGGAGAAGACCCGGTAGAAATCGACCACACCTATGATGGAGGACTCAGGGAATATGTCGCTCAAATGAATTCAAAGAAGAATACAATTCACGATGAAGTGATTCACATCTTTGGAGAAAAAGAGGGGGATAAAGGAGAAGTTCATGTGGAAATAGCCTTGCAGTGGACCGATTCCTACTCAGAAAGTATCGACTGCTTCACCAATATCATCCACAATGCAGATGGGGGCACTCACATGTCTGGCCTTCGCAGTTCTTTGACTAGAACAGTAAACTCCTACGCTCAGTCGAGAAATTTACTCAAAAATCTAAGCAGTCTTTCCGGCGATGATGTTCGTGAAGGCCTTGGCGCTGTTGTCTCAATTAAGCACCCCGACCCATCATTCAATGCTCAAACCAAGGCTAAGCTGGTGACTAGTGAAGTCTCTGGGATTGTTGAGCAAATTGTAAACGACAAATTAGGCGAGCACTTTGAGGAGAACCCCTCGATTGCTCGAGCCATTGTGGACAAGGCAGTATTGGCCAGTAAGGCGAGAGAGGCGGCTCGCAAGGCGAGGGATTTAACCCGCAGAAAAGGGGTGTTGGAAGGCGGCGGCCTTCCTGGTCAATTAGCTGATTGTCAATCGCGCGATCCAAATGAATGTGAGATATATATCGTCGAGGGAGAATCTGCAGGCGGATCTGCAAAGACCGCTAGAGATAGGCGCACACAAGCGGTACTGCCACTTAGAGGAAAGATACTGAATGTCGAAAGACAACGTGGTAATGATGCTAAGGTATTCACCAATGAGCAAATTCAGCGAATGATTAGGGCTTTTGGCGCTGGAGTTGGTAATGATGAAGGCGATGAAGGTGCTTTCGACCCTGAGAAACTAAGGTATGGTAAAATCATCATCATGTGTGACGCAGATATCGACGGCGCACACATTCGTACATTGATTATGACTTTTCTTTGGAGGTATATGCGACGAGCCATTACAAATGGCAATGTCTACATCGCTATGCCACCCTTATTCTCAGTAGGAAGGGGAAACAACGTCGAATGGGTACATAGCGAAGAAGAGCTGGATGCTACGGTAAAGCGATTGAAGAAAGAAGCCCCTTCGGCTAAAATTTCTGTTCAAAGATACAAGGGTCTGGGTGAAATGAACCCCGAACAATTGTGGGAGACCACAATGGATCCAGAAGTCCGACGTATGATGCGTGTAACTATCAAAGAAAAGAATGGACAGCCAGACATAGAAGCTGGCGACGAATTATTCACTATTCTGATGGGAGAAGATGTTCCAGATCGTCGTGCATTCATTGAACAAAATGCATCGGAGGTAACGTCATTAGACGTTTGAGGTGGTAAAATGAGTGAAGAATTAGAGCGAAGATTTGTCTCGGATGAGATGAAAGAGAGCTACATAAATTATGCAATGAGTGTAATTATTGGCAGAGCACTTCCAGACGTCAGGGACGGCTTGAAGCCTGTTCACAGACGTATTCTATGGGGTATGCACCAAGCAGGTCACACCCACGACAAGAGTTACAGTAAGTCTGCAAGGTCTGTTGGAGAAGTGATGGGTAAGTATCACCCACACGGAGACCAGGCCCTATACGACACAATGGTCAGAATGGCGCAAGACTTCTCCTTGAGATACCCATTAGTCGACGGGCAGGGTAATTTCGGCTCGATAGATGGCGACCCACCTGCAGCTATGAGGTACACCGAGAGTAGGCTAGATCGACTTTCTTCACATATGTTAGACGATATCAATAAGGACACTATTGACATGGTTGCAAACTTCGATGATAGTGAGAGTGAACCTACTGTTTTGCCCTCGAGGCTTCCTAATCTTCTGCTAAACGGTAGCGATGGTATCGCGGTTGGAATGGCAACAAAAATACCTCCTCACAACCTAAACGAAGTAGCCGCAGCAGTGCGATTCCATACCGAGAAGGTAATCGAAGAGGACCGGAAAAGATCCTTGGACAAACCACCACAGATCGACGCAATGGAATACATGGAATATCTCAAAGGACCAGATTTCCCAACAGGAGCGACCATTCATGGAATAGATGGTATTCTAGACATGTATAGAACTGGGCAAGGAAGATTCCACATTCGATCAGAAGCAGAAGTAAGAGATGATTCATCGGGTAAGAAAATAGTCATCACTTCTATTCCATACCAAGTTAGAAAAGCAAGCATGTTGAAGGGAATTGCTGAGTTAGTTACGAAAGAGACAATAAAAGGCATTCGTGACATTCGTGATGAATCTAGTAAGGAAGGAATACGTGTAGTAATTGAAGTCAAGAATAATGCAGACCCACACGCAATCCTCAACCAATTATACCAATCAAGTAGGTTGCAAGAATCGTATTCCGCTAACATGATGGGTATTCTGAATGGAGCTCCTGTGCAACTAGATTTGTCAACAATTCTGCACACCTATGTTCGCCATAGGGAGACTGTTATTGAGAGGCGTACTCAGTTTGAATTGAACAAAGCAGAGGCGAGAGCACACATTCTCGAAGGACTGATGGCGGCGCAGAAGAGAATGACTGAAATTATCGAAGTCGGAAGAAATTCAGACTCTAGAGATCAATTCGAATCT
This sequence comes from Thermoplasmatota archaeon, assembly GCA_036138175.1. Taxonomy (GTDB): domain Archaea; phylum Thermoplasmatota; class Poseidoniia; order Poseidoniales; family Thalassarchaeaceae; genus MGIIb-O1. The sequence continues at coordinate 3,219 of JAZAAK010000022.1, read as the reverse complement.
TACCTTAGAGGAGAAGAAAAATATCCAAAGATAAAGCGTTTCGACTTCTCAGAAAAGCAAGCGAAAGCAATTGCTGAACGGCGACTTTACCAACTTACCAAACTAAATGTAAAAGAAGTTGAAGAGGAGCTTACAAAACTGCAAGAGGCAATCAAAGAATACCAATCAATTCTCGATAGCCGCAAGCGAAGATTGGAAATTCTAATTTCTGAACTTGAGGAGGTAGTAGAAAAGCATGGAGATGAACGGCGTAGCCACATTGACCCAACTCCACTTTCAATGGACAGAGAGGACCTAGTAGCAGAACGCGCTTTAGTCATCTCTCTAACTCAAGACAATTACATTCGCCACCTACCGGTAGAGGCCTTCCGTCTACAAAACCGAGGGGGGAAGGGACTCAAAGGAGTTGCAACCAAGGACGAAGATGCGCCTGCGGCTATCATTACCTGCTTCTCGAAAGACAGATTACTGATTTTTACCGACCAAGGGCGAGTTTACGGTTTACGAGCTTGGGAAACTCCTCTCGCTAGTAGGTATGGAAGAGGAACTCACATTCGCAATTTGTTACAAGGAATTAGAGATGATGAAAAAGTCATCTCGATACTGCCAATGGATAGAGAGTTAATTGAAAATCCAGAAGGCCACTACCTAATTTTCGCAACAAGCCAAGGCCGAATCAAGAGGAGTAACCTTTCTGATTACGTTAGAATCAATCGCAATGGAAAGTATGCTTTGAAGTTTGCAAGCGAAGCCGATTCGTTGGTACAGGTAAGGCCGGCAACTGATGCAGACCATGTTGTTTTAGTATCTTCAGGAGGTTATGCTTGCCGGTTCTTACCTGCGGAAGTCAAGACTAGGACCGACCCTGCAAGTGGAGAGATTCAGACAACTCACACAGTTAGAGTTCAAGGTAGAGTCAGTCAGGGTGTAAGTGGAATGAAATTGCAATCAGGGGATAGTGTAATCGGAATGATTGTCACTGATGATTTCGACACAAGTGTACTTACGATTTCCAAATATGGTATGGCAAAGAGAAGCCGCTTAGGTTCCGGAAGCATGATTCAAGTTACAGGTGAAGATGGAACACAACTTGTCGATGACGAAGGTGAGCCTGTGATGGAGAGGGATGGTTACAGAAAGACCAATCGTGGCACTAAAGGAGTTCGAACAATGGCATTATCTGATGAAGATATGATTGTTGGTGTAAGACAAATTCCTGATTTATCTGATCAATTATTCATGTTGACCGGAAGTGGAATGATGATTCGCATGCCTGCGACTCAAACCAAAGAAACATTGGGTAAGGTCACAAAAGGTACGAGAATAATGGAATTGAGAGGCGCTGACAAAAAGTCCCACGTCGATGAAATAATCTTCGTAGCGCGTCTTCCTGCTGAACTAATCGATGGAGATGAAGATGATTCCGACGGAGCAAACGAGGAAGAATGATTCCAACCGCTCGCCTTAAGCCACAATCTTAGGTCGCCGGAGCACTGCGGCAGTCGCATAGCCTGGCCATTGCGCTGGATTGCTAATCCAGTGGTGTTTCACCTCGGGAGTTCGAATCTCCCCTGCCGCGCCATCCAAAATAAGCAGAGGTTTGATGCTTTGATAGGTCTCCTCGGTGGTTGTGAGCGTAGCCAGCTGGTTGACTGCCGGCCTTGCCGGCTTGGCGATTATAGGGCTCCTATCTCTACTCGCAATATGGATTAGAGTCCGGAGATTACAGCCTTCTAATGACCGTTCATGGGTCAATGATAATTCTCGTAATGCGACTATAGAATTCCAAGGAGATATTGCAAAAATCAAGAATATTCGTGATTTTGATTGGCGCTCTACCAAGGATTTTGATGAGAGATGGATCGACGATGAATTCGACCTAAGTAAGGTAGATTCTATCTGGTTAACTCTGGAATATTTTGACCCTAGACACAGACAAATGGCGCACACAATTCTCTCATTTCAATTTGAAGACGGACGGCGACTGGCCTGCTCGATTGAAGTCAGAAGAGAACAAGGCGAGAAATACCACCCTGTGAAAGGTCTTTTTCGTGAATACGAATTAATTTATGTCTGGGCCACAGAAAGGGATGTCATTGGAGTTCGTACACGTTGTAGAAAACACTCGGTAACTCATCTATTCAAGGCAGTAGTATTGGGTCCTGGAAATGAACGAAGAATGCTTGAATCCTATCTAAATAGGACTAACGATTTAGCGCAGAATCCTGAATGGTATAACACAATCACCAATACATGTACTACAAATATCGTTAGACACGTAAACGAGGTCTATCCAAAACGAGTACCAAGAGCCATTTCCATACTGATGCCGGGGCTTAGCCCAAAGATGTTAGAGCGTGCAAATTTGATTGAGATGAAAGGAACACTTGAGGAAACATTGGCGGCTTGTGAAATCGATGAAAAAGCAAAGTCTTGGAATAGTGAGGATGATTTTGGAGATGTCATTCGAGCCTAAATTTGTTTGATGCATATTCTCTATTGCACATCGTTGGGTTGAATTGTCTGGCCTCGATGAGAGGTTGTGCTGAGTATACCTGAGATGCATCTGTCCGGCTCTCATGAGTGGAGTTTGCCTCCGTCCAAAAGCCACATCATTCGATGGTTAACGATGATTTCTCAAAGTAATTCTACCTGTTTAATCAAGCTAAACAAATCACCTGGGGCTGATGTAAATTCGATGGCAGAATGCCTTCAGGAAATGGGGGTTAATGTCGAACGGAACAAAGATGGTTGGCTTGTAACGCCTCCAAAACAGGGCCTTAGTGCTCCGAATATAGGACTGAATTGTGGCAACTCAGGAACCTCCGCGAGAGTCCTAAGCGCCCTTGTTGCAACAATGGGTGAAAAGGTCAAATTGGATGGTGATGAATCATTACGAGCAAGAAGCAGTAGTCTTGGAAAAATCTTGAGAGATTTGCAAGTTCATGTCGATAGTGATTCATTACCCGTTATTGTAAATGGGAAAATGAAAGGTGGATCTACTGTCGATCTTAGTAAATCAAGCCAGCCACTTAGCGCCTTAATTTTGGCATCTCCAAGCCTCGAGGAGGCGATTGAGATACACGTCGAAGGAGAAGCAGTGAGTAGGGGTTATCTCGGTATGACTTTTGAAATTGCTCGAAGTTGTGGCTGCCCAATAGAAATGAGTTCTCAATTGATTCTTGAGCCCTGGAATGTAAAACCACCAAATGAAATTGA
>JAZAAK010000021.1:0-8899 GCA_036138175.1 Thermoplasmatota archaeon | reverse complement strand
TAGAGTCAGCCTCAGTAGCGATGATTTGGCCCTCTCTGATGTGTTGAACATCGATTGTTACCCCGCTTGGTGAAGTGCCATTCTGGAAAGCCGGCTCGTAGGTGGTTCTGTATCGATGAATTACCATTTCTTGCCATGTTCCGTTTTCATCTAGGGCCCAATCGTAATCCCAATCTACGAGAATTTCGCATGATTGAGCGGGCTCAACTTCGTCAGCTCCAGCAATGCCAGCCATTGGTGCGAGAAGCAATAGCGTCAGCAACAAGGCGCTCTGGAAATGGTTGTCCACATTTACACCCTTCAGTGATATTGTTTGTACATTTGCCCGTCGCGATTGGGGGATTTGAATCAGAATAGGGGTTCTTCCCAATCGTCTTCTTCGTCCTCATCGGTCATTCTTTCTCGCCATAGAGAGGTTGGAACGTCATCGTAAATTCCTGCGTAGGGGTCTTCGTCTTCCTTATTTTCAGCCTCGGACATTGCTCTCCTGGCAAACTCCCTAGCGTCGGGTTTGAATTTCCAATAGTGAATCCTCCATTCCCTACCGTCCCAAAGTGTGGTTTCCTCAGATTCTGTAGTGAGCAAGTCATAGTCTTGTAATTGATAGAAGAGGTTACGATCTGTAGGTTCTAGCGCATTGTCTATAATACGATTTGAAAAACCGAAGAAACCCAAGGCGTGTTCAGCAATCGATTCGGCGACGATTACTTCCATTTCCGAATCGACTTTACGGCGGATAGCCTGAGTTAACTCTGCTAGCGTCATACCCATCGCGCCCCTCTCCTGTGGTAGAATATGGAAGCCCGTTCTTTATCAACAATCGCACATCGAGTCCACGATTCGTGTGCATTAGACCCGAAGTGGTTAATCGAATAATGACTCGGCACAACGCATGGACGGTGAGGCTAACCCAACCTTCCTCGGGCTCTCGGAGTCAAAAGAAGGGCCATGGGATGTGGTGATTCTTCCAGTTCCTTTTGAGATGACTACTAGTTGGGGCGAGGGCACAGAACATGGACCTGCGGCCGCTATCGAGGCGAGTTCGCAGGTCGAATTGTACGACCCATTACTGGAACACGAGTTACCTTGTGGGCTAGCATTTCACACTGCCCAGCCTTGGAGTTCTGAGGCAGGGACTCTAAGAGAACAATTAGATTCTATTCGGGATTATCTTATCCCGTGGTTTGACTCCGAGCAATTTCCTATTATTTTAGGTGGAGAGCACGGGTTATTGCCACCGGTAGTGAAAGCTCTAGAGAATCACCCCGCAATCGCTGGTGACCTGTCCAAACTCACAATAGTTCAGGTCGATGCTCATGCCGACCTTCGCGATTCACTTAATGGTGAGCGATTCAGTCATGGTACTGCTGTAAGGCGAGCTCTAGATTATGGAATCGGTAATCTTTTGCAAATTGGAATTCGCGCATACTCACTAGATGAAGCGAAGTTCGCGGAAACCGATAATCGAATCGAGACGTTCTATGCTCAAGACCTCTTCAGTCCGTCTGCTGGAATGACCATTTGGAGCTCTCTAATTGAAAGAATTAGCCAATTGAGTGGACCTATTTGGTTGACTTTTGATATCGATGGTTTAGATGGATCATTAGTTCCCGATACAGGCACCCCAGTTCCCGGCGGTCTGACTCATTGGGGTGCAGTGGAAATTATCGAAGGGCTATTTGCCAGCAACGCTGAGATAATTGGAGCCGATGTAAATGAAATTGCGCCCGGCGATGATCGTATAACTCAATTTAATGCAGCATTAATCGCAACGAAGATTCTTGCCGCATATATCTCTAATCGAGATTGATTCGACTTTTGCAGAAAGAAGAAAAATATTAATTTTTGCAAGGAAATTGATTTTTGACTTATAATAAACCTACTGAAATTAAGAATTTCTTTTGAAATTATTTGTATATTGGAACTTTTTCCCACTATCTATGAAAGTGAGTTGTGCTAATTTTGACCGAACTGGGGACATAATGATTATACCTGTATTCAAGGACTTTGATAAGGCCCCAAATAATACCACGGTTGGTCTCGGTCGAGGACCAAGTATTGCTGTCAAGGCCGCGGCTGCAAGTGATGCAATTTCTGGAAAAGTGGGGGATTCTCTCAGTATTTGGACCAAGAGCTGCACGATTATTCTCATCGGTGTTGGAAAGAAAAGAAAACTTACTCACAAAGTCGCTCGAGATACTGGCGCGAGGTGTTTTGCCAGTCTACCTAAGGACTTAGGTAATGATATCGTAATCCGATTTACTTCGGGATGGTCTGTAGAAAACATGACCGCTTTTGCTGAGGGTATGATGCTACGAGATTATCAGTTTGATAAATATCAGAAAAAGGACGAAGATAACAAACACGAAGGTTGGACTTTAGAATGTCAAGCACATGAGCGCCATCTCGAAGCATTGAGTGAGTCAATTGAGAAAGCAAGTCTTGTTACAACCGGTGTTCACCTAAGTCGGGACCTAGCAAATGAGCCAGCAAACCGATTATACCCTGAAGAGTTCGGCCGTAGAGCCCTTGAATGGGCTGAAGGCAAGGATAATGTTGAGGTTGAAGTATGGGATTATGCACGACTACAGGAGGAAGGAATGCATGGTGTAATCGCTGTCGGAAAAGGTAGTATTCGCAAACCCTGTATGGTATTCTTCCGATTAAATCCAAACGTACAATCAGGCGAGCAGGTGCCTTGTTTCGTCGGAAAAGGTATCACCTTTGACACAGGTGGAATTTCGATTAAACCTACTCAAGGCATGTGGGATATGAAGTACGATATGCACGGCTCAGCAACGGTTTTCGGACTATTCCAAGCACTTTGGGCTACGGGATATGAAGGCCGAGTTAATGGAATTACCTGTATGGCCGAAAATATGCCCAGCGCAGAAGCCTACAGACCAGGAGATGTTATCGATACATATTCAGGAAAGACAATTGAAATTTTCAGTACCGATGCAGAGGGTCGAAATGTTCTGTCCGATGGACTTTGGAAGGCCGCAGAGCTAAATCCATTATATATCGTTGATCTTGCTACATTAACAGGGGCTTGTGTAGTTGCTTTGGGACAAGAGGCCTCTGGACTTTGGTCTAATGATAACAACTTGAGAGATCGTATCCATCAAGCCGGTAATTCAGTAGACGAATTGGCTTGGCCTATGCCACTTCTGCCCGCCTTTGAGAAGGAAATGACTAGTTCCAAATTTGCAGATGTCAGAAATGGCGGTAAGGGACGATATGGCGGGGCCAATACCGCAGCAGCTTTCCTCAAGCAATTCATTCAGGACCGAGAGGATGAAAATGGCGAAAAGTCAGAAATTCCATGGGCTCATCTAGACATAGCAGGAACTGCCTGGAATGTAGACACCAATGCATGCGTCGCTCACGGGGGAACGGGGGTTCACGTGCGAACCTTGCATCACTTGATTACTAAGGGATGATTCACTCGTCGGCATCATCGCCATCGACCACTTCGAAGTCTGCTTCGACGACACCATCGTCATCGGCAGCTGCTTCGTCAGCAGCCTGTTGCTCAGCCATTTCCGCAGCAGCAGCCTCGTATAGTTTGGTGGAGACACCGTGCATGATCTCTTCCAATTCACCCATCTTGGCTTGAATTGCAGCCTCGTCAAGTTCTTCGAAATCAATAGGCTGGCCTTCATCCATAATGAGGGCTTCAAGTTCATCCACCTTCTCAATCACAGGAGCCTTGTCATCGTCAGACAGCTTCTCCCCTGAATCCTCCATCATCTTTCGAGTTTGGTAAGCGATGCTATCAGCCTGGTTGCGTAGGTCCACTCTAGCCTTACGGCGCTTATCTTCCTCAGCAAATTCCTCGGCCTCTGCAATCTTTGATTGAATCTCGTCTTCCGATAGGGAAGTCTGACTTTCAATCTTAATCGATTGTTCAGTCCCTGTTCCAAGATCCTTGGCCGATACATTCACGATTCCATTTGCGTCAATATCGAAGGTCACCTCAATCTGTGGAATTCCACGAGGTGCTGGTGGGATTCCCATGAGGTGAAACCTTCCCAGTGTAGTGTTGTCTTTGGAGAACTCTCGCTCTCCTTGCAAGACATGAACCTCTACAGCTGGTTGGTTATCAGATGCGGTAGAGAATACTTCTGAGCGGCGACTCGGGATTGTAGTATTACGCTCAATCATCATTGTAGTTACACCACCTAGGGTCTCGATTCCGAGAGTAAGTGGAGTGACATCAAGAAGTAGTACATCGGTTACTCCTTCATCGCCAACGATGATCCCAGCCTGAAGTGCAGCTCCTACAGCAACCGCCTCATCGGGGTTGATGCCCTTGAATGGAGCTTTACCTACTTCCTTCTCAATCGCAGTTTGTACTGCAGGAACGCGTGTTGAGCCACCTACTAGAATGACCTTGTCGACCTCTCCCTTTGAGACACCTGCATCACTCATCGCTTGACGAGTAGGAGCCATTGTTCGCTCAATTAAATCAGCGATTAATTCCTCGAATTTGGATCTTGAGAGCGATAGATCAAGATGTTCTGGCTGTCCATCACGCATGGTGATGAATGGCAAATTAATCTGGGTTGTTCCAGTTCCTGATAACTCGATTTTAGCCTTCTCTGCAGCTTCTCGCAAACGACTCATTGCCTGCATATCGCCAGACAAATCTATTCCAGTAGTCTTCTTGAATTCTGATAGAATCCAATCAATGACTACCTCGTCAAAGTCGTCACCACCCAATCGATTATCTCCGCTAGTTGCCTTTACTTCGATTTGAGGTTGGTCGTCAACTAGGTAAATTTCTAGAATTGAGATGTCGAATGTACCGCCACCAAGGTCGTATACCAAAATAGTCTGGTCATCATCCTTGTCGACACCATAAGCTAGAGCGGCAGCGGTAGGTTCGTTGATTATCCGCAGCACCTCTAAACCGGCAATTCTACCCGCGTCGCGGGTTGCTTTTCTTTGAGCATCGGTAAAGTATGCTGGACATGTAATAACTGCTTGTGTTACCTCTTGTCCGAGATATGCCTCAGCATCTGCTTTCAGCTTCTGTAGTACGAATGCTGAAATCTCTTGAGGAGTATACTCCTCATCACCGATTGTTTGCTTCCAATCGGTACCCATTTCTCTCTTCACAGACATGATTGTACGTTCCGAATTGGTGACCGCTTGTCTCTTTGCGGTGATCCCAACAAGGCGGTCTCCATCTTTTGTGAAAGCCACGACCGAAGGGGTAGTCCGGCTTCCTTCTGAGTTCGGTATTACTGTGGCCTTGCCACCCTCTAAGGTAGCAACACAACTATTTGTCGTTCCAAGGTCTATTCCAATTACTGCGGCGCTCATTTTATTCACTCCATGTTGATTTCATTCGCTTTCGTCGGCTGTTGTTGCTTCCGAATTGATGTCGAATTTGACATCAAGAATTCCATTATTTAGATCCCATTCAACGATATTCTCTGCCGAATGTGGAAGTGAATAACGCTTCAAAGGGCGCATTTGTGTGGTTTTCATCAGTTGCAGTATTTCTCCGCCACTGGTTAAGTTAAGCTCGACCTCTTCTTGTTGGAGGTCGGTGAATCTGGATATATCTACAGTAATACACATCCTATCTTCATGGATGAATACATCTTCTAATGGAAGATCATTATCAGGCTCTTCCATTACTTCTTCCTCAACCTCAATCTCTGGGACTTCAGCAGGGGTATTGCCTTCAAATTGTACCTTTATGCCCATATTTCGGAACATTTCACCCATTCCACCAGGACCATTGAGCATGGATTCCATCTGTTTACGGAACTCTTCGGGATCTACATCTGTTCCCATTTTTATCTCAGTAGAGGCCATTCGATCTGGATCAAGGCCCATCTCCTCGAATTGATTACGAACCTGTCGCATCATATTCTGAAGCAATTCGACGTCAATCGGCATACCCATGTCTGCGAACATTTTGGCCATTTGTTCGAGCATCCTCTCCTCGAATTCGTCTCTTTCTGGCGTACTCATTATACCACTACTCAACCTGAGGTTGTATAGTCCGAGTATTCTGCCATATTTGAATCAAACGGTGTATTGGACACTCGCGCGTGCGTACTAGTGAGTGCACAGGCGACGAGTGAATACATTGCAATTCACACGACATCGCATTGAAAGCGGGCCTTTGATTCGCTATGCACATGGTTGAGTCGGAGCAGGATGTTGCTTTGGAGGATACCGACCGTATAGAAGGGCGCTCTGCTCTAGTAAACAACACCAATGCGGCTCTAGCGCTTGCCGGCGCTGTTAGGTCGACTTTAGGACCTAGAGGCTCGGACAAGATGCTGGTTGACGAGAATGGTGAGATTGTCGTCACCAATGATGGAGTCACCGTCCTTGAGACTGCAAAGGTTGAGCACCCAACCGCTAATCTTCTCATCGCTACTAGTTCCGCTCAGGATAGAATTGCTAGAGATGGAACTACAACTTCAGTTCTCCTTACAGCAGAACTATTACGTAACGCACTCGAATTATCCAGAATTGGAGTTCATCCAACAATAATCGTCAATGGATATCGTATTGCGGTGGAAGAATCACTATCTCAATTAGAAGAAATATGCAGAGATGCTTCAGATGATGATTTGATTGCTACTACATCGACAACAATGGCTGGAAAGATCGATACTGTGTTGGCTAGGAAAATGACCAGTTTAGCGCTTGAAGCCGCTCATGCATTGGAAAATGAAGAAGGTAGTGACGACCTTGAGAGAATTCGAGTTAAGCGCTTGCAGATGACTGGTGGTGGAGCAGCAGAATCTGAAATCATTCACGGCTTAATGCTGAAGAAGCAGCGACTAGATTTTACCACAGAGACTCATTCTGATGGTGGTAAAATAGCCATAATTGATGGTGGGTTTGAAAATCGAGAATTGGAGTTAGATGCCCAAATTGAGATCCAAAGCACTGGTGTGCTTTCCGGATTCCAAGAGAGGAAGAGAACGAAATTAGCCGAACAGGTTGCCAGCCTCTCTTCACTGGGTATTGACCTAATTTGCGTCCGAGACGGAATAGCAGACGAGGCTGTTCCATTGTTGAAAGAGGCTGGAATAATCGCCTATCGAAGATTCGAAAGAGAGGACTTGGAACGATTATCGATTCTTACTGGAGCAAAGATGGTTCGAGAGGCGAATCGGATGTCTGCCGAGGATGTAGGAACTTACACCAATCGTGCAGCGGAAAAGATAGATGATGCTTGGTATGTTAGAATCGATGGTGAAGGTCGTGCTATGACCGCCCTTCTACGTGGAAATACATCCACCATGCGAGAAGAAGTTAGCAGAGCCTTCGATGATGCTCTTGGTGTAGCGTTCAGATTAGTTCGTGAGCCGAAGGTACTTCCTGGTGGAGGAGGAACTCAAACTCATTTGGCTCGTCACTTGCGTTCCTATGCTACAACCCAGAAAGGAAGAGAGCAATTGGCAATTGAGGGCTTTGCAGACGCTCTCGAAGTAATTCCACGTGTACTAGCAGAAAATGCAGGACTAGATCCAATTGACGAGATATTGGCACTTTCAGCGGCACAAGTGGAAAACGGTTCATGGTTCGGACTTGATGCGATGAGTGGGAAAAAGGCAGATATGGCCAAATTAGGAATCCATGACCCTCTTTTCGTAGCTCGTCAGGCCTTGACTGGTGCAACAGAAGCGGCGATTACAGTCTTGAGAATAGATGACGTTCTATGGGCAAATGTCGAGCCTAGTACTCCTGATTGGTCGAATCAGATTGATGAAGATTGAAGGCCGAAAATCATTGCATCACAAAGTGCATCTAAATCAAACTCGGCCTTCCATCCCCAATCTTGCTTGGCTGCGGAATCGTCAACCGAATCAGGCCATGAATCAGCATATTCTTGCCTGACGTCGGGCTTGAAATCACAAGTGAATCCAGGTACCCTTGCTGCAACCGCATCTGCGATTTCACCGGCCGTAAATGAACAACCCGAGAGGTTGTAGCCTCCACGTGCATCACTAATTGATTCGACTGGAGCATCCATCAGAGCGATAGTTGCACGTATTGCATCTTCCATGTACATCATTGGAAGGCGAGTGTCTGCCCGAACGAAGCAATCGTAGTGACCATTTTCAATAGCGGCGTGAAAGATATCTACTGCATAATCGGTAGTTCCTCCACCGGCGGGAGCCTTGTAGGAAATCAAACCGGGATATCTGATTCCTCGAACATCAACGCCGTATTGCTTCCAATAATTCATTGCCAAACGTTCCCCAGTTACCTTGGTTTTACCATACATGGTTGTAGGATTGAGTGGACAAACTTGAGGAGCATGTTTTGGAGAATCTGGGCCAAAAACTGCAATTGATGATGGAGCATAAACTCTCAATCCATGTTTTCGAGCAGCTTCTAAAACAGTAACTGTCCCTCCCACATTGATTCTTTCACATAATTCGGGATTCTTTTCTCCCGTTGCACTTAAGATAGCAGCCAAATGATATATGATTCCAATCGATTCCTCGATTACTACCTCATCAAAGGCATTAGCGTCAATTACACTCAGATGCCTGTATGGACCTCCGATCACGCAGGGATGTTCTGGAATATCTCTCACATCGCTTGCAACAACAGTATCTGCACCATGGCGAGCGCGTAATGCTTCAACCAATTCAGTACCAATCTGACCGAGTGCTCCGGTAACTAAAATCCTGGAGTTGGTTGTACCGGCCATGACTCTTCGGGAGTCAGACGATACTTAGACTTGCGATACGCGCGCTTTAGCGAGTAATTTTGTAATCCATAGAGCCAATGTTGATATGCGAGACATGTCGGCTTCAAACCCCGTTGATTGCATGAAGTATGTCGTAGTCACGGGCGGGGTCCTATCTGGACTAGGTAAAGGAATCACAGCGTCAAGCATCGGAGTTTT
>JAZAAK010000020.1:0-5664 GCA_036138175.1 Thermoplasmatota archaeon | reverse complement strand
TTCCCTTTTCGACTGCTTGATCTCTGACAGTGTCAGATTCTCCCTCGAAAGGACCTGTGCCATCAATGGCTGCGGATACGAAGTCATTCCATGAGCCGTCTGCACCATAGTATGCGTCGTAGGCGTGGTTCTTGCCAGAAGCATCTGCGAAGCCCATGAGGGTCCTGTAGGAACCGTCGGACTTCTCCGCGTACTTTCCATCTTCGTAGATATCCTTCACACCGTCCCAATCGTATGCACCAGAGAGATCCTTGATATCGCAGACATCACCCATTAACATTCGGTGATTATCAACGTTGGAAGCATATGTGTACCCTCCATCTGCGTCATCAAGATCTACATCATTTCCTGCACAACCGGAAATAGCACTGCCGATTAATACTAAAGTCATCATTAAGGTCATTGTTCTATTCATAGTTTAGGTCTCCCTAAATCTGCCGGATAGCGATATGTATATGAAATTTAGGGAGCCCTAAACTCTTGAATCATACGTGGAAAATTATCATATAACTGATGAGCAGTCAATTGAATTGTAGACGGGATTTTTTTACTCATTCCTACTGGTAAATATTGGTGGCTAGTTACAAGGAGAGGATTAGTCTTGAGAAATTTGGGACATAGATTGGGAGCTTCTGGTACCAAAATGGAAAATACCATTGAAGGGCTTATGAATTCATTAGACCTAGTGGATAATAGAAAATTCAAGTATTGGGAATTTGATATTAGAGAATCTTTGGATGGAATAATTTTTGTCTTTCATGATGATCAAATACTTGTAGATGGAGAATTAATCGAAACCACCAAATTGAACTTCTCTGAAATAATGAAAGCGGGTGAGGATTTGGGAGTGAAGATACCTACATTTTCAGAAGTTGTTGAAGTATTGGGTGACCGGAAAGAAGATGTCATGGTTGAAGTGAAGGATTTGAGAACTGATGCCGCTAGAAGAACTGTAATCACTGCGATTTCTAGCAAACCAAATTGGAAAATGATGGCTACTCCAACTAGATTCTTGCAATCTTTTCCTAGTGAATCCAGGGATTATTGGGGACGATTTACTCGAGATTTGGACGTAGAATTTGTTAGAGTTGGCCGCCATAAATTGGACCTTTTCAGCGCTTCTAAATCTTATTTTAGGTGGAAATTTGCTCAATTTAAATGGTTTTTCGGCATCTAATAATAATTGAGAATGATGCTTAGTTGAGATTTAAACATACTATTTATCGTTAGTTTAGGGCCCCCTAAACATTATCAAAGAAACCGATTTCGGAGATGTATGGAAAGAACTAGTTGGGCTGGTTGGGCCAAAGCTAACAAAGCACTTTTGCTCGCTGGATTAGTGCTATCTGCGACCGTATTGTATCTCATTTTCGACATTAATTACGAACAATGTGATGATGAAGATAACTGTATTACAATCGCTTTTGAGGTACAAGATGACTATTTGTATTTTGGAAAAGAGAACCCTCAGCACTTGGCGGACAAAATGAGTGCTCTGACTGGCATGGATGTTGAAATAATGCCTGTGTCGAATTCTGGCGCTATAATCGAGGCTATCAATAATGGCAATGCGGATATTGGGTTTGTAGATGGTGCGGCCGCTTGGCTTGCATGGGAAGTTTACGATTTGGACGTACTAGCGGCCGAGTGGAAATTCGATCAAAGGACGTTCTATAATGCGTCAGCCTGGGTGAAAAAAGACTCTGAAATTGCAGACGCATATCTGGATGATGATCCCAATACAGACCCCTTTGCTTTGATGAATGGAAAAACGTCTTGCCACACAGGATGGCTGAAGAGTGCTGGGATGTTGATTCCAATGGGTTACTTGATTGGGAATGGATATGCCGAGGTAGTTGGAGATCCTGAAGAAATTACTTCGCTGCGAGACACTGTGACGAATTTCTTCAACAAAGATTCAAGCATACCAGACGGAGGCACTCAATATTCCGGATACAAGGGTGCAATGAAGTGTATGATGACTGATCGTGGAGACGTTGCTTTAGTCAAGGATACAGCATATATGCTATACTGTGACGAGAATGAGGACGGGATTGCAGATGGTCCTGATTGGTGTTTGAATAGAGATGAACTCGTTATGCTCGAGCCGTTTGGTCAAGCACCGAGCCACCCGGCTTTGTATAATCCATCGACTATGAACCCCGAGATGGTCGAACTAATTCAAAATGCATTGGTAGATATGAATAATGATGATGAAGGTACGAAGATACTCTCCGATGTTTTAAACACTGAGGGAATGGTTGCTACGAATGCTACTGCTCACCTTGGCACATATGGTGCGGCAGTAGAGAACGTTCCAGGAATACAAGCATTTTTCGAGGATTGAACATAGAACACAAATTAGCGTTCTGTACCAAAGTCGAGGCTTCTGAATGAGAGTGACGATTCCAATCCTAATTTTGTTGATATTATCCCTATTTGCTGGATGCTTTTCAGACGATGGAGATGATTTTGACTGGGCTGATCCCCAAACAACAGATTGCAATTTAGCTAATGACTTGACTTGTACTACTTTGTTTGTGGGAACTGGTACGCCTCATCACTCCGAAGTAAATCCTCTAACCAACGAATTGTGGATAATTTATCTCAGTGGAATGGTGAAAATTTGGCAAGATGATGAACTGATTCAAGCTGGAGACCTAAGTGAAATTGTAAATAGATGCCATACAGAACAAGGATTACTTGGATTTGCATTCGATGCAAACTATAATTCCTCTAAACAACTCTTGCTATCATATGTGGAAAAAGGGAGTTGCGAAGGCGCGAATACCGCAAATCTTGTTCTGGCATCAGTTGTTGTTACTGATGATGAGATAAATTTGGACTCGTTAATCGTCTTGAAAACTGTCGAACAGCCATACAGGAATCATAACGGGGGGCATTTACATGGTTTGGGTAATGGAGAATACCTCTGGGGAGTTGGGGATGGAGGTGGGGCTAATGACCCAGAAAAGAATGGTCAAAATTCTGAAAATTTATTGGGCACAATTGTTTACTTCCAATACTCAAACGGCGAAGTTAATCCGGTTATGGATTCAGAAAATGAAAACCCCTACATTTTGCACTATGGCTTGCGCAATCCATGGAGATTCGATGTAGGGCCTAATGAGCAACTATGGATTGCCGATGTCGGACAAAATTGTTGGGAAGAAATTAATTTGGTAAACTTGGAAAATAAATCAAACCTTGGTTGGTCTGAAAAAGAAGGGTTCAGTGATTTTTCCGAAGGAGGAAGTTGTGAAGGAGGAGTTACATCTGAAAATAATGAATATACAGACCCGGTCTTTGTATATGGTCACAATAACGGAAATTGTTCCATAACCGGAGGATTTTGGATTGAGAATTCAATAATCTCAGACCAAGGTGGTTATCTGTTTGGAGACTTTTGTTCCGGTTCGCTATGGATCCTATCCAATGGTGTAAATCACACATGGAAAGAGACCTATCTTGGTAACGTGGGGGGACTAATTGTAGGGTTTGGAGAAGGGACTAATGGAGAGCTTCTGGTCTTTTTCTGGACTGGAGAAATCATACAAATCACTCAATCCGCTGCCGCCGATAGCAATATCGTGTGAGACCTGCTCCAGTATTGTGATGAGACGCCAAGGCGTGCTTAGAATCGTGGTCATGATTACGATTATTGGAATGATGATTTCTTGGTTACCAATGGGCTACCAACAAGGTGGTCTTGATGATTCACAAGACAGAAGAGAACAACTCGGCCCTGATGAGCCTACGCTTGAGGAGCGATGTAGTGTCCTTACTTTCGAGGATATGTTTGAGTATACTAAAGCAGTATTCAATTTCACTATTGCCAGTGATTGGAGCTCTGCCGAAATTGAAGCAGTTGCTTGGGTAAATGGGACTTTGGCAGATGATGTAAGACAGAGTTTAGATGAATATATTGCACAAATCTACCCAAGTGGCGATGATGGATGGATTTCTACCGACGAAAGGGAAGGGGTCAGAGCTATTGCTTCGGAGTGCGTTCAATACACGTTTACTAGAATGGGTATGCGTGATGGAAGTCCTCACAGAGGAGGTGACGGTACCGCTTGGAAAAATACATCTTGGACCGAAGACGAGGTCCTAGTCGAAGAGTGGAATCTAGTCCCTCCTAAACATTCGGAATCCAGAGACTGTTCAGGAATTGGCAGTGGTAGTGATTGCTACGAGGTTCCGGTATATCCGGATAGTAACCGAGATTGCGATACCGACATAGATTCATCAAGCGGTCAAGATGAATGTAGAATGATGCTATGGCTAAATGCCACCATGACAATTTCCGGCATAAATGATCCAAGTGACTTCACTATAGCCTATAATGCCTCAAACATGAGTGGGGCTGAATATCATCTCAAATTCCCCATAACCGAAGGACTCCGACTAGATATGTGGGAGGAATGTGAAGGACGAGACGTGCAAGTGGATATGGGAGATTTTGCTGGTTTGGCTCCTCTTAGAGGTAGTTGTATTGGTGACGGTTCTAGCAGTTACGAAGTTAATGAAAACGAAGATGGAAGTCTAACTTACTCCTTCTATCCCAATATGCCTCAATGGCCTGTTGGAGAGGATCTGTTTGCCGACTTTACAACTGCACCAATCCCTGTGGACAACCCTCCTGTCTGGACTGCTAGCGCACCTACAAATGGAGCCTGGTTCCCTCGTGCGAGCGGCGGAGAACAGATTATCGCGGATTGGAATGAAGTTCAAAATTGGTTCAATGATGAGGCTGGAGTATCGAACCTCGAGGTGAATTGCAGAGGTGATGCAGGATTGGCAATTACATACTCACAACGAGAGTTGTCGATGGATGTACCAAGAGGCCAGGCAGGAGAGGTCACCTGTGAAGCAATCGACAGTTCTGGCCAATCCTCAGGAAATAGGACTTGGAATGTAGGAGTACCATTCCAAATTTCAACTACAGATACTGAACTATCAGACCCGCATCCGATTACTCTCTCTCCAACCGCTGGCTGGCCTGATCTATCTGTGGAAATAGGATTAACCTCAAGCTTCGAAGAGGCAGGAACATATTACGGCCCATATTCAATTCAAGGCTCGGAAATAACTCAAGATGTTGCTGTAGCCGGGCTTATCCCCGGTCCTGTATATGTCTCAGTAATAGTAACTGGAGACGGAGTATATGGTTTGGAAGCGACTTATGATTTGGGGATTGAGAAGGCTAGTAGTGCTCCAATAATGACAGTTAATTCCGAAGGATGGGACGGTGATTCATGGTCGATGAGTGGTCAGTTTTCCGACCCTGATGGTGAGGCGGTCTCTTTCACTCTGCTAATCGATGGTTCCTCGGTTGGTAGCATTTCAGTAAGCGGAAATATGTGGTCCACGCCTGATATTGATTTCTCGGTCTGGGCGGAAGGAACTCATATTGTTGAAGTTCAAGCCTGTGATGATTCTGGACTTTGTTCAAGCCAAGAACGCATTGTTGACAACACTCACTTGTTCGTTGAACCGGAACCTGAACCCGAACCATCTAAGGACAACTCATCAGTTCTTCCCTCGATGGGATTGGGGGGCCTGATTCTTGCGGCATCTGCCGCACTCATATACTCGGGCCGACGCGACTGAGGTCATGAGTTTCTCAGGCACAGTCGACAGAGAGTCGCACGAAGGGGGTCT
>JAZAAK010000019.1:0-10710 GCA_036138175.1 Thermoplasmatota archaeon | reverse complement strand
CCCTCCCCGCGCCCCCCACCCACCCCCCCCTCCCAACACTCCACCCAAAACTCCGGGGGGGCGGGGGCGCCGCCCCACCCCCCCCCCACTGCTTTACGTCCCTAATCAAGCGGTAGTGATACCGTTGACTGGGTCCCAGTTTCTTGTACAATCGTACGAGACTGAGTCGTCGCTTGCGTCGTGAGAGAACTCTCCGACACAGAAGCCAGCTGCAGGAACGTCTCCGTTCGCCTGGAAGCTGAGCATTCCGCTAGCACCATCCCAGCCTTGACCTACTGCCATTACTGCCATTCCAGCATCTAGACCAGGTGTGGTCAGAGCTGTGAAAGCAGCGAATGCCATGATGGTCACTGCGTCGAATGCCTCAGCGGTGTAGATACCGCCAGCACAGTCTGCGTTCATTGCACATAGGTATGCAAAGGTCTGTCCGACTTCTGACATTGCTCCAGCCGCGGCAGGCTTGGTAGCGATTACTCCGTCGACAAGTGACTTGTCAGACATGTCTGCTGCAAGTCCTTCCTCTGCAATTCCATCAGCACCGTAGATAGCACCAGTGTATCCCTGAGTTGCCATCTCTTCGATTAGAGCTGCTCCGTCAGTAGCGTAGGAGACCATCATAACTGATGTACATCCGTCGTTCATGACTGAAGCAACTGCAGCCGAGAAGTCAGTTGTTGTCTCCTCGTAACCAATCTGTGTACAGATAGATGCTGGGTCCATGTTGGCAACGAATGCGTCAGCGAGACCTGATCCGTATGCGTTAGTCATGTGAACTACTGCAACATTGTCCATACCATCTGCGGTCATTACGTCAGCAACTACTGAACCCTGGAACGCATCGCTTGGTACGACACGGAAGAATCCAGGGTAAGCGTTTGCATCGGATAGAGCAGGGCTTGTGCTTGCATACGAAATCTGAGGGATTCCAGCAGCGGACAAGATTGCGTTTGCGCCCATGGATGCACCGGAACAAGCTGCTCCTACTGCACCCCATACACCTGCGTCAACTAGGGCTTGACCTGCGTCTCCACCCATGTCACCGTCACAGCCGGAGTCCGCGTATACAAGTTCGAACTGAACGTCACTGCTGTATCCGATTGTGTTGGCTAGGCCAATAGCAATCTGTGATGCTGCAACGAATCCAGGCCCGTATACTGCGATAGGTCCGGTTGCATCATTCAAGAATCCAATCTTGACTGTTACACCTGCGAATGGTGCCGCAGTTACTCCTGCATCGCTACCAGCATCCCACATTCGGTCACAGTTGAAGTACTGGCCGTATGTTGGTACGTGGTGGAACGTACAGACATCGTAACCTGAGCCACCGACATCACCGTTGTCTAGGAAAGTGTGTGTTCCACTCTCTCCAGCATAGCCGTCACCGACCATACCGATGTGTGTAGCCATATTTGCACCATCTTCATGCATTGCAGCGTGACCGATCATCATGACTGCGTCGTATGCTTCTGCGGTGAAGATACCAGTTGAACAGACATCGTCTGCTGCACAAGCGTCAGTGAAAGCAGTTGAACCGCCAGCTGGGGCTGCTCGAGGTCGTGTGACCTGAATGCCGTTTGCTGCTGCAGGCTGTGTGTAGTCGTTCAGTGCTGCTTCTCCAGCCATACCGTCTGCGCTAAAGATTGGGATTGTTGCACCCATTACAGCCATTGTCTCTACGATCATTGCGCCATCAGAGGAGTACGACCCTAGGAATACCGAGTCACATCCAGCATCCACAACTGCCTGAACAGCAGCTTGGAAGTCGGTTGAGGTCTCTTCGTATCCGGACTGTAGACAGACGTTGTCTGCTCCTAGATTGGCTGCAACTGCGTCTGCTAGACCTGCACCGTAGGCGTTGGTCATGTGAACAATAGCGGTGTTGGACACTCCGCTTGCTACAATCATATCAGCTGCGGCTTGGCCCTGCAGTCCGTCACTTGGTACGATTCTGTAGAAGTGAGGGTATGCAGTGGCGTCGCTTAGTGCTGGCGATGTGCTAGCGTAGGATACCATTGGGATTCCTGCAGCCGATAGGACTGCGTTTGCACCCATTGATGCTCCTGAACAAGCAGCACCAGCTACTGCAACAACTCCAGCGTCCACGAGGGACTGAGCTGCTGTACCAGCCGTTGTACCGTCACATCCGGAATCGACCTCAATGACTTCGAAGACGTAATCGTCTCCCATTGCGTTGAGGTCGGCCATTGCTGCTCCCCACGCGAAGGTGAATGGAGCTGCGAACTGGGAAATTGGACCAGATGCATCGTTGAGGAATCCTAGCTTGATAGTTACAGCTGGGTCTTCTGGGGCGACGAACATTGGGTTGTCGGTTCCCATGTAGAAAGCTGCGATTTCATCAACTAGAGCGTTTGCAATATCGACATCGAATCCTACAGCGTTACCGTTCTCATCCAAGTTCTCGAATGGAGGGTATGCTGTGTCTGAGCAGAATTGTAGAGATCCTGACTCAAGGACTGAAGATAGTGTTGAGCCCTCGCTAGGTGAAGCTGGGTAAGCTACTGCGGTGTTCTCGTCACGGTCATCTGTTAGGACAACGGATCCCTCGAACCAGGCACCAAAGATAGCGTCGTACTCACCGGAGTCAACAATTGCAGTGATAGCAACGTTGAGTGCGTCGAGTAGCTCGCCTGAATCTTCACGTACTGCGATTCCGAAGGTCTCGTCAGAGAATGTGGTCATCAGGTTACCTGAAAGTGCCAATACTGGGGAGTCTCCCATAGCATAGTCAGCTTCGCCGTTGGATACAGCTGCAGTTACTGATGGGAAATCATCGTAAGCAACAATTGTAGCCATAGCCAAATTATCCTGAGCATAAAGATCGGATGTAGTTCCAGACTGAACTGCGATGGTTGTACCAGCAGCATTCAGTTCTGAGACGTCCGAGATTGACGCTGATCCAGCAGCACCGATTACACCTTGGCTACTTGTGTAGTAACCACGAGTGAAGTCGACTACTTGGTCGCGCTCATCCGTCTTTGTCATGGCAGAGATAATGGCATCACACATCTCACCGTCGTTCAAGTTTGGAATGATAGGGTCCCAAGCGGAAGTGACTATGTCAGCCGTAATATCGTCGGCTGGCATTAATTCCCACTCCTCTACTGGGTCCTCATCGTCCCCACCCAGACAACCTGCGAGTGATGCCGCAAGCATACTGAGTGTCATCAGCATTGCAATCATTTTCTTATCTAACATAGCGTGTCTACGCTCCTTAGCCCTCTATCGTGGCAATGTGGCCGTTATAGTAGTTCTCTTATTGGATTCGGGATAATTAGTTTAGCGCAGTGTAGAGAAAATGGATGACTAATCCCCTTTTTCACAAATTAACGAGGATTTAAGTCCTAATTCTGGAAAAAATAACAATTTAATTCATACGTAGTATGGGGGTTGAGTCTGTTTTTACTGATTCTCTTTAAATCGGCAGTTTCTACCGCCGATTGAATCATCAACTTCTGACCCTTCGTCAGTACGTGGTAGACGCCCCGATGGACTATGCTAGCAGTGGTGTCGATATCGATGCTGAAGGTGCTGCGATTGCCAGCCTGATCGAGTCCCTGAGTGGTTCTGTCAGAAAGCCGGGAACTCGAGGTGCACCGGTGCCCTTGCCCGGCGGATTTGGTGGAATCATCGAGTTTGGTGATTCGTGTTTAGCACTAGCGACGGATGGTGTTGGGTCTAAGCTTCAATTAGCGAATCAACTTGGAAGATACCAAGGAGTGGGTATTGACTGTGTGGCGATGAATGTTAACGATCTATTGTGCGTTGGGGCTGAACCTTTGGCATTTGTAGATTACATCGCTGTACCGGAAACCGATCCGGAAACTCATTCGATTATAGGTGGCTCACTTGCAGAAGCATGCCGTCGAGCGCGGATTACTCTAGCAGGGGGAGAGACAGCAACGCTTCCTGGCATAGTAACTGAATTGGATCTATCAGGTACTGCCCTAGGTTGGTTTCCGGCTGGTGAGGCAATAACCGGAGAACATCTAGAGGCTGGTGATGTAGTAATCGGTTTACCGAGTAGTGGCGTTCATTCGAATGGCTATACATTACTCAGAGCAATTGTAGACAAATCTGGCTTGTCATTAAGTGATACAACGCCATTCGACACTAATCATCCGGGTAGAGAAATCGAAGGGGCGAATAAGTCGGGCGCGACCTTGGGAGAAGTCTTGTTGAATCCTACCAGAATCTATGTTGACCCAATAATCGATTTGATTGATTCTTGCCGTCAAGGAAATGGGCCTTGTGCCTCCCAAGACATCAAGGCAATTGCACACATCACAGGTGGAGGGCTATCGAATCTATTGCGATTGCACGATAGCCTAGGATGGCATATTTCCAATCCCTTGCCAATTCCGCCCGAATTCAATTGGATGGCTGACACAGGACCTGTTGAAAACCTGGAAATGCATAGAGTATTCAATATGGGAATGGGTATGTGTATAGCTGTATCAGCAGGAGTTGCTGAAAAAGTAGAAAATTGGCTTACTGAGAGGCTGTCGGGTACAAGAATAGTTGGAGTTGTTACCGATGATGGTCACCGTGTAACTCACGCTGATTCTGAAATCGTTTTCGAGCACTACTAATTCACATGCGACAGTAGTCAAGCCAATGTGTAATTGGGTTCTCGCATAGGCGTGGAGACGAATCTACCACCTGGGTGGCCGGGCCTTATTCACAGGGAGGGGAGAACCCTAACAAGGGTCACCGAACTACCCGATTCGAACAAAAAGGGCCCTAGTTCGAAAAGTGTAGGCTTCGTTTTTCACAATCCGGCGATGGCGGGGTCTAGAACTCGTAGCGTACTCTTGATGGCATATGCTATTGAATCTGGAATGCTAGGGGATTCCGAAGTTCGGGCTCTCGATGGATTGAGCGCTTCTGGTTTGAGAGCAAGAAGATGGTTGAACGAATTACCCGATGAAGTATCATCCCGTCTAATCGCAACGGTCGGTGACATGGATCAAAATGCATTAGATTGGGCTATGGCTACAGAGACAGAATTTTCATCTGAAAATGGAGAGTTGATTCCTCTCCTAGGGGATCTACGAACAAGTGTCTTATCTCAAGGATGGCACTGGATTGACATCGATCCTTTTGGCTCTCCAGTTGCTTTCTTAGATACTGCAATCCAAGCTCTTGCTAGGCGCGGAGTATTGGAAGTCAGTGCTACCGATACCGCTGCACTGAGCGGCTCTTCGAAAAATCCCCTGATGCGTAGATACGGAGCGAGAGTAAGGCTTGACAAGCTCAAGCACGATTCTGGACTTCGGGTTCTTATGGCGACTGTTGCAAGAGCTGCAGCGCGCCATGACCGGAGTATCGAACCCCTACTTTCAATCTGGGATTCGCACCATCTTCGAGTCTCGGTTCGAGTGAGAAAAGTAATGCAAGGAGCGAATGATGTGGAGGATTCTTTGGGTTGGCGAATTTTCTCTCCTACAAGGGATGAAGTTGAGGCATCAATTTCCGCAGGACTCCTACCCTCAGAAGATAGTACTGAGTTGCCGATTCGTTGTTTCCTTCCGCTTTCACACCCCGTCTCCAGACAGGATTCGAGGGTATCGGGCCCAATGTGGATTGGTCCAATGGGTGATGCTGGGACTATGGCATCTATGACAGAAGAAAGAGTTCTGGAAATGTGCGCTCCAACTTTTGATGAGGCTGATTTAGCGGGTTGGTCTGAGAAGGATGTTGAGGCGGAAAACCGAAGGCTTCTCCGAGCAATTCGGCATATCGCGGAAGAAGCAACCGCAATATCTGGACATCATTTGATAGTGGTTGATGAGTTGGTGAGTTGGCAAGAGAAGGGCTCGCCACCTAGCCCTAGAAGAATGGTAGAATTGTTACAAGAACAGGGGCACAGTGCGGCGATTTCTCATTATGCAGAGCCTTCGATTAGAACAGATGCTTGTTGGAGCGATATCGTCGCTGCATTGAAAGAAATTTCATCCTCCAATGTATGACATTTCGATTCTTGGCAACGCTGAGGTTTCCTCTGAGCGTAATTCGGAATATCGGTCAGCACGGCGTTGCCATATCGCAGCAATCGCTGCGGTGAGATCGCCACCATTTGTATCGTGGATTAGTGCTCTTAGATCGTGACCGCCAGATGCAAAGAGGCAGGTAAACAGGCGCCCGTCAGCGGAAATCCTAGCGCGGACACAATCCCCACAGAATGGTTCGCTGACGGATGAAATCAATCCGACTTCTCCCGAACCATCTGAGTGCCCCCAGCGTACTGCTACATCAGAGGACCGTTCGGATTCAAGCGGGACGAAATCGAACTGCTTTTGCAGATGATTTAGGAGGTCCCTACTAGGGATTACTTCCCCTAGTGTCCAACCATTCGTACGACCGACGTCCATGAATTCTATGAAGCGCACAATTACTCCTGTGCCTTTGAAATGATTAACCAATTTTGTCGCTTGTTCCTCATTTACACCTCTCCTGATTACACAATTCACTTTGATTGGAGATAAGCCCACTTCCCGTGCGGCTTCTATTCCATCTAGTATCTGAGATACGGTCACTGAAGAATCGCTCATCTGCTGATGTACTTCTTCGTCAATTGCATCTAGGCTGATTGTTACTCGTTTCAATCCAGCCTCAGCGAGAGCCTCGGCATTTCGTCGAAGAAGTGAACCATTCGTAGTCAGGGCAATATCGATTCCAAGGTCAGATAAGCGGCTTACTAAGTCAGATAAATCGGGCCTTAGCAATGGTTCTCCACCAGTTAACCGGACTTTATCCAAGCCTAGAGGAATACAAGCCCTGACAACCTTTTCAATTTCCTCAAAGGAAAGAAATGCCCGCCTAGGAAGGAAAGTATGGTCCTCGCCAAATCTTTCTCGAGGCATACAATATGGGCAACGAAAGTTGCACCTGTCGGTTACCGATATTCGCAGGTCACGCAGTTGCCTACCTAGTCGGTCGGTGACCTCCTCCTGCGCCATGAGTTATGCTCAGACCTAATGTCTCAAAGGCTTGCTGATGCAGTTAGGAGACTTTGTTAGTTGATTTCTACGTCAGTTTCAGTTTGTTTAGCACCGTCTAGCCCGCAGGTTGAAGACGGGTGGGCCTCTGAAAGGGTCGAAGGACATGCTAGCCATTACGCCAAAAGCTCGTGAAATGCTCGACTCATTCGCCGAGCAGGCTGACCAAGGAGAATTGTCATTGCGCGTTGAAATCGTTGGTAGGGGGCCGAAAGGTTTCCAATATGATTTGCAATTCGTTGCTGCTGACGGAGGCTCAGAAGATGACTACATTAACGAGGTTGATGGAATAACAGTTCGAATCGCTGCTCGTAGTGTTCAGTATCTAGATGGTTCAACCCTCGATTTCAAAGAGACTTTGATGGGTGGTGGATTCTCTTTCGAAAATCCAAATCCAATGTGGGTGGATGAATTATCTCAGAAAGTTGCTGAAATCATCAACAACGAAGTCAATCCAGCAGTTGCCAGCCACGGAGGTGTTGTCGAGCTTGTCGGAGTTGACGAAAACAAGGCAATAATCGCCTTTGGCGGAGGCTGTCAAGGATGTGGAATGGCTGATGTCACACTCAAGCAAGGCGTTGAGGTGATGATTAAAGAAAAGGTTCCAGAGATTGTCGAAGTCATCGATTCAACAGATCACGCGGCGGGTACAAATCCGTTTTACTGAATGTAATCAGTAAACCATTCTGACTTCATCGTCGTCATCTTGGTCTTCGGGTGCTGGTAGAGCGTTTGCTTGGGCTCGCTCAAATGCTTCACGGACTCTTTCTTCTATAGCGCGAGCGTCTTCAAGAAGTCCTGTGACTGGTATTTCCATGTCTATAAAGTCGCAAACACCCTCAATTGCTAATAGTGCGGCTCGCGCATCTGGGTACATTGGATTACATTCTGCTAGAAGCGCGGTTACATCTAAGCCTCTGCGCTCACCTTCAGCGATTAGGTAGCCTGAGATTCCAGAAACGATTCCTTGTTGGATACGCTGAATGTTCGACTTATCGAGGGCATCTCGCCCTATTGCAGTTGAGGAAACACCCCACAGATCACTTTCTTCCTTGATTCCCAGCTCGTTACTGACAACCCCGTCAACTACAATCAATCTGTCAAAACCTCCTTTTGTGAACCACTCTAGTACGGTCTCGCCAAAGTGGACATCGTTTTGAGGAGGAAATTGAATTTCTGCAATGAATATCCCCAGACCTTCTCCCTGATAGACTCGCACTGGATGTTTTGGCACTGATTCATGAATAAGAGCGATTGCTGGGAACTCCGGATGTAATACCGTACCCATAGGGTCAAGGTCTAGTGTCTGAATGATGTGGGACATCGCAATTACTCCAACCGAACCGACTGTTGAAAAGCCACAAATTGCCGTTCCGCCTAGGGTTGTTGGATCTGCAGAAGAGTGCAGAACCAAAGGGTAACCCGAGTTCTCGTGTGTAGCCATCGAACATCGGCTGATGACGAAGAGTCTTGAATCAAACGGTTGTAAGTGATGTAGAGTGAGGCAACAATATGGACTTATATTTCTGATATTATTTTGAGGATTATTTTATCAATTAGTTATTAATCGAAGACTTGGTAGTATGTCTGAGGAAGATAACGGTGACATTGGAAGAATCATAATCAGAGTCGGTTCAACGGAAGTGGATTTGACAGGATCGGCTCGTGAAGTGAATGATTCATGGTTGAAACTCAAAGAACAGGACACATGGGCTTCTGCACTATCCAAAATTCGGGCTGCCAGACAAGATGCGATTGACGCTGCGCGTCAGTCCCTAAGTGAAACTGGAGTACCAGAGCGAGGTTCTGCGTTTAGAAGAATGATTGACAATTGTAACATATACAGAACAGGAGATGTTATTCTAGCAGCGATTCATTATCTTCGTTCTGTTGAGAAAGAGGATAATACCCCTCCTCGAGAAGTGAAGAAATTGATCGAGGATTCTGGCCGTTGGACAGATGAGGAATTAGAGAAGTGGAACGTTTCGCTATACATCAACAGAATGTTGGAAGATTCCGCATCTAGAGGGCGACCGGCATTGCTGACCTTTCCACCAGGCACTAATAAGAATCGATTTGTGATACTTTCAGACGCTGGTAGAGACTACCTTGAGAGGCTATCGTCGTGAGCGATGAAGATATCGAAGAAGGACCAAAGGATTGGTCTTTCACCTCTCATGTTGGAGCTGACCTTCGTGGAATTGACCTATCAGGGGCTAACCTTCGCAGGGCGGTTTTTGATGGGGCGGACTTGGAGGGTGCCGATTTGTCAGGTGCTGATCTTCGTAAGGCTTCATTCAAGCGTGCAAATTTGATGAAGGCTGCGTTTGATGATGCAGACATGCGCGGGGCGATTTTTGTCAAGGCTCGAATGAATCTGTCAAATTTCCAACGCTGTCGTCTTGACGAGGCCGACCTGCGAGGAATAAGGGGGCGCTATGCTATCTGGAGAGGTGCGAATTGGTGGGATGCGACTATGGATGAAGACCTGCGTACCGCGCTTGGAAAGAAGTGGCCGAAACCCTGAATGGATTAGTTTGGAGTCATTTTTGAAAGACCTTCTCTCATCCAGCTAGGAACTGTTATCTTCTTCTTCACATCACTCATATCGACACATACTGTAACTTGGTCTGCCGACCAACAAAGAGTTCCTTCTTGATTTCTAAATTCTATTCTCCAGGTGATTGAAGTCTCTCCAATTTTGGGAACGGTGATTGTACATTCAACTATGTCACCATAGGCTAATGGGTGACGGAAGTTTGCTTCTGAGTGAACAAGTGGAAATCCTATCTTATGCTCTCTCAGAATTTCGTTGTAATGCATACCACAGGAGTACTCCCATGATTCTTCGTAAAATCTGTGAGCCAGGTCCCAAAATTGAGGATAATAGACTATCTTGGCCATATCGACCATCGGGAAGTCGATTCGCCTACTCGAGATAAAAGTCATGTATCCCCATAGGTGTCAGAGAGATGAATATGCCGACTAATACGAAGTTTAAGCCATCTACAATTAGTGCCGTAATTCTTGCACTAATTTCGGGAATTGTTCTAATCGCTTCGATTGTTGCTCTTTCTTCTTCTAATGATGAAACTCCTTCCGCAGGGCCGATAGCGATAACCGATGGTTGTTGTTATGGAGGGCTAGGATTAATTCTATCTTGCTTTATTTTTTCAATTGCGACGCTCGTTCAAATTGGTGGACTATTCTTTTTGAATAATCAGAACGAAGTTGAAATGATACCGCCGAAAGAGTAGCTACTTATTCTCCCCTAGTGTGAGAAAGCATCCATTGCATTATTTCCGGATCCGAATAGATTGCAAACCAACCCCCATGTTCCCCGCCAACCACTGTTTGGAATTCAATCTCTGCACCAAGATTACTCAAATTTTCAGCCATCTGGGCGGCCATACTGTATTCTGAGGTGCTGTCATTTGTGCCGTGGCTCATCCATACGGGCAGATGAGCAATGTCCTCTGCTAATGGTAAATATGAATATGGCTCATGATGAGGAGTCAGTGGCATAATTGCTGCAAAATAATCTGGAAGTGCAGCGGCTACGATGAATGTGCCTCTTCCCCCCATGCTCAAACCAGTAAGGTACACTCTATCATCGTCGACATTCAGATTTGCTTTAACATCTTCAAGGACATCTAATGCCTTCTTTGGGTCCCAGTCAATTTCCAATTTC
>JAZAAK010000018.1:0-8523 GCA_036138175.1 Thermoplasmatota archaeon | reverse complement strand
AAATAAACCAACAACGAGGACAGAAAATAGGAAAGTAGTCGCTGTCATTGACCATAGAAAGAGGGGAGCCAAGTCTCCATGATTTTCAGGAGTTGCCTCGCCTGTGAAGTTGTAGGCATAAAGATTTATGTACCCTATAAAAGCAAGGATTGTGAGTGCTATCATGCCTTTGAGATAACCAAAAATACCCATATTTACACCTTTTTTACATTTTTACAATGGTATGTTACCATGCTTCTTCGGAGGCACCCATTCTCTCTTACTCTTCAATGGTCTGAGTGCTTGAATCAATTTGAGTCGTGTTTGCTCGGGCTCTACAACATCATCAAGCCAGCCGTTTCGAGCTGCAACATAGGGGTCACCGAACTTTCTGCGATACTCTTCCACAAGTTCGGTGTGTGTCGAATCTGGATCTTCTGCTTCGGCTAATTCAGCCCTGTGAATTATGTTCACTGCACCCTCTGCACCCATTACAGCGAGTTCACCTATTGGCCATGCTATATTGTAGTCTGAGCGAAGATGTTTGCAAGACATTGCAAGGTAGGCACCACCGTAGGCCTTGCGGGTTACAACTGTGAGTTTTGGCACGGTAGCCTCTGCGTATGCATAGAGTAACTTAGCCCCATGTCGAATGATTCCACCCCACTCCTGAACGGTTCCGGGAAGGAATCCTGGTACGTCGACAAAGGTCACAACAGGGATATTGAAAATATCACAGGTACGAATGAATCGAGCTGCTTTTACTGAGGCATCGATATCTAGGCAGCCGGCCAAAACTTTCGGCTGATTGGCAACAACTCCCACCGATTGGCCGTCTAATCTAGCAAAGCCGATTACAATGTTTTCAGCATAAGTTGAGAATAATTCTAGGAAGCGACCTTCATCGACTACTTCGGTTACAACTTTGCGAATATCATAGGGTATATTCGAGTCAGCGGGGACAATTTCTGTCAGATTCTTGCAAACTCTTTCCGCCGGATCGCCGCTGTTTAGAGTAACAGACTCGGCAAGAGTATGGTCTGGTAAGAAAGAGAGAATTTCAATCGCGGTTAGAATCGCATCTTCTTCATCTTCCGCAACCATGCAAGCCACACCTGAACGGGAGGCATGAGCATCAGCTCCACCGAGGCTATTCTGATCCAATTCTCCGCTGGCGATTTCAGGAATGAAGTAGGGAGAACGCATGAACATCTGCCCATGGTCATCGGAGAGGATTACGAAATCGGAAAGCCCAGCGGCTAATGCACTAACACCGGCGACTGTTCCAAGGATTATCGAAAAGGTGGGGATACGCCCGGAGCAGGCGACTAGAATATCCAGTAATTCTCCTGTCGCTCCCAAGGCAGGTACCCCATCTTGTACACGCTGGCCATCACCGTCCCAAATCCCAACCAAGGGTAGTTGTGACTTCTCTGCAAACTCCGCGACCTTAGCGATTTTACGAGCATGCATCTCACCCATCGTTCCGTCAAAGACGGCGTAATCTTGAGCGAAGCAAACCACTCTTCGCCCGTCTATTTTACCGTGACCTGCAACAACTCCATCTCCGAATGGTCGATGAAGATGCATATTGAAATCGCCAGAGCGATGCTGAACGAAACTATCTACCTCAACGAATGAATCTGGGTCAAGTAGCATAGCGATGCGTTCTCGGGCTGTTTGGCGGCCGGATTTTCGTAATTCTTCCATGCTAATCCGATCGGCTGCATTGAGAGCTTCTCGGCGCATTGCGTCGAGATTATCCGAGTGCGATGCGCCCGCCATAAGCAAGCCAAACCACTAGCGGTTATTCATCGAAGCGGCCAACTAAGGTCAGACAACAAAGCCTTGCCAGGCCCGCATATAGTCTACGAATTTCTCGCTAAGACCCTCCGCCAAAAGGTGCTCAGCAGTGAATGGCGGACGTTGCGGATCGTATTCTGAATCATCCAAATGTCTCGCCCAATCTGCATGACCAATTGCTGAACGAGCGACGGCTACCAAATCCGCGCCTTGGTCCATGACTTCCTGTGCTTGGGCAGACGACCAAACAGCCCCACAGGTAATCATTGGCAAGCGATTTGCCAGACGCTCGGCGAAGATTTCAGTTACCATCCGTGGGTCATCATAGTGAGTTGGAGGAGTGAAGCAATCCCAACAAGAAATGTGTAGGAAATCTATGCCTGAGTTTACCAGAATATCGACTAAGTCTAGCGAGTCTTCAAGCACAACTCCGATATTCTTGTACTCTGGAGAAATCCTAACCCCGAGGATGAAATCATCACTTGTAACCTGCCTGATTCTCTCAATTATTTGGAGCAAGAAACGGGCTCTATTCTCAAGTGACCCTCCCCATCTATCATTTCTACGATTAGTTTCAGTTCCGAGGAACTGGCAGACTAGATATCCATGAGCGCCATGTATCTCGACTCCATTGAATCCAGCTTTTTCACAGCGAGCTGCCGCCGTGGCGAAAGCCTCGACTAATTCCTCAATCTCTGAGTCTTCCAGCGCTCTTGTCTCGCCATTATCCGAATCGCTTGTTGAATTGATACTAGCGGATACTGGTTGCACTCCCGTCAGCCTTTGGGGACAGCGCATTCCACCATGGAAAATTTGTGCCAAGGAAATTGCTCCATGCTCATTTATCCCTGTTGCTAAACGGGTCAGACCTGGTAATTGGTGGTCTCCCCAAACGCCCATCTCACCATCCCAGCCTTGACCCTCCGGAACGACGTGCGTCGCCGCTGTTGTGACGATTCCAAAGCTACCTTCAGCTCTACGAATCAGCCAATTGATTTCCTCATCTGAAAGGGTTCCATCCTCGTTACTTTGTTTGTTTGTCATCGCCGCTACGACTGCTCGATTACGCGCTTTTTTGCCAGTGCGAGGAAATTCGAAGGTGTCGGTTGGAGCGGCCATGTAAAGCCTCCAATTCAGTCCATAGAATCGTGAGGATTCTCGCCACACAAATCTTCAGTCCAATTACTTGCAACAGTCTCCCGGCCCCCACCTCTGCTAAGCAAATGGTGCAACTTGACCAAGGCCGAACCCGGTGGACAAAGTGAACCATGACCGATGATACCCATCTCTTGTTGTTCACGGCCCTTGGCGTAGACATTCATGTTCATCGGGCCGTGGATTGTTTGCGCCACTACTACCACTACACCATTATTGGCGCAATGATCTTCTAGCATCAATCGTAATTTGGCATTCTCAGGAGAATCTTCTTGAGGGTCAGATATTGGAAGGTGACCTAATCCTGTTCCATGCAAAACAATAGCATCGAAATCATCCTTGATTGCTAACATGACTAGATTTGGATCTAAGTGAGGGTCTGCGATAAATTGTGCAATTCGAGCATCTTCATCGAACATCATCGGTGAAATCGCCTCGACCCTTGCATCTGCTGGCTCATGCTCTGCCATCTCGATGCTTGGGCCAGTTCCATCGTTGTTTATCCAAGCTAATGGGCCCTGATTGATTGGCTTGAAAGCGTCTCTTCTAGAGGAGTGATATTTGCGACAAGCAATTCCTGGAAGAACTGCACATTGCCCATCGGATGATTCTGAATGCATAACTACAACACTCGCATCACGATAGCCAGTCGGTTCGGGTCCGTGGGCCGCCCAATGAACCGCTGCTACGATATTCTCAGCGGCGTCACTAGAACCTCGGTCTGGTGAGCGCTGTGATCCTGTTAGGGCTATTCTGCCCGGTGGCCTTCCACCATTACCAGCCCAGCCATAGCCCATTGCTGCGGCGCTGAGATGCAAGGTATCCGTACCGTGTGTAATCACCACTCCAACAGCGCCTTCTGCGAATGCTTCCTCAGTCGCTTTCAGCATTCGATTCCAATGTCTCGGCCTGATATCATCAGACCACATATTACCGAGTTTTACAACCCTTAGTCGTGCCACGGATTTTAGTTCTGGAATAGACTTCAATAATTCATCTGGCTCGAATCGAGCGGTTACTGCACCTGTTGCATAGTCGACCTTTGCAGCAATAGTTCCACCAGTATGAATTAGATGCACTAATGGAAGATTATCATCCTGTTGAATAGGGGTTGGTGCTTCTTCCTCTGATATCTCAACTTCATCGAGAATTTCTACCGATTCGACGTAAGACTCTGGGTAACTTACATTGTAGCCATTGGTCAATTTTAGAGTAATTAATCTCGGGCCGGCTGCAGGTAATGCAAGGCCCTCATGTACAACCACTCCAGACCAAGTCTTGACGGCCACTTTGACCGGAGTTCCCGCTTCCGGCCATTCTCCCATGGACCCTCAGGGGATGATTCACTCCATCAATGCGACGCACCCCAATGCACTTGCTGATGGGTGCGGCGACAATTCTTTCACACGCCAAGCACAGGAGTTGTTGTGTCTGAGCCCTTGATACATCCCGACATCGCCACGGCTCACACCTTACCATCGAGATTCTACACCGATCAGGACACATTCCGTAATCTGATAAGTGGAATGCAAAATTGTTGGTATTTCGGAGCTCATTCCAGTCAGTTTGCCGAGCATAATGTGATTCCTCTGACGGACATTGAAACAATGCTTGGTGAAGCCCTAATACTAACCAATTCTGATAGGATTAGATGTCTATCCAATGTCTGCACACATAGAGGAATGCTAGTAGCAACCGAACCCTGCAAAAGCAACACTCTACAATGTCGCTATCATGGTAGAACTTTCGGCATTGATGGTTGCTTCAAGAATATGCCAGAGTTCCAAGATGTCGAAGATTATCCGTCTCCTTCAGACGACTTGGCTAACTTTCCTTTGGCGGATTGGAAAGGGCTGCAATTAGTTGGAGGCGACTTATACCTCAATGAAGCAATTGCAGAACTAGAGTCTCGATTAGGATGGCTTGATGTGGATTCATTCCAACACGACCCAAGCAGATACCGCTCCTATGAAATCAAAGCTAATTGGGCACTTTATGTTGACAATTATCTCGAAGGATTCCATATTCCATTTGTTCACGGCGATCTACATGATGTGTTGGATAACGACGAATATAGAACCGAATTATTCGAGGGTGGAGTATTACAAATTGGAATCGCCAAAGAAGGAGAACCTCACTTTGAACCACCAAAGAACTCTTCCGAGCACGGTGAGAAAGTAGCGGCATACTACTACTGGTTCTATCCGGGGTTAATGCTCAATTTCTATCCATGGGGATTGTCCGTCAATCAAGTAATTCCACTCTCTATCGATAAGACTCGAATCGTCTACCATGGCTATGTTGGAAATCCAGAAATGCTTGGTAAAGGGGCCGGTGGCGATTTAGATAAGGTGGAAATTGAAGATCAAGAAATTGTCGAGGCTACGCAACGTGGAGTTTCATCAAAATCATACGATAGAGGACGATACTCCACAAAAATGGAAACTGGAGTGCATCATTTCCACCGAATTTTGACATCGAACAGATAACTGAACCTTGATAGTCCTAGCAATCCTCCTAACTACAGTCGAGTATACTCGGGACAGGAGAAATGAATTATGGATGCAAAAAAAATATTTCAACCCAAAATATGGTATATCATCTGTGGAGCAATAGCTCTAATCGGTGGTATCGAAAACAACATCAACGCCGAAAGTTGGGCAGAAAGCGCGTGGGGCGTCGATGGTGTAAACGATCAAAGCCTTGCAATGGAGGCCCTCTTTGGTTTATTCATGGCAGGCTTCGGTGCAATGGCACTAACTTCTGCTTTCGTCTTGAGCGGAACTTCTCAAGCCAAGTTTGCAATGGCAAATGGTGGGGTAATGATGGCTTTTTTCCTAGCCATGTTTGTCGTACTTGGTGATACCGGATACGAATTGCCAGGAGTTGCTTGGTTGATTCCACCATTCTTGTTTTTGGGCGGATTAACCACAGCAGGATATTTGCATAAGGATGGTGAGTGAAATGGATGCGAAGATGGTTTTGAGCCCCAAAATTTGGTTGCTAATTGTGTTGGTACTCCACACAGCAGTTGGAGTCATTGCACAAACCGATTTTTCGGTAGACTCTGAAACTGAAAGGGCTGGAGTGTTCCTCGCAATTTCGGCCTATCTTGCATACGCTGCTTTCCTTACATCAGGACAAGAGCAAGCTCGGCTGGCCGCCGTTCTGGCGGGGCCCATTTGGGTCTGGTTCGTTGTTTGCACGGCATTAGGATTGGAAGGCTGGGAGGAAATCGCCGTTCCACCTATGTTCATTTGGGGAATGCTAGCACTTAGCGGACTAATGAGCTGGAATATGGAGGATGAATAGAATGGACCCTCTAGATCCTCAAATTTGGCTAATTATAGTCACACTCGGCCATACCGGACCTGGAGTCCTACTCCAAACTAATTGGGAAGATGATACAGCAAGAATGGTAGGAGGTTGGATGCTTCTGACTTCGGTTACCTTACTCTATGCAGCTCTAGGTATGGACGGTGAAGAACAAGCCCGACTAGCGCTTGTAATGGCGGGACCGGTTTGGGTCTGGTTCGTGGTTTGTATAACTCAAGGACTAGAGTATACAATGGGCAAGGAGTCTATTACAATGAGTTGGAAGGAAAATGCCCCTCCTCTGGTTCTTTGGGGAGTGCTAGCACTGAGCGGATTATTGGCTTCTGGATGGGTATGAGCGACATGATCGACTTCCTGAGAGACATGCGTAATGCTGCCTTCGCCAATGGTGCAATCGTCTTATTCCATATCTATGTGGCCTTTTTCTTGGAGGGTTTGTATTTCCTAATTCCCGTCGTAATAGTGGGCGGCCTTGTGGCAGGGGCATATTACACAAAAGGCAAAGTTGGAGCTGGTCTTTTGGCAGTCCCTACATTGGGGTATATCTTGTTGGTGCCAGAATTGATTAATGCACTTTCGAGCGAAAATAATCCAGGTGTTGTTGAGTATGTACTGATTCCATTTTGGATGATGACTATCGTGCTGAATCTGTTTGTCATTCAAGCAGAGTGGTCTGGAATGAGTGATGCAGATGTCGAGTGATATGGACAAGACTGTACTGACCTTGAAGGTCTGTGGTTGGTCGAGCATCGCAATGGGCATGGTCTTCTTTCTCATACCTGAATGGTATGCGGAATTAGAAGGTGCAAACACAGAGAATAGTGCTTGGCTCAGAAACCTTGGAGCCGCCTTGGTTGCTGTTAACGGGGTTGGTGCGCTACTAGCAGCCAGAGATCCGCTTGCAGAGAGAAATCTGTATGATGTTGTAATGCTGGCTTCAGTTCTCGAGACTATTGCTCTTGGGTGGTCAACAGTAACTTGGGAATTCTCTGCCACTGAGGAGATTTTCATTACTGGGCCATTGGTGGTTGCAGCATTGGTAAGCGTCGCATTGATTGCTTTTCGGCCAAAACAAATTGGAGATTAATTTCAACGCCGGTTGAATTTTGCTTTGTTGTTCCGCTAGTCTTTGTAAGTGACTTTTTTCTTGCTCTTTCGTTTACTACGGTGGCGATAGCTTTTCTTTTTTTGATTATTATCGCCCTTATTATCACCAGATTATGAATACAGACTAGTAGTCTACTTTGAAATGAGTAGTGTAGTTCCTCTGGAGTGAAATAGGGCAGATTAATGGACTATTGCTCAATGGATTTAATATGCCCAGATTAAAGACTGGAGATTCTGCTCCAGATATCTCATTACCCGCAATTGATGGAACCACCTTTGAAATGGGGTCTATGAAAGGAAAAAGGGTGATTTTCACATTTTTCCGATTCTCTTCTTGTCCATTTTGCAACATCAGAATTGACAGATTAATGAAGCGCTGGAACGAATTTCCTGAGGATACGGTGATGGTGGGAGTTTTCGATGCAAATATCGACGAGCTAACAAAGCGAATGGGTAAGAGAAACATACCATTCACAATCGTTGCTGATGAGACCTACGAACATTTCGAAAATAACGGAGTTACCAAGTCTTTGGGGAAATTCATGTGGGGTGCAATGCGTTCTCCACTGACATTCATGCAAGCAACTCTCAAAGGATATGTTCCCATGACATTTTCAATTTCAAAAATGTCAACAATACCTGTTGATATTTTGATTGGAGAAGATGGAAATATTGTCGAGGCACACTATTGCAAGGACACAGTAGATCATATTCCAATTGACAGACTTATTTCATTTGCAAAGGGTCAATAATCACAGAAGTCAAATTAATCGCTGATTACCCTATCCGTGGGAAAGCGATGTACCTCTTCCAGAAAGGTGGAGAGGGCACGGAAATTATTGGCATAGCCGTATTAGATGACGATACAGTTTCTTCTTGGAATGACTAATCTTAGGAAATATATTTCCATTTGGAACAAAGATATTGAAGGATTAATTAGAGTCCAATAATTGCCTCTTCTATGAATATCCTACCGGATGACGAACTCCCCTTCAATGCAAGTATGCTAGACCGCTTAGCCATGGTAGCAATCCGTGTCGGACTTAACCTACAACCCGGCCAAGATATGATCATCACAGGACCGGTTGAAGCCCTGCCTCTAATCCGTAGAATTTCTGCTGAAGCCTACAAAAATGAAGCCGG
>JAZAAK010000017.1:0-21560 GCA_036138175.1 Thermoplasmatota archaeon | reverse complement strand
AGTCTACTATATATTCTATATAATATTATGATTATATGCCCTACCTATTGAGGCTCTATAGATGGAACAAAACAACCTACTGTATTCGAGTTGTTCCACAAGCATGCTGAAGCAGTAGAAGTGACTGTTGACCACATGCTGACTGCTGTAGATAAGGCGACAAAGGGCGAAGATGCATCTGCAGAAATTCAGGCAACAATAGACGCTGAGTTGGCTGCAGACGAAATAAAGAACGCTCTAAGAGAAAAGGTCAGTGCAAGAGAATGGAAATTACTGATTGACTCTGATGAGTTCCTATTCATGCTTGGTAGACAAGATAGAATTGCAGACTATGCCCAGAATGTTGCTGAGCAACTCTCTTTCAGACCGCTCTACGATAATGATGAAGCAAGGCAAATGGTCATGGAAATGGCACAGGCAGTTCAGAAGACGGTTGCAGTCTACGAGGACACCGTGCTCCACCTACGTGACCTTACACTATCTGGCTACACTAAAGCGGGTCGGGAAGAACTGCTGAAGTATGTTCAGGAGGTTAACCTTGCAGAACATGAGGCTGATCTCGTTGAAAGCAACGCCGCAGGATTTGTGTTCAGAACTGGTGAAGAGGATGCTCTGGCAGCAGTTCATATGTATCGTGTATTGCAGAGACTGGATGATGTAGCCAATGCCTGTGAGGAAGCGGCTAACGCATTCCTACCGATTGTATACCAATGAAATTAGTTGGGAATTAATCCCAACCAGCTTCTTTGGCTATATCGCTAGGCGAATGCCTTTCTGCTATGCTTAGAGCATATTCAATCAGCTTCCAAAATAGAGCTGCAGTCAACAGACCTGTGATTAAGTCGAAAAGGAAATGTTGCTTTGTTGTTAATATGCTAATACTAAGAAGAGTGAATTCTACCCATAATAGTACTAGAAATGGTTTTGCGAATGGTTTGTCAATATACTCTCTCTTAACCCACACCGTCATCATTCGTGCAAGAAGATATGAATGCACAATGTGTAAACTAGGCCAAGCATTCCAGGGTTTGTCAGAGGTATGAATAAAATCGAATAATATAGCTTCTAATGCATTCATTGAGTCCCTGTCTATTGCACCTCTCAAGTCGATTTCAGTGGGGAGAAATAGGAAAAAGAAAGTGCAGAACAGAGTGGCTAGTATCATTCCCTGCATAGCTAGAATCATCTCAACCCGGCCTCGATCATTTTTCGGGCACAAAATTAGTGTGACTGGATAGAATAAATACAGAGCCGCATAGGGTATAATTGTCCAGTAGACTACTGGTATTTCGGTTTCTATAGAAAGCATTGGTGTCCAGAATGTATAATCTCGAATACTTGCTATATTATTAGAGCCAAAATAGGGTACTGCAATACAGATTAGACCAATAATTAGAATCTCAATTGGGAACCAATGACCCCCCATATTCAATCTACGAGACCATGCTCCTGACCAGAATCGATTCCATGGCATAAGTAATGCATGGACTCTGGAGGGATGGGGGCCTTCTGCAAGAGGGTGTTGGGAATTCACGATTGTCGAGGTTAGCATTGTTTTTTCAATAGAACTGAAAAAAAATGGATTCCTGAGAGAGTTATCCTAACTTGAAAGAACAAGAATTACATTTTTTCCATTCTATTTTTACATCGGCTCCGCATTTAGGACAAAGGTCAGGAATGAATACCTTGACCGGGATCTGGCAGGTATTATCGGCTGGCAGGTTGTCAGGAGTCCCCACGGTTACTGCTCATCAGGCAGTGCGTATGAACCCAACACTGTGACGAGACCAGAACCGACTAATGCAGAAACGAAAACCCACAGGTTGGTCAGACCGCCATCTGCAGCAGGTAATGCATCAATTGTTGGATGAAGTAAGTACATGAAAAATGCAGAATCAGTCGGTGGTTCGATAAGACCGTAGACGAAAACAGAAATTATTCCTGCAAAACACCCGAATAGGGCCCCTCTAGAAGAAACACCATCCCATAGAGTAAGTAAGATTGGGATTACTGTTGCTGCAGCCAATATATCAGCAAAAAGGAAGATGCCAAAGACACTGTAAGCATCCCCGAAATTAAATCCAAGGATTGTTGGACCTGTAGCAAGATAAATCGCAATCGGAATCATTGCAATAGTAGCAATACGAGATGTTGCAATATCCATTGAGCCATCAGAAAGATCTCTTGAGAATGAGGCGACTATAGCATTTTGCAGGGTATCTATGCTTGAGCAGGCAAGTGCCACTGCGAGAACGATGAATGCGGCTACAAAAATGACTCCTGCATCTTCAATGAGATAGAAGAAGGCAGCAGAAGGTTCGCTCACAGCTCCCTGTCCGGCGACTACGGTTCCGAGGAAACCCATCACAAATACTAGTGGAAGAACAAGTCCTGCTGCTAGCCAAGCGCCCTTCTTCAAGGCCTCATCGGACTCAGAAGCCCATGCCCGCTGCCAGTTCCCTTGAGAGAACATCTCTGCAGCAGTAACTGCTAGGACTATTGCCAAACCTGATTCGAAGGATGCCCTATCTGTGTGAGATATTGAGCCTATACTCCAATCGTCTTCACTATTGTAGGCCTTAGCATCTGCAATCAGACTACTGATGTC
This sequence comes from Thermoplasmatota archaeon, assembly GCA_036138175.1. Taxonomy (GTDB): domain Archaea; phylum Thermoplasmatota; class Poseidoniia; order Poseidoniales; family Thalassarchaeaceae; genus MGIIb-O1. The sequence goes on along the minus strand of JAZAAK010000017.1, from coordinate 18,952 downwards.
TCCTCCGAATAGAAATAGCAGTAATGCAACTACTAGGAACATAATTGTCCATGCCTGAATACGATCAGTTGCCAGAGACGCCGGAAGACCTCCTCTAGAGATATATGCTGCAGTTACGATTCCGACCATAATCATTGGAACAAGTTTGTTTGTATCCGACAAAGTGTCCATTGCATTGCCAATTGCAGTGAACTCGGCAAACAGGAAGGTGAACATGTAGAGTAGTGAAATTATCCCAACATAGACTTGCATCGGCCTTCCTAAACGCATGCGAGCGAAGTCAGCGAGAGTCACTCCCGAGGGAAGTCTATCACGAATCATTGGTCCTACATATGCCAATAACAAGAATGGTGTTGCAGCTGATATAGCGTATCCTGTTACAGTCCAAAATCCGCCATAGTAACCGACCTCAGAAGGTCCGAACAGAATCCAGATTCCCATTCCGGAGGCAAATAGGCTCAGTCCAATTCTGAGCCAATCCTGTGAACCTCGAGCAGAGAGGTACTCGTCTGCTTCGAGATCCTTAGCATTCGATGCTTGGTATCCGATATAACCGAAGACACCTAGCGTTGCAATCATCAATCCGTATGCGATATTTGTATCCATTTTCTATCCCTCCGCTGGCATTACCCAGATCAGGTCAAAGGGTCGTCGCCCGAAAGCGACCTCTCAGCACTAAGCTCCCCTAAATTCCCCTGAAGAAGGAAGATAATCAAACTTGGGATTATTCATCAGCGCCCATGAATGGATATGTCCAATCTTGCGGTATGTCCAATGTGCGCTTTACGGAACGGGGTGAAATCCATCTGAGTAGATTGAGTGGACCACCTGCCTTGTCGTTCGTCCCACTGGCACGTGCACCACCGAATGGTTGCTGAGCAACTACTGCGCCAGTTGGCTTATCGTTAATGTAAAAATTACCGGCTGTGAATCTTAGAGCATTGTATGCCTTCTGAATATTCTCTTCCGAACTTGAGAATATGCTTCCAGTTAGGGCGTAGGGAGATGCTTCATCACACATTGTTAGAACTTCGTCAAAGTCCGAATCATCATAGACAAAAACGGTTAGAACTGGTCCGAATATTTCCTCTACCATACTCTCACTAGTTGGATTAGTAGTTTCGATTATTGTAGGCTCGATGAACCAACCTGTTGAGTCATCATAACCTCCACCACAGATTACTGAGCAGGTATCTCTTGACCTTGCTCGATCAATATAACCTGAGATTTTGTCAAAGGCGCGCTGATCGATAACAGCAGTCATGAAATTTGTAAAATCCCGAGCATCGCCCATCTTGATTTTGGATATTTCAGATACAAGATCGTCTCGTATTGCATTCCAGACAGACCTTGGCACATAAGCGCGGCTAGCGGCAGAACACTTCTGCCCTTGATACTCGAAGGCACCGCGCAACAATGCAACCAATAGACCCTGACTATCGCAGTCTGGATGAGCCACGACGAAGTCCTTACCACCGGTTTCTCCAACAATACGTGGGTAAGAACGAAGATTGGGGAGTGCTAATCCAATTTCCTGCCACAATCCTTGGAATACTGCAGTTGAGCCGGTGAAATGCAATCCTGCAAAGTCTGGATTGGCCAAAGAGACCTCAGTAATTTCTGCACCTGAGCCCGGAAGGAAATTGATTACACCAGGGGGTAATCCTGCCTCCATCATCAATTGCATCAAGACGTAATTAGAATGGTACGAATTACGGCTTGGCTTCCAAAGACCCGTACAACCAACGATTGCAGGAGCGCTTGGTAGATTTGCTGCGATACTGGTAAAGTTGAATGGAGTAATCGAAAGGACAAATCCTTCCAAAGGTCTAATCTCGGTTGAATTCTGAACGCCTTCCGGAGAAACCAGCGGTTGGAAGTCATCATGGAATCCTCGGGCATAGTGACAATTGAATCTCCAGAAATCTATCAATTCACAAGCAGAGTCTATCTCGGCTTGGAATGCTGTCTTGGATTGGTTTAGCATTGTTGCAGCATTTACGCGCATTCTCCAATCTCCCGCCAGTAAGTCCGCACACCGCTCGAATATGGCGCATCTTCCCTCTAGCCCTAAGTCAATCCAAGCTTGCTGAGCATTTACCGCCGCCTCACAAGCGGCTTCCATTTCTGCCTTACCCGCGAGGTGAACATTTGCCAGAACGTGACCATGGTTGTGAGGTATCACTTGTGTAGTGGTGGTGCCTGTGAAAACTTCCTCACCATTGATTATGCACGGGATTTCAATTACCTCTCCCATCTGGCGATCCATCTCTGCTTGTAGGTCCGCTCTCTCTTGACTTCCCGGGGCAAACCCTAGGATTGGCTCATTGTTTGGTTGAGGCATGTGACAAGCCTCTACAAATTCTACCTAACATTGTTGCGATTGAATATTCAGACAAATTATGTCACTAAGACCATTCATCCATGTCATCCTTCTTGGCCTTCTTCCATTCTCTGTAGTGCGCCTTACAGACAGAAACTCGCCTCGATTGCCCCTCTAGGCCATCTTCACCCCAAACATCAGCAGCGCGGTCGAAAGCAATTCGCCGGCCTCCAATCTTTTTGTCAGCAAAGTTTTCACAGCCGGCTACATCACAGCGGACTTGACCCTCAAATTCCTCTTTCTTGTCCTTACCAGTTCGACCGGCAGCAGCATCCGCTGCAGCACGCTTCTTTCGAGCCTTGGACTTGAATCCCATGAAATACCCCGATATTATCCAAGATTAGAAGGTTGCCTCGTCCCATTCGATATCGAAGGGACCTCCCAACTTTGCTATAGAGGCCCGCCTGTCTGGACCAACACCAACTGAGACCACAGGAATTCCACTCAATACCTCGATTCTATCTACGATATTTCTAACCTCATCCGGCATTGCATCATATCCTGTGCCATCTTTTCGACTACTCTCAGCCATACTAATCCAGTCTTCATCGGCTAATGCAGGGAAGCCAGGGTGCGTTTCGTAGACCGCGACACATCTTTCAACATCTGAGGCACGAGTTGGGAAGTGCGTAATGGGTTTTCCATCCAATTCATACCCAATACATATCTTGATTTCGTCTAAACCACCTAAGACATCTAATTTCGTTACGACCAATCCAGTATATCCACTAACTCTGTGCGCATCTTTGAGGGCTACAATATCTAGCCATCCGGTCCTTCTTGGTCGGCCGGTGGTAGTACCAAACTCATGACCTACTTGCGCCATATGTTGACCTGGCCCCTCTTCAAGAGATAGTTCACTTGGGAAAGGCCCATTTCCAACTCTAGTACAGTAGGCCTTTGTTATGCCAAAACATTCTGTGATGTGACCTGGGTGAATTCCCGCTCCGTGAGTAGCATTTGCCCTACCTACAACGCTTGATGTGACAAACGGATAGGTTCCTTGATCAATGTCAAGTAATGCTCCTTGGGCGCCCTCTAGTAGAATAGTTTCTCCATTTCTCAAGGCCAAATCAACCATCAACCCAGTGGGCTTGATTGCATGGCCAAACCGATCTATTATCCATTGTAATTCTGAACTTAATTCAGATGCTGTGATTTCTTTCTTGTAGCCAACTGTTTCTAATTGCTTGTTCATTCGAGTTACGGTTTCATCAATCATTGTCTGATCTGAAAGAATTTCTTCGATATCTGTGAAACGAATGCCCACTCTTTCAATTCGGTCTCGATAGGCCGGACCAATTCCTCTTCCAGTTGTGCCAACTACCTTGTCTGCACTGTCGTAATACTTGTGGAAAGGAAGTATCACACTGGCTCTTTCACTGATGAAGAGTCTGTCTCCTTCCGGCTTTTCTCCTGTTAGACTCTCCCAACGTGAAAGTTCCTCATCTAGCACCCAAGGGTCGATTACCATGCCATCCCCTAGAACAAGATTGCATTCTTTCGATGTAACTCCAGATGGTATTTGATGAAGCTTCAGAGTAGTATCTCCAACTACTATTGTGTGGCCTGCATTATTTCCGCCTTGGAAGCGAACCGCCCATGTTGACAAAGGGGCAAGTTGGTCTATCGCCTTACCTTTGCCTTCATCGCCCCATTGGGCTCCCAGCACTACCGTCGCAGGCACCGTTGTGCTGTGCTTGACGGAGGGTGTATGAAACCATTGGTCAGCCAATGACTCTAATTTCTCGTCCTTCTTTGTTGGGAATGGATTATGAAGGGGAGTCAGGTCGGCGCGCTTGTATGGCTCAGCGCTTTCCAGAGGCAGAAGGACGTCTGCTCAACAAGTGGATTTGCATGAAGTGCAGCGCCACTCATCGCGGCACCAAGGTTCGTGTCTGCCGAAAGTGTGGATACACAGGACTTCGAAAGAAGGCTGCAGAGCGACGCGGTAACTGATTAGCCTATTTTCCTAGGCCTCAATTGTTTTCAATCTCCACCCTTAGGGTCACCTGTGCTAAGCATCGCAATGGAAGGGTTTGCGATTAGTTTGGGCCTCATAGTGGCAATAGGTGCTCAGAACGCTTTTGTTTTACGTCAAGGATTAATGCGCTCGCATATTTTTGTTGTTTGTTGCATTTGCGCTATTTCAGATGCTACATTAATTGCCGCTGGAGTTCTTGGAGTTGGGGCGTGGTTAGCGGAATATGAAGAAGGAGCCTTTTGGATTTCATTAGCAGCGATAGCCTTCCTTGTGGTTTATGGATTACTAAGAATTAGATCTGCAATGGACCCACAGGGTATCGATATATTGGAGAGTGAAGAGGAGAAATTCTCAGCGGTTGTGATTACAACATTAGCATTCACTTGGCTAAACCCGCATGTATACCTCGATACCTTGGTCCTGTTAGGGAGCGCATCCTCTCGATACGACGGACCTGAACGTGAAATTTTTGGAATTGGTGCAGCCCTCGCTTCATTCATATTTTTCTTTAGTTTGGGATATGGAGCAAGACTACTATCTCCATTGATGGAGAATCCAAAGGCATGGAGATATATTGATGGAGGAATTGCAATTGTAATGTTTGCAATTGCTTTTAGTATTGCTTTACCTTTGCTCTAAGTTTGTTTTACTTCGTTTAGTAAAGCCTCTAAAGCGGTTTGAATCTGTAGGCAAAGTGGACCGTAGTGGATTGGTAAATTAGCATCATTGAAAATTTCGTCAAGAATACTAGCAGTCATCCCTAATCGGATGTCTATTTCCTTATCTTTGTTGAGAAGCCATTTCTCAACTGCATCCCGGGCGGAGTTACGAATGTTACGCGGAACTTGAGTGTCCTCTAACTGACCGAGAACTTGAGCGATTTGCTGAACGCGAGTCTCTATGTCTGACATGTTGTGCCTCCAACGGCCCGCCCACCGGCGACCCCTGTTTAAGCGCATCCCCGTCAATACAGATTCGAAATTCAAGAAGCAGAACACCAGGTCGCCCAGGGCATATCGGTATTAGCGGCTCCACAACCTTCTCCTTCAGATGATAATGAGATGATTCCAACTGCTGTTTCAGGTTCGATTAATTCCCTAATCCCCCATCGCATTCCGGATTCAAGATTGCCTTCACCGAGATTCTGAATTTTTTGATGCACGCGATATGAAAGTAAGGCCGTTGTAATAGCTTCACCAACCCCAGTAGCGGCGACTCCCAAGCCGTCCTGTACCCAGAAACCACAACCAGGCAATGGGACGTCTCCGACTCTACCTGCTGGCCTATGGGAGGTCCCTCCTGTACTGGTTGCGGCGGCGATTAAGCCTGATGAGTCTCTAGCAATAGCACCAACAGTATCAGTTTGTAATTCAGGCATAGAGCCGCCTAATTCACCCACATCACCTTTGTTGCCTTTTGGTGGCCTTCCAACTACGGGTGCATTCAGGTGACCACGGTCATCCGCCCATACTCGAGCGCCTGTTCCAGCAAGACCATTGATTTCTTCGTCGAGAAGGTCGACACAAATACGAATGGGATTGGGGGTATTTTCCATTACTGCAACAAAGCCCATCCTTCCATCTGAGACCTGTAAAGACGCATCGGTTAGCACAGAACCATCATTTCTCATCACACTACCCGTTCCCGCATTGAAGACTGGATCATCTTCAAGCACGACACATGCCTCTACCGCAGCTTGAATTGCATCTCCACCCGATTCAAAAACAAGACGTGCTGCTTCAATTGCGGGATGTAGATTGGATCATCTCTCAGGCCCTGCTCCTGCTCCCCCATGAACAACTACTGCTGGTGCGGCCACCCAATCCCCTAACTGACGGCGTAAAGACGGACCTTGAATTAGGCGTTCGAGGGAACTCGGAGAAAACCGCAAAATTATGCGGATGGTTGGGTGTCGGCTCCGCTCGAGATTGTATCGATTACATTGGCTAATCTCTCTACAAGAGTTACCTTCTCCTCTGCTCCAACCAAGGCATGTTGTAGCACTTCATCTAGTGAATCAACTGGAAGAACTTCCACCATTGCTTCATATTTTTCGTCGATTAGAACGTCTTGCAAGTTGCTGCGAGGAATAATCACTCTTTCTATTCCAGACTTCACTGCAGCCTCTATCTTTGCAGACACTCCTCCAATAGGCAAAACTTCACCACGGACAGAAAGCGACCCTGTCATGGCTAGGTTTTGATCGATTGGAACTCCTTCAAAGGCGCTGATAATTGTGGTAGCCATGGTAATCGAAGCACTGTCTCCATCTACATTGTGAGTTCCCGGGAACTGCACATGTAGATCGTAGTCTTGGATATCCTTGCCTGTCAATTTCTTTACAACAGCGCTGATATTAGTAACGGATTCTTTGGCTAAGTCGGATAGGCCGCCTGTAGCTATGACTTGGCCCGACCGACCCTGAGCAGGTGTAACCATGGCCTCGACAGGCAGGACTACACCTGAGTAATCGGAAAGACCAGTATCTGCTCCAAGAACTGCTAGACCATTAACTCGGCCGATTCGTTCCCCTCTATTGACTAGCATTGCATATTCTGATTGCCGCTCAAGATACCTGTCTGCGACCTGTTGTTCGAGTGGTTTTGCAATCGCTCTCGCACGCACAACATGTTCAGCCAATACCATAGAGGCCTTTTCCTCAGCAGCAAGATCACCAGCGATTCGCACTAAGCCCCCCAATTCACGGAGTCGGAGTGATAACTTTCCTCGGCGGCCACTTCGACGCTGAGCTTCTTTCAGGACCAATCCTATGGCGCCTTTGTCAAAGTGTGGAATTGACTTGCCACTATCTTTCTTCATTTCGTTTCTTACTTCTTGAGCAACGAAGCGAACTAATCTTCTACGATTTCTTTCCGTATCGGGCATATCGGTATTGACGTATACTTCATACCCATATCCACGGATTCTGCTTCTTAATGCAGGGTGCATGTTTTGGATACTATCCAAGTTTCCTGCAGCAACGAGAATGAAGTCAGTAGGCACCGGTTCTGACTTGGTCAGAGCGCCACTGCTTCGCTCGGAACGACCTGAAATTGACAGTGCCTTTTCTTGCATTGCCACCAAGAGAGCTTGTTGTTCTTCCATTCTTAGCATGCGAATTTCGTCAATGTAGAGAACGCCCTTGTTTGCTCGGTGAACAGCACCGGGCTCTACTCTTTCATGTGCTGGAGTCGCCAAATCTGCTCCAGATTGGAATGGGTCGTGTCTAACATCACCAAGCAGAGCACCAGCGAGTGTTCCTGTTGCATCAATGAACGGCACCTCTTCATTTCTCTCGTGTTTTACTAGTAATTTCGGAATATTGCCCTCATCACCAGAATTTAGGCGAGTTCTTAGGAAAAAGTATCCGAAAACCAGCAGGAAGGACCCGAAAATGAATGTCAGAATCTCTCCAGAGGATAATGTGGCAAGTAACAAGGCCGCACCAACCACTAGGGCGATGAATAGCAAAGTGCGATTGGTTCTCTCTCTTTGTTGTTTGATGTGTGCGCGACGTTCTGAGATAATACTCGAACCTCGCCCTGCGGGAACAGTTCTGATTCTAGGTTCGTTCTCATCCTCATGGTTACGATAAACGAGAATATCCTCAAGTTGTTCCTTTGGTAGAAATTCAGTCATTGAGCGAGATAACATGGACTTACCAGTTCCAGGTTCTCCGACCATGATAATGTGTCTACGCTGTTCGGCGGCCTTACGGACGATTATGGAAGCGGCCTCTTGGCCAATTACCTGATCAACCAGTTTTTCTGGTATCGGAACTTCCTCAGTCGAGACAATGTCGAGTTGTTCTGCCCATTCTTCTACAGGAGTTTTGCAGACTGGATCCTTGTCCGCGGAGACACCGAATGCAGCACCATCTTCCCACGACTCTAGTGGGTCAACAGGTGACTCTTCATCGCTCATCGTGCACCCCTCGGGGTCTATCCTGTCCTGCGCACCTTCTTGAAGGTGCGTTATGAGTAATTCAGTGGAACTATTGCTGTTCTCGACGCCTGAGGTACTCTGCGCCGTAGTAATTCCATTGTTCCATAGTCCAACCAGGAGGAAGGCCTTCAGGCGGTAAAGGAGGTCCCATTCCAGGAGGCGGGGGCGGAGCCACTAATGGACTCGGTTCAGGCTCCTCGTACCCCGAATAGTCGTATTCATCCTCATAATCATAGACCTCGGCGCTGACAACTTCTCTGCGCCCTCTTTGCAATACAATGGCTAGCCCTATTACTAGGGCGATTGAGAGCATAATTCCGATTGCCATTAGTCCTGCAGTCAGAAGTGTGAATGTTGATTTGTTTTGATTATCCCCGTCGCCTAGTTCTTCTGGAGTTATTTCAACAGGTTCAGTGGCATAGGCCTTGTATTGTTCAGTTGTTGAGCGGTCGAATCCTTGTGAGTCTACAGCATTAACTGAAAGGGTTACGTAATCCCCTATCATAAGCCCGTCACCATTATTTGCTAATACAATAAATGGACCCATATTGTAAGAGGTACCAAAGTCATTACAAATTCCAGTGATACTATTACAAACACTCCAAATTACTTTAATTTCTGATAGTTCAAGGTCTCCTACATTTTCGATAGTTACGCTAGGGTTCAAACCGAAACTTGTGGAAGAAATATTGACACTCAAATCACCGAATCCAGATGAATCAACCCATAGAAGTGGTAGATCATTGACTACACTAACCGTGATTATGGCGGCACTGGAAGCTCCATGTCTGTCTTCAGCAGTAACCGTAACCATCTCTTCTCCTGCATTTTCCCAACTCATTGTGGCAAGGCCAGAAATTGGATTATACTGAACCGCGCCAGGAACAAAAGTTGTCACTGTAATCCAAATATCCTCTTCAGAATCATCGACATCAGAGACCATATCTAAAACACTGAAGGTCAATCTGTCACCAGTTTGAAGGACCGGATTAGAATATTCGCCTAAGTCAATGATCGGAGCGTCATTCACATTGTTGATATGGAAAATAATCACTGTATCTGATTCTTTGATACCATCGGATGCTCTAACTGTGATTTCAGCTGTACCAAAACTATCGTCATCCAGAGCAGCAACATTGAGAGTCTGGTCGTAAATTTCGGCTGATACTAATGATTCATCACTAATGCTGACGACAGATAAAGAGAGAGTATTTGCAGGAACTGAGTTTCCATTATCGTCAGTGTCAGTTAGGAATTCTGTCAGTACTAAGCTAGAGGATCCTCCTTCGTTAAATCCTTGAGTCGGAATTCCACTCCAGCGTGGCTGGCCATTTTCTATGACGTTAAACATCAGAGTTCCTGAATTGACGTCTTCGCCATCGCCGACTGTGATGAATATACCTTGAGAAATTGAATTTCCTATGCTGTCGTAGGAAATTTCGTCAAATCGAACGCTTATCTCTAGTGTCTGGGAGTCATAGGAAATGAATTGGTGAGCATTGGAATCAATTATTAGTTCAGCATGAGAAGTTTCAGCGTCGCTAACCAATCCGACTATCGACACAGCCTCAACCGTATCGACCTTCACGGTCGGAATTCCTGCATAACTATCGTCACCAGGCCCTAGAATTCTAGGTAATGCATTTCTCAATTCGAAGGCATTTTCTGTAATTTCCCACTCCGATGTTTGTCCGCCAGAGTCTGTCCACTGCATACGGATATCGTAGGACCCAGATTGAGAACTCATCGGGGGAGTGATTGTGTGAATGTAGCGAGAGTTACCACCTGTTCCGACCATATCAATGGCAGTAATCCAAGAATCGTCCCAAGTATCTGTACCATGAAGGCTGTAGTGTAATTCTGCGCTCATGGTTGACATATCATCGACCAAATCATTCGGTAATGCTGTAGATTCAAATTGGATTGGTGTGCCTCTCTCTACGCTAGATTCTGCGACTGCGACCGGGCGATTAGGTACCGGAGGATTGTCATGCAGAGCTAGGCCATCTAGGTAGTCATTGGAAGATACACGATCTCCAATCATTCCTGATATACGTGCTCTAAAGGAGGAAGTCCCTGATGGTGCTAGAGTGATGTCACTTGTGTCGAACATAGCAGTGTAGGACTGAGTCCCTCCGACCGAAAGTTGGTTGATTGAAATGCCACCGAGGTGAATTTCCTCACCATTTGAGAGGTGATAGATATCGATGCTACCTCCATCACTATATTCCTCGGCTCCATTATTCGCGATATCGACCTCAAGATCGAGTATGTCGCCTGCAACAAAACCGTTGTTGCCATTTACATTTCTGGCCTCAAAGTCGACTATGCCTATATCGATTAACGGAGCCATATCTAAATCAATAGCAGCATAGACCTCATTGTAGGTTGAATAATCTCCATCCATAAGAGCGAATACAGGCCAGAAATTTTCCCACTGAGTATTGCCACCACCGGCTCTTACGGAATTAAGCGGTTTGTCCCAAGTTAATGTCTCAACCTGATTCGGTATCAAAGTCACCTCTGTGAAATCGTTATCAGCGGAAAGTAACCATTCTCTGAAAACATGGTGAGGTCTACTTCCATCATCATATGCCTCGGCCCCAATTTTCTCAGTCACGGCTCCATAAACATACACCGTAATGTCACTAGCCCCTAGGTAAGTTATGTCGAGAGTTGTAGTCACCGTATCTCCTGCGGAGTTCAGAACTATTCCAAGTTCCATGCTAAAATCACTAGCATCAGCGTGCATACAACCTCCTGCACTAAAGTCTGCATCGTAGTGATTTGAGCCTGCCGAGCCAACCTTGTAGCATGAACCCGAGGTTTCGTCTGCGAAAGCGAAGGTAGGATACCCACTAGAGGAGGCCATGATGTGGTTTCGCCTATTTACAGGTCCGTCAGAAGGCCAGCCGCTAGAAGCACCCTCAAAGAATGAAATGTAGGTGAAATCATCAGTATTGCTGTTTTTCAGGTTAACCAGAGAAGGAGAGGCGCTACCCATACAAGGTCCGCACCAGTGCGCCCCAACATATTCGCCAAAGACTGTGTGACCCGGGCTGACCGCAAATCTAGGCATTTCTTTTGCCTCTAATTCCTGCCTCTCAGTTGTCTCTTGCTCAATCATGAAATATCCGATTGAAGACATTGTTAGAATTAGGAGTGCAATCGTTAAGGTTGAGATTTTATCCAACCGGTCCACTAGCATCATGAAGAAATGCTGTAATCTTAATGATTTATACATAACCCTAAAATGTCTCACATCAAAAAACGACCCTTTAGGGGTCGTAGAATAAAAATAATGGCAGGAATATAGAATCGAAGGTCTTGAATTAAATGACCGTTACAACTCACATTGATGTCAGGGTCTGAGGCGTCAAGTGGAGTTCCCAATTGGGTGGCTTTGAGAGAAGATGATGGGAGAGCATATCTCGTCAATAATGTGCCCGGTGAAGTCAAGATAAAGGGTCTTGGAAGGTTCGATCCTTCGGTACTTTTGGAAGGATATTCATTGGGGGATAGAATCACTATTGGACAGAAATCTTTGACCATAGTTGAAGCCGCTCTACCTGAGGCTAGAAGAAACATGAATAGAAGGGCACAAACAATTGGAATCAAGGACTCAGGATTTTTGATTTCTTGGATGGGAATTGGTACCGGAAGCCGTGTACTGGAAGGCGGTCACGGCTCTGCAGGACTTGCGATGAACCTTGCGAATGTAATGAGCTCCAAGGGATATTTGGTCTCAGTAGAAAACCGTCCAGAACACGCGGAAGTTGGCCGGAGTAATATGGAAAGACTGGCTGAGTTTTCTACAGATTTTCCCTCTTGGAATTTATTGGAAATGGATTTGCAAAATGCGGCCTCCGAAGTTGTGGGAATATGCGGTGAGTTAGACGCTGCAATAATCGATATTGCTGAACCTTGGACCGTTGTCCCCGAAATTTCTCAAACACTCAGAATCGGAGGAAGGATTGCGTGCTATTGCCCCACCACTGCTCAGTTAGAAAAATCATGGAATGAGGTCGAAAAAGAGGGGCTAATCGTAGAATTTGCTGGAGAAATTATCGAAAGAAGGTGGTCAAAAGCCGGCAGAGGCGGTGTCCGCCCGGGAAATCAGCCAATGGGGCACACTGCATTTTTGTTAATCGCGGCAAAAATCGCCACCGTTGAAGAGGAATAATCGTCATCAAAGTGTCTTCAGCTGACGATTTCCATCTCCGCCCGGACCTATCCAATCTGCGGGTTTGTTTCCAAGTATTTCCTCAATAGATTTCATGTCATCATCGCTCATTGAAAGTGCAACTTCGATACAACCCAAATTATCCCGAAGTTGATCTTCTGTAGTCGCTCCCAAAAGTATGGTCGATACATTTGGATTCTTCAAACACCAAGCAAGAGCGAGTTGTGCTGGAGTGCATCCTTTGTTGTTAGCAAAATCGACTAGCTTGGCGACTATCTCGAACTCGCCACGAGCCTTTCTTTCCTCCAAATCCTGCAACATCCAGTCGTAACCCGATTGTGTGGGGCGTGAATCTTCAGGTATACCATCTAGATACTTGCCGGTAAGGAACCCTGACCTAAGTGGGCTCCAAATCGTAGTCCCAATCGAATATGGCGGGTTGTAAAGAGGGAAGTATTCCTCTTCGAATCTCTGCCTGTGAAGCATATTGTATTGTGGCTGTTCAAATTGAGGAGGCTCTAGACCTTCGCTCTTGGCAATCCAATATGCTTCGGTAATCTGTTGCGCGGACCATTCACTTGTTCCCCAAGCGGTCGCTCTACCAGAACGGACGATGTCGGTCATGGCCCTGACGACCGTTGCAGTTGGTGTGAATGGATCCGGCCTGTGACAAAATACCATGTCGACATAATCCAATTGCAATCTTTCCAAACACTTGTCCATACCTTCACGACAATGCTTGATTGAAAGCCCTGATTCATTTACTCCAGGTCCACCCCAGAATATCTTGGTGGTAATCACCAATTCTGAACGTCTCCAAAGTTCATCATCTTCTGATTGTAATTCTTTCAGCGCCATACCAAATATTTTCTCAGCCTCTCCATTTGGATTACCGTAAGCCTCTGCATGATCGAAACAATTGACTCCCACTTCACGGGCGATTCGCATCAACTCCTTTGCAGATTTTACTCCTGCATCCCCGGTCAGTCTATCTTTGACTCCATAGGTTGCCCAGAAACCATAGGAAAGAACGGAAACTTGGATTCCAGTATTGCCCATCATTCGGTAGTACATCGAGTCGTTGCCCATGCCTCTGTGTCGGGCATCGACTACTCAAGCATTAGCACGGAGCAAAACTGACTTTCGATTCGATTCATAAATTGAGGACGGGACGCGAAGGCATGCGCGACAGTAGCGACTGGCACCCCACCGCGTTTCGTACTCACACAATTGGACAAGTTGTTAGCAATGGGGCAGATATGATTGGAGACCAAGTCTCGGTAGCCGGATATGCAGAAACAGTCCGTGGAAGAGGTGCAATCGCTTTCCTAATGTTGCGCGATGGAACAGGGTATATCCAAGCATTTCTGAAAAAGGATAATATGGACGAAAATACGTTCACTGCAGTCCAATCCGCCTCGCGTGAATCAACAATTCAAGTGACTGGAACAGTGGCTCAAAAGCGGCCACCCAAGGTCCCCGAAGGCGAACCTGCTCCACCTCCTGAATACGAGATTAACGTAACAGAAGCCAACATACTATCTTCTGCTGAAACACCATTACCGGTGGGAATTACTGACGATGTAAATGTAGGATTGGATATCCGATTGGATAACAGACATCTGGATCTTCGTCGCGCGCACGTAAATGCAATGTTCCAACTCAGAAGTCGTGTGCTTCAATACGGACGAGACCATCTAATCGGTGAGGGATTCCAAGAAATTAATTCTCCAAAAATCATCGCCAGCGCCAGCGAAGGTGGCACCAATCTATTCCCAATGATGTATTTCGATACACCGGCTTTCCTAAGTCAATCACCTCAGTTATACAAGCAATTGGCAGTTCTTGGTGGCTTGGAAAGAGTATTCGAAATCGGACCCGCCTTCAGGGCTGAAAAACACGATACATATCGCCATTTAAACGAATTCATTTCCTTCGATATTGAAGGTGCTTGGATGAATGACGAAGATGTAATGGGCGTTCAGGAGAGAATGATTCATCACATCTGGAGTCAAGTCGTGGCAAATGACCTTCATCTCATCGATGTTGTAAATGAATACAGGGTAAGCCAAGGTCAGGACCCGGTTACTGTGGAAGTGCCAGAACTACCATTCCCACGTATTCCTTATTGTGACGCGATTGAGATCGTACAGAAAGGTGGTGGTGACATTGAGTGGGGGGACGATATCGAAAGTCACCACTGTGATATCATAGCTGCTGAATACCCTGGCTTCCACTTCCTGCCACGATGGCCGATGTCGATGAAGCCGTTCTACATATACCACGATGAAGACGAAAAAGGCTCTACTGGTAGCCAGTTAAGCCGAGGATTCGATCTGAATTATGGCCGTGATGAGATGACCTCTGGAGGACAGCGAGAACATCGAGTCGATGTCTTGGAACAGAATCTAAGAAACATGGATTTGGACCCAGCGGACTTCACCTTCTACACAGATGGATTCCGATACGGCGCACCTCCTCATGCAGGATGGGGACTAGGTGTCGCCAGATTACTGATGATTCTCACCGGCGCTGGTAATGTCCGAGAAGTTGTCCTGTTCCCACGAGATCGTTCGCGAGTGACCCCTTAGTGGAAATATTCTCGTAAATAGCGACGAAGGGGCTCGTCTTGAATACAGAATAATTGACTAATTTGTATACATCGCTTAATAGGCACATCATCACAGCATTAACTGTGAAATCTACCATACTAGTGGTTATGTGCAGTGTTTTGCTACTAAGCACTGTAATGGCTACTAGCAATTATGAAACCCAAGATGAGGGTGAGGTAGTCGTTGTAAGCGTCGATAGTACAAATCTACGCTTCTCCCCTGAGACTATTACTATCTTTGAAGGAGATTCGGTTAGATTCTTCTGGAGCGGAGAACTACTTGCTCACAATGCTGTCGAGGAAAATGGTCTATTCGACTCTGGGGAACCCTCTAGAAATGTAGACTATACTTATACCTTCAAAATCGGAGAAAATGGCACTTATACATATGTTTGCGAACCTCATGAACCACTCGGTATGGTAGGGGCGATAATTGTCCAACCAGCACCGGTTGAAGAAGAACCACCAGATGAGGATATGAGTTCAGATATTGAAGAAAAATCGGAAACCGAGGACTCTGAAGTTCCGCATGTTGAATGGGGGTTAGTAATAGCTATCTTGCTACTAATTTTTCAAGTAATTCGCATCAGAAGTTTTGGTCAAACTAAACTTGAAGAAGCTGAAAATCAAGAGGAGGGTTTAGAGGCCGAAATTCTCGATTAAATCCTTTCAGAGGACAGAACTACCAACCGAAAATAACGGGTATCAATGACCCATACGGAGGGCTAGGGTTAGAACATGGGAGGTAAGCCGATTTTCGCATATTTGCTCCTAAAGGAGCACCCTTATGGAAGAGAAATGTTACGACAGATTCTCTCAGAAGGATTCATTCCGAGTATCGTAATTTCGGAGGACTCGGCGATTGCAGACGAAGAGAGAGAGAAGTTTCTCAAGCGTATAGAAGGAAATCCAATCGCTCCGACAATTGAGTCGCAGTTAGCCGATTTATCGACTCAAGGAATTGAGGTTCCTCACATAGAAGTTGCAATTCATAACTCAGAACAGGTAATGCCACACATTGCAAATTTACCACTCGATCTAATCGTTTTTGGAGGAACTAGAATCATTCGTGGAGAAATACTCGACCATCCTAAAGATGGAGTGGTAAATTCTCATCCGGGGCTACTTCCTGATTGTCGGGGCTCTGCCTCTCCAGCATGGAGCGTTTACCACGATATCCCAATAGGTAGTTCTACGCACTTTTGTGATAATGGAATTGACACTGGAGACTTGTTACTAAGAAGAGAAGTTCCGGTAAAGAGAGGCATGACATACGAGGATCTGTGCTACGAAACACTGGTTCTTGCTGGTGTATTGATGAAGGAAGCCCTGATGGGGTATGAAGAGGGGCGGTGGGATGAGATGCGACACCCACAGGGAGAGAGTGAACATCCTACTTTCAGGAACGCTCCAGAGGATGTCTTGCAGGTTGTTTATGAGAAACTTGCAGAGCAAAAATATGCGCACTATGTTGACTAGGAGTTGAAGAAATGAGTGATATGTTGAATGAAGGATTTCCTTTCGCTGAAAATGCCTTGGCTGGAAGAACTGCATTAGTTTGTGGAGCTAGTGCGGGTATAGGGCGTGCTAGTGCTCAGATGCTAGCGAGAGCGGGAGCACGAGTCATCGCCTGCGCTCGAAGTGCTGATGTACTGGAAGAATTAGTAGCAGAACTACATGGCTCTGGACATGAAATGCTTGTTCTCGATTTAGAAGATACTGAGGCCGTTAGGGAGTCTGTTTTGGGTCTAGGCATGGTTGAAATTGTAATCAATAATGCAGGAGGACCACCCGGAGGATCACTTCTTGAGAATAAATTAGATGAGTTTGAGGGCCCATTTTCCCGCCATTTACACGCATCCCATACAATCGCTCAGATTCTCTCTCCAAGAATGGCAGAATTGGGTTACGGCCGCTTTGTTAACATCATTTCAACTTCCGTCCGAGAACCGATCGACAATATCGGACTTTCGAATACGCTCAGAGGCGCAATGGCCTCTTGGGCAAAGTCACTATCTAGGGAATTAGACCCGTGTATCACTATCAACAACATACTTCCAGGGTTTACTGACACCGACCGACTTGGCTCTCTTGCAGGATCAATTTCACAAAGAACTGGAAAGTCGGTTGAGGAAGTTCGAGATACTTGGATGAATTCAGTCCCTATTCAGCGCCTGATAGATCCAATGGAAACCGCAGCCGCTGTCACCTTTCTTTGCTTACCAAGTAGCGGAGGCATTCGCGGTGTTTCTTTGGCTGTCGATGGTGGCAGAATGCGCTCCATTTAGTGGATTGATTTGCATGAACTTCGACATCTTCTTCTCGATTTCACAAACTCCGGACACATCCGGACATATACCAAGTGAAACGGAGATGTTTGCTAATTTTCTCGACCAGGCTGAGAAAGCCGACGAATTAGGATTTGGCGTTGGTTGGGTTGCTCAGGCACATCTTTCAACCGAAGTTCAGAAGCAAAACTCGAAGCCTGTTGTCCCACATTATCCTGGAGAGGTTGGTCTTTGTACGGATTTTTTTCAAGTCGCAACTGCAATTTTTGCTCGAACCAAAAGAATAGAAGTTGGTAGCGCAGTTATGTCGATTCTAGCTAGTGGAGGACCGATTCCACAGGCAGAACGAGTTGGGTCATTTCTTGCATTACATGGAATGAATCCTGAAGAAAAGAGAAGATTGCATATCGGTTTTTCAGCCGGCCGCTTCGAATTTATGGCTCGGCCATACGGAATTGTACCACGAGATGAGGTTGAGGAGGCTGCTTGGCCAGCTCTAAGAGGTCAAATTTTCGCAGAGGCATCTGAGATTTTCCTTAGACTCTTGAATGGTGAAGTGATTTCTAGTGAAATGATTCGAAAGACTATCCTTACCAGAGATAATTTCCGCTCTGATGAAGATTGGCAGAATGTTCAGGGTGTTGCTATGAAAATGCATGATCTATCAGAGGCGCCTGAATCAATCACCATTCCATCAAGATATGACTTCGAGGAGATCAAAACTATCCCACAAGAATGGCGTAGAGAATTACTCAACCTAGTTCTTGGAAGCCACGATGTGAATCTACAAATTGAGGTCAACAAATGGGCTCCTGTTCAGGTGTTCAACCTCTCGATAACACCGCCTCATATCATTGAACAAACTCATGAAAGAATGGCAGAAAACTACCACTCTTTAGGAGGTGCATGGACTCGTGACATGATGCCTCGTACAATCATGGTCTTCGTTAATGATGAGGATGGTTTGACTGATGATGAGCGAAGCGCAAAGGCAAAAGAAGAAGCTAGAGCCGCGTTGACAACCTATTGGCATGCTCTGGAGGGCACTATCGATCCTACCAAAGTAGAGCGTGCCACCGATAACGCAGTAATTGGAAATGTCCATGAAGTTGCTGAACAAATCAAAGAGCGATTCCACCCAGAAGACCGCCTAATGTTTTGGTTCGATTTCTTTAATCATGATTCTCAAAGGGTTCAACGCAACATGGAGGCATTCATGACGAAAGTCGCACCGGCGGTAAATGGGGGGAGCGAATGAGCGAACGCAAAGTCGAGCAGCCATCCAGTGTCGCACCAGGCCGGCCGGGGTCTGCTGTATTCCCAACCAATCCTCTCGGAGAAGAACACGAAGGTATTGCTACCGGACGAGATGTGGAATGGGAGCCATTAGTTGATTTCAGGCGTATGGATGTCTCGGAAAATACCATTCACGGAGCGGTTGCTTGGGCACATGGTGACGAAATTATACATTCATTCGGTGGAAATGTTTTGGTCTATGGCCGCTCAATGATGAAGCCGTTAATGATGAAGCCTTTTACTGAGGTTTTGGAAGACTTAG
>JAZAAK010000016.1:0-4090 GCA_036138175.1 Thermoplasmatota archaeon | reverse complement strand
CACAGTAATACCACCAATTTTCCCATTCCTCATCGTCCTGAGATATCTTGCACCACCAACGAGAATCCTCTCCTGCATCAGTAGCATCAGAGTAACCTTCCCATTCGCAGTAGCCGTCATAATAACTATCCCAACTGATATGATTGCCATCATCATGGTGGCCGTCGTCATCGTGGTTATCGTCATCACCGTGATCGTCGTGGTCGTCGTGTCCATCTCCGTCGTCTGCGTAATATCCCCAATCGTCGTCTCCGTCGTTACAAGAACCATCGACATCAATACAAACACAAGATTCTCCATTTGGACATTCAGGAGTTACTCCTGGCCCTTCAGGGCACAGGATTCCCCCCATTGATTCAGCGTAATCTTCACCGTCATTTGAGCAGTAGAATGCGTAATCGTCGTCGTGGTCACCGTGGTCACCGTGGTCGTCGTGGTCACCGTGGTCATCGTCATCATCGTACTCATCGGAACCGTCCTCGCAATCTTCATAGCCGTCATCGACCCAATCCATCGGAATTGTCTCCCCTGTTCCACAGACAAATTCATCCTCACCTGCGAAATCTAACCAAACTGGAATCGAGGTTTTTGGAAGAGTCTCATCCACCTCGATGACTATTGCATCTCCCCACATCACTTCGTAAGTTATTGATGAGGTGGCAGAGCCGTTTTCGGTTTCCATACTCATGGACATAAGGTCTTCATTCTGATCTATGTGAATAGTCATAGTAACCTCGGCGCCATCCTCATTATACTCCATTGTCATTGTCTGGGTTTCCATATCATCACTCATAGTGATTGTAATTACTGCGTCTTCTGGTAAGTCACCATCATCATCATCCCCATCATCATCACCTCCGTCATTGAATAGTCCGCCTTCATTGAATAGTCCGCCCTGTTCTGCGATTACCTCCAAAACATTGGGAGTTGCATCTCGAGTTTGGTAGGAGCCGGTTGTTGCCTCTCCTTGAACCATCATTCCGCCCACTAACAGGTGGACATTGACAACCTCGCCGACCTGCACATGAGTATATTCCATTTGCAATAACCCTGCAATTGAAATTGAGTTATGAACATAGACTGAGTCATTGTCAAGATCCGCCATTACAATGTCCTCTATCTCGACATCCATCTGCATCCCCAAATCTTGGTTCCACTCGCTCGATGAAATCGACTGAGAGTATCCTGCCTTCGGACTCTCTTCTAGCATATCTTCGATACTTCCCATATCAGTCATGGCCTCGATGAAAGTCTCCGTGGTGGCCATGTAAATACAGTCTCCAACTAACTCGGCCGTGGCGTTTTCTTCGTAATTGGCCGCATTTTCGTCCATACATCCTAAGACATCGTCAACAAGTTCTTCCAAATCTTCACCAGAAAGGCAACCAGCCATTGGAGTGGCAATCAAAATTAGGCTAGCGAGTAAGGCATACGCGCGATTCATTGAACCATTGCAAGAAAAACCCACTTATCAACACAATGTCGGCAGATTAGATGAAAAATGGTGCAGGGGACAGGATTTGAACCTGCGAAGCACTACGCACTGGGACCTAAACCCAGCCCCTTTGACCGCTCGGGAACCCCTGCTTAACATCCGGCCGTAAACTCAAGGTCAAGAATCCAACGGTAGCCAGTTCTTACCCCAAAGAGGTGATAACGGGAGCATTGGGCGATGCGATTCAGGGGTGCACATGTCACGCATAGGTGTTCTTGGACTGGGCAATTGGGGTACTGCACTAGCAAAGGTCTGGTGTGAAGACGGGCACAATGTGATGGGTTGGACAATCGAGGCAGAAGTATACGAGTCCTTGATGACCAGCAATATCAACGAAAAGTACCTACCAGGGCACGAGATTCACAGTCTAGACTCCACCATGGAATTGTCCGATGTTACAGATACTTGCGAGATTCTTGTCTTAGCACTACCCAGTGGTGTAATTCTCTCAGTTGTTAACGAACTGATTCCTTTACTTCGCCCTTCTCATGTTTTGATTGATCTGGCGAAAGGATTAGCTCCAACATCGGAGAGTGAATCAGGTATGATTTCTCGTGAGATTGAAGACCGACTTTCAGCCGCAGGTAAATCCAATCCTGTGGTTGTACTAACTGGCCCCACAATCGCTCCCGAAGTAGCTCGAGGAGTAATGACGACTGCCCTAGTTGCCTGCCATGATAGATCGGTTGCCGATAGAATCGCAGAGCGCCTTTCGACTGAATCTCTGGTTCTTACCGCTACGAATGATGTAGAGGGTGCAGAATTATGGGGAGCATACAAGAATACGGTTGCTCTTGCTTGTGGTTTAGTTGATGGATTGAGGGATGGAATTGGTGGTGATAATCTCAAAGCGGCATTGGTTCTTGCTGGATTTTCAGAAGGGATTACTCTGCTTGACGCAATGGGTGCAAATTCCGGAACTGCCTTTGGACCTGCTGGAATCGGAGACCTGTACGTGACTGCAACTAGTCCACGCTCAAGAAACCGAACGCTAGGAGAAAAACTTGGTTCCGGGAAATCTCTGGAACAGGCTCTAGCTGAGATGCACATGGTTGCTGAAGGAGTTAGAGCGACTAGGATGTTCCTTAACCGAGCAGAGAGATTAGATATTGAGGTGCCGTTCCTTTCAGCCTTGGGTAACCTCCTTGATGGAGAGGAAGAAGTTTCAACTGCTGTTCGACGAATGGTTGAAGCTTACGAATCTTAGCTCAATCGAGCATCTTAATTTATCCAAGAGGGGATAAGGACGTCCCTCCATAATGGGGCATTAAGGTACTCTTCTTCGGTGAAAAATGATCTTGCATATATCGAAATGAAATCAATGATTAAAACAACGATGTAAATGATAATTAGATATGCAAACACCTTATCATATTGTAAAAATCGAAGATACAGATCTATGTAATATCCAATTCCTCCTGCACCGACAATGCCGATTACAGTACCAGAACGGAAATTATATTCAAACATGAATATCGAGTGAGAAATTAGATCATTTGCGGCTTCTGGAATAACGACGTTAACTGCGACTTCCCAACGACTCAAGCCTATTGCATTCGCCGCATCCAAAGGAGTTTTTGTCAGACCCTCAATTGATTCATACTGTAATTTCCCAAGATATCCCACGGTGTAAATAGTCATGGCGAGAACACCTGCTAAAGGACCTAGGCCGACTAGAATAACCAAGAAAATAGCCCAAATCAATGCAGGAAGGCTTCTACATGCTGAGATAAGAAAGCGGGTAGGGTAAGATATCCATCGAGGACTTAGATTTCTTGAAGCCATTATCGATAGCGGGAGAGTTAATACCATCCCAAAGACTGTTGCAACAAATGCGATTTTTAGGGTCTCAATTACTCCCTTCCAAGCGGTTGAACAAGTGAAATCGAAAATTGGTTGGGCGGTGCAAACAGGGTATGTTTGAGGCTCTAAAACGCTCATGTCGGGTGGCCAAAGAGACTGAAAGAAGAATCTGACAAGATTGTCTGGACCTCCTGCTAATCTTCCCCAATCGCCCACCATTCCGTTAAGAATTACAATTGCAAGCAAAAGAAGAATCCATAGCACCAGAGCCATCTTTTCGCCATCTACTGCTATCTTCTTCATGAATTCAACACCACGGCTTTTGGTTTGGTAATGAATGGATTCACTCTTCCATCATCAATAACTAGGAGGCGATTTGCCATTGACTTGGCTCTAGAAATATCATGCTCGACAACGATTAATGCTGAATTATTTTCTCTCACGTAGCTTGTCACACTTTCCAAAACCATAGTCAAAGTTTCTTCGTCTAATTCACTCAAAAATTCATCCGCTAGAATTAATCTTGGTCGCTGAGCCAATGTTCTGGCCGTTGCGACTCTTCTCTGTTGGCCACCTGACAATCTCCTAATTGGTTCTCTTGATTTTTCCTCAAGCCCCATTTGTTGAATCGCATTGGTAACTCGTTCCTTTCTTTCCTTCCTATCATTAGTTCCAGCTCGAGCACCCAACATTACATTGTGCCTAACACTTGCATGACGAACTAAACCCAATTTTTGTGGGATATACCCTAGTGAGCCACGGAGAGGTTTCGAGGGGATTTCGGCACCACAC
>JAZAAK010000015.1:0-39722 GCA_036138175.1 Thermoplasmatota archaeon | reverse complement strand
CTCAGCAGGAATCTCCGGAATGGGTGGCGCAATATTTGCGCTGACTCTTCGATTCAATCCAGAAACTGCATTTACTCTTCTTCTACCATCTTTCGCCATAATTGTTCTTGGAACGATTGGCTCAATCCCAGGGGCTATTGTAGGATCTTTGGTTGTTGGATTCATTCGTGCATTATCTTCTCCAGTATTGATTGGAATTGGCTTGCCACTTGGTCGTTCAAATTATTCTGCACTAGATGGTGTAATGCCGTACATCTTCTTAGTTGCGATTTTGATGATTATGCCGGAAGGTATTGGCGATGCATATGAGAAATGGAAAATTGATCGTCTGAGAAAACGAAAAGAATACGACCCCGATAAATCGGACAAAATCACAGCTTCTCTAGCCATTTTACCTACTGGGATATTTGGCCTTCATCACTGGTGGCGAAATAGAACTGATAAGATGCAGAATTTCACTGCCGTTGCAATAGCAGCATACGCCTTCCATAGATTCAGTAACTTCGTGGGGAGAAACTCATTCGCAAATGGTTGCGGGGATGTTTGCCAAGATGAGGAATTTGTAGATTCTAATCTAGCAGTTTTAACCGGCAGAAGCGATGGAACATTGCTATTGGAAGACTCTCCTTTGGATGAATCTGATTTGTTGAGTCAAAAGTCCCCTCCAGATGGTTTGACTCCTGCACAGACCGATGAGTGGACAGCAAATGCTCTCTCAGAAATGAAAGAATCTTGGCTAAGTCAAATGAACTTAGAAATCGACTTGGTCAATTTTATCGTTGACCTTGGTGACATCCTTTGGCCGTGGGCATTCATCTTACTTTGGGCCTATTCTATCTATGAAGGAATTTCCATATTACAAGGAAAATACGGAACTCAAGGGTCACAAAATATTACTGTAAAATTAAACGAAATAATCTCTTCAATTTCAATTCGAATTAGTAAATTACAGACTCAACTTATCCTTCGTTGGTCAGATTTTGATAGGAAACACGACCAATTTGTCAAGCAGATTCGAGAAAGAATCTCTCAATCCTCTAGCAACATCACCACAAAGGTAGGTACAGAAGCTGGAAAGTTATACTCCAACGTCCTCGACAAACTACCTTTGGGCTCAGATAACGATAAACAGAATCTTCGAAGTTATGGTAGAGAGAGTCCAATCGGATCTTGGCTTCTTTTCGGTTTGTTGATGTTCATCCTCATATTATTCCTAGCTTGGTTACCAATTGCCGAATCTGATGATTTCCGATTCAAGAAGATCCTACAGGTATCCAATGTTCTACTAACGCTCTCAATTTTTATTCTGATGTCTTTCTCTCTCAATATACACACCGGATATACAGGAATGGTCAACTTCGGTGTTATCTTCTTCGTTGCTATTGGAACAATAACTGTTGGAATTCTTACCGCCCCAGAGAATCTGCATGGGTACGATTGGGCGATTTTACCGGCAGTACTGATTGCCCTGCTTCTCGCGGCAGCCTTTGGCTGGGCGTTAGCATATCCAACCGCTCGCCTAAGAACAGATTATTTTGCGATTGTAACAATCTCTCTCGGTGAGATTGTCAGGGTTTTACTGGCAGGTGAACCATTGCTAAGGGTAGGTGCAGTAGGTAATGCAATTGGAATCTCATCCTATCCATTACCATTCGAAGACATGTGGTTCTGCGGTTCAGAAACCTCCGGACCCGACACAAATTGGGTCAGCCCAGATGCCTGCCGAGATGATCCAAATCTAACCGAAACTCCTGCATATCTGATTGGTGAATGGTTGAATCTAGGCGAGCCAGCGCCATACATGTTCTTGCTGATGATTATGTCCGTAGTGGCAGTAATCCTTGTTTGGGTACTCTTGAACAGAATCCTCTCCTCACCATGGGGTAGAATCCTAAAGGCGATCAGAGAAGACGAAGAGGTTGCACAACACCATGGTCACGATGTTCTAACTCACAAGGCCGCTAGCCTAGCATTGGGTGCATCAATCGCTGCACTTGCTGGGGCATTCTGGGCTTGGAAACTAACCGGATTTGAACCGAGCTTCATGTCCCCGGCCCGGTCCACCTTCCTAGTGTGGGCGGCATTCATTATTGGTGGTACATCGAATAATCGAGGAATGGTCGTTGGAGCATTCATAATCGTCTTAATGGAATTCGTATTCAATGTACTAGTCGCTGGACAAGGTTCTACAGACCTCCCTCTACACACCACAGCCGCTCGTATTGATTCATTATTCGAATGGCTAATACTAAGTCCTTGGGAAGTTGCAAGCCTCTTCCTAGTTGCATCATTTGTCGGCTTTACAATACGCTCAGAAAGGATTCTAGAGACTGGCTTAGCCGGTGTTGCAATATTTTCATTTACAGCTGTCGCTCTTGGTCAGCGTTCAATCGATGAGTCGTTCTTTGGTGGCGTAGTGACGGCTGACATGCTTTACTTCAAACTCTTCTTGATTGGCTGTTTGATGCTATTCTCATTGAAGTTCAACACTAAGGGTCTACTTCCAGAAGTGCCGGTTAGACCCGAGCGCCCTAATGGAGGTGAGTCCGTTGAGTGAACCGGTACTAAAGGTCGATAATCTCCGAAAGGAATTCGGCGGTCTAGTCGCTGTAAAGGACGTATCTTTCGAAGTCGGCCCTGGGGAATTTATCGGATTGATTGGCCCTAATGGTTGTGGCAAATCTACCACATTCAATTGCATTAGTGGATTGTTAGATCAGACCGCAGGAAGTATCGAAATTTTCGGTAAGGATGCTTCGAATATGCGCCCCGACCAAATCCAAAATCTTGGATTTACCCGAACCTTCCAGCACACTCGTTTATGGCGACAAATGACTGTAATAGAGAATCTACTGGTGCCTCCAAGAGACCAATTCAAGCCTAATCCATTTGCCTCCATTTTGCAATTATCATCCTCTGCTGAGGAAGAACGGCTTGCTCGCGCATATGATGTCTTGGAGCAATTAGAAGTTCCACATATGGCTCATAACTTGGCGAGCGAGCTTTCAGGAGGCCAATCAAAACTAGTAGACATTGGGCGCTCGATGATGGGCGATCCTAAGCTGCTACTACTCGATGAACCGGTGGCTGGTGTAGCGGGACCACTGGCGATGAAGATATTCAACAACCTACGACAAATCGTAGATGAAACTGGAATCTCGGTTCTAATCATTGAACACAATATGGATTTCATCCTCAGGCAAGGAGTCGACAGAATCGTTGTTATGAACGAAGGAGAGATTCTGATGGTTGGAACTCCAGACGAAGTTCGTAGCAACCGTGAGGTTATCGAAGCATACCTAGGTGCAGCAGTTGATGAGTCAGGAGGTGAGGAAGAATGAGCGAAAGAGTTCTAGAAATCAATGGACTAAACTGTGGTTACGGCTCAGTTCAAATTCTATACGACATTGACTTGTACGTGGATAAAGGCGAATTCGTAACGATCATAGGACCCAATGGTTGTGGTAAATCGACTCTCATCAAAACAATTTTTGGAATCGCCACTCATTATTCAGGAACTATCCAACATGAGGGCGAAGAAGTATCAGGATGGAGAACAGACCAGTTAGTCAACCGAGGTATTGCTTACGTCCCTCAGGTGAACAACGTATTCCCATCTTTGACTGTTCATGAGAATCTACAGATGGGCGGAAACAAATTGCCTTCCGCCGTTCTTGCCGAGCGAATAGAGCGTGCACTCAACATGTTCCCTGATCTGCAACAGCGTACCCACGACTTGGCGGCATCACTTTCGGGTGGAGAGCGACAAATGTTGGCGATTTCTCGAGCATTGATTTCTGACCCAACCTTCCTTTTGCTCGATGAGCCTACAGCGGCACTTTCACCTCTTTACCAACAACAAATTATCGAGAGGATCGATGCCTTGAGAGAAGAAGGAATCACTGTACTAATCGTAGAGCAGAATGCTAGATTGAGCCTCGCTCGTTCTGACCGAGGGTACATTTTCGCTAGTGGTAAAGTAGTCCATACTGGCGACGCACAGCATATTCTAACAGATCCAGAAATCGGCGAGTACTTCCTTGGTTCTCATTAATCGGTTAACGAGAAAGAACTCTCTGTACTGCTAGAGGGATGAAATGCAGAGAGTCAGCTAATCTGTGTCCATCTTCAACTTCTATGAGTTCCACTGATTCATTGGATTCTGAAACCTTTCGTGAAGACTCTATTGGAACGATATCATCTTGCTGTCCATGAAGAATTATTGTCGGGTGGTGGAGGGTTGGCCAAGACATTTCATCAGCCGATGTAATGAAATCCCAACCGAATTCCACTTCATGTCCAAATCCATGATGGAAATACTGGCGAGAACCAGTATTTTCCCATTCAATCAAACCCTGTTCACCAGCAATCGAACGAAAATTTTCAGCAAGCCCAAATGCAGGTGCTAGTAAAACCAACCTCAGTTCACGCTCAGTAAATCTTTCAGAAGCATTGGCAATAGCGAGCCCTCCGTACGAAGAACCCATTATGATGTCAACATCTTCATTCTCAGCGATAGCCTTAGCGATGACTTCTGTTTGGTCTGCTATAGTCCAACCACTGTTACTCATCTCTGGGCATATTATTTCCCAACCCAGACTCTCCTTCATCCATGTCGGCTTAGATCCATTTGGACTACCTTCTAAACCATGAGCAAAGAGAATTTTCATGACGGCCAGCCCTTGAGAAATTTCAGTCAAATTCTAGGCCCAGTAATTCTGCATTAGCAAGAGGGCAACGAGTCATGGCAGCATGCTCCATTACTCTGACATGTACTTCAGCAACAACATGAACTACGGACTCAAACATATGCCCTGCATGTACATTATTTTCATCATCTGACCAACAACAGTGGATATGGGTGAAAGCATCTCCATTTTCTGTTCGTGCAATATTGCCGGATAAACTGACTAATTCTGATGGAGAATCCAATAATCTCCTCTTGTAAATTCCTTCTTCATTCATGTAACCATATTGATTTTCACGTGTCCGGCCAATTCCGCTGGTAATTGCCGCTGCATCAAATCCAAGGTCATCAGCCAATTTCCTCAAAGAGGAGTGGATTTCTTCACCAGGGTCAATACGAACTAAGATATCACTTCCAGAGCACGTATGTTCCATGAAGGGGGGGTTGTGGAGCGGTGCTTGAACAAATCCCAAGGATGGTTTCCTATGGGCTTCGGAAAACTGAAGAAATTCTTGCAGTGGAAGCGCTCAAGCCTGCATTTTGACGACGTCTTGTGGTGAAAACTTCCAGTGGAAACAGGGGGGTCGAGTAAACCATCCGCTTTGTTCATAGACTACGGATTTTCACTTCTGTTGCCCGGCGGCGAAAACTATGACGATGGCAGCACATGATTCATCGGCAAGGTGGAGGACTTTCTTCACCGAAGCAAAAGAGGCCGAGATAGTTCTTCTACTGTCAAAGCAGTCTGAAAATGCTGTGCTTGACATTACCTTCCATGAGCTTCAGGCCTTTGATCCAGAGTTCGCAGAAGATGTTCTGAAGGACCCTCGCAAAATCATCAACAACGGAAGAACTACGTTGACAGAAATTTGCCGTGAGCGCGGCGAAGATCTTGATTGCTTAATTCGAGTCGGTGAGCTGCCTAAGGATAGTCGAAGAGATCTCAGAGACATGGGAAGTCGGGACATAGAGATGTTACGAAGTGCCGAAGTCATTTGTACAAAAATTAGTGAAATTAAACCTAGAATTCATCGAGCTGTCTTCCAATGTGAGAATTGTGGACACACAATTGAGATGATTCAAGAAAATGAAAGGGAATTGAAAGAACCTCTGAAGTGTCCCGATGAAACAGGATGTGGTGAGTCAGCAGGACGCTCTGGTGGGACCCGATTCAACCTCGTCATGAATGTCTCTCGAATGGTGAATAACCAATGGATTGAGGTCCAAGAAGTTCCTGAAAACGTGCCTAGCGGAGCTCAACCATCTCGAGGACAAGTACTGGTTGAGGGCGACTTGGTAAACAAACATCTTCCTGGCCAAAGAGTTGTAATCAATGTCATACCTGTTGTTCATTCTGAGGTAAAGAGGAACAAAAAAACCCCGATGTTCGATATCATCTATCATCTTGTAAGTTCAGAACATGAGAGTACCCCCTTTACTGAAATCAAGATTTCCGATGAAGATCGGCAGGCCATTATTGACATCGGATCCAGGCATGATTTACTACAGCTAATGCAACGCTCAATCGCACCTTCAGTTTATGCAACGGGAGTCGTACATTTCGTGAAGAGAAGCCTCGCTCTGCAGTTGTTCGGTGGCGTATCCCGGGTAAACAAAGATGCTACACGTTCTCGTGGGGACATCCATATTCTACTAATGGGAGACCCTGGTGTTGCGAAATCACAACTTCTCAATTACATGTCAAAACTCTCTCCTCGAGGTATGTTTGCTACTGGTGGCGGTGTGTCCGGTGCTGGTCTTACAGCCGCCGCAGTGAGAGACGAATTCGGCGGCGGTGGCAGATTCGCATTAGAAGCTGGAATTTTGCCACTTTCTGACAGAGGAATGGCTGCTATTGACGAGTTTGATAAAATCAGTGAAGAAGATAGACGAACCATGCACCCAGCCATGGAACAACAGCGCTTGGATGTTTCAAAGGGTGGTGTGAAGGCTACCCTCAACACTCGCTGTGCAGTTCTTGCAGCCGCCAACCCGAAAGAAGGCAGATTCACTAAGCGAGGAGCGAATGAGAGCGTCATGCACTCATTCAACGAAACAGGCTTACCACCTCCTCTTGCATCGAGATTCGATATTATCTGGATGTTGCGTGACGAGGTACGAGTCGACGATGATGAGAGAATAGCTAGGCATATTCTGGAGGTCAGAACTCAGGGAGTAAGTGAAACCAAGTTGGACGAAGCCATGGAGTTTGACCTTAGAGAAACAGAGGAAGGAGAGATTTTTGCAACTGGAGTTGATGGTTCTGAACATCTTACTGTAGAATTCCTCCGAAAGTACATCGCTTACGCAAAGAGAAATGTCAATCCAGACCTAAGCGACGATGCAAAGGCATTGATTCTAGAGTACTATACAAACGAGAGACAATCTTTCGGACGAGATCAACAACAATACTCAGAGACAGAAGTAATTCCGATTACCCCTCGAGCCTTGGAGGCCTTAATTCGCTTGACAGAGGCTCATGCTAGAATGCATCTTCGAGAGGTTGCAAGCGCTGATGATGCAAAGATGGCTCTAGCAATTTTCAGACACTGGCGAGAAGAAGCCGGAATTGAAGATGAGTCAGAATTAGCATCCGGTGTATCAGTTAGTCAAAGAAATGCAGGGAATACTGTAAGGTCGATAATCCGAGATTTGTGCAGCGATAAGGGCGTTGCAGAATTAACTGATATTCTCAATCGTAGTGAAACCCGTGGTGTAAACGAATACCAAGTTGAGGAGGTACTTTCGAGAATGTTGCAAGGCGGAGAATTATTCGAGATATCACACGAGCGCTATTCCTTCGCCCGTTGAGCCTATGAGCGATGACTCTCCGCTGGAGAATGTGAGCACAAGCGAGCCGCATGGAGAGGTTGCCAAAGCCTCTGAGTTAGATTCCTCTAGCCTCGGCTTCATGTGTGGTCTGGAAATTCATCAGCAATTGAACACAGGTAAGTTACATTCACGGATGCCAAGTACTCTTTATGAAATGGGAATTGAGGAGATTCCCAACGAATGGAAGCGTGAGGAAAGGAGGCTTAGAGCGGCCGAGGGAGAAGGAGGAAAAGTCGATGTCGCCGCTCGTTTCGAAGCACTTAGAAATCGTTCATTCGTATATGTCCAGTCTCCAAATTCCGGCTTAATCGAGTTAGATGAAGCCCCTCCGTTAGCTCATGATGATTCGGCGGTCAAAGCGGCCTTAACAATCAGTGCAATGATGGACGCAAAGCCTGTACCATTTCTTCAAGCTATGAGAAAAACAGTAGTGGATGGTTCGAATACAAGCGGTTTTCAGCGTACCACCTTAATCGCTACCGACGGAACTATTGCAACTCATTCTGGAGACGTAGGCGTCGATGTTATTTGTCTCGAGGAGGACTCTGCAAGAAAACTCGACACACAATCTACCGATTCTGGTGAGATTGTGATTTACACACTAGACAGGCTTGGAGTTCCGTTAGTTGAGATTGCAACTGCTCCAGAAGTACAAACTCCTGAACATGCGAAGGAGACAGCCCTTGCTCTCGGTACCTTACTTAGAGATACACGAATGGTTCGTCGTGGACTTGGATCAATCCGTCAAGACCTGAACGTCAGTATTGCTTGTGGTGATCGAGTTGAAATCAAAGGCTGTCAGGATTTGGATTGGATACCAAGAATCATCCGATTAGAAATGGCACGCCAATTGCATATGTATCGGCTCGCAAATCAACTCAGAGAGGAGGCTGGCCTTCCACCACTTCCCTCAGACCGTAGAGATGATCAAATTCCAATTGAGAATCGAGTTGCAAAGGCTGTAGAGAATAGAATTCCAATGCAACTTCATGATATCACCTCAATTTTCGATGATTGCACTTCAACCATGGTGGAGCGTGCCCTTGCCCAGGGCTCGCAAGTAAAGGCGACAATCTTACCCGGCTTTGCAGGAAAGATAGGTACGAAGGAGATGGATGATGACGATTCTCAATTACCAAGGCTTGGAAGAGAATTAGCAAGTGCGGCAAAATTAGCAGGTGTCGCAGGTATCTTCCATTCGGATGAACTACCCGCTTACGGCATAGACCAGAATCTAGTAGATTTAGTCCAATCAAATCTAGAGATAAATGAAAACGATGCTTTCGTACTATGTGTTGCACCAGAATGGCAAGCGGACTTAGCGCTAGAATCAGTCATCAAAAGGGCACGTCAATCCTATCATCGAATTCCCCAGGAAGTTCGAAACGTCGTAATTCGTAAGGGAGCGCCAGAGGACGGAACAACCACTGCAATGAGACCGCTTCCTGGTGGCGCGCGAATGTATCCTGAAACTGATATTCCAGTAGTCAATCTCGATGAGGCGCGATGGTCTTCGATAAAGGCCGACCTTCCACTTAATCGAGCCCAAAGAGTAGAGCGCCTTAGCTCATACAATATTTCAGATAATCAAGCCGAGGCGTTGATTGGTGCCGAGCTGGATGACACCTTGGTAATAGCAGTCGAAGGCGAACCTAATCGAACCCCGGGAATCCCCGCTAAAGCGATGGCATCAGCCCTTCTAGACAACACCCGTCAAGATATCACTGAGGGAACAAAATACTCAGCAGAGACTCTCCCATTGCCAATCCTGACCCTCGCAATTCACGCCTGTGAAGAAGGTATAATCACTCGCGAGGGTTTGGTACCAATGGCACGCAGTCTACTGAAAGAAGGACCTAAACCAACAGAAGCAGAATTCCCTGATCGCCTCAAATGGTTCAGTGAAAAAGCGGAGTCAGAGGGGTATACTCCTGCAGATTCTTCGGCGGTAGAAGACGCCGTCGACGAAATTTTAGCGGACCGTGCTGACTTCGTAGCCGAAAGGGGACTCGGTGCAATTGGACCACTAATGGGCATGGTTATGGGTAAGCTAGGTGGAGCGGCTGATGGCAAAGTTGTTAGTGAAATTTTGAAACAAAAGATCAGTGAAATTATCGATAACTAATATTTCATTTGTAACAGATTATCAACAACCTACTTAGACCGGATTTACTTCAGAAGAATTCCATGTCAGACAATCTCAAGCCCCTATCAGTTGTAGCAGTTATTGTATTGATTCTTCTAGCTCCAACAATTAGAGATGCGTTGAGAGAAGAGGCAGCAACTTATGTCAACGATAGCGAATCCTCTCATGATGGGCTTCCTGAATCATGGAATAACACCCAAGTTCTGTGTGTTCTATACCCTGCGGATTCCCCTCATTCAAAGTTCAACAATGGGGTAACTATGGTTGAGGCCGATGGAACAACTCTAGGGGTTAATGCAGATTTTAACGGAACAGGTGCTTGTGTCGGTGGTTTTGAAGGATACACGGAAGGGATGCCATTCTTTCTCAATTCAACCAATGTAACGGGGGGCGATCTTGAGGTTGCATACGACGTTAGTGAATGGGGCTCTTACGTCCACACCATAGGTGGTCTGAACGCAAATGAGTTGACTGGAAACTTCAGTGGAGCCTACTGGGAATTGCTTCACAATGGAGAAATTTCCATGGTTGGTATTGATGATTTAATCATGTCAGAGGGGGATGTAATTCTTTGGCAAATCGCAACTTGGTGAGATAGTATACTCAGGAACCATCAAATGCGGCTTAACGTCCACAAGAACGGGGTTCAGCCATGTACGACTTCCACAACGTCGCTTTAACCCCTAATCAGAGTCTCTTGCTGAACATAACTATCCTATCTGTTATTGTATTCGCTATAATCCGTAGCGAGAGAAGAATGGATGATTCAAACCCATTAGCGATGATTGGAATTTTGGCTATTTTTGGTATTGCTGGCCGTATTCTACTAGATCCATTGCCAAATATCCAACCGGTCACAGTCATTGTATTATTGGCAGGAATTTACTATGGTGCCCCTAGGGCAGTTGCTCTTGCTGGAATAATTGCCTTAACTACTAACTTCATCGTACTTGGCCATGGCCCTTGGACTCTATTCCAAGTGGCGGGTTGGGGATTTGTAGGCATCCTAGGTGCCATTTTCGCCGAACACCTACTCAAAGAAGGCCAACTTCAATTGAACAAATTAGCAGGATTGGCAGTGATATCAGCATTCGCATTTGATTGGATAGTCTCAGTGAGTATACTCCTCAACACAGATGCATCAATGCTCGCACCGTATCTTATCAACGGCTTACTATTCGATCTCTATCACGCCGTTGGCAACCTAGTATTCGTCGCTTGGCTCGCCAACCCCCTGGGTGAGATAATGCTCCGTCACAGGGTAGAACCCAGTAGCCAAGCGGTGATTGAAGTTGTCACCAACTGATGAAATCACCATGGTCTTAGTGACCCGAGCGGACCTTAAGCTATCCAAAGGTAAGTTGGCAGCGCAGTGTGGTCACGCCGTGATGGAGTGTGCCCTCCGAGCAAAGAAAGAATCACCACGTTCTCTTGATCGCTACCGAAGAGAGGGAGCGAGAAAGATAGTCTGCAAAGTAGCTGATGAAGAATCATTGCGAAAGATACTGGCTCATGCAAAGAAAGCGGGGTTAGTCTGTTATCTGGTCAAAGATGCAGGACATACTGAGATTCCTCCAGGAACCGTTACTGTAGTTGGCATAGGGCCAGGGCCTAGGTCTGAGATTGACAAAATAACCGGAGACCTACAATTGGTCGGTTGAATATCCGAAATGAAAGAAGCACCGTAGAGCGGGTACCCTGCGAGGGTTTGAGAATAATCGGCGATGCTGGGAGACCAAAGTCCCCCAGCCCGCCTTACATAAATCGGAATATTAGGTTATTTTACCAACCTAGTTTACCATTTCGTCGACCTTGACGCCGACCAATGCACCGATACCCACCAATAGACCGTCAACGATCCATGCAGGAGCAACATCTGCCATTCCGTCTCCACTACTTATTACTGAAGCTGCCATTTCATGGCCTCCAGTTAGCATCATAGATCCTCCGAGTACCATTAGACCAAAGGCAGACATCCAAGCAGAATCTCCACGGGTGTGCATTTGCCACCATACTGCACCTGCAGCAATTGTGGTTAGAGCAGCCCACATTTCTGGCGTTTCAAACGGAGTTGCTGCCCAACTCGAATCGATAGCACCGGCTTCTGTAACAAGTAGTAATGCCATAACTGCACCAACTATTTGTGCAACCAATCGCATTCCATTTGCCATCCAATTACCTTCTGTGTCACCCATATCTCCAGTCATCATATGAGACCAGGTAACTACCGGCAATACATGTGCACCGGCAAAGGTCGTCCAGACCACTGCAAGTGCTACAGCACCCTCAATCGTGCCAATGCCCATTCCGAAGACGAGCCATGACATTACGAAGGCTCCACCGGCCTCAGCTTTCATTGCGTTCATATCTATATCCATTTTTTTCATTCCTGCCTCTAGAGGCGATATTGCGCTATTCGGGGACTATATAATCGGAACTGATAGAAAACGGAAAAAAAAGACAATTTTAGTACATTTTTCCGAACACCGGTGTGGCAGACTACACCAGATAACGCAGACGATATCGAGTGTGCCTGAAAACCAGTCGGTGCTACGCACCGATTTGGCAATCATCAATAATTCGGACCCTATCTCCCTACCTATGGTGGTGCAGGTTGAACTCGACTCAGAGGCTCGAAAAAACCTACTTTCTAAATGTTCAGGCCTTACAGGCCTGATCGATTGGTTGGATACGATAAATCGACGCCCTGGACTCCCTGAACTCGATATTCACCTCAAGGGATTAGACATCAACATCGATGCACTTCGAGAATGCATCGGCTACGCCGATAATGGATATCAGCGTAATGTAATCAAGAAAACCGAATTCTACGAACTCGTCGCTATATGTTGGACACCCGGTCAAGATACTCCAATTCACGATCACGTCGGCTCTGACTGTGCCTTCCTAATCGCCGACGGCGTCTCTACAGAGACGATTTACCAATTGAATGACGATGGTCTTGCGTACCCAGTCGAAGTCCGCACTTACCAATCAGGGGAAGTTTGTGCAGCTGAAGAACCCGACATTCACCGTGTTTCTAATGACTCGGATTCAAAACTGATTAATGTCCATGTCTACACTCCTCCTTTGCACGCTTACAGCCTATACGAACCAGCTCCCGGGCCGACCGCGTAGCGGTGGAATAGGTTAGCGGGATTTCACACGACTCCAGCGTCTCGCTTGTATTCCTCATACACTTCTCTGAACAGTTTGATGTCCGATTCAAAGGTCTCTGGTAGCAAGGGGCCGAATGAGAATCTGAAGAACCTAGAATACGGCGTTTGGTAACTCGGATCCTTTGAATGAGGTCTTGCCATATCGCAATCCTTAGCACAGAGAACTGCTGCACCGTGTTTGAATAAACGTTTGTTCAATTCCTCACTATTCATCCCTTCTGGCAACTCAAGCCAATGGTAGAATCCACCATTGCCGGTGTAAACACCAAGACCCATTTCTTCGAATGCCTTACCGTACCTTTCACGTTGCCAATTGTAATGTTGCTCAACAGCAGCTCTTGCTTTCTTCACTCGGCTTGGTTCTAGTAGCATCACCGCATAGTGTTGCGAAGGGTGACTGACTCCACCCATTCCAAAACTCGAGTAATTTGCCATAGTCTCGATGTTGGTCTTACTGGCAATAATCCAGCCGATTCTGATTCCTGGTGATTGCAATCCTTTGGTGCAAGCGCCAGCAAGGAAGACGTTACTGTTGTCGAGATCTTGTACAAACTCGATTCCACTAACTGATGGTGTGTGGAACATCTCGTAGGCCTCATCGAGAAGTATTCCATTACCGGGTTTTTCTGCCATTTCGATGAGTTCTCGCAACTCTTCACTAGAACGGGTTTGACCTGATGGATTCTGAGGGTTAGAAATTACTGGCAATAATCCCGTTCCCTCACTAATTTCTTCTCGGTCAAAGTATTCTGAATTACTCGGATGGAAATTATTCTCTTTAGTGAAAGGCACAATGTCGTATTCGGTATTTGTTTGTGTTAGAATATCGAGATATGCTGGCCATTCTATGTTACCAATTCTAACCTTGATGTGTTCTTTTAGGAAGGCCATTACCGTGTAGATTCCAGGTCTTCCCCCAGCGAAGACCATGACGTTCTCTGGAGTAATAGATGATCCATATCTTGAGTTGTAATAGTCAACGATTGCTTCACGCAATTCGGGATGACCCCAAGCCTTGGGATAGAATCGATCTTCCCATGTAACTTCAACACTATCTGGAAGTGCCGGCCCACCGAATTTTTCTAGCGGAGTTGTGAGCGGAAAACCTTGCGACCAGGGATGTGTTCCTTCCGTCCCCATAAAACTACCAAAAGTGTCTCTGAATGCGTAGAGAGTTTCGTAAATCCCCATAGGTGGACAGTTGTCTGAAAGGAAAGATTCAACCTGTAAATCATTGGTATGTTCTGAACTCTTCACTATGCCGGTTCCCCCTGTAACGCACCTCCGTGAGGATGCACACAAATGAGTTTGACCGTCCTACTTTCTAATCTCAAGTACATACCTAACAAAGCGTTAAGGGATTCTGTCGCTGTCGACACACCATGAACCGGCCCTTTAGTCGACGAATCTGTCTCTGTTTAGCGCTTACAGCATTACTGCTTGGGCTATCTGCATCCTTTGGGATAGACACTAATGCAGAAGAGAAACTAGCAGATGAGAAAGTTGTAGAAAGCACACATTCCTCTAATCAAAGTTTGACAGGATTCCAAGCCGGCTCGATATATACCGAAACAGTTCTAGTATCCTCCATCGAATATACATGTGTGAATATGAAAATACCTTCTTGGGTTAACGCTAGAACAAAATGTTGGGGTGCAAATAATTACGGCTACACTGGAATAGGTAACTGGACTCAAACCCACGAGCCGTATTTTGTACAATATGATTCTGGAAATGGCATGACAAAATCTCTCGGCTCTTTTGGATTCCATACAGTATCAGTACAGACCAACGGTGTAACAAATTCATGGGGGACCAATGAATATGGAGAATTAGGATTAGGGTATACCAATACAAACACAATAAGAGGGAATACTGGCAACATGCCTCCAAACAGAACAGCTCTACATGTTGAAGCAGGAGCAGATACCAGCTGTATGATTGCAGATGACCAATCAGTTTGGTGCTGGGGAAGAAACGATCCATTTGGACAGACAGGAACGAACACTACTACATCCTGGAACCCTGTACTATCACCAACAAAAGTTTTGATTCCTAATAATCAATCGGCCATTGCGCTATCTATGGGATGGGATTTCGCATGTGTCATACTAGAGGACCGAACTGGAATGTGTTGGGGTAAAAACGCCAACGGACAACTTGGTAATGGAAATTATGATTATGGCGACTTCTCAAATCCAACTCCAGCACCAATTACAATAATCCCTCAGAACAGGACTCTTTCGGCAATCTCATTGGGAGGAGGTCACGTTTGTTCCATTCTAGATAACGGAAGTGTGTTTTGTTGGGGAGGAGGTAGAAACGGACAATTAGGCGACGGTACTCATTCGAATACTTCGACGACAGGTAATTATGTTCCATTACCAGCAGGACGAACTGCCATATCAATTTCATCTGGTGTGAGGCATACATGCACAATCCTAGATGATCACAGCACTTGGTGCTGGGGGAATAATACAGAGGGTCAGATTGGTGATGGAACATCCGTTCCAAATACAGGAGAGGCGAATTGGGAGCAAAATCACCCCAGCAGTCCAGTAGCGGTAAGTGTCCCCGCCGGAATTGAGTTTGCCGCAATATCTGCCGGTCAAGACCATACTTGTGCAGTTGCAACAAACGGTTCGTTATGGTGCTGGGGCGGTCATGAACGTGGCCAGTTAGGCTTAGGACGAACTATCGATCCTTTTACGCTGATATATTCCCCCGTAGATAGTGACATACCAGCTTGGGTAAATCTCTCAGGACAAGGTTCTGCTTCAGCTTATGTTCCACTTTCTGATAGAGATGTCGATAATGATGGAAAATTATCTATTTTTGACCGCACACCATTTGGCACTCCAGTTTGTCCACCGGGTCAATATTTGACAGTCGCAGATGAGACTTGCAACGATGCCTCACCAGGCCATTTCGTACCGAATTCAAATATGACCTACGAAATCCCTTGCTCTTTGGGGACTTACCAACCAAATGCTGGCCAATCATCCTGCTATCAAGCAGATCCTGGATTCTATGTTCCTAATTCGTCATCATTGGATCAGACTCCTTGTGGTTTAGGGGCATATCAAAATGCATCTGGCCAATCATCCTGCCATATCACTCCAATCGGACATTACAATGATGATACAGATTCAACGTCTCCAACCCCTTGTAATCCTGGAACTTACCAACCTTTGGAGGGTCAGGTGAATTGTATTTCTAGTCAGCCGGGCTACCACGTACCAAGTGAAGGACAGTCCTCCCAGATCATTTGTGAGCCAGGTACATTCCAACCAGGTACAGAAAAGACTCTTTGTTGGAGAGCAAATTTAGGAAATTACGTCAGTCAGGCAGGAGCTACTCAACAGACAGACTGTCAACCGGGTACCTATGCAGATGTACGGGGTTTGGTTGAGTGTAAGGAAGCAGACCCAGGGTATTTCGTAGCGACCAATCTTTCCGCAACCCAATCGGCATGTCTTCCAGGTGAATATCAACCACTCTCTGGACAAGATAGTTGTTTGATAACCGATATTGGTCACTATAATCCGCACCCAGGATCTTCGGATATGATTCCTTGTGAGCAAGGATATTTCGAAGATCAAATGGGAAGTACATCTTGTAATCCATCAGAACCAGGATACCATGTGCCCAGCACAGGTTCATCAAGTCAAACTGAGTGTCCAGTTGGAACCTATTCAACTGAAAATGCAATAGTTACCTGTACCGATGCATCACTAGGTTACTATGTTCCAGAGATGGGATCATCAGCACAACTAGAATGTCTTGCAGGGACATATACTTCAGAAGAAGGAGCATCATCCTGTACAGATGCCGACCCTGGTCATATCGTCAGATTCGATGGCTCCTCACAACAGGAGGAGTGTATGCCTGGAAGTTATCAACCAGACTCAGGAAGTACAGATTGTATTGCAGCATCGCCCGGTAACTTTGTTTCTGAGAATGCCGCAACTGGACAAATAGAATGCCTTCCTGGCACATACCAATGGGACACAGGCCAAACGGATTGTTTGGATTCACCTGCTGGACAATATTCTGCAGAGTCCGGTTCCTCGACAGTCGAGAATTGTAGCCCAGGTACATTCCAGCCAGATACTGGACAATCTGAGTGTCTAGACGCCGAGGCGGGACATTTCGTAGAAGGATTTGGGGCCACTGAACAATTACCGTGTGAGGTTGGAACTTTCCAAAGTCTCACAGGCCAATCATATTGTCAGCAATCCGACCCAGGACACATAGTATCGTCAGTCGGTTCAAGTGAGCAAACACCATGTTCAGCCGGAACTTACCAACCATTATTTGGAAAGGAAAGTTGCATCCTTGCTAGTGCTGACTATTTCGTTGAATTCACCGGGTCTTCCCAACAAACACCTTGTCCTTTAGGACAATCTCAATCAAAAGAAGGGCAATCTTCCTGTATTAGCAACGAGGATAGCGAATTACCAATTGTTACAATTGCTGGAGTTGCTATAGTAGTTCTTGCAATAGGTGGATTCCTGATGACTCAGGGTAAGAGCAAACCTGCTTCCAAAGGCAGGAGAGTAAGAAGGCCACCAGAGGGCGCAAAGAGACGCAAAAAGCGACCTAAGGGAGCCGGTAAGCCGAAGCCAAGAAACGCTGTACCAAAGAAAATTGAAAAAGAGTGAATCACTAAATTAGACACTCTAGGTGTTGAAAAACACATTCGGTTTTCTTGAAATGTGAGTCCGTTTCGCCAGAACTATGCGGGAGTATGCCTCTAGCAGGGTGGACCTTCGGTCTGATACCGTTACCCAGCCCACAGAATCCATGCGCCAAGTGATGGCTTCTGCAGAGGTTGGAGATGATGTAATGGGTGACGACCCAACGGTGAACCAGCTTCAAGACAAGGTCGCTAAGATGCTAGGTAAAGAAGCGGGGCTCTACGTCTCTTCAGGAACAATGGGTAATGCAGTAGCTATACTCGCTCATACTCGTCCTGGTGACGAGATAGTCGCATATACCAAATCACATATTTTCCGATATGAAGGAGGTGGTTATGCCTCTCTTGCAGGTTGTTCAATGTCGTTAGTTCCCGCTACAGATGGAATAATGAAACCAGAGGACGTTAAGGCAGCGATTCGTAAAGCAGAGGGTAGCGAATCGCATTATCCAGATTGTAGTCTGGTTTGCGTCGAGAATACATCAAACCTAGGCGGAGGTTCAGTTTATCCACAAGAAATACTCGATGAAATTTGTCAAGTCGCTCATGAAAAAGATTGCAATGTACACATGGACGGAGCTCGACTATTCAACGCCGTAGCGGTCTCAGGAACCGATCCTGCGAGAATGGTGAGAGATTTCGATACCGTGACTGTTTGCCTATCTAAGGGCCTAGGCGCCCCGGTAGGTTCGGTTCTTGTTGGTAGTAAGGAATTCATTGACAGAGCTCACAGGTTCCGCAAGATGCTTGGCGGAGGTATGAGACAAGCAGGAATCATCGCCGCAGGCGGACTGTATGCCTTGGAGAATAATTTGGAGCGGCTGGCTCAAGATCACGTTCGAGCAAAGCGGCTAGCAGTAGCGATTAATGAAATGCCAAATTACTCCGTAGAATTAGATTCAGTTCATTCAAATATAGTTCTAATTTCAACACCTGAAGGAACCGCTAAATCAGTTGTATCATCACTCGCTGAACAAGGCGTTGACATCATCGATATTCATGATTCACAGGTAAGGGCAGTTACTCATTTACATATTACCGATGAGGATATTGAAAGGACGATTGCGGCCTTTTCTTTGACGCAATAAATGCGAACCCTTCATCACCATGATCATTTCGCCGATTCGATGAGAGGCATTCTGTCGGTCTTTCTCTCCGCCCTATTACTAGCACCGATGGGTGCTCTCGCAGAGACCGGAACCATTTGGCTCGATGCTAGAGGTCAGCAGGATGCTGGAACATTTGGCGGACTCATCTTACCAATGGGTAATGGCACAGCCGATTCAACCACCAGCGCAGATTATGTTGATCTGCCGAATATAGTCGAGGTATACACAGCAACCTGGTGCGTAAACTGTGTAACATCAGAGGAAGCCATGAGTGAGGCAGTTCAGGATGTAGATGCAGTTCTTATCCACTATCACCGAGTATGGATTGAACCAGAAGACCCATTCGGTTCTGATAGTACCGAAGAGAGGTGGGTAGAACACTATGGAGAGTCTTCGAAATCAGTTGCAGGAGAGGAGAGAATCGCCCCTAGTTTGGTAGTAGATGGTCAGCGTCTACACACCGGTTCAAGAGCAAAAGGGGTATCATTAGTTGACGATTATTCGCAATCATTGCAGGTAGGGAATCGTGCTTGGTTCACTGGCGGAACAATCGATTTCTCAGTATCTTTTAGTGAAAATGCAGCGAGTTTTTCTTGGAACTATGATAATCTAGATTTTTCTTGTGCTGACGATTGTCCAACACAGACCACAACTCCATGGATTCTTTTTGTGGAGGATTCAGCAAATTTCGAAGATGGGAGTAATAATCTGGAAGATTATCAGCATGTAAATCATGCAGCAAACCAGCTTTCTGGGACCAATGGAACAGTAATTCTCGACGTCCCAGAAACGTGGGATGGCGAAGATATGAAAGCCGTATTACTAATCGATTGGGAAATCGAAAAAGAAGGCGGCAATAGTTTCCACGATAGTCTACCCGGAGTAGGCATAGCCACCCTATTGTCGCTACTCGCCGCCGCCCCCTTAGTAAGAAGTCGACACCAATGAGGCCAATTCTGAGCCGAACCCATCGGCGGGTTCAAGAACCTCCTCAAAGCATCGCAGATGCTCTGTGGGGTCTCGATTTTGGAAGTGGGCTTGTCGTTGACACATGAGAAGGTGGCTCCCGGACCCCTACCAGAATGGTTGCTCGACCACATACGCGCCCAGAGTTGCGACCCTCGAATGCGTTCCAAGGGGGGTCCGTCTCGCGTACTGGTATTGTATGCGGGGGAGTCGGCGAGGCGGGAGAATCTTGAGCGGCTCGCCGATGAGGGTTTGGTAATTGACAGGACTCTGCACCACACCCTAGAATCTCTTGAGAAATCTCTCTTGGCGGATTTGCGGATGCCGCGCGTGCTGTCTTTGTCTGGCGGTTGGAACTTGGTGTTGGATGCCGCTTGTGCGGATGCTGCTGCACAGCTGGAGTTTCCGATTATGCACCCGATTCCTGATTTGTCATGGAATCGGAATAAGACTCGCGCGCTGGCTACGCTGCATTCAGTACTCGCGCGCGAGGGTAAATTGGACGAATGGGAAGGGGCTGGAATTGACGGTTTCTCGCGGGTGTTGCGCAGGCTTGAGGAGTCACTTGGCGGGACACATCCTGACTTTGTGACGAGCCGTGTTATCGATGGACTGAACGAGGCGCTAGAAGCCGATTCAACACCGTTCAGCCTAGCCGAGGTCGAGGGAATAATCATGCTTGATTACTCGCCGGTGATGCCGGCGTGTCACTACGAATTACTTTCGGCCATTTCGCACCATCGACCAATCCACCAATTGGCATATCCGGGTTCGCATCGACTTGGAGAGTACGGCCTGTTATTACAGGATGATTATGCGGTGAAGAATCTGTCAGATATTCCGTGGGTTCCCGACCATGAGATTGTTGATATCTCAAATCAGATTACCCGATCAGCACACCGGCGTTATCGATTGCAGAGGGAATCTCACTCCATACCTCTGGCGACCAGACTGATTGCTGAGCAATTGCGGGTCGAACCGGAGAGTAACATCCTCATTATCGACCCGACCTCTGATGAGGATTCCTACGAATGGAGCCGTGCCTTGGCTGACATCGGAACGACTCTAGCTGAGGGTGAATCGATGGCTTCAAGCGAGCCGTTGGGGCATTGGTTATCGGGGCTAGCAGGAATCTGTCATGGACCGAATGCTTGGTCGTTGGAGAACCTACGAGTACTGGCTCTGCAGCGTTCCCTCAGGCTATTCGATGAATCGCCAGCACACCCGAGCATATCCGATTTAGTCCCCGAGGCCGACGCAGACCTTCTGACCGAATCGGCCCGCGGCGACCACCTCCTCGGTGGAGCAGGCGCACTCGAGAGATGGTTAGTCACATTGGCGCGTGATGAGACAGATC
The DNA here is from genome assembly GCA_036138175.1 of Thermoplasmatota archaeon. Taxonomy (GTDB): domain Archaea; phylum Thermoplasmatota; class Poseidoniia; order Poseidoniales; family Thalassarchaeaceae; genus MGIIb-O1. Next base: position 18,747 of record JAZAAK010000015.1, on the reverse strand, counting down.
CAATCAAGGGCCGAAGAAAGGAAGCAGCGCAATGGTGGTTGCTCTCACTAGCGCATTCAAATCAGGCACTGTTAGCCGAATACGACCAGAACGCCCTGGCTGACCGCGAATTATGGCGAGGCTGCCATAGCGGTCAGCATCTTCCAGTCGCCAATAACACCACGACCGCCGATGAATGGCTCACTGCGGCACTATCTAGAGTTGATTTAACCGCAGGAATCGAAGCAGCGGACGGTTCATCAGTACTCTCTGCAGCAGTCGTCCAAAACCTAGTTGATTCACATTCAAGGCTGCGCAGAATGCAGACGACCACCGGCCAACTCAGTCCGCAGAATGGTTTGGATTGGGTCGAGGAATTCTCCACTTTGATTTCCTCGACGCCGATCCGCTCTAGCGGTGGAAACAGCCGAGACAATATCCGCTTGATGACCCCCGCTGAAGCATTAGGTTGCACAGCAGACCTAATCATACTCGCCAACGTATCGAGCACCTCTTGGGACCTAAGAGTGCCGAAAGTGCCATTCATTGGCGAGGAACAGAGGCACGAATTAGGAATTCTTCGACCAGACGGGCCTATCCGAGAAGCGCGACACCATCTCCATCACCTGCTGAGTGCAGCCCGCGGCGAGATTATCATCCTCGACCCGAGCAAGGACAAATCCACTCCGGTAGCCGCACCGATTAGAGAGTGGGCCAAGCAAAACAGTCCAGATTCCCAATCCCCTCTTCTTGAGGAATCACCGGGAAGAGAGAACGATGCACGAAGCCAGCGCTGGTGCGATGGAAACGAATTGCAAAGGATGCAACCTCCTTCGCGCACAGCGCTGAACCCATCAGCGATAACCATCCCGATCGACGTCGAAATTCAAGACGACCGAGAGCGAAGGCAACCGAGAATCACTGATGATGAGGGGTACCTACCAGCCGAAGCCAGCCCTCACATCTGGGCCGTAGACAAGAAACTCCTCCTCCGTCAACACCGAGGAAAACATGCCATTACAGCACGCAAAGCAGCACATTGGCCGGTCATCGGAGGTGATCGTCGAGTCAGTATAGACCCTCGTCCCCTTAATCCAGAATCGACGGGCTCCGCCCCATTCGACTCCCGCCATGGTCATCTCGAGGGGGCGGGTCAGTCGGTTGATATCTGGTCTGCAAGCCGACTCAAAGAATGGGTTACCTGCCCGCGACGAGGATGGCTTTCGCGCGGTCTTTCGGTGGAAGAGGAGGAGCGTCAGCGCGAAGATTTGGATTCGCGCGTACAAGGAAATCTAATGCACGAGGTTCACCATCAAATGTTGGAGAGAATCCTCGGGATAGAGCAGGGAATCGAGCGCACTATCGAGGAGATAGAGAACTCAGGCCTACCTGTGAACATCGCTTCTAGCGGACTGAGTTTGGAGCAGTTACAATCCATCGCACTTGAGGAATTGGCGAGGCTTGCGCCGTGGCTGGAACGCACCGATGCGGTATCTTCCTCACGCTTGCGCTCACTCACGGGATTCAGTCGTGAAGAGTGGTTGGATTGGCTACGAGAATCAATTCCAATTCAACCCGCGGGACGGATCGGCCGAATGATACACGCCGAGCAAAGGATCGATGGAACCATTCCAATCGCTACAGAATGGGAGGCCCTAAGCCACGATTCGGACGGCCTTGAAATCACTCTCCCGGTAGAATTGACCAGTCCCGAGCAGGTAGAGTTGCCAGCCCTCAGAATGCGCGGGCAGATTGACCGCGTTGACCTATTGCCATTCGATGAGAAGATGACGCTAGTAGACGAATCCGGCTCCTGTGAAATCGCCCCACTGCGGCTGGAAGGAAGCGATTGGAAGCCCCGCCGGCAAATTATCATCCGCGACATCAAAACCAGCGAGGGAGAGCCGCATAAGAGGCACAGAATAGGTCTGCTTGAAGAGTTGCAATTAGCACTCTACGCCCGAGCTTGGGAGGTCGCCCACCCAGGAGATCTCGTCGTGGCGGTAGGTATCAGCGTCATCGGCCACGATACAGATCACTTCCTCGAGGTCTCACGGAACATCGCTGACGGCTCGACGAATCTGGTGATGGGAGATACTCGAAAACCGCAAACCCCATCTCGCTACAGATTTCCCGACGAAGATCAGGAACCGACCAGTGATCCATTCCGCGCTTGGCTCGCCCAACGACTTTCAACAGCCCTCTCTGCTGCAGCCGGTGCTGCGGCTGGAAGAGTCCACCCGACTCCGAGCAAGGGAGCGTGTCAATTCTGCTCGGTGCAATCGGTCTGCAATGTTCGCTACAAGGGGGACGACCGATGAGTGAGGAACAAAGTTCCGAGCAAGAGATTATCCTAAACACGGGCCAGCGTCTGGCTCTCAATCTCGACGCTCACATCGTCATTGACGCTGGAGCGGGAACTGGCAAGACGATGACCATCGTCCAGCGTGTAATCCAACATTACCTAGACCAAGACCAACGTGCGACGCGAATCCTACCAAAACCCGAGCGGCCTAGGAAGTTGCCCGGCGGAACCATCACCGCGCCGGCTGCAGAGCGAGAGGATCTACAGGATTGGGGTGGACTACTTCCAGCGGAGGTCGTTCTACTGACATTCACGGTCGCAGCTGCAGACCAGATGCGCGATAAATTACGACAGAAAATTGCGCGACTGCGACCCGGTTCATTCGGTAGCTCAAGCGAATATGATGCCGATCCACGGATTACTAGTGAAGGTTTTTCGGAACAACTCCTAATGTTGTTGGAAGATGCTCCGATAGGCACTATCGACTCCTTCTTCAATCAACTCGTGGCCCCATACCGAAGCTTGCTAGGCGACGGCTTAGGCGATGATGTGGTGACCGAATCCGAGATTCTGCGAATCGTCGAACAAGCGGTAAACACACTCTGGCGCCTACCGAATTCAAGCAATCTATTCGGTGATGCCGTCGATGCCGGAATCCCTTCCGAAGAGGTTGCATCAGTTCTCGCTGCTCGCGATAGAATCTCCCAGCATTATGCCGGAAGATTCCGGGCAACCAAGATTCTCAGCCCTCTGATATCCAACTCGATCTTCATCGCAGAAGGACAGCGCGGCCTGCTGGACCAGAATAACCGTATCGATCCGGCTTTGCTTCATCAACGCATCATGGCCTCGATTCGAAGCGAAGACATCGACGAAATCGTCATGAATATCCATCCGATAATGGAGGATTTCGTCGACGCCACAAGAGCCAATCTGGGTGGCCTCACGAACGGAGGGGCATGGGACGCAGGTACCCGAATAGACTTGCTCGCAAGGCTATCAGACGCGGGCCCCCCAGATGACGATTGGGACCGCTTGGTATGGCTTAGCCGAGTCTTCAATTGCATCGCTGGAAGTGGCTTACTGAAGGACGATTGGAAGGCATTCTCAGATGGAAAATTACCGAATTCGAATGCTTGGCCGGCGGGAGTCAGCTCGTACACGAACCTCGACAGTCCGTACAAAGAGAACTTGCGCTATACCTGGAAAGATTGTGAAAATCGAGCCCGAGCCCTCCTCACTTCTGAAATCGGAAAACGTGTCCGTCATCACACACTCTTGGCCTTGATACTGGATCCAAACAGCTGCATGGGAATTCCAGCCGATGCGCCTCATGCGCTCGAACATCTGCCAGAATTGCTCCCCGAGCGCTTGCCCTCTGGTCGCAAGCCCTCCAATTACGCATTCCATCTTGTGGCCGAAGCTAGAAATCTCGACGATATCCGGACGGTACTAGTCGGATTGGCCGGAATCGTCGATGTGCTGAAGGAACGCGATGAGGTTCACGAGCATCGAGACATAGCCCTCCAAACCGGTGATTTACTGCTCGCAAATTGTCCACAAATCTGCCGTTCATTCTACCCACGAACGGTCATCGAAGCACTCGACTCGATGGGTGAACAATCTTGGCGCGATGACCACATCCACCGCGCCTTCGCCGCTCTCGAAGCACTGGAAGCCAACCCGAGTCAAGCCGGAGATGCTGCCAACCGACTTGCCGAGATCCGCACGGATCTCGAGTACCGCCACACGTTGCTATGCCAGATTAGGCGGCGCTACCGGGCCTTCATCATCGATGAGGCCCAAGACAACTCACCCCTTCAGTGGAGAATGCTATCGAGGCTCTGGGGTTCGAGGGAAATGCGTGAGGGGGAACCTGAAGAACCAGATACGGATTGGCAACCAACAGTTTGCTACGTCGGTGACATGAAGCAATCAATCTACGCATTCCGCCAAGCTGAAGTTGCCGGATTCCGCCAATTTGCAAATCGCCTACGAGCGATTAACCGACACGAATTCGAACATCTCAGCGAACTGACGAGAGAGCCGATTCTACGCTCGGATGTGCAGAGCCGAGACCCGCGATTTTCTCACGATAGACAGATAGTGCGCGCGTCGGAATTGATGGCGGGTAACGTACGTAATCTCACGGATTGGATACATTTCGAGACTGCTGATGGGACCACGTCACTTAGCCCAGCAGAGGTACAGGCTCGACGCGAAGGAGAGATTTCTCTGACGACGAATTACCGCACCGATGGCGATCTATTGAAGGTGATGAATGAGTGGTGGGAAGACCTGTTCGCGGAACGCCACCGATTCTTCCCAGATGCAGATTACTATGCGACGCCGCAGCGATTGCAAGCCAGTCCAGACAAGATGTCTCGCAGCGGCGCAATCGAATGGATTTGTCCGGTCCGAGACGATGGAGGAGAAGATCCACCCACGGAACTGACCACATACATTGATCCATTCGGGCCGGGTAAGCCGGACTCATCCGAGCGTCAGGCTATGATGATCGCTAAGCGAATCCAGGCGTTGACACAGCAGCGGCCGACTCGCGTCATGCGCGAGGACGGAGAATGGGAGGAGATTTCCGCTCCTGAGGAACCGGTCAGATATAGCGACATCATGGTGCTGATGGCGAGCAGATCGAAAATTCGCGATGCACTGCTCCGCCATCTGCGCGACCACGATATTCCAGCTCAAGCCGACCGTGAGGGCGGCTTGATGCGTCGTCCAGTCGTCGCAGAATTAGATGGTTTAGTCCAATTCATCGCACGTCCGACAAGCCGCTTCGCAGCGGCTTGGGTCGCGCGTTCATCGCTTATCGGAATGAGCGACGCCAGCCTGCAGTCTTTCCTCGCCGCGTCCAGAAACGTAAATCTGCTTGAGCGTCTACTCGACCACGCGGCGAACCCACGGCAACAGGCTCTCGTCCAGCGTTGGATTGACCTATCCGCCGCTGGACGTCTTCTCGACCTACTCGAGGAAACCATAGACCAATCCGACCTTTTGACCGCTCATTGCACCGAGGGAGCAATCCAAGATGTTGAGCGGTTCATAGAGGAGGTCCACTCGATATCTAACTCGGTCGGCGGCGATCCGATAGTCATCGCTGACCGACTCCGCGACCTGCGCGAGCAGGTCGGTCGCGCGCTCGAAGGCAAGAATACCCCTGAGCGCGACGCAGTCCAGCTGATGTCAATTCACAATGCGAAGGGTCTAGAGGCGAAGGTGGTTTTCGTAGCGGATTTATTCAGCAAGAAGCAGGTGACCCTGACCAACGAGGACCAAGACAGACTTATCGTCAACCCAGAATTCTTCGCCGGTCACCCTGCACCATGGCCCGGAAAGGAATACCCTCAATCCGCCATGTGGAAGCACTCACGACGAATCGCCCAAAAGCGCAGGAATGCCGAGGCGCGCCGCCTCCTCTATGTAGCGGCGACTCGGGTGGAAGAACGCCTCATCATCGTGGGGTCACCCGAGAATTCAGAATGGCTTGAAAACGGTGGATTGCGAGTAGAATGGAAGTACTCCGAGACCGAAACCACCCTTGGTCAAATGTGGCTTGAATCGCTCCGACAAGCCTCTCATCGCCGCGGCGAGAGTCACGAGGATTCGCCATGGCTTGCCGCTGGCGAATCGGAGCTACCCCACCCTCTCGATTCCGGAGAAGGAGATGACCGGATATTCAACCCAGCCGAGTTGGTTGAGGATGGTTGGCTGCGCGCGGAGGAAGCCGGTCATGAGAAGAATGGAATCGCGATTTATCATCATCCGGATTGCCTTCTCAGCGAGGATGATAATGAGAATGTGCTCCACTCGCCCCTCGTTCGACAGAGCATGCTCGATCAAGCTGCAAACGACTCAACAATCGCGCCGGTCGAATTGATGACGCGTGTAGGGACCGGCGCGCGAATTCGCCTCGCTCCTCACAAGCTCTCGAAGATTGACACCTGTCCGCGCAGGCATTGGTTCGAGACGCGAGGCGGCCTCAAACCCGACGCCATTTCATCGAAGAGGCAACTCGACGAAGAGGACGAGGGTGACCCACGGACGACCAGACTCATGGACGAGCCCGATCTAGAATCAGCTGCGAGCGGCCTTCCCTCTCCGACTCTATTGGGATTACTTGTCCACAGAATGCTCGAGGTCGGCATCGGTAATCCTGGTCCGAAGGGCGGCGAACCATCCATGCCGCTACCGGAAATCTGGTCGATTCCGATGCCTAGCCGACTTCTCGATCCAAAGTTGATGAACGAGGTCTTCGATGAACTTCTGCCGCGTGGCGTCGATGAAGCTCAGACCGCCGAAGTTGTGACGACGATGCTGCAGCGTATCGAAGACGGAATCGTCGGCCGTCTCACTCGCTCCGAAGAAATCGCCGGCGAGCGAGTCGAAGGCCTGCGAACGGAATATCCATTCACAATCTCAAACCAAGTAGCCTTCGAACAAATCGCTAGAACCCGCTGGACTCCAGACGGACTCGAGCGGCTAGCGACGATTGAAAGTGCTCTCGTAGACATGGACGGTTCAATCGACCTCGTTCTCTGCTCATCCCACGAAGACGGAACATCCTCCATTCGGCCAATCGACCTCAAGACCGAACAGGCGGCGAGCATCCTCGAGGGTTCAGGCCCGCTACTCGATGCCCTCGGAAACCACAATACCGAACCCGCGAACAAAGCCGAATTCGAGATGCTTCGCCACCATCGCTTGCAATTAGCGCTTTACCACCGAGCCTTGGAAAGGATGGAAGCGACACGCCCTGAGGGGCAGCGTCGAAGGGTCGAGCGTCCGGGGATTCTTGTCGGTATAACCGGCCGCCTCGTGATTTATCCAGCCGAGATGTTCGCCCAAGCCCAGGACGAGATAGACGATATCCTCGCTCAGGCGGCGCGAATGGAACTTGCAACAGAATTGCCATTGGCCGATTTCCAGCGTCGCCCACCAAACCAAGCCCACATCTGCGCCATCTGCCCGTTCAGCATGGGCGATCTTCCAATCTGCGGGCCTGCCGAAGAAGTGGAGGTGAGCGTAGATGCCTGACCGAATAAGAAGCGAGCGAGGGGAAGCATCCATTTGCGGAGGAAAGCAGGGAGCACTATGACTGTGGACATCGACAGCCTCTCAGAGAACGCAGAGAAGATTTGGGAGGAGTCAATCCTACCAAGCCTTTCCGAATTCATTGAAATCCACGCACTCTCGCCAATGTTTGAGCCAAATTGGGATGAATTAGGAGAATTGCAGGCTACAATCGATTTATTCTGCTCGTGGTTAGATAATCAGGGAATTCAGGGTATGAGTTACAAGGTTCATCGAATCGAGGATCGTACTCCTGTGCTTTTGGTGACTGTAGAAGGCACTGGAAGTGGCGAGGTACTATTCTATTCTCACTTGGATAAGCAACCCAGCCGACCCCACCTTTGGTCCGAAGGTCTACATCCACTCAAAGCCGTTAGACGAGACCCTTTCCTGTTTGGTCGAGGGTCGGTTGACGATGGTTACGGCGGTTATCTATGTGTGACAGCAATTCGGCTTTTACAAGAGGCCGGAATCCCCCACCCAAAGGCCACCTTTCTAATTGAGACCTGTGAGGAATCCGGCTCATTTGACCTACCTCCTTACCTAGACGCGTTAACCGAGGACTTGGGTAATCCCGACCTAATCGTGGTTCTCGACAGCGGAGGGCCAAGTTACGAGCATATTTGGGTAACCGAGGCACTGCGAGGCCTTGTTGCTGGAAATCTAAGTGTTCGAGTCTCTCATGAAGGAGTACATTCTGGGATGTCAGGAGGGGCAATTCCATCTTCGTTTAGGATACAGCGAATGCTTCTTGACAGAGTTGAAAACTCAAAGACAGGCGAGGTCCTAATTCCAGAAATGCATGTTCAAATTTCTGAAAAAATAAAACGAGAAGCAGTTGCCCTAGGAGAAATACTCGGAGATGAATTATGGACATCTTTGCCAGTTGTCAAGACTCTCGAATCCCAGTCAAAAGAATCTAGTGAGATGCTATTGGATATCAATTGGAGACCGGCTCTTTCGATTATTGGAGCAGATGGTATACCTCCAGTACAGACCGCAGGAAATGTTCTGCGGACAAATACAGACTTGAAACTCAGTTTCCGAATTCCACCAGGGGTGAAAGCGGATGAAGTTCAAGAGATTCTAAAGCAGGTTCTAGAGGAAAATCCACCGTACGGTGCAGAAGTGACTTACAAGCCAACCGAACCTGCCGATGGCTTCCACGCGCCTCCCTTGCACGAAGGGGTTGCTTCGGCCCTTGAATCCGCCAGTATGCACCTAACAGGACAACCGCCAATGGCTACCTGGATCGGTGGAACAATTCCTTTCATGGCGATGATTCAGGGGAAATATCCGGAAGCCTGTTTCCTTTGCACAGGTTCATCAGGTCCAGGAAATAATGCCCATGGGCCAGACGAGAAGTTGCACATACCTCATTCTAAGCGGCTAAACGTTGCGCTCGCAGCCGCTATTGCCGCGATTTGTGAGTAATTTTCCGGGTATATCAAACCCAAAATTGGTTATTCTAAGTGCGGTCTAGGATGATATTCAGTCCGCCGAAGTTAAAGCGGGGCGGAGTTTCGAGGGAGATGAGGTGTGCTGATGAGCGATGAAGACATCAATGACTCTCCCGATCTTCGAATCCGCCAATTGGAGGAAGATTTGACCAAGGAGAAAGACCGACTTGAGAAGCTATACGCAGGATACACAGCCCTCAAAGATGCCTCCGATGAAAAGGATGCAACCATCGATGTTCTAGAGCGTCAGATGATAGATAAAGAAATTGAGATGGAGGGGCTTCAAGAACTACTATCAGACAAGGATAATCGTATCAGAGATCTGGAATTAGATGGCGCAAAGAATTCTCAAAGAGTAAAGCATCTTGAGCCGGAATTACAGAAAATGGAAGAGATGTACAGCCGAGAATCGGCTCGTCTCGGTCGAGTATTTGAGGTCGCTGAAGACCTTGACGAAGCTTTGCGCGTTGCTAAGGGACAATTGACCGCTAGGGATGATTGGTACGCTCAGCACATGAGACTCTTTGAAGATCTAAGTCAAGCGGTTCAAACTCGTTACGACATGATTGACGCCGCGATTGAAGCGATTCGCGAGCAGGAACTCAAACAGGCAACATTCCGCGAACGAATGGACGAGGTTCTGGATGCTGCGGCAGATGCCGCTGAAGAAATGACCGAAGAATCTGCGGAAGAAACCGAAGAAGAAGTCGACGACGAATGATATTTCTCATTCGGGCTTGGTTCCATCAGCGAGGCGTATGCATTTCGCTGGGACTCCTCCCCATACTTCACCAGCAGGAATATCAGTCCATTTTGGTAGAACTGCACGATTGGCTATGACTGCTCCTTCACCGATTGTACAACCGGGCTGAACCGTTGAATTTCCACCAATTAGGGCACCATTTCCTATTTTTACAGGAGCCATAACCAACTCACCTTTCTCAACCAAATGGGCGTTGATGATTGCATTACCTCCGATTACTACACCATCTCCTAAGACAACTGAACCTGCATCATTCAGGTGAGGGGAATTTATCTGACAACCTGACCCAATCTTTGCTCCTGCCATGCGATAGTAAATTGTCCCAACAAAAGAAGGAACTAGCATGGGCAAGAATAGTATCGCGACCCTGTGGAAAACCATCGACCAAGCCCACTGAATTGTCACAAATGATCGAAGAGGGTATCTGCCAGGTTCTAGCCTTGGTCGGAATAATCCACCCAGCAGACCCGACATCAATACTAGGGTGAGTCCCCAAACAATACAAGCTAATCCTAGAGAAATACCAGTTCCAACTAGTTCCATCCAATATTCTTGCTCAACTAGGTAAGTCCTAGCCTCGAGGAAGATCCAAACACCCGGAATCGCGGCAATTCCAACGATAATTCCTAGGAATGGAATAATCAGAGAAGTCAACACATTCTGAACGACCTCAAACGACTTCATGTGTACACCCCGCCTTTGCTTAGGGTGGTTCAGTCATCAATTTTGGCCTGTCGGCAGAATCAAGACAGTTCGGACTTCCGCCGCAATATGGCTCAGGCTTGTGGTATGCTAGGTGACGGTTCACCCACGGTGAAAATCCACCATCTAGTCAAAGCGCCGGAAAACACAGCCGAGTCAATTGCACGTCGTGAATCTTGGAACGCAAAGAAGCCCGCGACGGTCTACGTAACGCCTGAGCGAATGCCAGACGGAACACCTTGTCAGGCAGCGACTGTAATCTTGCGTACTCGTGGCTGTGCTTGGTGGTGGAAATCGGGTTGTACCTTCTGTGGCTACTTCAACGATGTTCGTGATGATGTAACTGCAGATGACCTATTTGCTCAGTGGGACGATGCAAAGAATCAGACCAATGATTTCGAAGGATGCTCTATGGTCAAGGTGTACACATCGGGTACATTTTTTGAGGATCAAGAGAATCCAGTAGAATGGCAAGAGCACGTTCTGAAAGAGACCCATGAAATGGGATTACATCTTGTGGTCGAAGCCCAAGCCCACATGTGTAAGCCAGAGAAATTAGAGTTCCTTGCCAAGCATCATCCAGGATGTACTGTAGCCATTGGTCTAGAAGCCTACGATGACGCAGTGCTTCGTTTTCATGTCAACAAAGGCTTCTCAACAAAGACATGGAGGAAGGCTGTAGAAGATCTTCAAATCAATGGTCTTCGAGTCAAAACCTACCTAATTTTCAAGCCTCCATTCATGAGTGAAGGGGACGCATTGAATCACACATCGAAGTGGCTTGTCGACGTTGCACCACTTTCAGATGAAGTATCAATAAATCCGATGAACATACAGAATCGAACAATTGTTGATCGCTTGTTCAGAAATCGAGAATACCGCCCTCCCTGGTTGTGGTCCCTAGTAGAAATGATTCAGCGAACTCACGAAGAGACAGCAGAACACGACTCTCGAATCATAGTTCATCCAACCGCTGGAGGAAAGATCAGAGGCGCCCACAACTGCGGTTCTTGTGACAAGCATGTGGTCGCCGCTATAGAGCGATACTCAGTATCTCGAAACCTTGCAGAGTTCAAAGGATTAGACTGCGAATGTAAAGCGATTTGGAGTGCAGAAATAACCTCCGATTTGAATCTCCCAACCCCCCTAGGAACTGGTCGAGATAGGCGTGGGAACCGCGTCGACTTAATGCGGGCTCCTTGAGGTGAGGGACTACGTCCCTCGCCCAATGCTTAAGGGCGAATCTTCAGTGGTGCACCTGTCCACGAAGTGTTGTGGGCTAGTGGTGTCTCAATGACGAATGATGACGGATTCCTACAAGGCGAGAACGAACCTGCAGCTTCGAAGGTGGTAATTGTTGGAGCATTGGTCTCCTCTCTAATCTTCATGGTGATATACAGCATCCTGTATCCTGGACAAGATTATCCGGTTCTTTCCGATTTCGAGACCTTCGGATCATTAACCGGAGGAATCTGGTTCTTCATCCTCGGAGCAGTTTTCGGAATTTTCTCGATTATTGCGACGATGATTACGGAGGTCACTCGCGAGTGAGGTGATTGTGATGTCTGAGATTCTCACTACTCTAGCCGTCTTTTGGCTCTCTGCACTAATTTTCTATGTCCTAGTCCACAGAGGATTGTGGATATTTTCCGATGTAGCACGAACTATGGGGATGTTCATGCTAGAGAAAGCCCTAGGCCCAGGAATAGACTTGGTCGAAGGTCGTTCAGGTTCAGCCGCAAGAGCATGGATTATGCAATCGGTTCTTTGGATGATGATAGGTGCCCTATTCACCTTCGAGGGGATGTGGCTTGCACATGACCCGACCGCACTTCATTCACTCAGTGCATGGGGTTACGATCCAACCGCTGAAACTCTAGCAGCCACAGGTAAGGCTGTTACCGCGTTTGGTGGAATAAGTATGGCACTAATCGGCTGTGGGCTATACATTCTTCCCAAATTATTGGGTACAGGACTTGCAAGTGAAAGGAATGGAAACTTGGTATCCTTCCTTTACTCAGGTGGAATTTTTGTCACATTAATTGGATCTCATGATCCAGTTATACTTGGACTAAAAGTTCTCGTTATTGGAACAGCAATACATGTTTTGGCAATTACGGCCATCGTCATCAACCAATTACTCACCCTAGCTAATCGTGCCGGCTCAATTCCGATGCCTGCATGGTTGATTCTGCTAGGATTGATGGCTGAATCATTCAATCTAATTGCTGTAATTTCAACCGGTACAATCGACGACGGAAATGGCCAGTGGTTGATGTATAGGCTTCAGGGAAGCGGCTTCTTCTTCCTCTCACTAGCTGGAATTGTATTGTACGCATCCAGTGTTGGTTCTGGAAATGCGCTTTGGTCCAGAACACTTGTTGGCGCGACACTTCTGGGTGGCTTGTTCACATTGAACCCGTTTGGTGCAAACCACGGAACTCTAGTTGCAGATTTATTCGGCCTTGATGCTGGAGAGTTGGCTATGTCCACCAATGACACAGTCATCGTCACCTTCCTAATGGCGCTTGCATCAGTACCGGTAATCGCTTTCGTTGCAAATGCTATGCTAACCATTCGAGATAGTTCCTCTCCGGGAACCGCTGGTATGGCCGAGATTAACCTTGGATTGCTAGCAATGATTCCGGTATTCGTTGGCTCGCTATTTGTTCAAACCGATGCAGTATCGGGAACTAATGCAATCTCCGGACTTTCATGGACAATTGAAGAGATGAGTCGATGGGCAGTATTGGTACCGCTATCACTCGGTTCAGTACTTGTCCTCTATCCTTCAATCACCGGACGGCAATTGGCATCTCAGGATCGGGCCCGTACCGCGTTTTGGTTGATGGGCGCCGCAGTATTGCTTGGATTAATGCTCAGTCTAACCTCCAGCGCCATTGACATGGCTCTCTTAGATGCTGGCGTTGAAGACCCGTCTAGCCTCTCTCACGAACTTTCAGTGGCTGCTTCTGTAATCTTCTACTTCGCTGTGGTTGCAATGATTCTACATTGTCTAAACATGGTAAGTGGTCTATTCCGTGGCGAGATTGTTGGTGAGGACACTGAAGTATCCTCTTCTATTGAAGCAGATACATACAATCTCGCATCTGCAACTAGTGTCTCTCGAATTCTTGCATCCGGTGCAGGAATGGACACAATGGTAGTGCCTGTAGGCGAATCTGATGAGAAGGGCTCAGCAACTGATTTGTAAGAAAATCAGAACAAGCCCCTACCGTCAAGTTGAGGGCTAAACACCCCTGTTGAGTGGAAGGGAAAGACATGAGGATAGGCCTAGTTGGTAAGCCGAACGTTGGGAAATCAACGACTTTTTCCGCTCTAACTCAAACCCCTGTTGATATTGCGAATTACCCATTCACAACAATTGATCCAAATGTAGGGGTGGCATGGATTCCACTACGAGAACCGTGTGCTTGCTCGGCACTTAGAGCGAAACGTGAGGCTGATGGAAGACTTGACTCAATATCAGCAGATGACCCACGAAAAGGTAGCATATGTTCTCCAAATACTGGTTCTTGCGTTGGGCACAATCGACTAGTTCCAGTCACATTAGTGGATGTGGCAGGATTGGTACCAGGTGCTCATGAGGGGCGAGGCCGAGGAAACCAATTCTTGTCTGATTTAGCCCGTTGTGACGCCTTAATCCAAGTTGTTGACGTATCAGGTTCAACGGATTTGGAGGGCAACCCAGTAGGAGAAGGTGGTTCTAGTCCAGTCGAAGAGCATGAGTTCCTTCTAGGCGAGTTAGATGCTTGGATTCGCGGTATAATCGAATCGAGTTGGCAAAGGGGCGCACGTCGCGTCCAATCAGAAGGCGATAAGGCCCTAGTAACATATCTGTTAGATCAGTTAAGCGGAATTGGAGCCAATGAATCCCATGTCTCTGCCGGCATTTCCGAGGTATCATCTCAGCACCCAGATGCCGGTGTACCTTGGTCTTGGGGTCAAGAAGAGTTGACAACACTGGCGAAAACAATCAGAACAGGATTATTCCCAATTTGTATTGCAGCAAACAAAGCCGATAGAGCAGAAGAAGGTTCGTGGAATCAACTTGAGGAAATGGTTACTGCATCTGGAGGAATACTGATTCCCACGAGTGCAGAGGCAGAACTTGCACTAAGCAGGGCAAGTGCTGCTGGATTAATTCAACACAGACCAGGAGGAGAAGGGTTCACCGTCACCGAAGAAGGTGAATCCAATTTATCTGAAGCACAAAGGAATGCCCTTTCCTCAATTGGTGAATCGCTTGCAAAGTGGTCAGGAGGAGGATTGGTTGGACTTGTTGGAGATATTGTATTCGACAGACTCGACAGAAGGGTTGCCTATCCCGTGCAAGATGAAACTCATTGGGTAGATGGCGATGGTAATGTCCTCCCAGATGCAATTCTAATCCCTGAGGGAACAACAGCGAAGGGATTAGCCTACGCAGTTCACAGCGACCTTGGAGATGGTTTCATTCGAGCTACAGACGCTCGCAGTGGACGTGTAATCGGTGCAGATCATGAGGTCCAAAAAGGCGACGTGATACGAATTCACGCCAAGTCGTGATGTTATCGCGCAGTCTGGACAAGAGAAGGGTGAGCTGTCTCTCGGCGTCCGCCCTTAGAAGCGGCCAGCGTCCGCACGACCTAATAGCCACCGCTAAGCGGTGTTCGCAGGGTGTGTGTTAACTTGCTATTCGCTTCAACCGAAGAGAGATCCGAGGCCTTCGAAGCCACCGGCTTCTTCCTCTTCTTCTTCCTCAGCTGGTGCTTCCTCAGCAGCAGGAGCAGCGTCTCCACCACCGCCACCAGCAGCAGCTGGAGCAGCAGCAACAGGCGCAGCGACGGCAGTAGCCATCGCTTCCCCGATGTCAACTTCGCCGAGGGATGTGACAAGTGCCTTTACTCGGGCACCGTCGACCTCAACACCAGCAGCGCTCAAAACTGAGCTAACGCCGTCTTCATCGATATTCTTCTCTGCGGAGTGCAGTAGCATTGCAGCATATACGTATTCCATTTTTTCTCACCTATTTTTTTCAGCCGAAGAGGTCGCCAAGTCCACCGAACCCAGCATCTTCTTCTTCCTCCTCTTCCTCTTCAGCCGAGGCTTCCTCGGCAGAATCTCCCGCATCGGAGGTTGCGGCAGGAGCGCTCTCAGCGACGCTAGCAGCAGCACCTAGTGCCGCCGCCAACTCGTCATCGAGCGCAGAGGAATCTAGCTGGCCTGCTAGGGCCAGCGCACGTGCGTTCGCACGTGAAATGAATAGTGGAATTGTGGCATCGTTGGCGATACCAGCTTCCACTGCGACAGATGTTGCCTCGCCACTCGCCTTCGCGAGTAAGGTTGGCATTGTCTGTGAAGAGAACCAGCGAATGTTGCAAGCGAGGTTGAATGCGCCTGAAGTCGCTGTGATGATGTCGGTTCGGAATCCATCTGTGTCCAAGTCTAGTGAATCAGCTTCGAATAGGAATCCGTCCTCAATCGCTCCTGTTAGAATAATTCCAATCTCAATTGGGTTGATGTTCAGTTTGGAAAGCATGATACCGAGATCTGCGGAAATCGGCTCACCTTTGTTAACAACAGTAGTAGTCTTCTGAATTGCAACCTTACCCTTGTCGATTTTTGCTGGAATACCAACAGCGTTGAATTCACCAACGATTGGACCAGGACCGAATTCGGTTGGTCCTGCCTCGACAACAATATCCATTGGAGCAACTTCGCCTTCTTTGGCTGCACGACCTTGTTTGGTCTTCTCCAATTCGGAGTATAGTTGGAAAGCATTCATCGAAGTAGTGTGAACAATAGCAGGTTGTATTGCACCTTCAAGCAGTGATTCTAGATCTTCCATCGGTCGTCCGGTTTGTTCCCAAGCCAGACGCATCAAGGTCTTCTTTGCCATTGTAATCGAAAGACCGCTTCGCAAATCATCGCGCATGCTTAGCATATTCTTGGCAGGAACTCCGCCAATGTCGACAATCCCAAGAACCCCATCTGAAGTTAGGATTGCAGCAAGTTCACCAACACGGTCTCGCTTCCAAGAAGCAACCTTTGGCTGAATCATTCAATCACCTCGACCTTAATCGAAGGACCCATTGAGGTCTTGATGTAGCAAGAGCGAATATTTCCAACACCGCGCTCTAACTTTCCAGTTACTCGAGTCCAGATTGCCATAGCATTGTTAGTCAAATCATCGAGACTTTGCTCTCGAGAACCCATTGGACTGTGGAAGGTCAGATTGTCTCTTGAACGAACGATTGCAGTATCTTTCAGACCGGCTGCAACCATTGCGGGGTCCAGTGTAGGTGGAACAGGTCGTGGCATCTTACCACGTGGACCGAGAACTACACCGAGGAACCGACCAACGGTTCCCATGTGTGGAATCTCTGCTAGGAAGAAATCGACACTATTCGCCAACTTACGAGCCTGCTGACGGTTACCGCCAAGATCCTCGATTGTTGCAGGGTCGATGATATCGATTCCAGCAGCTCTGGCCTTAGTTGCCATTTCGCCACCTGCGAACATAGCTATCTTGACCGGCTTTCCGCGGCCAGCAGGAAGTCTAATTTCCTCTTGGATACGGTTTGCCGGGTTCTTCAAATCGATGTCCTTCAAGTTAAATGAAAACTCGATGGTCTCGATGAACTTACGCTCAGGAGCGCTGTTCAATGCTTCTTCAATTGCTGTTTGGATATTTTCTCTCATATTCCTCACCTCTGCGGTCAGCGAGGTTTCCCTCTCCCGCAATTCGTGATTATTCACTCAAAATGCTCGTCGAATCTCCCTTCTTTCATTGCTATTAATGCGGCCTTTGGCTCCATGCCTTCGACCTTAACACGCATTGCTACGCAGGTTCCCATAACCTCACGCGAGCGCGCGTATAGTGTTGCACCGGTCAAGCGGTCTTTCTGCTTCTCAGCAACCTGCTTGACTTGGTCCATTGATAGGTTCTCAGTAGACGCATCCCAGCTTCCGTTACACTTCTTCTGACCAAGGGTCTGTAGAATCACGTGAGGTGTCTCATTACGTGCTGACATGCTCTATACCCCCTACTGAAGTGCCCCGCCGACCTGCTCTCCCTATTTGAGCGTGATGACGAACCTCCAATTTCTCCTAATTCATCTCATTCAACGCGCTGAGTTACTCGAACTTGATCAGCGCGGACGGTCAAAGCGACTGGTACAGCCGCTTCGAACAACTCCACAGTAACCTCTTCCTTTGATTCTGTGACTCGAATAACTCGGGCTGCTTGTCCCTTGAATGCGCCACCACTAATTTCGATGATACATCCTTCCTCAATACCGGCTGTTGCCGCCTTTGGCTCGAGATAGGATAGTGTATTTTCTAGAGGTGATACACCTGGTAGCACCTTTCGACAATTCTTCAGTCGAGTGGTTGTCATTCCAACCATTCCGATTAACTTCTCAACATGGTGAAGTGCGGATGCCTCGACGAAAATATATCCACGTACGTGACCTGGAACCAATACTCCAAAGATTTCTTCTTGAATGTCTTTCAAAGAACCTGTTCCAGAGAGTCTAGCGCGAATTTCCTTGGCGACATTCTCTTCTTGTCCAATACTGGTCTTTAGAATGTAAAGGAAAGATGCGACGTCACCATACATGGCGTCGATTTGTGGAATTGAATATCTTTCAGCGCCTGTTCCTTCGCTGGATTCAGATTCATAATATCCGATGTAGGCAGGGTCGACCCAGCTGTGATTCTTGTAGATGGTTCGCGGAGTTACCTCATTAGATTCAGCGATGAAAAGCAAAGGTGTCACATCGTTTAGACGGTTTCCAAAGGCAAGACCTCTTGCCAGACCTGAACGAACGTATTGTAACGCATCAGCAGGAATACCTGTGCACTCGGTAATTCTAGTTGTAACAGCGTCGATATCTTCAGGATCTCCAACACCATACACACCATCCCAAGCACCTGGGAAATCAGCGACCTCATCGGAACGCTGTAAAATCAGAACTTTCTCACCATGGCGAACGTAGACTACGAATGCATCAGACATGTATCTCACCTCAAGAGCTAGTTAGCCAATCGAAAAATACCGGTAGGGCATTATCCATTAGCCAGAGCATGAAGAAGCCAATTGCACCTAGAACAAACATTCCAATTCCACAGACGATTACGGTCTGTCGAAATTCTTGCTTGGAAGGTTTTCTAGCCATCTTTAGGATACGAGCCATTGAGCCGGTTTGCACTCGACGGACTCTCTCTTCTATGTCATCCTGCAACCTCTGTGCAGTTTGCTCGATAGCACCTACATCTGAGTTCTCGATATCCATGACTCTTCCTCAATTGCGACTCGGCGACCAACCATCCCTCTTTAAGCACGACGGGCGAACCCCAAAGGGTTCGATTTGAGAATACAGTTGCAATCGATTAGAATCAGTTGACAAATTCAACAGTTCTAGTTCGTAAGTTTCGCATCT
>JAZAAK010000014.1:0-96793 GCA_036138175.1 Thermoplasmatota archaeon | reverse complement strand
AAGGATTCCTTGGCCCTGGAACCGGAAGCATGCTGATGGCTGGATACATCAAAGGCGCTGGATTTGGTATGGACAGAGCCGCTGCAACTGCTAGAATCCTGAATTTTGGAGGGAATATCGGATCATATGCAATATTCGCAATAGCGGCATCAGTAAATTACGAAGTTGCGATTCCCTTTGCATTGGCGAACATGATTGGAGGTTATCTAGCACCTGGTTATGTTCTGAAGTATGGTTACGCATTATTGCGACCAATGTTCCTCGTAGTGGCGGCCATCATGATTACAGTTCAGATTGTCAGTTATCTGAATTAGTGGTGGGCGATACAGGATTCGAACCCATGTCCTAGCGTCCGAAGCGCCAGATGATATCCAGACTACACCAATCGCCCGTGCTCTGAGGCGAGCGTCGGCCTTTCTTCAATGCGACGGGTGGGCGACGACGAGCAGACGAGCCAATGAGCGGTGAACTTTGACCGGGGCCATCAATACAACTTTCCAGCCACGATCAAGCATTTCGTCGGCTACCTTTGACCAAGGTTTGCCCATCACCAAATAGTCAATGGGTTCATCAGAATTATCTTTCAAAATCGCAGGGTCTGTAGGAAGAAGAGTGCATAGAGAGCCTGAATGGTCAATGGTTCTAGCAGCTGAACAGGCCTTGAGAAATAGTTGGTATCCATCATCTGACTTCCATGCATTGCGCCCATACGGTGGGTCGAAGGCAAAGATGGCTCCACTTATTTTCCCCCATACGTCAGGAGTTAGGCCTACACCGGATTCTTGCACATCCCATGTTGCCGAATAACCACTACACAGGTCTTCGGATACCCACTGCAAATTCTCTTCTGTGCCTTTCACCATCTTTGGGTCGAGGTCACTTGCGAGTACGTTCAGTCCGGCTAACATTGCTTCTATTGCGATTCCTCCTGTTCCACAGAATGGGTCGATTACCGTCGTAGGTTCTGAATCAGAGCGATGGCCAAGTGATATCATCAGTCTAGCCAATCTAGGTTCTAAAGAGACTGGTTGGAAGAATGGGCGGTCAGTAGGAGAACGGCCCCCCCAACCCGAACGCTGCCAATTTTCCTGTTTCAATCCCCAGATAATCATAGGCGGAGAGAGGTATAGTGGGTCAGGGTGATTGGGTGGATCTTCTGGACCCGCTAGGAAAACCACGATTTCATTGTCGGGATTCTCCAAATCTACCGGATGTGATTCTCCAAAGACTCCAGCCCCTACATTCTGTGCAATTTCTGTACGGGAAAAACCTGCTAAGGATGAGCCGATTACATTGACTCGGACTGCAAAACTACCTTCTGGAAGATTCTCTTTCGCCCAATCTACGATTCGCTGGATAATATTCTCTGGTTCTACGACTTCACTATGCTCAGCATTACAGAGTACTTCGTCGACTAATGCTGACCTACTTAGTCGATTGAGCGCTATCTCATCTGTCGAAGTAGTTACTACAACTCTGGGATGAACAAAACCAACAGGGCCTACTAATGCTTCAGCCTCTGAACGGAATAATGCTGGATGCCAGCCGCTTCCAACAAGGGTCAGCCCGCTCAACTTGCTTCCTCCGTCCTTCCCGCCCCCGACTTCAACCCTAAATGCCTCGACGGACAGGATAGGCTGCGCATCGACGGGGGGGAGTGAATCTGGGCTGTAATTTGAGAGACTTAGCCACCGCACATCCGCTCGAATTGAGCGAAATGTCCGGGCAGCGTGTAGCCATCGACGTTTTCCTTAACGCCTACCAATTCATCACTAGTCTAGTCGGTCAAGATGGAAAGCCACTATCTTTCGACGGAAGGCCTGTTGCCCATTTGATGGGTTTTCTCGACCGAGCGACTTGGATGCTTGAGAATGGAATCGAACCTGTGTTCTTCTTTGATGGTCGCCCGCATAATCTGAAGATGGATACTCTCGCTGGAAGAAAGGAGCGCAAAGTTGAGGCTGTTGAGAAGTGGAAAGCAGCAGTTGAGGCTGGAGATATGACTCTTGCAAAGAAACTCGGCCCACAAACTGCAGAATACACACGAGACATGGTTGCTGAAACTAAGCGACTATTCGATTGCCTAGGTCTAGTTTGGATAGAAGCACCAATGGAAGCAGAAGGTGCTGGTGCTGTTCGCTGCGCAAATGGAGAGGTTGCCGCTGTGGCAAGCCAAGATTGGGACACTCTACTTTACGGCTCGCCGGTAATGATTCGAAATCTAACTAGCCATGGACGCAAGAAATTCGGTCGATTGTTGACGGCTGAGAAAGTAGTCTTGCAAGAGTTACTAGACACTCACGAGATTACTAGAGAACAATTGGTGGACCTCGCGATAATGATTGGAACTGATTTCCATCCTGGAATCAAAGGAATCGGTCCAAAAACCGGTTTGAAACTAATCAAAGAGCATGGTACGATGGAAGCAGTTTCTGAGGTAAAGGAATTTGAAATGCCAGAAAATATCGAAACAATACGGGGTCTATTCCTAAACCATCCCGTGCATCCAGATCCAATACCAAAAGCTACGCGAGCGGTCGAGCAGGATTTGCGAGACTTCCTTCAAGGAGAGTGTGGATTCTCAGATGGAAGGCTACAGAGGGCCTTAGACAGGCTGGCTTCTGCTAATCATCTCAAATCCGATAACCAGCCGACCCTATTCGACTTCTGAGGTTGGAGAAAGGGGCGGTTCGCTCGGGGACTGAAGCGCCCCCGAGGAACCTGTCACCGCGAATCAACGGACCGCGGGCCTGAGCAGTAATCGGCCAACGCTACTGTATCACAGTAGGCTGCCGTCGCTTTCATCCTCGTCGAGGATTCCATCGGCGTCATCGTCGTCATCTAGATGGTCTTCAATACCGTCATTGTCGTGGTCGAATTGACCAGTCAATGGGTTGCCATCGTTCTGCTCGAACCAGTCGGAAAGTCCGTCGTTGTCGTCATCTGTATCTACTCTGTCGGTTAGACCATCGTTATCGTGGTCGTATCTCCAGAGACCGATTGCACCGTCGATTTCGTCGACATCAAGGATGTCGTCGTTATCGTCGTCTGGGTCAACTCCGTCATCTAGTCCGTCGTTGTCGTGGTCCCTACGGTAATCTTCTCCGTTTGGTCCAACGTCGTTCCAGTTGTCGATGCCGTCGTTGTCGATGTCGAAATCGATGTTATCGCGTACTCCATCATTGTCGTGATCGTAGATATCCGAGTTAGGGTCGCCGTCATTGACTTCCTCGCGGTCGTCTATGCCGTCGCCGTCGTCGTCATCATCCTCAGCGTCATTGATGCCGTCGTTGTCGTGATCCTCTGGGAATTCATCCACATTATCGGGGATTCCGTCATTGTCGTCATCAAAATCCAAATCGTCTGGAATACCATCGCCATCGTTGTCGTTCTCGCCGTTCTGGTCTTGGTTGTCGAGCTGCTGACTTTGCTGCTGGTCGGACTGCTGGCCCTGCTGACCCTGACTGTTGTCTTGGGTCTGGCCTTGCTGCTGCTGGTTCTGACCATTCTGGTTGTTACCATTCTGGTTCTGGGACTCTTGGTCTCCCTGTTGTCCACTCTGTTCTCCACCTTGCTGCTGGCCTTGGCCGTTGTCTTGCTGGTTGGATTGTTCTCCACCTTGCTGACCGCTGCCCTGCTGACCGTCTTGTCCGGATTGGGAACCTTGGTTCTGACCTTGGCCCTGTTGGCCGCCTTGGCCTTGACCTTGGCCGCTTTGACCTTGGCCTTGGCCATTCTGACCTTGGCCTTGACCTTGGCCCTGACCTTGGCCTTGACCTTGGCCCTGACCTTGGCCTTGACCTTGTCCCTGACCTTGTCCTTGACCCTGTCCTTGACCTTGTCCTTGACCCTGTCCTTGACCTTGTCCTTGACCCTGTCCTTGACCCTGTCCTTGACCTTGTCCTTGACCTTGTCCTTGACCCTGTCCTTGACCTTGTCCTTGTCCTTGACCTTGGCCCTGTCCGTCTTGGTCGGAATCTCCACCGCCATCAGTTCCGCCGTCTCCAGTACCCTCTCCGTTGTCACCGTAATCCGGATCGTACGCATCTGGGATACCGTCGCCATCCGAATCCGACATCGACCCGTTGTTAGGGTCGTTCGGGAACGGATCGTTGGCGTCATCTTGCCCATCACCATCGGTGTCTGCCGAGTTGGGGTTGGTACCGGACGCGTACTCCTGAGAGTTCGTCAATCCGTCACCGTCTGGGTCCGCGTTAGCGTCACTAGCCGAGTTCGGATTTAGTCCGTATGCAACCTCCCAACCGTCCGGTAGACCGTCATTATCGGTGTCGGGGTTGGTGGGGTCCGTGCCTTCAGCTGTCTCCTCTGCGTTTGTCAAACCGTCTCCGTCCCAGTCGGCTCCTCCATCGGAGGGGTCGAGTGGGTCAGAACCATCGGCTGAAACGCCAACGGAACCGGCCATCAAAACAAGGAGCAGCGCAATCATCATGCTCGTATTCTTTGTTTTCTGCATTTTCTTTTCACTTCCAAAAATCAGTTCAGAGAACCCGCCGTTCTCTCTTTCCGTTGAATGCTCGCGCTCGTCCTTGCGCGAAGCTAATTCCTCCGGGAGTGACGGATGCTATTTTGGAGCCTACTAGGTATGCCTTCCACAACCGCTCTAAACGTAGCACTGCGCTCCATTTGCGGTTTTTGTGGAATTGCTGTATAACTTCGTTTGCTCCTCCTCTTTTACGCATCCAATCTCACGGGCTTTCATAGGGAACCCACCGTTCCCTCTAATTTGTCAGCCATTGCGTGGCTATATCAAGAGTTCCCGAGCCTGATTCGGGCTGTTTTTCGATAATTTTCCTTCAAGGAGTCAGTGCAGTGAGTTCTGCTCGGAATTTTGTCGAACCCATGAAGTGGAGAACCGGAGTCGCTAAAGTGCCAATAATTAGAGTGCCCAGAAGTAGATTTGACCACAATTCAATCCCCGTTCCAAATGAGAAGAAGAGTAGCCATCCTGCAAGGAGAAAACCCCACGGCCTGAAGCGGCGAGCGAAAAGTGCTGAACGCGCTCGAACTAACTCGTCCGAGTATAGGGCTGTTTCCTCGCCCTCAGCCAGCATATCGTTCTCGGTAGCGCAACGAACGCAAACCTGGTAGCGGGGGCCATTACCACTAACGAACTGAGAGTTCGGGTAGTTTTGGGTGCACATGCGACAGACTGGCATAGACGTCAACCTTGCCAGCGAACATCGCTCCTTCAACGCTACGGTCGTCTAACCTGTTTGTTGGGCGCAAACTTGGTAACTTTGTTCGGGAAATTAAGGAATGATCTAAGCAAGGCTAGTCCATCTGGACTGCCGACTGATTCAGGATGGAATTGAACTCCCTCTATCGGAAGAGAAGGATGACTTAACCCCATAATCAAACTTCCAGATTCATCCCATGAGTTTGCTATGATGTCCTCGTTGGTCGCCTCTAGTACCAAGCTATTGTAGCGCATCATCACAACCTCCTCAGAGGCATTTTGGAACAGACCTGAGCCATCATGAGTGATTCTTGATGGCACTCCGTGAACTGCGCCCAGAGGAGATTCAATTAGATTCCATCCTGCTGCAAGACCAATGGCTTGGTGACCCAAACACCAACCAAGTAATGGGATAGGGGTATCCAATATTTTCAATCTATTTTGCAGAGCCCTGTGAGCAATTTCCATGCTTAAAGGAGAAACTTCTGGGCGAGAAGGACCTGGTCCGAGGATGATATGTGTAGGACGGTGAGTATCTAGCCAGGTATCGACTCGGGTACTTGTATCGATTTTTTCAACTGGTCTACCCTCAACAATCGTCACCTTTGCTCCAAGCCGATGTAATGATTCGGCGATATTGTTTGTGAAGGAATCGAGATTGTCCACTAAGAGAACGTGATAATCGATTTTCGAATTGGATTTCTTTGGAAGTCCTGGAGATATTCTACCCAATGCTCCTTCGACCTTGGGGAGAGGAAGTATGCCAACTTCTCTCTCGGGTAATTCTTCACTACTGAATCCAGTTCGGAATCCCCACGTCGCTTTGGTTACAGCAGCCGCCTTCCATCGTGCTTCCTCAACCTCATCGGCAGGATTAGAATCGATGACAATCCCTCCGCCTGCTTGAACCGTAGCATACCATGATTCCGGACCACTGCGAGCCTCCATAGTTCGAATTAGGATATTCCAATCGGCCTGTCCAGCGCTTTGGTTAAGATGGCCGATTGATCCTGTCCAAGCACTTCTCGGCGAACCCTCTAGTTGGTCGATTGCTGCCATAGTCACAACCTTTGGACAACCGGTGATTGAGCCACCTGGGAATAAGGCCGCTAGAGATTTACCTGCACTATTATTTGGGCTAAGTTTTCCCTCCACTCCGGAAACCAAATGTTGCACATTTGCCAAAGCTTCAATGCGGCAATCAGACCAATGTACACTGCCGCTTTGACAAACAGAAGAAAGATCGTGTCGTTCCAAATCTACCAACATCAAGTGCTCGGCCATTTCCTTTTCTGATGATGCTAATTCTAACCTTAGAGCAGAATCTTCCTTCTCGTTCTTCCCCCTCGCCCTCGTTCCCTTTATTGGTCTGGTTGAGACAATTCCAGATTCAAGGCGCATCAATCGCTCAGGAGAGGCTGAGGCGACGGCCCAACCGTGATCTGCTAAGTACAGCCATGAGGAGAAGGGGGCTGGATTAGAATGAGTCATTCGAAGGAATGTATTCCACGGTTGACCAGACATTTCACCTTGCCATCTGCGGCCATAATTCACCTGATAGAGATGGCCGCCACGAATCGATTCGCGGATTTTCTCGACTTTTCTCGCATGTTCAGAATCGCTCTCGCTATCGGGCACTATTGATTCTGGTCTGGCTGGCATTTGCAAGTCCGAAAGTGTGGGTAATTCTTGCTCTAACCATTGATGTCCCTCAATCGCAATTAATCGCAATTGATTGTTAGCACGTTCGTGTATCCACCATGCATCGCATCGCCACAAAACACCTAGCAGCGTACCAGGTTCAGGTGTATTCACCAAACGAATAGAATTTGACCAGCGACCTAAATCATATCCAAGTAAGCCCGCGAATCCACCAGGGGTAATCGAGTTTTGTTCATTCAAGTCTACTTCGATTTCATGCTCAGCTACAATAGACAGTGCTTGCTCTAATGTCGCTGGATTATACTCCTCCTCTGTATGCCAACGCCCTTCTACTAGTCGCTGACGAACTAAGTTCAGTGGAGGAGGATTCCCTAGGTGTATTTCCCCACGAAGGGCAGAACCAGTGGGGGCATCTTCGCCATACGGCTCAAAGAAAAGGAAGCGAATGCTATCCAAGGATGGAAGCATCGACTTTTGTGACAGGTCAGTTACAGGTCCGCCTGAATGAAGAAGCAATTCATCACCTTCACGGGTTCTAGTTTGCAACATGGAAATTAGAGGAGATTCATGCGAGTTATCCTCTGTTCGTTCAATTACTCGCATTTCAGCCCTCCAAATCTTCTAATCTCATCCATGCAGACTGTAATCGAATCATCCAGGCATTGTAGGCCGCTTGATACAATCTACCATTTGGTTGACCAATTTGCCGTCCATCAATTTCACCTAATGCCTGAACCCCTAAGCCACTTCCTAAGATTATCATCTCAGAAGCCCGGAGCAACATTGAGAGAGTCAGTCTAGCTTCCCTAACTGGCACTCCAGCACTCTCGATACCTTCTCTGATTTGTTCTAGAGTAACAGAGTCTAGTGCACCTTCCGAGGGCTTTGGATAATAGGCAACTCCATCGTTATCCAGCAAAATAGGCATACACCTATCTCCATCAACTAAAATATCTCCATCGAATAGAAGAGATATATCCACTCCATGCTCGTTCGCTACCTCTCGAGCATCAAAATATGGTTGCCAATCGCCGTGTTTAGTACCTCTAACTGAACCATCCCATCGAGGTGCTGCAAGGCTAATTGCCCTCATAGGATTAGGCCATTTTCCGTTTACTCTGGGAATTAATTCGACATCGCCATTTGGATTGACTCCGATCTTAATCAAAAATGGCGCCTGATTTTCTCCAACTACTGATTTGCCCGGAATCTCTGCCTTACTGAGCGCTTCGAAGATAAGTTCCGCTAGGTTGTTTGGAAGATTGAATCCTAATCTCTCAGCGTGTCGAAAAAGACGAGAAATATGCAAGTCGGCTGCTAATAGCCGTGACCCCCCATCCCAAGCGATGGTGGTGAATACCTCGCAACGGGGATCACCATCCATATACCTCGATAGATGAATAGGGCTTCAACCCGATGCTGATACAATCAGAGCATTTCGTCTAAGAAAGATGTGTCAATATCATCGTCTTCTGATTCTTCTTCATCCAAATCATCGAAGTTTAGATCGTCTGCCATGTCATCAAGGTCACCAAGGTCTAGTTCTTCTTCCTCATCTCCGAGTAATTCGTCCATAACGCTACTATCTGCGGATGGCGTTGGCTCTAGATCCTCTTCCAATGGGGCTCCCGCACTAGCCATAGTCTCGGTGTAATCGCTCTTGCTTTCATCTGAAGAGTCGCCTTCCTTACGCCTAGCATTAGCGACTAGTTCCTCATCAATTTCCAATTCATCTGCGCCGAAGTCTTCGTCATCGGTAAGGCCAGCAGCCTCCCGCTCCATTTGCTCTTCCAACTCGACTTCAAGAGCACCCATCTCCCAAGGCTCAGGAGCAGAATCACCTCTTGGCCTGATGAACATCATTGCACCGATTAGGAACATTACTACTGATAGTGCAATGATTACCATGTTCATGTCGCCTGCTAGTATTCTATCCACCCAGGACTCACCTGCGGCATCATCGCCTGGTTGGGTAGTACCAAAGCTGGATTCTTCCCAAGGTGGAACTTCTACTGGGTCGGCATAGAATGTGTGAACTTCTCCATTATAGGTTACAATCTCAATCCAATATGTTTCTTCACGGTCAATCATTTCACCATTGAATTCATTGAGAATCAATATCGTATCTCTCATACCAGACTTAACCAGAGAAGCGTTTCTTGTGTCATCGAACGATTCTAGGCTGACAAAGGCGTAGTAACTTGCATACATTGGGTCCTCGGCATTATCCCAACTTACCTCGATCAGAGAACCTGCAGCATTCCAACTGGCCCGAATACCACTAACATCAGGACACTCAGGGCACGGGTCGGCGGATAGTTCGTCTGCAAGTTCTATCCAAGTACTGGCAAGATTGTCCGTCCAAGCATTTCCTGACGAATCAACTGCTACCACTGCAACATAGATTCGACGGTTTGGTACCAATGGTGTAGCAATGTCATCTCCATATGCTGAGAACTCGGTTAGTAAGACTGGAAGGTCCTGTTCTCTATCAACGACCATTGCGGGTTGTAGGTCATCGGTTCTTTGCAACAGAACCGGAGTATCGATTACCGCGTAAATCCAATATTCTGCGATGTCAGAGGCATCACTTGATGGGAATTCTACAAACATCGCATTTCCAGCATCATTTGGCCTATCTCTGAGTACCGGAGCTTGTAGTCGATCAGGCGGAGATACGTCTCCGCGGTTATCCATTGGGGTAACTAAGACCATATGTTCCGACAAGCCACTTAGGTGCACATTTCCAGATATATCATGAATAGTTACAGTGACGTAGAGAGGAATCATAGATTGGATTGGACCTACCTCTAAGGTATCTACAGAGCTACCATAAAGCGCACTTTCTGCAGTGTATTCTAATTGGAAGTTGGCTCCAAACTGACGCTGGTTAATGACTACTAAACCACAATCGGATGGGTTTTCACTGCAGGATTCCCAAATCTCGGTTACATTGTTCAATGGGTACTCGGAGACCCAAACTGTGTAGAATGAGAAGTCATCAGCTGATGAGCGATTCCAGCGAATATCAATGGCTGAACCGTCATCATCTGGATAATCCCACGCATCGAGTCCTGTGACTCGATCTGGAGGTATTGCTTCGCCGTCGAAATCAGCCTCTGGAGTAGCATCTACGACGAGTACATTGTCGACATCACCATTACCCCAGTCGTCAAAGGCAACGACTCCAATCCAGTAGACGGTTCCATCGATTAGACGACTTGTACCAAGTGAATCAATGATGATTGAAGTCGTTTCACAATTATCGGTATATCCTGCAACTGGCCAACCGTCCACAGTTGCAGGTGGTTGCCATCCAGAGGCTGGTAGAGCATATACCGCGTAATAGGTACAATCCTCCTCAGTATTTGCATCCCAAGTGACATTGATTCTGCCGCCTTCGTCGTTAGGCACATCGATGGCTGTTGTTCCAGTAATCGGCATCGGCGGAATTCCATCATCGAGGCCACCTGCGGTAACCACTGGACCGATTATTGTGGCATTATTGATTGAAGATTGTCCTGCTTCGTCTACACACACCGCCGCAAACCAGTACGGAACTCCACCTTCCAATTGCAAGGCGGTTGTGTTACCAGTACTCCAATGGAATTCGAATGGGTCTGAAAGTCCGACTACGCTGTTAATTTCTTGTTGCACGGCCCAAATCCTAACTCTATCCGGGTCAAGTTCAGTACAGGCAGCCCATTCTAGGAAAATGGTACCAGCCGCCCCACCGGAAGCTGGATTTGCGGTAATC
Source organism: Thermoplasmatota archaeon (assembly GCA_036138175.1). GTDB lineage: Archaea > Thermoplasmatota > Poseidoniia > Poseidoniales > Thalassarchaeaceae > MGIIb-O1. The sequence goes on along the minus strand of JAZAAK010000014.1, from coordinate 86,177 downwards.
CAAGCCGGAGCCGCTGGAACCTCATCTGTTGGAGTAATATTTTGTGGATATGTCATTGGAACACCCAATGATCCATCTGCGTATTCAATTACAACTGCTGCACGGTATTGGCTATCATCCCGCAATTCTTCCGTTACACCAGAATTATCCGCTCTTGTTATGGTTGCATTTGTGCGGGACCATAAGCTCGACCTAGTGTATGTAGAGAATGAATCTAAGTCCTCTTGAGTAGGCTCCCATAATGGGTCAGCGGTTGAATCCCATACATACAACCTGTAGGCGTGCCATGCAGCATCTTCTGCTGGTAACCAAGAGGCCTCGATTACACCTCCACCATCGTTTGGTCTATCGACTAAATTGGTAATTACGGTTGGAACTTCAATTCGTTCCCAATCGTAAGTTATGCGAACCTGCATTGCTCCATCTTCAGGTGACTGCATTTGGACATGTAAAATCGCAGATGATGTTCCAGGGCCTACAGCAGATATTGCCGATTGGAAGGCCTGTTGTATTCCTCCATTGTTGGCGGCTAAATCCCAACTTCCAGTATAATTTAGTGAAGTTGAGCGAGCCCAAACCCATGCACCTCTTTGAGGCGCTAACATGGTCATAGTTTCGACGTGCATTGGAAGTTTACCTGGTGCTGAAGCGCTGGAGCTTTCAGGAATCTGAATAGGATTGTCAGGGGTTACTAGTACCGTAGCCATTCCTGGGTGAGTTGTATTTGTGATATCCCATGTTCGGCCACTATACAACAAGGTCAACGGATCTGCACGGCGTTGATTCTCTCTTGCTGTCTCTTGCAAACTAACAGTTGGCTTGTAGACATGAAGTCCATCATTTCCTACAGCATAGAATCCACTGAAGTCGATGTGACCTCCCTGAAGTCCGGTTATCACTCGGTTACTAACTACCTCATGTCTTCCGTCTACATCTACAACATCAAGCCCTCTTGGACTCATGACTACAAGATATTGGCCATCACTATGCATTTCGTATGGGGGCCAGGATAGTAGAGAACTGGTACTTACTCCTGTCTCCATTTGCATCATGCTACCATTCCAATGTACCAAAGGAGCAACATCAGTTGCAACGTGAACTCCCCAATCATCAGCGACAATTGCTCGAACATCGTTGCTTGGAATCATGTCAATATTGTAGGTGCCATTTGCCATATCGGTGGCCAAGTCCCAAGCTGCTACTCCTGGTCTGGTTGGACCTTGTCCATTGTGAGAAATGAATATCGCTGCGTCGTGATAAATTGTGGAATTTGTTCCATCAGGATTCTGTACGAGGCGTGATATAGGTCCTGCTTCGGTGATTCCGCTCACAGTATTACCCATCAGGCCATCATTGAATCCGAGTGTGTTGAGTACTGTTAGATTGGTTGCATGCAACACGGTAACTCCAGCGGCACCACCAGCCAGAACCTTTCCTCCACCCTGAATAGTTGTATTGATTGAGTGGAGATGAGTAATAATTGGAGAAGGCAATCCATTGATCGTAGTAATCGGATTATCCCAATCATCACGGGTGGTATTGTACATTCCAATACCACCATGAGTTGCTATCATGATATGGTCTCCGTAGACCATGAAGTCGCGCACGAGATTGCTGGGTAGTCCGGCGATTAGGCTTCCATAGCCCCATTGCCGACTTAGGGTATCGAAGGTTTGGAATCCGGCCGCTGAGCCTTCATTGCCCATTAGTCCAACATACATTGTGTTGTTCTCAATTATCATCCCATCCATCTGGGCGTGGAGCGCGGGAGGGGTGGACACTATGCGGCGTTGCTTAAGGTCAATCGCCTTGAGTCCACGGCCAGCCGTAGAAACCCACAGAGTCTCTCCATCCAGGGTCATTTCATTGACTACATCTTGTTGGAAATTGTAACCATATTCCCACCTAACCGAACCATTTGCTAGAATTTTTCCTTGAAGGATCGAAGAGCCGTAATATGAACTAGAATCCAATGCTGAGGTTATCCATACATGAGTGTCGTTAGAAATTATTTCCAAAACACGACCGCTGGTTAGTCCAGCCAATTCGTCATAGCCACTTGCAATCAATCCCGAACTATCCAATCTATCAACTCTGTTCAGGCCTGTCGTTTGTCCAGACCTTCCAATGGCATAGATTACCTGACTTGTTGATGAAGGAGCCCTATCTATCGAACAGCCATCCATTCCAGGATCTAGAACCTGCCCGTTGGCGGTTGCTGTTCCGGAAGTTATCAGTCGAGAAATCCCGCCTTGGTTGTCGTACTGATGTGCGGCCAAGAGAACGTTGTTGTCATGTAATAATCCACCTGGGAAAATTCTGTCCTCGCTTATTCCATCTGCGGCGGTGAGTGTTGAAAGATATGAGTCGGTATTGTAGTTGTATCGATCAATCCCGACCCCTTGTGTATCGTATCCAATGTAGAGGATATCATTGGCTTCATCACACGTCACTGCTCTAGGATCATTATTTGACAGCCCAGAGCTACCAGAGGTCATCGCACTAATCCATTCATTGGTAATTGAATCAGAATCGTGATCTATGAGGTCATATCGGGCTACACCGCCTTGATTACCCCACCAAAATCGGGCCCCTATAGCAACGTGCACAATGTCATCGCAGATACCGATGTCTGCTGCATATCCACCTGGAATATCTCCAGTCCCTAAATCCCATGAAGACCAATTTCCAGTTATTCCATCCTTTCTCAAAATCTGAGCATTTGAGTTCCATCCACTAGATTCCATATTTCCAACCCATAGGTCGGTACCGATGACTTTCATAGAATAGAATTCCTCTTCTGTATTCGATGGTAAACCATCACCTGGAGTCCATGAATCAAGCCATGTTTCGTTTACAGGATCCCATCGTAGGATACCGTTCATACTAGCGAAGAGATATTCTCCTTGGTATTCTTCCATTCCACGGATTGGACCATCTACGTCCGTCCACTCGTCTAGTAGTGTCATTGTATCTGCATTGAATCGCCGTAGGATGAAGTTTCCATAGGCGACCCATAGTTCGCACGAGCTTGTGTTCAGCGGGAAGCACTCACCAAGGAATCTTGCATTTACTCGCAATACATTACCTATTGTTGACAAATCATCTTCCCATGACTCATTGGTCATATTCCAGCGAACGATTGTTCCATCTCCATTATTCCAAGTCTGAGTCGGTCGAATACCAATCCACAATTGGTCATCAACTATTCCAATTCCATTGATTACACCATTCCAGCCTGTGCGGTCGTCGACCTCTATGGGTGTCAGGCTGGTATTAGTTGTCAAATTGATGCGGTAAATACTATCAGAACCACCACCCCACCAACTGGTTGAACGCTGGGTAGAGTAATGTAAAATGCCGCCATAAATTTCTATGTCAGCGGGTATTGAATTGGAAAGAGTAGGACCATTTGGATTCGAACCTCTATCCCATGAGATGAGCACTACATCATTGATGACATCGATTAGTGTAAGCCCAAAGTCACCACCGGCCCAAATGGTACCATAGGTCAGACCGGGTACAAGAGCGGTTACATCATCATCATTGATGTATCCTTGATCGCCATCCCAAGTCGTTAGCCATTCATTGTTGGTTAAGTCATAACGAGCTATACCGGTATTTTCGAATCCAAGGTAAAGGATGTCGTCAACTTTGACTGTGCGAGCACGCTGAGTATTGTCACCTGCAGTCCAAGTCTCAATTACGCTGAAGTTGTCCATGTTAACTATACCAGCGCCTTGGTTTCCTCCTGTGTATGCTCTGTCAGGGGCGAGCATCTCGATTGTGTACACGAAGCGACTTTCTAGGCCATCGCCAGAACTTACGCAATCTTCGAATTGATATTGCCAATTCCATTTACATGCCCCCCTATTTGTGCCAGCGTAAAGACCATCTCCATCGCTTGTTACATCATAGAATACACTAGGTCGATTCCACCATGCACCACTGGTAGTCAATGTAGTCCAAGTGCTACCATCATAGCGCGAGAAAGAGCCTTCTGAGCCGACCAATAGGCCTCCAAAATCATCCATCTCTAGAGATAATACATCATCATCTGGAAGCGAGTTTGTGTCCTGATTCCAAAGGTCGGAAATATCGCCAGTTAGCCTATCTACAACAAGAATTCCAAACTCGTACAATCCAATATAAACCACATCGCCATCAACTGCAACCGGTGTTGCATCTAAATCATCGGCGCCAAGTGATTGCCAAGAGCCAATGATGGTCGAAGTGGACAATTCAACTCGCATTACTCCCTTGTCAGGAGTGGCCATGTATGCTATTCCAAATCTAGTGGCAACCGAATTAACAAAGTCGGAATCTAGACCATCCGAAGTGGTGATAGTATCCACTAGTGTCATCTGATTGGTATCGATAATTGATATTCCAGATTGGCTATGGGCGACTACCAAGTAGCCATTTGTATCGTCAAAGGCCAGGGAACTAACGACGTTTGAGCTTAATCCGGATACGGTTCCTATGTAACTGCCATCGGTATTTTCTAACCTCAAAACTCCAGCGTTGGTTGTTCCAATCCAAACATTATAGTTATCATCTTGTTGAATAGCAATGATTCGGCCAGGATTGCTGACATAATCACGGATATCGATTGGATTCTTCCAAGTACGATCGGCTTCATCGAATCGATCGATTATTCTGCCACTTGCAACCCAAATCTCTCCACTATCTCCATCATCAATACGAGATACTACATCCATCCCATCGATAGAAGGACCACTGACTAGAGCCAATGTTCCAGCGGGATTCTCAGCAATCTGCATTCCAAGAGTTCCTGAGCCATCACTAAACAGGGCGGTTGAGGAGATTGGTCCTCGGAATGGGTGTGCTGGCCAAGCGATAGCCATTGCGCCATTTCCATACAAACCAAGTTGTGAGAGTTGATTCTGAGATTGGAAGATTAACGAATTGGTATCGTAAGCATGAACTGTGGTACCTGCGAGAATATGTAGCCAACCTGGTGTCAGAGATAGGCCATGAATTTGATTAGAAGCCAACCAGTTATTTGTTGACCATGTGGCTATCCAAGATTGTGCGGTTAAGTCTCTACGGTTGATGCCTGAATCAGCGGTTGCAATTAGCAGATGATTGCCAACAACCTCGAGGTCGGAAATTAGGTCCGAGGAAAGAAAATTCTGAGTGCTCCAATCTGTTTGGGAATCGATAGATACAGAAACACTTCCTGAGGAAGATGAAGTGATGTAATTGAGAATGTGAACTCCAGCATTTGTTGTTGCCAAGTAAACACTGTCGCCAATTATCATAATGTCAGATGGAGTTTCTATGCTTAGCGTCGGACAGTAATCATACTCACTCCAGACTACTTCTCCAATTGGCTTGAAGTGAATGCTACAATTTCCAGCAGCCCAGACCGTCCCGTAATCATCGACCGATAGTGAATAGATTCCTGCGTTTTGTAAACCGGTTGGTTCCCTTAAATTCGGAATTTCTGAGGAATCGTACAAACTCCGTGAAAGAACTGAACCATCTTCTGTTCCAATTAGTAAAGTTCCAGCGTCATTGTCTATTGCTAACGACCTTCCCCTGATTCCTGTTTCAATATCCACAATTGGTTTCTGAGAACGAGCGTCTAGATGTAGAAGGTCATCGTCTAACAATATGTACAATCGACCATCATGCGGATTTACCGTGGAGTCATGAATGTCTATGTCGACTGCTGAATAGGAAACCATTGGGTCGGCCGGCCTTAATGCCTCGATTACCATGTCAGTTAGTGTCACTCCGGCCGGTAATTCCCACGAGGCATCAGAGATTGAGTTGGGTTTCAGATGAGTGCTTAGAGTACCGTTCAGAACACTCGGAGGGTTGTTCTGCATCTCATTCTGCTGACCGAGGTCTCCGTAACCTCTCCAATCGAGGATTGGAGTTTGAGTGTCCATCAGAGTTATCTGAGGCTCATTTGCCCAGTATCCTGCAGAGCCATTTACCGCAATTTCGAAGGTTAGATTCGAAATTTGTGCCCCTGGAGCAAATGGCAGGAATAAGTCGCTGTATGCATAACTACCATTATTCGGATCGGCTCCGGTAGCGACCAAATCAATCCATCCGGTGTCGTTACTTCCCGAGGCGCCCCATGCAGCCTGCGAAACCTCACGAATTTCTTGCTCTGATTCTAACTGATTCACGTCAGAATATGCAGACCAAGGCAACAAAACCATCAATGTTGCAAGAAGCAAGGCATACCTGCGCTTGCTCAGCAGTTGACGAGGATTAGACATGGCTACGAACCATCGGCCTACTTCTACCCATTAAGAAAGGGTGGGTTTGTTGAGTTATACATGATTCTCCCTCTAATGAGGGAGTAGGGATTATTGAAAGCGCATTTCCAAGGGCCGATAAACCACTCGAATTCTGTAGGATAGCATCAAAGAGGGAGGCATTGCCCGAAGGTTCTCGAGGAGTAGGCATGGTCGACGACAGACTGCGGGAGGAGGCGTTGGAATACCACGCTACTGAACCAGCCGGAAAAATCCGAGTTGAGCCTACAAAACCACACGGAACCGCTCGGGAACTTTCGCTGGCATATTCTCCTGGTGTTGCATATCCTTGCGAAGAGATTGCTGAGAACCCAGATGATGCCTACAAGTACACATCAAAAGGAAATTTAGTGGCAGTTGTCAGTAATGGAACTGCAGTTCTTGGTTTAGGAGATATTGGTGCGCTTGCCGGAAAGCCGGTTATGGAAGGAAAGGGCCTATTGTTCAAGGCATTCGCCGACATTGATGTTTTTGACATCGAAGTCGACAGGACTGATGTCGACGAATTTGTCGAAGCGGTAAAGGCGATTGCTCCTACTTTCGGTGGAATCAACCTTGAGGATATCAAGGCACCAGAATGCTTCGAAATCGAACGTAGGCTAGTCGCAGAATTAGATATTCCAGTTATGCACGACGATCAGCATGGTACCGCAATTATTTCTGGTGCTGCTCTAATCAACGGATTGGAAGTTGTCGAGAAGGATGTATCAGAAGTCAAAGTAGTGATTTCTGGCGCTGGTGCGAGCGCAATTTCTTGCGCTCAGCACTACCTTCGTCTAGGGGTTAGTGCGGATAATTTGCTGATGTGCGATAGCAAGGGAATCCTCACCAAATCACGTGGTGATAATGGTGAGTTAAACGAATACAAACTCGCCTTTGCGAGGGATGTTGAAGACGGCGGATTAGCCGAGGCAATGGTCGATGCCGATGTATTCCTCGGGTTATCAAAAGGTGGACTGGTCTCAGGAGAGATGGTCGAATCTATGTCTGAGCGACCATTGATTTTCGCTCTCGCAAACCCTGACCCTGAGATTCTACCAACCGATGTGCAAGCGGTTCGCGATGATGCAATTATCGCGACAGGACGATCAGACTTCCCCAACCAAATTAACAACGTACTCGGATTCCCTTACATCTTCCGTGGCGCATTGGACGTACGTGCTACAGAAATCACTGAAGGAATGAAAATGGCCGCAACCAAGGCTCTGGCGGATTTGGCCAAGGAGCCTGTACCGGACGAAGTCGCCGCTGCATATGCAGGAGAGCAAATGCAATTTGGGCCTGAATATCTAATTCCAAAACCATTCGATGCACGTGTCTTAATTTGGGAAGCCAGTGCAGTGGCGCAAGCAGCTGTGGATGAGGGAATGGCTCGAATTAGTGCTGAGGAATTCGACGTTCAGAAGTACAGAGAGGACCTTGAGGCAAGGTTAGGATTAACTCGTTCAATTATGCGCCACGTAATCAATCAAGCAAGGAAAGACAAGAAGAAAATTGTCTTCTCAGAAGGTGAAGAGCCGACTATTATCAAGGCTGCGGCTCAATGTATGGTCGAGGGAATATGCAATCCAATCCTTCTAGGTCACCCTGAGCGTATTGAAGCGGTTAAGGAGGAGCTTGGGCTTACTTTTGATTGTGAAATTATCGACGTAAGATATGATCCTCGCAGGCGTGGAGATTATGCAGATGAATTACACAAACTTCGTGGACGTAAAGGACTAACACGAAGGGATGCGATTAACCAATTGAAGTCACCAAATTACTTTGGCCCAATGATGGTGCACTGCGGAGATGCTGATGGGTATCTTGGAGGAATTGCTCATAACTATCCAGATATCGTAAAGCCATGCCTGCAAACAATTGGCCCTGACTCTTCTTCGCATCGAATTGTGGGTCTATACATGATGACTGTAAATGGTCAACTGATGTTCATTGCAGATGCTACAATCAACATCTATCCAGATGCTAGAACGCTGGCAGAAATTGCTATTCAAACCGCCAAGGTTGCTCGAAGATTTGGAGTTAGTCCCAAGGTTGCTATGCTTTCATTCTCTAACTTTGGAACCTCAAACGAATTGCGTACTGACCGAATTGAGGAAGCCATCGCAATGGCTCGTGAATTAGATCGTGGTCTTGTTATCGATGGTCCAATGCAAGCAGATACTGCTCTTGTTCCTGACCGTCAGAACGAGTTCCCATTCATGGAATTTGACGGGCCTGCCAATGTATTGGTCTGTCCTAACCTGGCTTCGGCAAATATTGCCTACAAATTGCTTCAGAGAATTGCGGGCGCAGAAATGACGGGTCCAATTCTAGAAGGTCTAGCCAAGCCTGCTCACGTACTCCAACGGGGTGACTCGGTTAGGCAGGTTGTCCACATGGCTGCAATAACTGCCGTTGATGCACAAAGGCACGCAAGACAGCGTTTGTGATTGCATCAATGGATACCGATGACAACATAAGGCGGATTGCCCCTCAACATTCCATGAAGCCATTCCTAGAGCACCTGAACATGACATCCACAGACGTGGATGAGACCATCCAGTTTCTTCTAACTGCAATGCCAGAATTCAGTATCAGAGGAGAAGGAGGAGGGGAGAAAGCACAGCGCTGGGTGCATATTGGCACTGAGGATTCTTACCTTTGCATAGAAGATCGTGGAGCTACTGAGAAAGGGCCACATCAGCCGTACGTTCATCCTGGGATGAACCACATGGGATTCGTGGTCAGCGATGGAGAGGCTTTAGCTGAGCGCATGATTAAGGCTGGTTACAAACAAGGAGCGACCTACCTAGATCACCCTCACAGACACAGATACTACTTCTTCGATCATGACAATAATGAGTATGAGTTCATCCAGTACTTCAGTGAAGAACCAAGTGAGAGGAACGAGTACGAATCATAGGGTACCCTTTGATTCATTCCACTTTCTTTCGCTTGAAGAATAATCTCCAAAGATAGGCGATTATCGCCACTAGGCCTATGGCCCAACCTGGAATTATTAGCAGAATAGCAGCAATTCCTACAATCTCTTCAATCATTATATTACCTCATCAATTGTAGCTTCTTTCTTGCAAATCGTTCTGATATTCTCTACCTAAATCTGAGCCGTTTTCTGCAATCCAATCACTGAATTTGATTTCTCCTAACGGCTCTTCCTCAGATGCCACCAAGCCGTTCATCAATCCTCGAATCTCCGCTCTTGTAATGACTCGGTCACGCAGAAATATTCCAATCAATTTCCCCGCTAGCCAACCAAAGATTGGAGGAATTGGGATAATCAATCTCCTTACTCCCATACTCTTTCCTATCAAAGATATAAATTCCCTGTAGGTAAATCTCTGATGGCCGGCAATATCTCGAGTGATGTCTTCATCACTTGCTCCAAGTTCAATCGACACCCTTGCCACATCACGAATATGCACTGGCTGGATAGGATACTTGCCAAAACCAAAAACTCCGAATATTGGGAATTTTCTCATTATCCAAGCGATATTATTGATCAGAACATTTCGTCCGCCGCCAAAGAATACCGTTGGTCTAACGATGGCGTAGGATTGCTCGGATTCCCTGAGCAATCTCTCGGTCTCAACCTTACCTACAAAGTAAGTCCAACCAGGGGCTTGGTCCGGTTTTGCAACACTGAAATGGACTACTCTTCTAACTCCCGCTTCGCTAGCAGCATCGAACAATTTCTTGCAATTTTCAACAGCGATTCCATGGTCAAAATTCCGCTGATTATCGTTATACCGAACCCAATATGTGTTATAGAGTACATCTGCGCCTTTCAGAGATTCTACCAATGATTCGTAATCATCGAAATTCAATGGGTGAACTTCGACTGCACCATCGAATGGATCATCCCTAGCGGCAGCATTGGTAAGGGTACGAACCTGTTTTCCTTCAGACAGGAGTTGCTTTGCTATCCATCTGCCACTATAACCGAAGGCGCCGGTTACTACGTGCAGTTCAGAAGACATTCTGTTTGCCCCAGCCCGCCTTTATCTCAAGGATTTGGTGGAGACTCAATTTCCTCATATAGAATTGATATCGATTGATCGATGTCTATGTAATCTTGGCCACTATCATAACTAATTGTTAAGTCGTGAACTTCATTTGTTATTCTGTGATGTACCTTCCAATTTGCGATTTCCCCCTCGTCAACAGTAGTCGGACGAATCAAGCAAGCATGATCTGCTTCGTCTAAAAGGCGCCAAGTGATTTCTACCTCTCTGCCGCCTCCCACATTCTCGATTAGTTCTGGATTTTCTACATCTGAGTCGATGATTATCATCGAAGGATATGGCCCCCCATTCTTGGGTATGGAGTCTATTTCGAGGGGAGTTGGCTCATTCGTTGTATCTTCATTCCATTCGATATTGAGTTCGATTCTGACAACAATTGTTAGGTTCTCTCTTGATTCCATCTCGTCGACTGCAAATACATCTAGATGGTAAATCCCGTGCTCGGAGAATTCGACTGAGACCATTTGTGACGTTTCTGCGGATACTATAACCGGGCTTCGACCATTATTGGGATCAATTCCAAAACTAACTAAATCATGCTCTGAGCTTGTTTTTGTAAAATCGAAATCTAGTATGATTTTCGATTTAGATTGTAAATCTCCATCAACATATGTTTCAACAATCGTACCATTTGTAGATTCATAATTTACAATTAAGTCAATAACGCTATCTTCTTGCGAATTGGAGAGGCATCCAACAGACGCAGGGGACAGTAAGAATACCGTCAATATCACAACTGGGTTGATGCGCACGATTGAATCAAATCAATTTCAGATTTAACGGAAATGGTTAGCCGTTCTAATCTGAATCATCCTCTACTTCTACTTCCATTACCTCATCAAGTGATGGAGGAGGAGGAATCTGCGAGTCTGATTCAACTAGCGAAGATTCTTGCCTAGAGTAGGCAATTGCTCCTAGAATTAGCAAGAAAGCGAGAGCAAATGCAATTCCAATTCCACCTGAAAAGACTTCAGTTATTCCTTGCTTATCCATTGCATCGCAGATTCCATCATTATCTGAATCAGTAGGCCAATCTCCACTGTCCATTGAATCCGTACCACAATTCTCTTCGTCTATATCGCTCCAATCATCGCCATCTCTATCGGTATCTATTGAATCATCAATTCCATCACCATCGGTGTCTAACCAACGATTAGCATCCAGTGGGAAATCGTCTTCTGTATCCAGATATCCATCATTATCGTCATCTGTGTCCTCAGCTATTGAACCGGTTAATCCTGATTTGTGTTTGTCAGGGAGACCATCTCCATCTGTATCCAGTCCCATCGCTGGGTCCAATGGCCAGGCATCGACGGTATCGTCGACTCCATCTCCGTCATCATCAACATCTTCCTCTAAAGAAGTAGGACAATTTGGAACCACAAAGGAATCGGGGCGACCATCTCCGTCCGAATCAATGTAGGCGCATGCTTCGTTAGGGAAATCGTCTTGATGATCTTTCCAATCATCATTGTCATCGTCATCGTCCTGATTATCTCCTATTCCGTCCATATCATTGTCTACCCATTCTTCGGAATTGTAAGGATACGCGTCTTCAACGTCAAGATAGCCATCATCATCATCATCGTTGTCGAGATTATTGCAGATTTCATCGCCATCCGTATCGGTTGGCATTGAGGTTGGATCTATTGGTGAGTGAGAGCAAGCAATTTCTTCCGAATCGAGCCAACCGTCATTGTCGTCATCTAGGTCTTCCGTAATATCATTGCAGCCATCTGCGTCATTGTCGTTTGAGGCATCACTTGTCCATCCTTGATCTCCTGCAGGACAATTGTCGAATTCATCAACTACTCCATCTCTATCAAAATCTAGAATCATTACTCGGATTAAAGTGGCATTCTCAACGGAGTTGAAAGTATGTCCCGCCATTGTAATACTGCAATCATTCTCATTATCTTCACTGTAACAATTTGGTATCGACATTGCAATGTCACCGAAGTTGTTTTGCAATACTTGAGAAACAGGAGATGCCGATCTAGTTGTAGAGTATACTCCTCGAATCCATTCACTGTTTCCTTCTTCATCGACCTTCAATGCCCAACCTATTCCATAAGAACGACCATTGTGTGATTTGCCTGCAACTTCAATTGTGCAAGGTGTGATCTGCCAACAACCTGAACCTGCGACTATAATTTCGCCATCTAGGCCAACCGAAGCTGAATGTATGTAAGAATCTCCAGTTTCATCAGAATCCCAAAGGCCCTCCCATTCCTGGTTTTGGTGATTGAAGATTGCCCACCAAGCATCAGAACTACCAGAGTTATTCACCCAATATCCTGTGACTGAAAAATTGCTAGAATAATGGTTTCCACCTACTAGTATTCTGTTATCATCAATAGGTACTGTAACTTGTACGTAATCAACACCAGCACCTCCAATTTTCTCGTACCATTCATAACTCCCGTTAGCAGAATATTTTGCGACAAAACCATCTTGACTAGTGATTACGTCATTAGGAGACAGTCTGAATGAGCATGTGTCGAAGAATGAACCGTCGTGACAAACTGAACCAGTAACCAATACTCCGCCGTCTGATGATGCTACGATGCCCATCTGTTGTAGAGACCAATAACCGCCTCCAAGAGTATGATCCTCCGTGGAGCTTCCTAGAGTTTTGACCCAATCCAAAGAACCATCAGAGGTTAATTTGCCAATAAAAATATCAGAACCACCTTTGGTCAAAGGGCCTTCGACCCCTTCAACTGAATTCAATCTACATCCCGAGCCAGTAGCATCCGCGCAAAATGTTCCCTGAAGGTAAATTTCACCGTTCGGGCCCTCGTCCAAACTGTGGATTAAATCATTTCCAGCAGACCAAAAAGCACGAGACCAGATTACCTCTCCTGAAGGATTCATTCTGAAAACAAATGCGTCCAAATTTCTCCCTGGTGCTTCGAGAAGCATACCATCCCCTTGGAAATAACATTCATTCGAAAGCCAACAAAACCCACCAGCGACTAAGATATCACCATTCTCTAGGACAATTATCTCATCGATTCTATCTCCATAACCACTGTGGAAGAGATGGGCAGCAATCCTGTTTCCTTCATTGTCCATTACGGCAACATACGAAGGGGTAAAACTCAGTGTTGATTCGGTACCAGATTCAGAAGTTAATTCACATTCAAAAGTAGTACTTATGTCAGTGCTTGAACGGCCACATAATGATCCACCGTAATAGAGATTTCCAGAGTCATCATAATCCATGCCATTTACGGTCTCGGAAAACATTGAATCATCAACAAGATGCAAAGGATCTGGAACATCATTTGGGGCCCTCATTTCTAGTGCTTCTGTGTTTAATTCACTTGCTTCTTGAATCACCGAAGAAAGTGACATCAGCAATAAAATGCTCAGTGAAAGTATGACGGGTATCTTACGCATGATGTGAAAGAGATTCTCTCATATTTTATTTTCTCCGAAGCCGATTCACATTCAATTGAGTATAAATCAAAGTAGGACCTTTGGAGATGAGGCTAAAACTTCCTCGCTACATCCTTCTTCATATTGTTGGAAATTTTCCCTAAACATCTGTGCGAGAAGATTCGCTACATTGTCGTATCTTTGCTTATCAGACCATGTCTCTCTAGGTTGGAGTATTTCACTCGGTACACCTTCACATTCTAAAGGTACTGAGAAGCCGAAGCGCTCGTCTTCGACGAATATTACATCTTCCAAATCGCCACGTAGTGCTGCATTCAAAAGAGAGCGAGTCCAGCGAATTTTGATTCGATTAGATTCGCCATATCCGCCAGCTACCCATCCAGTGTTGATCAACCAGCAATTCGCATTTTGTTGACTAATTTTCTTGGAAAGCAAGTCGGCATAAATGCTAGGATGACGGGGCATAAATGGTGCACCAAAACAAGTTGAGAATGTTGCTTGAGGCTCGGTAACTCCAATTTCTGTTCCAGCAACCTTTGCAGTATAACCTGACATAAAGTGGTAAGCGGCTTGGTCTGGAGTTAATCGAGAAAGTGGAGGTAGAACTCCAAAGGCGTCACAGGTCAGGAACACTACATTCTTTGGATGACCTGCAGTGGAATCTGCAGTTCTATTTTCTATTGCTTCGATAGGATAGGATGCTCGAGTATTCTGAGTAAGGGTTCCATCATCAAAATCTGGAACTCCATTTGAATCAAGGATTACATTCTCCAAAATGGTTCCAGGCATTCTAGTTGTTGCATAGATTTCTGGTTCATCTTCCTCAGACAGACCGATTAATTTGGCATAGCACCCTCCTTCAAAATTGAATACGCCATCATCTGACCAACCATGTTCATCATCACCAACTAATGCTCTGTGAGGATCTGCGGAAAGAGTCGTCTTTCCTGTTCCAGATAATCCAAAGAATAGGGCCGAATCTTCGCCATCTGTGTTTGCCGAGCAATGCATTGGCATGATTCCTCTTTCAGGTAGAATATGATTCATTATGGTGAAGATTGCTTTCTTGATTTCCCCTGCATAATGAGTTCCACCAATAATTACCAAACCGCGGTCTAAGGCCAATATCACGAAGACCCCAGAATTTACACCATCGTCTTCGGGGTCAGCCATTAGATCTGGAGCGTGCAAAATTGTGTATTCGGGAACGTGATCATTCAATTCAGAAGGGTCACTGCGAACGAACATATTGTGGAAGAAGGCAGCGTGCCAAGCCTTCTCGGTAACTAGTCGAACAGGCATTGCATAATTTGTATCCGCGCCACAATGTGCATCTTTTACGAATAATTGGTCTGCTGAGTCGAGGTGAGATTGCACCTTCTTGAGAAGATTCTCAAACACCCAGCGACTTGTTGGGCGATTCACTTTACCCCACCAAACATGGTCTGCATATCCTGGTTCGTCTACGATGAATCGGTCATTTGGTGAACGTCCGGTGCGTTCTCCAGTGGTTGCGAGTAAGACACCGTGTGCTGTCATCTCTGCTTCACCACCCTTTACTGCCGTTTCGTGCAATTCATCCGAGGACAGATTCCAATGTACAGAGCCGCTAGGATTCAATCCGTGCGTCGACAAAGGGGTCGCTGAGACAGCGGTGGTGGACGAGCGCGAGGTGCTCTCCATGTATCACGCCTCAGATGTTTACCTTTCAACCATTACGGATAACCCGTTGAGATGATTTCTCTAAGATATTGAAATTCAACTATCCCTGACGGGGATGCGATTATCGCCGAATGCCGTTCCTCGCGAGCGCGTGAGCGATGAGAAGGACGACCGCGTGATTCGCGAACGTCGATTCAAAATCGGTGCAAACCTAGACATCGGTGACCTAGGAATAGGTGAAAAATCCGAGGAAGTTGCCGACTCAAATCTGTCGGATTCCGAAGGAAATGAGGCCGAAGAAGTGGATGAGGCTCTAGGCGATGTCTTCGACCCCTTCAAAGAAACAATAGGCAACGAAGCAGGAGCGATAGCTTCTGACGGAACAGTAGCCAGTGCTCCCGAAGATGACATTGTTACCTCGATGGCAAAGGATGGTGAACGACGAGTAAATTGGTCACTGATGGTGTCGATGATATTCGTCTTTAGTGCTCTAAGCGTAGTTGCGGGAACAGCGTTCCCGCCAATGATTTCATTGGTATTACTGCTAATTCTAGCAGGTGTAGGATTTGCTTTTGGAGAACGATGGGTTCCTGACAAGAATTTGCACTTACTTGGCGTTTCTTGGGTCATAATTTCGATGAAGGTCCTCTACGGCCTAGCAATCGAGCTAAATCGGTGGGAATTAGGTGGTTTCCTTCCCATATCTGTAGAGGTTCTAGCGATTCTATTGTTATTGCTCGTTGCCCTAAACGTATTCATTGCTTATCGGCATGATCACGATGCAATCGCAGCACAGGCAACTCTCGTTCTATTGGCTATTGGCTCTACTGCTGGCTCAATTGGAGGAGAAGTTGGAGTCGCGGTCATGATTCTATTGGCTACCTTTTTACTCCATGGTCTAGCGCTTCACAGAGGCTCTGGAAATCTCGCCGCGCTAGGAGTGGCGGCTTCGAATCTGTGGATAGGTATGCATGCAATTACTGGTGGATTTAGTGCTGGTTCCTTAGTTATCGAGCCTCTTGATACACCACTAATTCTCTTCCTATTATTGATGCTCGTATCCGGAATTAACGCTGCTATGGCAGCGCGTTTTGCACGAGAAGAAAACTGGTTCTCGGAGGGATTCAAGGCGGCCGGACTCGGTCAACCCGGACTTTGGGGAGTTTCGATTTCCTTAGGAATGATTGGAGCATTAATGGCTGTTGCATCAAGTCGAGAAGATTCTGGATATGCATTGGGAATGGTGACCTTCCTTGCTGGAGCATTTGGAGGTTCATATCTGGTTGTAAGAGGCGTTGAAAGACTTAGAGTAACCATACCCCTATTGGCTGGAGCGACATTATTTCCTCTATTGCTAATCTTTGGAGATTCTACCGAAGCGGTATCATTTTTCGACCGTTATGAGACATTCACAATTTTCGCCGCGATTCTGACGGCATTTGTCATTTTACGGGATCAAAATCACGTCACTGATCGTGTGTTATGGGTTGGTTCGGTTGGCATTCTGGTATTGTTAGTTGTACTAATCCCGGCAAAATCCGAAGCAAATGGAGGGGATGGAGGATTGGTTCTCCTAGGGCTTCTAACTGCGCTCCACATAGGTACTGCAATTCTTGCAATAATGAGGCAAGCACCTTCTCTGGCTGGCGCTACGGTACTACTTCCTTGGTCTTGGGTTTTATTGCAGGAATTTGTGGTCGAATCATTCCGAACCGTGATTATAGCAAACGGTTGGACCGATCCTGGAAATCTCATTCACCTAGCCACAATGCCGTTCGCGGCCTATCTCATCATCTCAGTAGTTCTGATGCTTATTGTGAATTTGCAGTTGGGAGAGACCGGAGTAAATCTCGCGGCAGGATTTCTTGGAATTACCGAAGTATCAGCCTCTATTCGAGACTCCGGAGCATTGCAATTGTGGGCGATTGGATTGTGGTTACCTATGGTCACTATCGTAGTCATGGCTCATGCAGGTGGTTTTACCGCAATTACCCTATTGGCTGTGGTTTCAGTTGTCTCATTATCTCACTTAGGTGCAGAATTTGCCGGGAAAAGACTCGGTGGACCAGTTGCACTCTTGGGGGTAATTGCAGTCAGTGCGGCTGTACTTGGTTGGAGGCATGGATTAGATGAAATGTGGATTATTCTCTTGCTTATTGCTACCGCCTCAATTCTCTATCGAGGAGACCCTCAGGACGAGTCCGTATTCACCAATGGAATGGCTCTAATGTCCCTTCCACTAATTATTGCAATATCCACCAAAGAACCTAGCCGTATTCTAGAATCTACTGATTCCATTCCCAGTTTCGACCTATCATTGACTTCCGTTACTTGCACCGGTTTGGTGATGGCATTCTACCTCCCTCGAGCGGAAAAGATGGAAAAATTGCTCAAACCAGCGGCGGCGGCTCTTTGGTTGCTAGTGATTACAATCGGACTTTCTTTACAATTGGAAAACGAAACCTCTACCATGGCTGGCATCGGTTTATTTGCATTGAGCGCACTATGGCTTGTTGCTCGGGGAGAAATTAGAGCTGAACTGAAGACTTTATCGCAAAGAGAACAACTTTTGGCAATCGCCGGTCAAGACAATGTCAAAAAATTGAGTCTAGGAACTGGGCAATTGGACACCTATGATCCAAAAAGACTGGAACTGCAGCAAAAGCGCAAGAAGAGGAGAGATCTAACCACAACCAAAGATGATTCAGAATTGTACACTACAGATGTATCTCACAGACCAACAATTGTTCTCTTGGTCCTATTCCTAGTTCTCGGTTCTGTAATCGTATGGGGTCTGTTGTTCTCTTCTTCTCCTTTCATTCTACTCACCGCCGGAATTTTCGCAACCGTTTTGGTTGCAATCGCTAGATTACGAACCAAACAACTCGACCTTGATTTGCCAACAGTAATGGGAATCGAAATGCCAATTGCATACTCAATTATTGGACTAATAGTCGCATTAATATCAGGTCATTTGGGGCCTGGAGCGAGCAATAAGGAACTACTAGACTTAGCAGTAGTGACAATCCTAATTCTACAATTTGTGATTATTTCTCTGTACCAAAGGGATAACTTACTCGATAGGATACCGATTGCAATTGATTGGTTTGTGTTACCCCTAGTTCTTGGTAGAATTGCAGGAGCGTTTCTTGTTGAGTCTCTACCATTCCCATTTACCGTTGACCCATTCGATGGAGATTTAATTGGATGGCAAATTCCTTGGTTGCTACTTGAGGCATTGCTAATCTTCACAATTGCAATAGATGTGATGATAGATTCCCGAAGGTCTAGTGTAGGCAGAGATACGCATCTTGGGAGTTCAGGAAGAGGTCTGCGCGCCTTGGCATACGTGATGATATCTTGGGGTCCTGCTGCAATTCTTGCAGTGGCTAATGCCATTTATGCTGGACGTAAACACCGACAGGTAGAGGCTGTAGGACTGTCAATAATTTGTCTCCCATTAGCACTATTTTCCATGGGTACATTCATTCCACAAATTATCGAATATCTAGATTGGATTATTCTTGCTGGTGGATTTATCATGCTTGGATTTGTGGCTGCATCCGTACCAATGAGAAATGGCAATTGGACTATGATGGCAGCCATTGATTGCCACATACTGATGTTTGCAGGACTTACTATGGTGAATATTTGGATGATTTATCCAATCGCATTATTTGCCATATCAACGACCCTTTGGGTTGTTGGAATATTCCATTTGCGCCGCATTTTACGAATCTGGGGATTCGGAGACCTCATCCTTGGAGTTGCAGCATCTCTGCTGATGCTAGGCGCTGCTTCATCGATAGATGCAATTGGATTATTCCTTCTTTTAACTGTAGTCGGAGCCGAACTGGCTCTAGTGACTTGGTTAGGGCAAAGAAATCAAGAAGCATTGTTACAGGATTAATTTGGATTTGTATAACACAATTGAATTAATCAATCACCCCACATTGGAAAAGTCTGTTGCCAATAACTCACAAGCGGCGTTTGGTAATTGATTTTCGAATCACCGATTAGTTGAGTTGCGTAGCACTAACCTTGATGACTGACGGGGTGTGGTCGAATACCGTGTCTCGCAGTTGGATCTCCGACACTCCCGATGAGGTCGAGCACCCTACTGTACCTCTAGGCATCAATGAAATGGCGATTCCACGGGCCGCAATTTTGCTATCATTGGCCACCGCCGCCCTACTAATTGGATCAACTGTAGTCGTTGGTTACAGTGTCTACGTATTCGTCAAAGAGAATGAGGATGCGTTCTCCGTAACGGATCAAGATTTGCTCAAGGACGATAACGATAGATGGTACTGGGAAGTAGACTTGTTATTCGACACCTGTGATTCTAGACTAGGTGATTGGGATTGGCCGGATGTTTTGTCTGAACAAGACGATGTGTTCCTTTATCCTGGTGAATTACGCTGTGATTGGGAGCATCAAGGAGATGGTGATAGAGCCAGTGTTGCGATATACAATAGAGGTAACCAAACCCTAGATATTGTTCTCGAAATAATCGGTGGAGAGGTAGTCTTTGCCTCAGAAGGCGACACTATGCTTACTGTGAATGAAATAGGAGTTAATGAAACTGCAATTGTAGAAATTCAGTTGAATAATCCAGTAACAGAGCATGATATACAGATTCAAGCATCCCATCTTAATGTTCGAGAAGCGGAAGTACTTCTCGATGTTCATATCTTCAAAGGCTCCAATCCTAGAGATTTGCATGCTACCGATGGAGATACTTTAGAGGTTCATTACAAGGTTTGGGATGCTGATACAGAACAGCTTCTTGACGAAGGCGATTTAATTGTCACAGCTGGCGATGATTCGAACTTCATTCAGGGGTTTGGATGGTCTGCAATCGGCCTAGATATCGATGAAGATAGAGGGCTAATACCTGGTAGGGATACTGGAACTACACATATTACATTACTACCACCACCAATTGCTTACGGCAACAGCGATGGTCATGAACTGCAAGAATCTTGGTTGCGATTTGAGTTAAAGGTGGATAGAGCAACCATTTGAGAATCACTAGACAGGAAAAGGACTTGAGTTCAACAAAGGAGCGGAGTGCATGAACGAGGAGCCAAGCCACTACGCTCTGAACCCCTCATCGGACCTGGTGAAGAGGGCTTCGAAGGTTGCCAAGGCTGAATCCGCACGCAAGGGAGAACCGAAATTCCACATGACCGAAGAAATGCGACGATTGTCCACTCCTTGGTCTATTTCTAAAGCCAGAGCTGAACAAATTCAGACTACTGACCTACCTGCTGGAGTAATCCTAGATGCAGCGGCTGGAAGCGGTGTGCAACTTATCGCATTGACCACTGGCTTAAAGCGTCCTGGATTGGCTATAGAATTAGACCCGAATATAGGATTACTGTGTGCTGCAAACATGCATATTACAGGCGAAGAGACCGACCTGCAGCGAAGTATGGATCGTGTTCTTGTGGGAGATGGAACAGATGCAGAGAATGCAATTGTGGCCTACTGGAATAGCCTAAGGGATGCAGGAACTAGGGCACATCCACCTATTGGTATGTTACATCTAGATCCTGCTAGGCCAAGAGATGCTCAGAGACACGAAATTGATGAGATGCAACCTGCACTTGGTCCGTTGCTAAAGGCCTGGGCTAATCATCTTGAAACAGGCCCTCGTGGTCCGGCAATTTTGCTTGATTTATCCCCTAGACTAAACGAACACCAACGGTCACTTGTTGATGCTACTATTGAGA
Source organism: Thermoplasmatota archaeon (assembly GCA_036138175.1). Lineage (GTDB taxonomy): Archaea > Thermoplasmatota > Poseidoniia > Poseidoniales > Thalassarchaeaceae > MGIIb-O1. Next base: position 65,048 of record JAZAAK010000014.1, on the reverse strand, counting down.
CGACTTTTCCCGGAATCCCAAGAACTTGGGAATACCTCAGTCAAGGCGGAGGGAGAATTGACCGACTATCGGTTTGGATAGGTTCTCTTTCCTCAAAAGAACCCTCTAGATGTATCAGGATGGGGAAGAAGAAAATTATGGCTACGATTGAAGGTAAGATGGCAGAATCAGAATTGGTTAGCATGAGCTCTCCTCCGCCGTATGGTGCATATCTGACAATAGTTGACCCGGCACTTGTTCAATCCGGGCTACACGAGGCTTGGCTTGACAGGGCGATTCCGAAGAGTGCAGGCCATTCTTGGCTTAGGTTGGAAGGCAGAAGGCCTCTACTGATTAGCACAGAACCACCGATTAAAGATGATGAAATCGATGCTTTCGTGATTGCAAATGGAGAAATTGTCCAACACCGACTAACCCCTCCCGAACTTCATACAATCGAACAAACCGCCGCTTCCGCTGCTCGTAATGGTGTTGGGAAGGTTATCCTAAGATGTAGTCTCGATCCAGACGAGCATCCGACCCTACAACGTAGATTACATAAGGCGATGAAGGAATTTGAAGGAGAAAATGGATTCATGGTGGACCTAGATTTGGATAGAGGTAGTGGAAGTCATACCCTATACATCGTTTGTAAGGAGCAGTGAGTCGATTAGCAATTTTATCGCCCCGTAGGGGCGGCCGTCTCCTTCAAATATGGAGGGCAGGTCGGCGGGATGCCCTATGAGGGCCATCGGGCAACCGATGAACACGGGGGAACCGTATTATGGCAAAAGTGAATGAAGCAGAACTAGGAGAGGATTTCTCCTATATCCTGAGGCTTGCAGACTCTGACATCGATGGTCTTCGACCGATTGCCCAAGGACTAACTTCGATTAACGGAGTTGGACAGCGATCGGCCGGTCAGATTTGTCGCATGGCAGGAGTCGATGGAAGTAAACTCGGAGGTCATCTGACCGAAGAAGAGCAAGACAGGATTCGAACAACAATTGACGAATATGCGTTGAACGTGCCTTGGTGGCTCGTCAACAGACAGCGAGATTTGCAGTCTAACGAAGACGCGCACATCATCGGAACAGAAGTCCGATTGACTAGAGACGATGATGTTGCACGATTAGCTGCAATCAAAACATACCGCGGAATACGCCACCGCAGCGGCCACAAGGTTCGCGGTCAGCGTCTTCGCAGTAATGGTCGAAGTGGTAGCACACTCGGTGTGCAGAGGAAGAAGTGAGGTGGTGAAGTATGGGACATCCTAAGTTTGCACGACCTAAGACTCAGACTCCGACACATCCTTGGAAGGCTGCTAGAATCGAAGAAGAACACGCCCTCAAGGATCAATTCGGCCTAAAGAAGGTCGGTGGAATGCGCGAGATTTGGCGAGAAAAATCAGCCCTAAGACGCCACCGAAATCAGGCGATGAAACTCATTGGTAGAGTTGATTCCTCAGAAGGTCACTATGCCCAAGAGAAAACCGACTTGGTCGATTCTCTTGTTCGCAAGGGGCTTCTAGCCGAGGGATCGAGTGTAGACGATGTTCTGCAGATTTCCGTAGAACACATGCTTGCTCGAAGGCTACAATCAGTGGTCTACTACCGTGGTCTTGCACCGTCTATGCGCGCAGCTCGAAATATGATAGTTCACGGACATATCTCAATCGGCGAACAGAGAATGACCGTTCCTGGATACAAGATTCTTCGACAAGAGGAAGATAGTCTGCAGTATAGTGCAACATCCCCTTACCTAGATGAGAACCATCCATTCCGTGTTGAGATGGAGCAACTCCGAATGACTCGACAGACTGATGAAGAGGAACTGGAAGAAGTCGGCGGAGTAAGAGCTACCACCGATAATGATGATTTTGTTCAACAAATCAAGGCTGATGCTGAAGAAGCACCTACAGTAGAGGAAACAATCCCTGAAGGAGGCGATGAGTGATGGGTCACAAGGCTGTTTTACACATCTTCAGCACGTACAACAACGTACTAATTACCGCAACCGATCTCACCGGAGCAGAGACTCTGGCAAAGGTTTCTGGTGGAATGGTAACCAAGAAAGGAAGCGATGCAGGTGGTCAGTTTGCCGCAACAAGAGCGGCTGAAATGATTGCTGAAATGCTAGCCGAGAAAGAATTTGACCAAGTTATCGTGAAGTATCGTGGAGCAGGTGGAAATCGATCGCACAGTGCACCTGGTGCTACTGCTGCTATCCGTGCATTAACACGTGCAGGCGTACAAATCACTCGAATTGAAGATGTAACTCCTATCCCAACCAATGGGACCAAGAAGAAGGGCGGCCGAAGAGGCCGTAGGGTCTGAGGTGATTATGATGGTGAAAATAGAAGTTTTAGACATGGGAGCAGAGAATGCTAAGCTCTTGATTAAAGATAGCGACCGTGCATTTGCAAACGCCCTTCGCCGAACTATGATGTCAGAAACTCCGAAGATGGCAATTGAAACTATTCGCTTCCAAATGGGTTCATTTGACCTTTGTCTTTCTTGCGGACATCTCAATCCTGCTGCAGCAGCCCGTGAATCATCTGGAGGTTCAGGTTGCAATCAGTGTGGAAAGAAATTGGAGAAAGAGGGTGTTGATTACACAGTTTGGGAAACCAACGGTGCAATACCAGATGAGATGGTAGCTCAGCGCCTTGCAATGATTCCAATTCCAACCGACCATAAGATGTTCCACTACGAGGAAACTTGTCCAACTTGCAAGGATTTGGTCCCGGAAGATCGCGGATGCCCTACTTGCAACATGATATACACTTGCAAGGCATTTGGAACTGAAGAAGGTATGACCGTTACCGCAGGTGACATGATTTACTTGGGTGATCAAAGTCTTGAGATTCCTGAGCACTACAGATCTATCCCTATTACTAAGTTGTATAAGGGACAGATGTTGGAATTCTACGCTACCGCAGTAATGGGTCGTGGAAGTCAGCATGCAAAGTGGTCACCTGTTTGCGGTGTTACTTTCGTACCAAGGCAAGTTGGAATCTTGAACAACAAAACCAAGGCGAAAATGCTCTGGGATTTGAATCTCACAATCAATGCAAAGGATTTCGATAAAGATGGCCGCCTTGATGATATTGAGAAGGTTGAGACTCTCGCAAAGGAACTTCACCATGTTGGTGATGGAACAGAGATACAGACCGAATTCAAGAAGGCAATCACAATCGAAGACGTACCTGGAGAGTTCATTTTCAGCTTCGAAACTGATGGTTCAATGAGCCCACAAACTGCACTTGAGATGGCTTCCTCTTCTCTATCAGAGACATTCAGCTCTCTTGGAGACGACCTGAAAGCTGTTCTCTGATGCCGACGTAGCATTCTTGCATTACCTCGGAGATGAAGGCGTATGACTGCGGTCTTGGGTAGAGGCACCTGCGGGGGTCACGTCACACTACTGTTCACAGTCGAAGACATGGATGAGGACCCCATCAAGCAAGGTAGTCTGGGCGCTGGGTTGTGCCTGAATGATGGAGCAGAAGTCATTGCTAGAGGGGACTTAGGCGATTATTCCCTAGAAGTAAAACTGCTAGATGGAAATGGCGATTCAAAGATGTTCCAGCAGGTTTTAGGCCTGCTGAGTGAGGAAATTTCGGCGATTTTAGACTATAGTTGGGAAATCGCGATTAGAAACAAATTACCATCATCACAAGGATTTGGAATGTCGGCCGCCGGCGCAATTGCCGCCGCCTCTGCTTTCCAAAGAGCCCTCGGATTACCCCATGAGGAGAGTTTGCGAAGATCTCTTGCTATCGCTCATATGGTTGAGAGGCAGAATTCAACCGGGCTCGGAGATGTTACTGCACTAGCCGCTGGAGGAGTAGAGCGCAGATTGAGTCCAGGCTCTCCCTATTCGGGCCCTGATCTATTGAATGGACCTGGTCGTTCCGAAGGTTGGACAGAATCGATTCCTGTAGTTTTAGCTTGGCGGGCAAACCCCGGAAGACACACATCGGAATATATTGACGATGATGACTGGAAACAGTCGATTACACAGGCAGGAAGAAAACAAATGGACCTGCTTTCTGATGGGCTTTGGGATAATTCTCGATGGGGCGAACTTCTCAACTCTGCAGAGGCATTTTCAAAACAATCTGGGCTGAGTGATGATGCATCTCGTTCAGAATTGGTAGAGAAAGGAAAAAACGCCTCGCTAAGAGCCGGTTTAGATTCAGAAACATCGGTTTTGTTGTGTATGCTAGGAGAAAGTATTGCCATTGTTCCGCGAGATCTTTCAAAGGATATTTCCCTAGAGAATTTATTGTCGGAATTAACCGAAGAAGGGTTGGATGTTACTCTAACTAAAGTCGGGCCACTATCATGAATGTGAGCCGCCAGCTCGCTTTTCGTGGAACTCATCAAGTGGAGTCAAATCTAGAGGGCTAGCATCGAGTAAAATTGCACCTCTTTGAACTAAAGAACCAGTAAATCCGTGTCTATACACAATTGCTCCCTGGCCATATTCCTTGACGTATCGGTCAACCTGTTTCTGAGTCTTCTTTCGAGGGAATCTTAGGTCCGCTCCATAGAAGTGCTTAGCATCAATCCAGGCACAAGGAACTCCATTGATTCTGACATCATCAAGCAACAGTAGGTCAGGGGTAACTACCGCTCGGCCTTCAGATTCTTTCTGCTCACGAAGTAAATCCTCCTGTCTTCGAAAACGAATGTCTAGGGAATCAAAGTGTGCACATAGTATGTCTTCGAAAACCTCAGCGGCCGTCTGAGTATCGGACTGATTGACTGAACTGACCTTATCGGCTTCTTCCGCTTTAGCGAACTCATCTTGGTCACGTTCATTCATTCTATCCGGATTTTTCAGAGTCTCTTTGATTCGATTCTTTGACCATCCTCGGCCGCTTAATATCGCTCTGAATGTATTGACTGGAGGCGCATCAAATCGTTGGGAAAGAGTCAGTACTCCCTCGCCCTTATCGTATCGTCTTCGTAATTGGTTTGCATTTCGCATCAAGCGTCCGTGTGAATGAACACTCTTTTCTTGGTTCAGGGCACCGCGAAGCGAAAGTGCTTGTTCTATGGTTATTGGAAGATGGCCTATTTGTCCTCTAATCTCATCTACTCTTTCTTCCGGAAGAAAGCCAAATTCTCCAGGTTTACAGACAATGTCTCCTACCTTCCTTTGGATATTTTTTGGAACTGCATTAGTTCTCCACTTCAATTGTCTTTCTTGTGGAGGGGGATCGATTGATTCAGGCATTCCCATCGGAGGTGGTGACTGATTGAAACGTGCCAAGGCTTGCTCAACAGCATCGGGATCGCCTTGTGACCATGGCCTAGAATCGGCACCATTGGTCGGCTTCCTTCGAGACCGACGCCTTCTGCGGCGGCCTCCACCTTCCTTATTCTCGCTCAACGAGACTTGCGAGATGTCGGACGTCCATGAACCCTCGCGCTAAAGAAGCCCGATTTCAAATCATGAATTACTGGAGTTTCTGTTTCGATTACGAGCATATAAGTCGTAAGCAAAATTACGTATGGGGCTCGGAACGAACCAAATGATTGCCCCAAAATTATAGGGGAAACCAAGGCCAAGAAGAATGCGAATAACTGCTGAAGATTGAGCATGCCATTTCCCAGATTCATCGATTAGAAACACTGAATCAAGTTCTCTCATTTTTTCCGGAAGATTGCTTAGAACTTGTTCCCCCTCATTGGTCTCTTGGGCCACAACCGAGAATCGATTTGATGAATCTCGCTTGTTAATGAAAGCCGCCCAGCCAGTACAAACCGGACAAAAACCATCGATGAGAACGGTGTACTGAGAGCCCATCTCTAACACTCTCACACAAAGGCGATACCTGGCTCCAATGGGAAAGCGAAGCGTGCCTTTCCTCCAATATCTTCACCTTCGCCAACCGGATATGCAACAACAGAATTGACTTCCAAAACAGCCGCGATAAAGTCCGCAGCAGAATTGATTACTTCGCTTTCATCAAGGCCGCTCAATATCAATTCTTTCTCGCCTTCGGCCCAGGTGTGTATTCGGCCTCTTTTCTTCTTCGACCCCATAGTCAAGGCCATCCAAGTTTGGAATATTTCTCCCCTCAAGGCTTCATTATCGAAAATCGCCATCGACTTCAGATGATCTTGGCCTTTTGCTTTGAAATCAAAATCTTCACTTGCCAAATTTACCGCTTCACGCGATAACTCAACCTTCCAAGATGGCGCGGTTTGAATTACAACTCCTGAAATTTCCGCATCAGAGTGGCGTTCTGCTAGCCCCCTTAGGTTACGGGCAGATTCAATAACTCCACGTAAGTAAGATTCTCTAGCAAGAATACTAGCATCTTTTTCCTCACCCGAGTAGAACTTCATTTCATGTGTCGCCAACATATCGGATGCTTCGCCCATCGAAAGTTCTGACCAGAATTCTTCTGCGATATGCGGGGTTGCTGGCGCCAACATTGGCGCCCATCCGCGAAGATATTGGCGCGCAGTGTCCCTATCCGCCCCTCCTCTTCGTAGATACCAATGCCAATCAGATAACATCTCGAAGTGACTTGCCATGACTCCTTCTCGGAGGCTTACTGCTTCCATACACTCTCGCCAACGATCCTGATTGGCCCTAAGGCGAGCCAGTAACCAGGAATCCATCGGACCGGGAGAGTCTGAAAGGGAAATTCCGTGATTGAAGGCGTCAATTATTGAACAAACTTGCTTGTGATTTGCAATTACAGCATTGTCAGACCAATCCATTCCTGCCTCTGGGTTGGCACCGAAGAGAATGAACAGACGGACAGTGTCAGCACCAAATCGGTCTACCATTTCTCCTGGGCTCACAGTATTGCCTAGACTCTTGCTCATCTTGGCAGAACGTGAACCCAATCCTTGTCCACAATTGGGGCAATCTCCTCCAAAATTATCTATGTGATACTCAGTATTACAATCTACACAGAATGGCGCGGGTGCGTTGAGCATCCCTTGACAGACTAAGCGCCCGAATGGCTCGCTGACCTCATTCATACCTAGGTCGCGAGTAGCCTTTGTGAAGAATCGAGCATACAGAAGATGCATGACGGCGTGTTCAATACCGCCAATGTACAAATCAACACCTCCATTCATCCAGTAATCTACTGCTTCACGATCGAATGGGGCTGAATCATTTGATGAATCGACGAATCTCATAAAGTACCAAGATGAATCATAGAATGTATCCATTGTATCGGTCTCTCTGCGTGCAGCACCGTTGCACTGCGGACAAGTTGTAGTAAGGAAGGATTCACTGCGAGCCAGTGGATTACCACTCTCTTCCCAACTAAAAGTCACATCCAAAGGCAGCTCTACGGGTAGTTGTTCGTAGGGTACAGGAACTACTCCACAAGAATCACAATGTAACATTGGAATTGGAGTTCCCCAGAAGCGCTGGCGGCTCAGTAACCAATCCTTTAGCCGATATTCAGTGGAACCGTGGCCCGCTCCTTTTTCTTCTAAGGCTGAAATTACCGTAGTCTTTGCATCATTACCGAATAGACCATCGAATCCTTCTATGGTTGAGTTGACCATCCATCCTAATCCATCGAATACTGGATTCTCCTCAACTCCTTCACCACCCTCATTCCTTGATAGAACAGGTTTGATTTCAAGTCCGTATTTTTTGGCGAAGTCGTAATCTCGCTGATCGTGTCCTGGAACTGCCATCACAGCACCGGTTCCATAACTTGCAACAACAAAATTACCAGCAAAAATTGGCACTTCTTCTCCAGTGATTGGATTAGTTGCAAATCTACCAAGAGGAACTCCTTTCTTTTCTTTCAGCATATTGATTCGCTCAAATTCAGTCATTCGTGCGCATTCCTCTGCTAAATCTCTCCAAGCCTGTTCGTATTCGGTTCCGCTTACTAGTGGCTCACATAGGGGATGTTCAGGGGATAGAGTAACGAAAGTGACTCCGAAAATTGTATCTGGACGGGTTGTAAATGCACCAATGCTAGCTGATTCACCATCGACATCTCCTATCACAGGGAATTCTATGTGGGCACCATGTGAACGGCCAATCCAGTTTCGCTGCATCGCTTTGACGTTCTCTGGAAATTCAATGTGGTCTAATTCATCCAATAATTCGTCAGCATACTTTGTCATGCGCAAGAACCACTGCGCCATATCCTTCTGAACTACCTCGAGACCGCAACGCCAACAACGATTATTCTTGACTTGCTCATTTGCAAGTACTGTATCACAATCATCGCACCAATTGACTGGTGCGAATCTCCTTTCTACCAAACCCGCCTCGTTGAATCGAAGGAATAATTCTTGATTCCAGCGATAATATTCCGGTGTAGAAGTCGCAAACATTCGCCTCCAGTCGTATGAATATCCCATTCTCTCCTGATCGGCTCTAATCATCTCGATATTTCTCTCAGTGACGCTATGAGGATGACCTCCTTCCTTCTTGGCAGCATTCTCGGCGGGCATTCCAAATGAGTCGTATCCCATCGGATAAAGGACATTCTTTCCCATCAAACGCTGGAATCGAGCCATGGCATCGCCAATCGAGTAATTTCTTACGTGGCCCATGTGCATGTAGCCAGATGGATATGGAAACATCTCAAGGCAGTAGAATTTCTCACGAGAATAGTCTACTTCTGCATCGAATACGCGGGCGTCACGCCATCGAGCCTGCCAGCGCGTCTCGATTTCCGCCGAATCGTATACCATTTCTTCACCTCATTCGAAATGGGAGTCCTTTCAGACTCCCAAGCTAAGCAGCAGGTCGAGCGAGTAGCCCGCCGCGAAGTTAGGTGAAGCAGGCATTCGCGCCATACTTGGCCGTCGGGCCTTCTCTCTTTCAATCATTGGATTGAGAAAGCAAGTTTGACGTCAATCAATCGCCATCGCTATGCCTCAGAAGCCTCTCGGAGGTATTGATGCTAGCCGATGGCGAGTTTGATATCCACACTGATGAGGCAGGAATCGAGGTTTGGGTCACCCAAATGGGTGATTTCATGAATATGAATACAGCATGGATTGACCGAGAAAATGGAGTCGTCGCAATCACCGACCCATTTGATTCAGAGCGTTGGGTTGAAGCGCTTGCAAATGAGGGCCTGATGCCCACTCACATACTCTATACACATACCCACAGAGATCATACTGCTGGGTATGCGAAAATGAAGGATTTAGTTCCGGAAGTGGAAGTATGGGGACATCATGATTCTATTCACAAATCCTTACTCGGACGTTTTGTCTTCGGGAACGTTTCTTTGACGAATGAGTGGAATCATCATCCTAACTCCAGCGTTGAATGGTCAGCAGGAGGAATTACTCTGAGTGTCACACACTCGCCTGGTCATGCCCCAGGGCACTGCACCTTCCATGGACATGGAGTCTACCACGCGGGAGACCTGCTTTTCACAGCCGCATCAGGTAGAGTCGACCTACCAGGCTCAGACCCAACCGCACAGTGGTGGTCTGTTTTATTCGCTCGAGGAATTCTTCGCGACTTACCACAAGATTGGAGATTAATTCCCGGTCATCGATATGACTGGATTGACGGTTCTACTCCTGATTGGGTATCAGTCGCTGAAGCATTAGCACACAATTATGCATTGAATGCAAGGGAATTGGAGGTCTTCGAAAACTTACCATTCCAGAGATTCGATGACGATATAGCGGCTTGAACTCTATTTTCGCCGAAAGATTCGCTTGATGAAACTAAGAATTACTCCAACCCTACCCATGAACTTGAATATGGCCCAAATGGTACGGATTGGATTAGCCATGAAAATCACTCGGTCTTATCGTATCTCTGACTTGAGATGCCCAATTTTTTAGCTGCCTTCTTTGTAGTTCCAGTATCAAGAGAGTCTTCTTGCTCTAATGCAGATAGGGAGGCAACTACAATGCTGGCAGTATCGATTTCGAAGAATCTGCGGAGTGATTCACGGGTATCTGAACGGCCGTAACCATCGGTTCCAAGCACTACAAATCGTCCTCCAACCCAGCGTTGAATCATCTCTGGTACAGCCGCGATATAATCTGAAGCAGCAACGGTTGTTACATCATCACCAAAACACTCTGAAACAAATGCTGATTGAGGGTTTTGAGGGTCAAGTCGGGTTGCCCTCTCCGCTGCTAGTCCTGCCCTTCGCAGTTCCCCATAGGAAGGTACTGACCAGACTTCTGACCTTACTCCATATTCTATCAACAGTTCAGCCGCCCCTCGAACGTGAGAAAGTATGGGCCCAGAACCAAGCAAACGAATTAATGGGCCGTCTCCATCTGGGGCCTCGCTAAAGAGGTAAGCTCCACGCATTAAGTCGGCATCTATTCCCTTAGGTTTAGGTGGCTGTTGTTCATTCTGATTGTAGAGCATTATGTAATGGAATATGTCCTTGTTTTTACCCCACATTTCATCGATGCCATTTTCGATTATTGTTGCCAACTCGTAAGCGTATGCAGGATCCCAAGCACGACAGGATGGTACAGTGCTAGCGTGTAACAAAGAGTGCCCATCCTGATGTTGCAGGCCTTCCCCATTCAGCGTTGTTCGTCCGGCTGTTGCGCCCATCAGGAATCCGCGGGCTCGAGCATCTGCCGCAGCCCAAATCTGGTCGTTGACGCGCTGGAATCCAAACATCGAGTAGAATACGTAGAATGGTAGAGTTGGAGTTCCGGCGTGTGAATAGGATGTTGCACTGGCTATCCAAGATGCAATTGAGTTGGCTTCTGAGATGCCCTCCTGAAGAATTTGTCCGCTTGTCGATTCCTTGTAATTCATCAGCATCTTATGGTCAACCGGAGTATAGAGTTGACCAAATGAAGAATAGATTCCGAACTCGCTGAAGAGTGGATCCATACCAAATGTCCTACCTTCATCAGGAATAATCGGGACTACTTTCTCACCGATTTCCGATTTCATTAGGTTTCTCAACAGGCGAACGAATACCATAGTTGTCGAAACTTCTTGCCCTTCTGGAGTTCCCTCGTCGAAGGCAGCGTAAGTCTCGTTAGCAGGTAGGGCCTCTTCGATGGTTGGAGAAAGTCGACTAGGAAGATATCCTCCCAATTCCTTCCTTCTTTGATGAAGATATGCGAGAGCATCGCTATCCTCTTCAAACTCATGTAACGGGTCATTCTCTAGGTTCTCGTCTGCCACGGTAACCCCTAGGTCATCCCTGTATTGTTTGAGATCTTCAAGGCTCATTTTCTTCTTCTGATGAGTGGTATTTCTAGCCTCAAAGGAGTCGATTCCCCAACCCTTCACTGTATGGGCTAGAATTACTGCAGGTTTGTCCGACTGTTTGGCCGCATGATAAGCCGACCAGACCTTGATTGGATCATGACCGCCCCTTCGCAATAGACCGATTTCTTGGTCGGATATGTTTTCGCCCATTTCTACCAATTTCGGATTACCAGCGAATAATTCATTTCGGAATTCTGCTGGTTCTAGAGTGCTCATACGTTGGAAATCACCATCTGTTATTTCTTCAAGACGAGCGAGTAACAACCCTTCTCGATCTTGAGCAAATAGTCTGTCCCAATTAGAATCCCAGAGGACCTTGAATACCTCCCAGCCGGCTCCTCGATAGAGCCCTTCTAATTCCTGAACTATCTTGGCGTTCCCGCGAACGGGTCCGTCTAATCGTTGCAGATTACAATTTACGATTGTGATTAGATTGCCCAGTTTTTCCCTGCCAGCAACCGCGATTGCGGCGATGGATTCCGGCTCGTCCATCTCACCATCACCGAGGAAAGCGAAGACAGTCGATTCTGATGTATCGGCCAAGCCTCGATTGTGAAGGTATTTCCAAAATCGTGCATGCATAACCGCGCCTAATGGTCCAAGTCCCATTGAAACTGTTGGATACTCCCAGAAATCAGCCATCAATCGAGGGTGTGGATAGGAAGAGAGTCCATCGGCAAATGCTTCTTGACGGAAGTTAGCCAATTGTTCACGGGTCAGCCTTCCCTCTAAGAAAGCTCTAGCATAAATCCCGGGACTTCCATGACCTTGGATGTAGAGAGCATCTCCAATACCATTGCTGTCCTTTCCACGAAATACATGATTGAATCCTACTTCGTATAGTGTTGAGGAGGAAGCATAGGTGGAGATGTGTCCACCGATTCCATCGAGTCTGCGGTTGGCATCTGAAACCATAACTGCAGAATTCCAAAGAATTGAGTTTTGGATTTCTCTCTCGGTATCGAGGTCTCCAGGGTATGGTGGTTGTTGGTCCCAAGATATGGTATTGACATAGGGCGTTTTGGAGATTGGCGCAATCTCAACATCGAGGTCTTCCGACTCCGCCATCAACTCGTGCAAAAGCAGGCGGGCTCGCTCAATACCATGAGCATCAACGACTGAACGCAGGGCCTCCAGCCACTCGTCGGTTTCCTCTGGGTCGATGTCGGGAAGTCGTTGTCTGTGATTGATTGACATCGCCAACACCTGCCCTTCGGGCAGACTTGCGACCATACCGACCGATTTGAATGGTCGCGTTAGAGACCGGTCCTCAAAGAGGACCGAATTAAGGTCTAATTTCAATTAGGTGACATTCGTGTAGAGTGCGTACTCCGGCAATGATAATTGCCGAATCTCCCACTACACAGCGACTCCCATTCCAACGTCGGACGGTTCTCTCTACCGTCCTTTTTCCAGCAGCATTATTGGGGTCGACTTTCAACTCAACAGAAACCGGTTCTAATTCAGCGAGCCAAGTCAAAGCTGCCTCAATGGCTCGGCTGGCAATACCCCTCCTTTGTTCAGATGATCTGACCCAATAGCCGAGATTCCATTCTGCAATTCCTGAACGTGTAACTCTATCAAATCCTAGCAGTCCAAGAACGGCCTCATCCCAAGGTCGAATGAGCACCCAATGATGCATTCGACCGACTCTTCCAGTGCGTTCAGTTTCAGCAAGAAAATCGGCCAATTGCGGCTCAATTTCCTTCTCAGGTAGAATCCAAGGCATAGCCCTGCTTACCTCCGGCCAAGTTTCCTCAAATGCCTCGAGTAGATTGTTCTTGTAAGTTGTATTTGCAGGCCGCATAATTAGTCCGTCGTCGACTTGAATTGTCGTCGTCGCGCGCCGCTGCATACTATTGCCTCAGAGTATTGAACGAATGAGGGCTACGGCGCGGTCAATTAAGGCCTTAACTTGGCCTTTGCAGTCTGAACGTGGGGGTCATCAGGAGAATTTTTCATTGCTACTTCTAGCATTCTATCTACCGCCGCTGCTCTACCTATCCGCTGTAATAAGGCCCCTACTGGATAGATTAGTTTTGTTCGATCACCAAGATGGGGTCCTACTTCGTCTAACAGCACTGTGCTCTGTGCCATGTTTCGACTTTTTGCGGCTTCCATGGCCTCTTTGATTTTCATTGCTACATCCCTATTGGACCATTCTTCCTGTTGAGGCCAGGGCCAAAATCCATTATTCATTGACTCATCTTCAACAGAATTTGCTTCTTCGATGTGAGGTAATTTTGGTATTTTGGGTATTTTTGGTGGTTTGGGAATGGCTGGAATAACCGGTTCCGGTGTATCGCCATCAAACGCCGCGTCCATTGGGTCCACCGGTCTCGCCGACACCGGTGGAGGAATAGGTAATCCCGCTGGTGTTGAAGGTACTGCAATTGAAGTTGGAGCCTCAGGTTCTGGCTCAGCGACTACTTCTTCCTCGATTTCGGGTTCCACATCTTCTTCGGTAGGCGCTTCGCCAGATAGAATTCGAGAAACTAATTCTGCCTTGGTTCCGCTGGTCGCTAGCCCTTTGTCGGCTGCGATTTCAACCAATTCGACTTTCTTGAGGCCGAGTAATTTCTCTTCCTCGCCGATCTCCTCTACTTGTTCTTCAACTTCAGGACTTGCCTCTTCTTCGACCGTTTGCTCGGTTTCTTGCTGAACTTCTGTGGCTTGTTCCGGAGCCATAACCTCATCATCGTCATCGGTTATATCGTCTGCTGAAACAATCGGATCATTCTCCGGAGCGATAGCAGTAGGTTGTACCAATTCTACTTGTTGAGGTTGAGCCTCTTCAAGCGGTTCTAATTCAGTTTCAGGAACCTCGAATTTTGTGACAAATTTAGGAGCGTCAGCAGATGTCAATTGGTAATCGTCTTCCTCCTCTTCATCAACAGGATCAGGATGGTCGACGGTCATTGCAAAAGTTGGATTCTCGCTGAGTTTGATTCCATCATCATCACCATATTGTTCGACATCTATTGTGACGTCGTCCATGGTGAAGGTCCCCTTTGACCAATCGATTACTTGCTCCTCTTCATCATCCTCAATATCAGCGAGCAGTTCATCGAATAAGTTTCCTGCTTCCTCCTCGTCAACCGATGCGACTTGTTCAAACGCGGCCTTACCTAATTGGTACATACATTGGGAGCATTCTGTGGCTTCCTCGGGATTGTGAGTCTGACAAAGAGGGCATTGAATAGTTGGGCCCGCTTCTGCCTTTCGCCAACCTTTGAACTTGTCAAATACCATCTCAAGTCCCCCAAAGACGAGCCAGTTCGGCTGCGTTCTGCGTATAACCCTCACGTCCTGTTGGAAACTATATTCTTCAGCAATAAGGATTCCAAGGTTTGCGAAATCTGATGTGTCGCCTGCCCTGCAGAGGTGTCGTGAGTTCTGACTCTGCAGTCCCTGCGAGGTTTACTCGTAGCCAAGATCACCATGAGGCATATTTGCCGTTAATTCAATGGGAATTGGATGATGAATTGGACGCGACCGATGAAAGATTGCGCAATTGGTCGCGTGCAAAATTAGCTGCTCACGGTTTGGCTCTATTCGATTTACGAGCCCGACCGGATGGATGGTTATTCGGGCAGCGGATTGTCAAACTGGAGTTAGACGGTCGAGCCGATATGGGCCAACACAGATTTCGTCAGGGGGATATCGTGATGCTGAGTCGCGGCGACCCCATTGGTGAGAAGCCAATTGAAGCAATAGTGTCGGATCGTTCGCGGAATAAAATTCGAATTGTTTTGCCTGAATTACCCAGCGGGGTTCGTAGTGGGTATTGGAGGATAGACCGAGCCGCCAATAAGGTAGCCTTCGATCGAATGCGAGATGCACTAAATTCTATTTTCGAAGAGGAGGGAGGTGCACCGCTTAGAGATCTACTTCTTGGATTAGTTCACGACCCGGTGGGGACTGCAGGTCTGGGTCCAGAATTAGGTGGAGCAAATCGAAGGCCTGCGAGCAGGCCTGAAGGACTCAACGAATCACAAAAGGTTGCCTGTGAAGCCGCAATATCCCAGCGACTTACCCTAATTCAAGGACCTCCTGGTACTGGAAAAACCCATACAGCAGTGCGAATTTTACAATCTTGGTCAAGCCAAAATGTCGGGACAATTCTAGCCGTCGCTGACTCAAATGTAGCCGTAGACAATCTCCTGGAGGGGTTACTAGGTCTGGGTGTAAGTGCGGTTCGACTCGGTCAGCCGGTCAAGGTTAGAGAATCATTGCGAGAAGCTACCGTTGATGCCCAGATGGAAAGTCATCCACTTCGTCGTGACCTTGAGGAGCATTTGGAATTGAATGAAAAATTAGCACGGCGGATTCCAGGGATGAAAGGAAAGGAGAAAGGCTTGGCTCACCGAGATTTGAATCGTGGTTGGAAAGAGGTTAGACGTATTGAGCGACAAATGCGTGATGATATTTTAGATCGCGCTCAAGTCCTCTGTTGCACTTGTATCGGTGTAGGGCACCAACTACTGGATGGTAGAAGATTTAGTCGTGTTTTGCTCGATGAGGCGACTCAGGCAACAGAGCCCGCTAGCCTTGTGCCTCTTGTTCGAGGTGCAAGGCAAATCGTCTTGGTTGGAGACCATCGACAACTACCTCCAACTGTAATCAGCCATAGGGCGGAAAAAGGTGGCCTGCGGCGCTCTTTATTCGAAAGATTGGTTGCTATGGGAATCGAACCAATGTTACTTGATACACAATATAGAATGCATCCTGCAATCTCTGATTTCCCTAACCGCACCTTCTACCAAGGAAGGTTAGTGGATGGTATCACAGCAGCCGAACGACCCAATCCTGCAGGGCTTCTTTGGAATGATTGGGGAGTTCCAATGGCATTTCTGCCTGTTAATGGAGATGAGTTACTATCACCTGATGGGGCTTCGAAAGAAAATCCTGCAGAGGCTGGTTGGGTTGCAAAAATACTTGAAAATCTATTACAGGCAGGTGATTTGGAAGAGGCGGATATTGGAATAATTACGCCTTATGCTGGACAAGTTAGAGCAATTCGTGACGCCCTGCCTGAACTAAATGAATCAGTTGAGGTTCACACCGTTGATGGTTATCAAGGCAGGGAAAAGGAGGTCATCATCTTCTCCTGCGTACGTTCAAATTCGGATGGAACAGTAGGATTTCTTTCGGATGAACGACGTCTAAACGTTGCTTTGACAAGAGCAAAACGTGGATTAATAGTAATTGGAGACCCGGATACACTTCGGAATGATGAGACCTGGGCTTCATGGTTGGATTACATTCGTGGACGTAACCTTGAGGCGTGGCACATTCTCGGCATGGGTTGAGGATTAGCATGGGTGACCACGATTCGCCAATATCGCTACAAGGCGGAGGGACGCTTGCAAAGCAAATTGTAACGGCTGAGGAAGGTGGCCATTGGCCTGTCCCCGAAGGCACTATTCTAGCCTCTGGAGTCCGTAGAATCGCTGCACTATCAGTCGATATTGTTATTGTCACAACCATATTGATGGTGGCTACCAGAGGACAAATTATTGATGCATGGAATCTAACTCTCTGGGGTTCTTCTAACTTTCATTATTCACTAGCAATGGCGTTGTTAATTTTCGCTGCACATTGGTTGTACTGGCGACTGACTGGACTTAGGTATTCTCGCTCATTGGGTCAGAGAATGTTTGGTATCGCTGTGCTTGCCGAAGACGGTTCAGCGATGACTAGCCAGATGTGGGATCATCGCGCTTGGAGAAAGTTGGTTTTTCTTATTCCAATACTAAACATAATTCAAGGGGTTCGGGAATTAGCGCGTATTTCTCAAAGACACACTCACCAATCGAATATTGATTTGCACGTCGGTTCTATAGTCGCACATGCAGATTCTTTGCCTCCTGCAAATCGTAAGCATATCAAGTGAGGAGGGTCAAAGTTTGGCTGAAGACTCTGAAATTGTCAATTCCGAGGCTCTATCTATTGTTGCCGCCGAGGGTTGTATTGTCTACCCTACCTCAACTCAACCTGCTCTAGGTTGCCTTCCAACAAGTACTGCCTTGGATGGTTTGTATGCAATCAAAAACAGACCTGCGCATATGCCTGTAAGTATTGGTGTGGCCGATTTAGAACAGGCCTCAAACTTGGTCGAGTTAACCGATGATATTCCTGACTTATTGGCTTCATTCCCGGAGGGTTCTCTAACTTTGGTACTTCCAGCAAAGAAGACTCTTGATAGTCGGCTCGGGGCAGATAAAATTGCTATCCGAGTAGTCGCTCACCCAGTCGCAAAAGCACTACTGCGAGCCACAGGCCCACTTACAGCGACCTCTGCAAACATCAGTGGTACCGAGCCGGAAGCCAATTGTCCTGATGCCGTAGAAACCCTACAAAAAGCTGGCCATAAAGTCGGTTTAGTGAAGGGAAATACTCCCGGAGGCTCACCCAGTACTTTGATAGCGTGGTATTCGGTCTGTGATTCATCCGATAACGCGAGCATAGAGGTGCTGAGAGAGGGAATAATTGCTACTGAGGAGGTTATGTTATGGTGGAAGAGTCAGATCTGAAACAATGGCGAGACGCCGGTCATGTAGCTCGAAGAACCCTTGAAGGAATCAAAGGAGAAATAGTTGCAGGCAAGGCTTGGGACGAAGTAATTGATTCGGCTGAGCGGTTCATTCGAAGGCATGGAGGAACTCCTGCATTCCCTGTGACTATTTCTGTCAATGATATCGCCGCCCATTACACAAGTGACCATCGACTGACCGCTCCTGATGGTTGGGAAGGAGAGATGATTTTTCAGAAAGGTGACCTTGTAAAGCTCGATGTTGGAGTCCATGTTGCCGGAGCCATTGCGGACAATGCTATGACGATTGAAGTCGGTAATGGAGGTAAGCATACAGAGCAGATTAAGGCCGCAAAGGAAGCAAGGGATGCGTCGATTGAGAAGATGCATCCTGGAACCCCATGGCATGAAATTGGTGCTGCTGCGGAACAGGTTCACAAAGACGCAGGCTTCGAGCCTATTCGCAACCTATGCGGGCATGAATTGACCCGTTGGAATCTACATGCTGGGACATCTATTCCTGCTCACGCTTGTGGAGCAGATAATCCAGGATTCAAGGGTGAGGTAGAATTAGGTTCGATTTACGCAGTAGAGCCGTTTAATACAACAGGTAAATCAGGAATGGTTGAGAATATACATCCTAGTAATTCCAGCAATATTTACAGAGTTACAGGGAACATAACAATACGCAAGGCAATGGCAAAAAATAAACTCAAACCGATTGGTGCAACAATGTCGAGGTATATCGAAGAACGCTACCATACTCTTCCATTTGCAGAACGATGGGCCTATCCTCTTCTAGAGAAACCATTCCCAGGAGAAGAGGAGGAAATTCTTCGTAAGAAATGGAACGCTCTAGTCAAGAAATTAATCTCAATTAGATTCCTAGAAACATACGCTGCACTACGTTGCGAAGACCGTGGCCTAGTGGGCCAATATGAGCACACCGTTTGGATTACAGAAGGTGGACCAGAGGTACTTACCGTCGAATGATTTTGTTAATTCTTGACAATCAAGAATAGAAATCGAGTATATTGGTGAAATCATTAAACTACGCCTCAGTATAGCGTTATTGGGGTTTAGAGGCCTAATTCGCACAACGATTATCTATCGTCTGCCCCGAACTCCAGCCGTACGGGGCCGTTGAGGTTCTCGCTGAGTGCATCCCATCCCCTCGCTTGTGTCTCTCGCCCTGTACACCTTTTCGGGGTACGCGGAGGCTTTATCCGAGGTTTCAGGTTTCTAAATTGTCTGTAGAAGGGACTGATTCCTCAGCAGCCCCAAATAATGTAACTGCGATGATTGCAGAGAAAATTAGCACCATTCCTGCGGATTGTTGTAATGAGGGCGATTCATTGAGTATAATCACGCCCCAAACGATGGTCAGCACCGGCTGTAATAAGACCGCGAAGGAGGTATGGGCAGCGGGTAGTCGAGGAAGAGCGTAGGTAATGGCAATCCAACCGATTACTTGGCAAGATATTGCTAGTAAAAGTAGCCAGCCATGATTTGGCCATGTGATTGAATGGTCGATTGCTTCTATTCCTAGAGAGGTTGGGGGTATAGTGCCTAAGATCAGAATCCCGAGTGTTGCTCCAGCGGTTGCATCGAATTGGGCATTTACTGCGGGACCACCTATTCTATTCGATTGGCGATAAGCAATCAAGAAGGAGGAATAGAATACTGCTGCAACCATCCCTCCGATTACTCCCTTTACCGGATCATCGCCAAAGGGATCTTCGTCCCATATTCCAGAAATCAACAATAAGCCAATCATCACCATTGGCAATGAGAGAAGAATAAACCGATTTGGTCGTTCACCAAATAACCACCAACTAACCAATGTGACAATAATTACCTGAGAGTTACCAATCATTGTTGCAATCCCACTACCAATGTAGTCTATTGCACTGTGATAACCTGCGAAATCGATTGCGAGTAAAATGCCCGCCCCAAAGGCAAGCCAGCGTGAATTAGAGTCTCGAGGGTCTTCCTTTTTGGAAATCAAAACCAATAATCCCAAGATAGGAAGGGCGTAGAACATTCGATAGAATGCTCCAGTCAATGCTGTTGTATCTGAGCGAATATACAGTAGAGGAGCGAAGGATATCACCGTCGCCCCTGCTAAGGCGATAATCATGGTGCGACGGTCTTCCGCCGTCGCCATCTAATCGCCTCACTCAGAGTTTGCATCGCCGTCGGCAATCATTTGTTGAAGCTCTCCAGATTGAAACATTTCGAGTGCGATATCAGAGCCGCCAATTAGTTCTCCATGAATGTATACTTGGGGCATTGTTGGGAAGTCGGCCCAAGTGCAGACTGACGGTATGGCCCTTGGATCGGCGAGCACATTTACACTTGCGAAAGGTTCCCCGAGTTGATTCAAAACCGTTGCAGCTCTATTGCTAAATCCACATTGTGGTTGTTCTGGTGTTCCCTTCATGAAGAGAACTATTCGGTGTTCATTTACTAGGGCATTTAGTTCGTCTGGGGTCCAATTGAAACTCATTCTATCACTCCTGATCTGGTCGGCGGATGTGCACTCCAAAGAATTGCATTTCTTTTTCACCGTGGGGGTCAAAAGATGTATCTCCAGACTTCTCTGCCTGTTCGGGTGTCATGCACTTCAAATCCAAGGCGTGTACGGTGTTTTGCGCGATGAAGGGCTTGAAGTGGCTAAGAATAGGTCGCTGTCTCTGTAATGGACGCACTCCCTCGTAACTCTTCGATATGACCCGAACGTGGAAGTGATCGCCGCTGCCATGCAAGTCCTTGGCTTCTACAGTAGCATCTGGCACTACCTTCAGAACTTCCTCAACCACCCACTGCTCCGTGACCATCAATCA
Organism: Thermoplasmatota archaeon; assembly: GCA_036138175.1. GTDB lineage: Archaea > Thermoplasmatota > Poseidoniia > Poseidoniales > Thalassarchaeaceae > MGIIb-O1. The sequence continues at coordinate 44,456 of JAZAAK010000014.1, read as the reverse complement.
CCTGCTCGGGTCGCTGTGATTTGAATGCTCGCGCGCGTGAACCAATCAAAGGCCTAGGGCCGAATTGATTTCTGCGAGGTTATCAGCGACGCTGGCTTTGTCATTGATGAGGCCACTTCCAACGACTGCCACATCTATCCCCCACTCTGAAACCATGGCGGAGTTGTGGTGCTTGATACCACCATCAATCATCAATTTAGTCGCTCTTCCCCCATTACTGATTTGTTCATCTATTGCAATACGAAATTCACGCACCTTGCCTTCAACCTCTGGCATGAAAGATTGGCCGCCCTTTCCTGGAACTACTGACATCACCAATACTAGGTCTAAATCTGAGAGATATGGTAGAATTGAATTTGTCGGAGTATCTGGATTTAGGACTAAACCTGCCTGACAACCAGCCTCTTGTATAGAAGAGATTAGTTCGGCTGGGTCCTCGATAGCCTCGATGTGAGCGATGACTAAATCTACCCCCGCATCGACGTACTGCGACCATGTTTCTTCTGCATTTGTTATCATCAGGTGGCAATCGATAAAAACATTCGGACCGAGTCTATCTCGAACCGAACGAATTAATGCAGGTCCGAAAGTGATAGTCTTGTTAACTACCCAATTGCCGTCCATTACGTCCATGTGAATCCAATTTATCCCAGCATCTACAGCTTCTTCTAGAGTCTCGCCAAGACGAGAAAAATCCGCTGTCAGAATGCTCGGAGTGATTTCGATGATGCTCCCCTCATTCTTTCGGAGTGGAAGGGGGTTCTCAACAGTTCTCACTCAAATTAAGATACTAGCATTGATAAAACCACTATCCACACGAACTATGGGGCGACATAATGGGAAGGCTGATTGAGGCAAGTGATGGTGATTTTGACGCAGTAACAGCGAGCGATGAATGGGTGTTAGTTGACTTCTGGGCGCCTTGGTGTGGGCCTTGCAAGATGATTGCCCCTGTTCTCGAGCAATTATCAGGAGAGAGAGATATGACGATTGCCAAAGTCAACACGGACATCAACCCCCTATCCTCTGGAAAATTTGGTATTCGCGGAATCCCAGCCTTGCTTCTATTCCACAACGGACAGTTGGTAGACCAGCAGGCTGGAGCTATGCCAAAACCAATGTTCGATCAATGGCTTGATCGACACATGGCATAATTATACTGATTCTCTCAATTTTGTTGCACGCTCTTCGAGTGGCTGTCCAACTTCTCTCAGCAAGCGAGAACGTAGGGCTTCATGTAGCCACATTCCACTTTCAAGTTCCAGCATTAACCCACGAGATACCAGCGCTTCTGGTGGCTTTCCATCGTATCCTGCTGCTGAGGCCAATTTTTCCCAAGGAATTGGCCTGTCTGCTACTGCTAGCAGTGCAAGAAGTTCTCGATGATCTTGAGGCAGGACGTCTAGAATCTCCTCATCTAGGAATCTAAGCCAATCATCGTGTAGCGTCTGGCCGTATAGTTCCAGAAGTTCTACAGCGAGGGGGTGACCTCCGGTGGCCTTGTGAATTTCTTCTGCCGGAGCTTCTGATGGTAGGTTGATTGAAGCAATCCATTCGGCTACTTCTTCCAGAGAAAGACCGGTTAATCTGAGTTCTACAACCCTGCCCCGAGTGTGAACATCTCGACGGTCGTAGAATGCCAAATTAGTCCTCGAGACAAGTAGTAATCGCATATTCGTTGACTCGGCTACCTGGAGCAGTGCCCCAAACAAATAGTTACCATCTGAGGCTAGGTTGTGAACATCATCTAGTATGATTAGTAAATCGTTTTCTTTCTCTCCTCGTTTACCTTCTTCGTCGAGTAAGTGAGCGATTAGACGGCGTCGGTATTGATCGAGTTCTAAATGCGCTCCTGGCTTCATTGGAAGGGTGTCCAAGACCCCGTAGGGGTCTTGATTATCTTCTTCCGAACTTATTTGCAGCCTGTGCAATAGGCTCGTTGCGATGCCTAAGCTGCTATCCCAAGGCTGACACGGATAGTACATCACGTCGAGTTCAGGATTCTTCTCGAGAGCCTGCTCTAGCCAATGGCTTGTCAGTGTGGTTTTTCCACATCCGGCAATGCCTGATACAACCGCCATAGCAGCTGTACCTGCGAACCATTCGTCTAGCACAGCAACCTCGCTATCTCTCCCATGAACTATACGAGTTTCAGGCGGTCGTGTGTGATATGTCGAATGAGCTCCAGAGAGTAATCTCAGTGAGCCAGGGGCTGGCGATTCTTCCGGGTCGGTTCGAACGATTGCACCAAATCGAATATCACCAAAGTTGAGTACACCTTCGTGCTGAGCGTGCATCAATACCTGTAACAGAGTAAGTCCTGTCTCTAAGCGAGACCCCGCCTCGTCCGCTCGCACCTCTAGGAGGTTGCCATTACGTTCTCGCAGCAGTACATTGGTGGTCCGCAATTCTGGTAATCTGTGTTGTATTTGCTCTCGGCCTTCATCTGTTAATTGCCAAGTTTTCTGTCTACGCTCGTCCCCCCGAACTACTCTAGTATGTTCACTGACCATTCCATCGGTTGCCAATTCACGCATAGTTCGAGATACATTAGGAGGATGGAGTGCGCAAATTTCAGCTATTCCAGGTCTAGTGACTTCCCGACTAACCAAATAGTGGTCGGCCTGGTGGTCCTGTTCCCAAAGATGTAACAAAATGCGGTCAGCAACTGCGATGTTGACCTTACTGGAAGGGGAATCCATTGGATTAATCCTCCACAACACATTGAGGGTAGGGGTCATCCATCATAGGTGGCATGAACAAATCATCGCAACCACGATCAACAGTTGAAAGAGAGAGAATGCTGGTCGCACCTACACCAACGGTTACCGCTTGCATAGATACAGGACTTGGGATGTAGTCCTCGCCAGTTTGGGTGATAATTAGATGGATACCATCGCCCGCAGGAATCAACACATCCATTCCAAAGAATTCCATTTTCGCATTGACGGTTTCTCCAGGCCCAAGCACTTCTCCATCTTTGCCACCAGCGTGGAATCGAAGATCCATAACCGCGTGGCCGAGATGCATGTCATTGCTAGCCTGAACCATCTCTACGAATAGATGCCCACTAGTTGAGAATGCGGAAACGGTGGCATCTACATGGAAAGTTGGAGTTCCTACTATTCGAGTGTCATCTTCGAATTCTGGACATTCGATTCTCAAGAATGAACTAGACGAAATTGTCTCTCCTCCACCGATTATATTGCATTCATCCATTCCGAATCGAATCCAGTCTTGGTTGGCTGGAGGATATGTCTCTTCTACCCTCCAGCCACCCATATTGTCCTGAACCTCTGCAATCAATCTTGGCTGTGATCCTTTTTCCAAGAGATAGTAATCGAACCATTCCAGTAAATCATCAGCCCAGTCCCATCTCAAAGTGAATGGGAAGGCTTCCCCGCCGCGGCCGCTTGAAAGCCCTTGATGGCCGCTCATTCGGTCGGGGTAATCGTGCCCCCATTGACCGTAAAGCCCCTTTACCTCGAAGCCGGCATCTTCCATCATACGATGTACAGGGAAGGCCATGTGAGGGTCTACGTTCCAATCTTGCAATCCATGAATGATATATACAGATCCCTTGTAATTTTGAATCGCTCGCTCAAGGAAGTGCCGTTCTTCCCAATAATCCGAACCTAACCAAGCCAGGTTATCTCCCGTAACGTAGGCTAATGGTCCAGCATAGTAGCCTTCGACATAACCTTCGCATGCATTTTCAATATCTCCTGAGTCTCCATCTAGTCCAAAACTGCCGTATACTCCGTTGTGCATAATGGCTCCTCTAGCTTCCATGCTACCATTACGCCACATGAGGTCCTGTACTCCAATAAGTCCGGACATAGGAACGATGGTTTTCAGATATTCAGAACCCATCGCTGCAGCCTCCCATGGAGTTGAGCCGTCGTAGGATTTACCGATTATTCCGACAGCACCATTCGAAAATGGGGCGCTTCCTAGATATTCGACGGCGGCGTGTATACCCTCCTGCTCATCTAGGCCCATTAGATCCATGCAATGATTTGAGTTGCCGGTACCAAATACGCTAACCTGGGCAACTCCATATCCATGTGGAACGAAGTTCTCGATGAGGAAGCGGCCTAGTCGATTTGCAGGAGTTAATGCATCGACATCCCCGTCGTCATAATATGGGCCGATTTCAGCGATTACAGGTACTTTGCATTCGTCAGGAAGTTCGGTTGCATCGTAATCGCAGCCTTCTATCTGAGGCAACCAAAGTCCGAGATGGACCTCCGCGCCACCTGTTACACCTGCTCCTCCATCTGCGGTTGTGATTTCTGGTACAGAGACATAGATAGACCGAACCATATCGATTCCATATGTTCCATTCCAAGATACTCGGCTGAATACATCACTATTATCGTAAACTAGATTTTCTCTTTCCTCGACAGGCGGAAGCCAATGTTCTGAATCCGAGGAATCTCCTATCTTCATCGCATCACCAAAACAGCCCGATAACATTGGAGCTGTGAACAACAGCGCCAATAGTAGGCTGATAGTAGTGCGAGACACGCGCTCCGCGCGTGCTAAACTACTCAAGAGAGTTCTGACTCTTGGTGTGAAGGAAAAATAGCCAGATAATGGGAAATCCAATTGTGAATTTGCTATATCGAAGGGTTTGATGAGGGGTACCATCCCGGTCCTTATATGGATGCTTACGATGAGTTACTTGAACGTTTGAAGAACATTGACTTGATCTCCCAAATCGGCGGTCTACTAGGCTGGGATCAAGAAGTATTGATGCCACCAAAAGCCGCGGCGCTCCGAGCGGAACAATTGGCTTGGGTTTCTAAAACCGGACACGAAGCGACGACTGACTCTAGAATTGGAGAATTACTCACTGAGCTGGAAGCGCGCGAGGACCTAAACGACGTACAAGCAGCCAACGTTCGGCTCGCGCGCGACTCTTACGATAAAGCCACAAAACTACCAACAGAATTTGTTGAAGAGATGGCAAAGCACAAGTCTCAATCTTTGATATCTTGGCAGAAGGCTCGAGCCGAGGACGATTTCTCGATTTTCCGAGACGACCTGGCAAAGATGGTTGACCTGGCTCGACAAAAAGCTGACTATTTGGGCTATGAAGAGCTTCGCTACGATGCTCTATTGGACATCTATGAATCCGGCCTCAGTGTATCAAGAGTAGACCCTTTATTCGCTGGATTGAGAGAGAATGTTGCGCCTCTTGTAAAGGCCGTCGTGGAGCTAGGGGAGCGTCCTGAAATGGGCTTCATCGAGAATAATTCTTGGAGCCAATCAGGTCAAGAATCTCTTTCTCAATCCGTATCCGAAGCCCTTGGTTTCGACTTTGCTGCGGGACGTCGTGATGCATCCACTCATCCATTCTGTGGTGGGCCAAATCCTGATGATGTGCGTTGGACAACTAGGTATTCAGAAGCTGATCCATTCGGCTCTCTTTACGGTTCAATGCATGAGACTGGTCACGGTTTGTACGAGCAAGGTCGGCCTCGTAACCTAGACTTCCAACCTGCCGGACAGGCTAATGGACTAGGTGTTCATGAAAGTCAGAGTCGACTATTCGAGAATCAGGTTGGTCGAAGCAGAGAATTCTGTGAATGGGCATTACCGATTTGGAAGGAAAATTTCCCAGAAAATATGAAAGGAGTAAGTGCAGAAGATCTCTGGAGGGCGGTTAATCTAGTAGAACCGAGTTTAATTCGTACAGAATCTGATGAGGCAACCTACAACCTGCACATAATGATTCGATATGAAGTCGAGAAGAAGTTAATCGCTGGTGAAATCGAAGTTGACGATCTCCCTGATGTTTGGGACGACATGTACGAAGAATTCCTAGGAATTAGAGCGCCAAATCGAACTCTAGGTGTTCTGCAAGACATACACTGGTCTATGGGAGCCTTCGGATATTTCCCCACTTACACACTTGGAAACCTCTACGCTGCGCAACTTCTTGCCAAGGCAAGAGAAGACCTTCCAGACCATGACGAACAAATTCGCAACGGAGATTTCGCGCCGATTTTGGACTGGATGCGCTCGCGCGTGCACGCGCGAGGTAGTATTCTGGAGCCTGCTGCCTTAATCGAGGAGGCTACCGGCTCGCCGCCATCTCCTGATGCATTCGTAGAATATCTCCAAGACAAGGTCGAACGGCTCTATGGCTTGACCGCTTAGACACAAAATACGATATCCAGCAGTCGAGTAGAGGCTCTGTGGCCGGACTTTCCCTTGAGGCTATCTCGTCCTATGTGCGAGACCTTTTCAGCTCCTGTTCCGCATTACTTCTAGTCGAGGATTTACTATTCGCTGGGTCGCACGATGGATTACTTGTTTCCTGGGATGCTTCCAGCGGAGTTGAACGTTGGAGAGTTTCAATTAGCGGCCCGATTTCTGATATCTCTGTAGATTCAGGCAGCGTTTATGTCGCAGCATCTAATTCTCTTCATGCAGTTGACATAGAGAATGGGTTGCTTCTTTGGAATAAAAAATTGGAAGGAGCAAGTGACTATGTATTAGCAGTGGATGGGAATATCTGGGCGACCTCATCAGTTTACGAGTTAGAGGTCGCCGACTTCATCGAATCCACCATTTGGAGATTCGATAAATTGGGAAATGAATTGGAACGTTGGGTAGTCGCTGAACGTGCTTGGCATATTTCTTCGGATGGTTCTGGAGGAATTGTTCTAGGTTTAGGGCGACCTAGGTGCGGTTATCTCAGAGTTCGCCCTGAAGCCCCTGTCGAGCATAACGCGCTACCAACAAACAGTCCAGTCACCTGTGGTTCTGGAGAAAATAAAGATTTGATTTTTGGACACGCTGATGGCTCCTTGAGTTCATTGGATGAATCGGTACTCGAGGCGGGATCGTTGATTACCTCGATTGCTTCTAGTCCCAATGGCTGGATTTCTGGTCATGAAGATGGTAGCATCTCGATGAAAGCCGTATCAGAAAAACTACCTGGTTCTGTTGATGCGGTCGAAATTATCGAAACTAATGGTTGGGCATCTTCCTTCGATGGAATGAATGTTTGGATAATGATAATTGGCGAAATATCGAATAAAATATCCCATGATTCTAGGTTACGACAGATGGATTCATCATTCAATAGAATAGTACTCGCAGATGACCAGGGAAGAGTCTACTTTGTAGAATCTGAAGTTATGAAGAGAAGAATAAATTCACATCAAGAAGAGCCTGAAGAATATTCTGAAAAATCAGATCTTCGAGCTCGTCTAAGGATGTTAAGAAATCGGTAATTCTCGGCCTGGGATGCAGTGGAAATTAACATCCCTAGACCCCTATTTCCGGTCCACAGTACCTCATTTAGCGAAATGTTTATGTGCCTCCGCCGTTCAGACCAAAGATGCCGCTCTGGGAGAGTGGTGTGGTGCGAGCTTCGGCAAACACCGCGGGCCACAGAACCGAACCCCGAACTCGGGGTGGTAGAACCGGAAACCGCAAGGGGACCGGGGATGATCGAACTTGGCACTTGGGCCAGGGGAGATACGGTCGAACTGAGGTGGAGAAAACCGGACGAAAGGAAGGGGAAGGAAGCAACAGGGAAAGTTGGGGAAAACACAACCGCACTGCTTAGGCAGGGAAAACGCATACCGTGCCAACTAACCAGGCCGTGAGTGCATAAGCGAAGAGCGAGAGAACCAGAGATGGGAAAAGCTTGAGGCGAATCTGCGGGGAACAAAGGAAGACAAAAACTGGACGCAAGGAAGGGGAAAAGAAACCAGAGGGAAACGCGGCGGGAACAAGAGCGCGGAGACGCGTGGAGGACCGGCACTCATTCCAAAGAACAAACCGGTGAGAGCCGGGGAGGGAAATGGAAACGCAGAAACGGGGAGCGATCCTCGAAGAAGCGGGAAACGACGAAAAGGCTCTTCGGAGCAATGTAGTCATCTACCCGGGAAAAAAAGGGCGCAAGCCCGGATGGAACCGGACCCTGCGGAGATAGCAGGGGGGGATGCTCCCCCATGTGCAGAACCCCCTGCTGCTCCCACCTTGTACCAAAGTACGGCTGAGCCCCATTCCATCTAATTATCAATCATTGCGGAGCCTTTCTCCCTTCAATGTATGATTTCGTTAGTTCAGAACTAACTCCAGTTAGACTACTCTTTAGGGCCTATCATCTCTCTAGGTTTCACCCATTGGTCAAATTGATCGTTTGTGACTAATCCAAGTTCAAGCGCTGACTCCCTTAGTGTAGAACCACTTGAGTGAGCGTGTTTTGCAATCTTTGCAGCGCTATCATATCCAATGTGATTGTTCAGAGCTGTGACCAGCATCAAACTATTCTCAAGATGAGAAGCGATTACTCCTTCATTGGCTTCAAGCCCATCAACACATTTCTCGGTAAAGGCCCTACAAGTGTCCGCGAGCAACCTAGTGCTGTGTAGTAAATTGTAGATCATCAAAGGTTTGAAGACGTTGAGTTCAAAATTTCCTTGACTGCCTCCGACGCTAATCGCTGTGTGGTTACCCATTACCTGGCAGCACACCATTGTCATAGCTTCGGATTGAGTTGGATTCACCTTTCCTGGCATGATACTCGAGCCTGGTTCATTGGCTGGTAGAGATAATTCACCAAATCCGCAGCGTGGCCCTGAACCCATCCAACGAATATCATTTGCAATCTTCATTAGACTTACAGCGAGAGTGTTGAGTGCTCCTGAGGCTGCTACGATTGCATCATGAGCCGCTAATTGAGCAAACTTATTTTCAGCCGAGACGAATGGTAATTGAGTCTTCTCGGCGATTCTATCGGCTACTTTGTCGGCGAATTCGTAATGGGTGTTTAGGCCCGTTCCAACTGCTGTACCACCCAGAGCTAACTGTAGCAAATCGTCCCAAGCGGCTTCAATTCGTTGAATATCAGATGATAACATGGAAACATAGCCGCCGAATTCTTGACCAAGAGTAAGTGGGACTGCGTCCATTAAGTGAGTTCGGCCGATTTTTACTATATTTTCAAACTCATCCGCCTTTGTTGCCAGAGCATTATGTAGTAATCTAACCGCAGGCAATAATCGATGGTGGATTTCCTCGGCGGCTGCGATGTGCATTGCTGTTGGGAAAGTGTCATTGCTGGATTGGCCGCGATTTACATGATCATTAGGGTGCACGGGTGATTTGCTACCTAATTCACCTCCGGCCATCTCTATTGCTCGATTAGCAATTACTTCGTTACTATTCATGTTGGTTTGTGTCCCCGAACCCGTTTGCCAAACTCGAAGCGGAAAATGTTCATCCAATGAGCCAGAGATTACTTCATCGCAAGCAGAAGAAATTAGAGCGCCAATCTGAGGGTCCAATTGGCCGAGATCAACATTAGTTTCTGCCGCCGCTTGTTTTAGAATCCCGAAGGCTCTGATTACTGACGGCGGCATCGTGTCAGTACCTATATCGAAGTTGATTAGAGAGCGAGCGGTTTGCGCTCCGAAGTATCGATCTGCTGGGACTTCTAACTCTCCCATGGTGTCTTTTTCGATTCTGATTTCACCTGTGACTCCAGATGCGCTTCTTTGCTCGCTAACTGGGGTTTGTATTGCTACGGTTTGCTCAGTTTCCAAACCGTTTTGTATCATTTTTGTTATTGTTGCGGATCTACCATCATTTCGGCCCTTCCCGACCCTTCTGTCTAGCTTCCTTGCAAGCTCTTCTGGTATGCTGATACTGATTATGCGACGGTCGCCCGCCCGATGTTTGGCCATAAACAGCCTGTTAATTAGTTATTAATAAAATTAATTATTGGCTTTCTATACAACGATTACTCTTCTAATCGCTGAACAGAGATGATTTTTTGAGGGTCATACGGCCTATCGCCGGGCTTCGTATCACAGTTCTCAATCTTGTAGACATTCTCCATACCTGCAATAACCTCTCCAAAAATAGCATGATTACCGTCTAACCAAGGTGTTGGAACGGTTGTTAGGAAGAATTGTGAGCCACCTGTGTTAGGGCCTGCGTTCGCCATGGAAAATAGCCCTGGTCTGTCGTGTTTTTTTGCCAATGCCGATGCCTCGCAAGGGATTTTCCAACCTGGGCCGCCTGTTCCTGCTCTTCCATCGAATGGGTCCTTTGATCTCGGGCATCCGCCTTGAATCATGAAATTCTTAATGACGCGGTGAAAGTGTAATCCGTTGTAGAATTCCTCGTCCACCAATCTGAGGAAGTTGCCTGTTGTCTCAGGACAATCCTCTGTATACAGTGCAATGTCAATATCTCCAGCGCTTGTCGTCATTCTAACCATGGTAGGCATGAGGGCAACGAAGGGCGTCTAGTCCAATAGCATGACGATTGAGTTGTCACTCTTCGCTGGAAAGATTAGTATTGATTTCTTTCAGTAAATCTCTGATTTCAATTAGAACGTCATTGGATTCAGTTGATGGGCTGGACTGTGGAGATGGAGTAGCCATCAATGAGTCTCTGTGTTGGAGAACGACATCGCGGAATTGATCCGCGTTTTTCACCCCAGACAGAATGAAAGGTGCAGCACCTGCTGTCTCGAATTGCATCTTAACAACCCCGAGTGCTTTCAGAATTGGTCCTTCTGAAATTGATACGTCAGTAAGTTTGTCTAGAGCGATGTTCTGTTGCTTCTTGAATAACCAACCCATACGCATATTGAGGGAACGAGCAGTTAGAGCCCCGCTCATATGTTCGTACTGCTTCTGGTGAACTATCCAACCAAATGGAAGCCAAATCAGCATCAATGGGATTCCTATAAATGACGTTAGGAGGCCTAAATTAGCCATTAGCCACCAATAAATGATGATTTTTTTGTCGAATTCTACAGACATAATTTGGTCGCTATCAGCGTAACCCGCCTGTTCCTGCATATTTACCAGAACTACGACCGGGTTTTTCAACTTCTCTTAAGCAACCATCGACCCGGGTTTGACCCCTTCTGGAAGTTCTAACAACCTAACCGTGCCATCTGCTTCTAAGGCCCCTAAGACAAGGAATTGGCTGACAAAACCGGTCGGCAAAGTCTTGTCGCCAAGATTCAATGCTCCAACTACAGTTCGTCCAACCAACTCTGCTCGGGAATAGTTGGTAATCTGGGCCGAGCTCCAAAGTTTACCAATGACCGGGCCGAAGTCAACTTCAATTTTGTAAGAGGGTTTACGCATGTCTGGGAATTCTTCGACTTTGAGTATGATACCAGTTCGCAAATCTAATTCAAAGTAAGCGGCTGCTCCGACGTAGTCCTTTTTCTCTAGTTTGTCAGGATGGTACGGCTCGCTGGAATCAATAACATGTTCCGACATTCACTCACCCGTTACATCCGAGCGAAGAATGAGTGGATGTAAGCTAATTCCGGCAGATTTGAAGGTGTCTTGGCCTCCTTCCTCTCGATCTAGAATAGTAATACAAGCCGCAACATCGCACCCCATATCGATTAATCGATTAGCAGCTTTGAGAGCGGAGCCTCCAGTTGTGGTGACATCTTCCAACAATACAACCCGGTCGCCTTGTCGCAGGGTTGACCCTTCAATACCAGGTGGGTTTCCTGTTTTTCGACCGCCTCGACCTTTTGCTTCTTTGCGAACTAAGAAGCCCCGGAGGTCAGAACCCTTTCCTGCTTTTGCAATCGCAATACCGGTGAGTGGTACAGCTCCCAGTTCGAGTCCGCCGACCGCGTCGACTCCGCCGATTGATTCTATTTCTGCGTGGAGCAGTACACCGATTAGATGAGCACATTCCGGGTCCATCATTACTGGCTTCATATCAAAGAAATGTGGACTCTGTCGGCCGCTGGCAAGAGTGAATAATTCGTCAGGAGAGTGTAGATATGCCAAATCACGAACACGTTCGATTAGACGTTGTTTTGCTTCAGCAACAGTAGTCGACATGCCTCTTCCCTTCCATTTCGGCTTGGTGGTAATCGGATGAAGGTTCGCACTCGGAAGGGGTTAGAAGAGTTGGAAGATAGTGAATGTTCTTGGACGGCCTAGTGCGGTCGTCGAATGTTCAGCAGCGGAGCGTATGCGACATGTTAGGTCAAGACAGCCCAAAAATCGTAGTGGATGAGGCTCGTCTTTCTAGCGAGCTAGAGTCCTACAGAGACTGGCTTGAAGAAAATACAGAGAAGGCTTACCAAATCGCAGAAGAGGCTCGCTCAAAAGGCCTGGATTTTGCCGAATATGTTGAAATTCCGCGTGCTGCGGACTTGGCAAGTAGGACAGAGAAATTGCTTGAGGAATACCTCAGACCAACTCCAGATGACGACCCCATCAGAATTGAGAATGACTTGCGTAAATTGCTTAGCAAGGTAGACCGTGAGACTGCTTCGATTCAAATCGCCGTTGAAGTTGGAAAAAGAATGCACAAACTAACGGCCGATGTTCGACGATCGATAGACACAGGCCTTCGTGTCGGATTGGCGGTACTTACCGAGGCCGTTCTAGTCGCCCCTCTGGAAGGAATTGGCGATGTTAAGATTCTCAATAATGAAGATGGGACAGAGTTCCTATCAATCGAATTCTGTGGACCAATTAGGGCCGCAGGAGGTACTGCGCAGGCTCTTGGTGTGCTGATTGGTGACATGGTCAGGCGTGAACTAGGATTGAATCGATATATTCCTAGTACACCAGAAGTTGAGAGGGTAAAGGAGGAATTTGGCCTATATCGAAAGGGGTTGCAATACAAGCCTCCACCAGAAGAAATTGAAATGATTGTAAGGGCTTGTCCAGTGATGATTAACGGAGAGTCAACAGAAGATATCGAATGTTCTGGATTCAAGGAAGTTCGTAATATCGATGGCGCCCGAGTTAGGGGAGGGGTTCTGCTAGTAATTGGAGAGGGTCTATGCCTCAAGGCTCCTAAAGTTCAGAAACACACAGACCGACTAAACATTCCTGGGTGGGATTTCATCGCTCACTTTGCCTCAAAAGGAAAAACTGAGGAGCAGGAGAACTCTTTCAAGCGTAGAGTAATCAAAACTGATTCTCGGTTCATGGATGATGTAATCGCCGGCAGACCTGTTTTTGGTGAGCCCAGCCAGCCTGGTGCTTTCCGAATAAGATATGGTCGCAGTAGGGCGTCCGGATTGGCCGCGGCAGGAATCAATCCCGTTTCTATGGAAGCAATGCAAGGATTCCTTGCAGTTGGAACCCAGATGAAAGTCGAGCGCCCAGGAAAAGCGGCGGCGGTTACTCCTGCAATCGATATCGAAGGACCAATGGTATTGCTTGAAGATGGTGGGTTCCATCGGATTGATTCGATGGAGGAATGGAATAGTATCAAAGATACCGTTGTCAGTCTATGGGACTCTGGAGAGATGTTAGTTGGATTTGGGGAATTCCTTGAGAATAACAAGAATCTTGTTCCCTCTCCTTACAATAAAGACTGGTGGGCGGCTGACCTCGCAGAAAATCTCGATCAGCCGCAAAAAGTCGAAGAATTCGCATCAATAATTGGTGTAAGTAGAGAGAATTTTCCTCCTGGATTACCATTCAATGGCGCGATTAGTCGTGGTGGAGAGCCAGCTTTGGACCGCGTCCGTCGAAAGAGGGATTGGAATCGCTACCTTCGTAATCTTGAGATGGATTGGTCACAAATTAAGCAAATTTGTATCAAATTCGGAACCGCGCCCCCACCTCCATTCAACCCATGGTGGTCGGACTTACCACTATCATTTACAGGGAAATTAATCGAGGCACTATTGAACTCCAAAATCAAGAGTAAGGGGCTAAGGATTCCTGATGTTGTTCAAGGCTGGTCTCCGGAACAAAAACTCGAGGACATCGGACTCGATTCACCTTCAACAGGGGTTTGGCCTAGATGGACTGAATTAGAGACACATGGTGTAATCAAATCTTCACTATTGGTTCTGGGAATACAGCACCACCACCGACGTGGAGATATTGTAATACCATCAAATTGGGAAGCGCTATTGGAGGGGCTTGGACTTGAGGCAGAGGGCTCACAAATCAAAATACGCGCAGACGCTGCACCGCATGTTACGGATAGAGTTGCCAAAATTAGAGCCGCGACTGAAACCTTACGAGTGGAAGATGTTCGAAGAGAGGAGATTGAAGCAGAGCGTGATGTAGAGCGTGTTAGAGCACAAACCGCCGCTCGACAAAGAGGCATGAGTATTGCCGAGACTGAAAAAGAAGGTGACGAAGCGGCAGAAGCAATCGAAGACCCCGGCCCTCCGAACCGAAAGGAATTGATGGCTGCACAACATCTTCTAGATGATCATGAGGTGGACAGAACGCTTTGGCTGGTTAGGAAATTATCCGATTTGAGATGGGAAGATGCAGTACCCTGTCGAGTCGGTTCTAGAATGGGTCGGCCTGAGAAAGCCAGTAGGCGTGAAATGAAACCATTAGTCCACTCGTTATTCCCAATCGGCGATCATGGAGGACCGCAGCGCTTACTTGGTGAAGCCGCAAAGCGCGGTCGAATTCGAGTTGAAACTGGCCCTCGAATTTGTGTAAAATGCGGCATGGAGTCACCAATGTTACGATGCCATACTCGGCCGGATTCTTCTGTTCCTGAAGAGTGTGGGGGGAAGACTCGTCCCCGACCGATTAGAGGAAATAGAACGCCTCGAAGATTAGGCCAGAGGACAAGTATTCCTGTCGCAGGATTACTTGAGGTAAAGCGCCGTTCTCTTGGCCTAGACAGATTGCCTGAAAAGATCAAGTCTGTAAAGGGTCTAATGTCCTATGAACAAACACCTGAACCTTTGGAAAAAGGCATATTGAGAGCAAGAAATGAGCTTTCAGTGTTTAGAGATGGGACGGCAAGATACGATATGATTGATGTGCCGGTAACTCATTTTCGACCATCTGAAATCCATACTTCTTGGGAGATACTAAGCAAACTAGGATACTCCCACGACGTCGATGGAAACCCATTAACTGGAGATGAACAAATCCTTGAGTTATTTCCTCAGGACTTCATCCCTTCATCCCTAGCAATACAGCACCTTACTTCGACTTGCAATTTCGTCGATGAGTTGCTGACTAGATTCTATGGAATGCAGCCATTCTACAGAGTAAACTCCGCTGATGATTTAGTTGGTCATCTGGCAATTGGTCTAGCACCTCACACCTCTGGAGGCGTTTTGTGTCGAATCATTGGTTGGACCGATGCATCAGCCGGCTATGCACACCCACTGTTCCATGCAGCCAAGCGACGCAATTGTGATGGTGATGAGGACAGTATCATGATGTTGATGGATGGTTTGTTGAATTTCTCAAGAGCAATCCTTCCAGCCAATCGAGGAGGAAGGATGGATGCACCTCTCGTATTGACCACCAGGCTGAATCCCTCCGAGATTGACAAAGAGGCATTGAACGTAGACTGCTCATGGCACTACCCTAGAGCATTCTATGAGGCTTCTCAAGGACAGCCGCACCCTGCTGAATTGAAATCTCACATCGAAATTGTTGAGCATCGTCTCGGCACTTACGGGGACTTGCGTGGATATGGTTGGACTCATGATTCCGGCGCTCTAGATGCGGGTCCTGCTAATTCATCCTACAAGACATTGGAGACTATGGTTGACAAAATGACGGCTCAATTGGAATTAGGATCAAAGTTGCGCCCAGTGGATGTTTCTAAGGTTGCAAGTCAGGTGATTGAATCGCACTTCTTACCTGATTTGAGAGGCAACCTTGTTGCTTTCACTAGACAGAAGGTCCGTTGTGTTAGATGTGGGCAGTCATACAGGAGAATGCCATTGGCAGGTCGATGTATTCAGCGAAAGAGGAACGAAGGAGGTTTGTCAAATGGCAGAGATGATTCCTCCTCCATGTGTGGTGGAAATATCGTTCTGACCGTATCGGAAGGTTCTGTTAGAAAATACATCAAAGTCACTCAACACGTTATGGAGAATTACGGAGTTGACCTTTACACCAGGCAACGCGTTGATTGGTTGTCGGATAGTGTTGATTCCCTATTCAATGACGATACTGTGACGGTAATGACACTGAGCGACTTCCTTTGATATTTAGACTAGGAAACCCAAGTGTTGCAGAACCTCAGCCATCCACTGAAGTTTGACCAATTTACGTTTAGGATCGGTCGTACCCGACCACTCACCTACTATATCGGTTCGAGTTCCAAGAAGTAAGATGTTGTCTCTTTCAACTCCTAACGCTCGAGCGAAACACACGGCTCGATCGCCATCAGTGAAGCCTCCAGGATTGTGCATTCCTTCAATCGATTTAGGTGTTTGATGTGTCAGTACAATCGGTGGCGGAGAGCGTTGAGAACTTGCTAATTCTAACAATTCAGACCATGATTCTGAATTATCTCCATGTGCGTGCAAAATTACTGGAACGCCCCGTTTGACGGCGGCGACAGTACCATCTCCGCCATCCGCGTCGCTAACGATACAAACCAAACGTGACCAAGCACGCTCTGATACTGAATTAGGTAGCTTGTCTAGTACACCACAAGAGCCGTCGGCGGCAATCATTAGGCAATTGCTTTCCAACACCTGTTCTATTTCATGAGTGGTTATCGCCGCGCCCAAAATAGCAACCTTGGTATCTCGAAGGACTAGCCTTCTGTGCAAGGATGCCAGTGTTTTGGCTCGCCAAGGTTTGGACCAAGATTCAATCTCTAAATCATCAACATTGGCAACCAAAGAAAGGGCACTATCTACATCCGCTTGTAGCCCCCAACCGAAGAATTCACGCACTTCATCCTGAAGTTCGAGCAAACGCTCGTCAACTGGATTCAGGTCGGTGGGTTTAGTCTGCATCAGAGGCCTCTCCAGTGGAAGGGTTCGGTGAGGCTTGAAATACCCTCTCGATATATTGCGACTTACAATGCCAATGCCGCTCACTCCACCGGCCGTCGAAGATGAGTCCGTTCTAGCGCGCTATCCATTCCTTCCACAGAGTCGAGATTTTATTCGTAACCAACTAAGTGCAAATGGAATTTCTGTTGAGGGACTCATCGAAGAACCTTGGCTGGAAGACATAAGACGTCGTGGAAGTTTACGCTTGGTTGAGTCAGTAGTTCACAAGGAAGGGGTTGACTCCACCACTACCGTCGACCTCTCTTCAGACGTAGGCAGAATGACCGAGGCTCTATCCTTCCTGCATGCCATGCTGGTCGTTTGTGCTTCCTTCGAAGAACGTCTGCTAAATCGCTGGGTGGAAGGAGAATCTAGTCGTGCCGACCAACTCTTTGGAATGGATGCTAATCACTTCGAAATTATCGCTCGCACCTATCTCTCTGATATTCGCAGCGAGACGGTTGCAGGTACGACCGAAATTATCTATCACGTTCCAATGGTAGATTTCTTGGAACTTTGTCCAAAAATAACCGGTGGATATTGGCGATTGGTAAATCGGCCGGTGAAAGAAGGCTGGGTTCAGATGGATCCAGCCAGCGGAGAGAATAGTCAACAGCGCACTGCGCGTCTATTGAAGGAACGAGTTAGACAATCTTTGACAGAGGATTGTACCGACCGCATGGACAAGATGGATGATGCATTTGCAGCCCTTTTTGCTGACCCCGTCGACAGAATTCTCGGCCTACTCTCTGAAAGGGTTAGCGCCGAGATGCCAATGACGGCGGCTGTCCGAGAGGATTGGCCGCCTTGCTTCGAATCTGCAGTGGCTGAATTGAGTCAAGGCATCAATGTCAATCATACAGGGCGAGTCTTCTTGGCCGCAATGTCAAGGGCTATGGGGCATACGCCAGAAATTACTTGCTCATTTTTCGAAAACGCCCCAGACTACAATGCAGAGACTACTTCATACCAAGTCGGCCATATCTATGAACACCAATACACACCTCACGGATGCTCTGCACTGAAGACTGGTGCTCGCTGCCCAGTTAATCCGGGAGACGATCGTTTGTGTGATCAGGAGTGGATGAACCATCCGCTGAAATATCTCAGAGCCAAACAAAAAAGGCGATACCAAAATGAAGTACGTTCATCTCAAACCGAAGAAACTCCAGAACGCACCGAAGGTGCTTCTGAAACAAGCAATCCTGCCGATTCTTCATAATGGGGAAGGCCTCATTGCACATCGCAACGGAGGCTTCCAGTATGGTGCGGACACTCGTTATCACCATTGACAGAGACAATGATCTTGGAGTTAAAGCTGGAATTAGGGGGCCAGTAATCGGTCGTAAAGCGACCTTGACTGCGGCCCTAAAACTAGGTATTGCTGACCCTGAAGAGTCCGATACAAACGCCATTCTAGGAGCCCTTCATCATCACGACCGATTGAGTGAGAGGAATGATGGCGAAGATGAAATTGAAATTGCAATTCTGACTGGTGATGTCCGAGTTGGCCCTCGGTCAGACCGAGCGATTGCGAGCCAACTCGACGAAGTGATTCAGGAATTTCAACCGGATACAGCCGTGTTAGTCACCGATGGAGCAGATGATGAAGCGTCACTACCAATCCTAACATCTAGAGTAAGGGTCGATCACGTTGAGAAGATTATTGTGAGGCAATCAAAGGGAATTGAGAGTACTTACTACTACGTCGCCAAGGCAATCGAAGACCCTCGTTGGAGGGCGCGATTACTCGTTCCTGCTGCTTTGTTTTTGATTATCTTTGGACTCGGCTTGATTTTACCAAATGGCGCTGTTCTAATCGGTGCAATGCCATTGATTATAGGAATCTGGATTCTTGCCAAGGGATTAGGTTGGGAACACCAATTGGAGCGGTTAATGATTGACATGAGAGAAAGTGCAACTGGAGGAATTTGGTCTTCTTTGTTATGGGGGTTATCCATTGTTTCAGTGTTGTTTTCAATCTTAACTTTCTATTCGGTTTTCTACGGCAACCCTGCAGAATTAAATGCCTATGTTTTGGACACATTCCGTCGAATTGACAGTTTCGACTTAGACGCAGTCAATCGAGATTTTGCGGTTTGGGTAATTGCAATTGATCAAGCATTAACGTGGATTCTAGTCTCCGCTTTCTCATTCGTTCTTTCCCTTGGTGTTCTACGTTGGAAGGAAGGGTCATTCACAGGTCAAAGTTTGATACTGGTAGGACTTGGAGCAGTGGTTTATTCGATTACAAAGGCTGTTATTGAGGTAACATTAGCTGAGTTGGGTGGTGAAGGTTACGACATTACTGCAGGCAATGTATCTGACACCTGGTTCTTCCCAATTATCGCGATTGTATTCTACTATCTTCTGAAGACTGCAATTGATTCAGTTACTGCGGAAACAGATGATGACGGTAGCAATCGATACTGGGGTATCTAACTCTCGTATGTGGTTTCAACCCCACAGGAAGGGCAGGTTACCTTGATCGGTCTGATATTTGGAATACCGAGCGGTACGGAACAATTAGTGCAGACAATTGCCTGATTGACTTGTTGCTGTCTTTTTTTCCCTTCATGGCTTGGATCGTAGGATACTCTGAATTTTGATACATCCGATACAAATGTTGGAGAATCGTCTCCGGAGGTTGATTGATTTCGTGAAAATATCGATTTTCGTTGTGGTGGTTCTAAAGGTGGGGGAGATTCAATTTGGTTTGAAGAAGAACCAGAGTCTAACGAATCAAGTTCTGATTGAACCTCTTCTGCAGTGATGCCTAACTCGCTGGCTACCCTATCGATGGCTAAGGTCAATTCATACTCATCGAGACCCATTAATTGCTGTAGTTTGACAGCGGGAATCTTACTCATTGTATCCTCTCAAATTTTGCGAGTTTTTTCGCACCTATGAATATCCGTATTTCAAGCATCATTCAGAATCTAAGGATGTGTCTAGGAAACTCGCAACTATCTCGCCCTCAGCCTTGACTAATTGCTCTGCAACTGTTGACTTGGAAAGACCTAACTTGTCCGCCAAGTCACGGATTGAAGTTCTCTTTGGTACCTCATACCACCCACTTTCATGTGCAAGTCGAACGACTCGGTGTTGTTGCAAAGTAGGACCCTTCTGGACCAAACCTTCAGAGCCTTTCGCAGAGGTAACGCGCTCGACTGAAATCTTAGTTCTGATATCCGATAAGAAGCGAATCATTGATTCATGTCGACCTGCGATTTGCAATACCAAACCATTAGCTGTGAAGTTTGATCCTGCAAGAATAGCCAAATCCCCACCATGGAAGTAATGACCGACAAAGTCCGAAGAAAATTCTAGCACTACAAGATGGTGAGTTAGGATGTCAGATTGCCACTCTTCGAGGATTTGCACAATACGGATACCATCGACATATTTCCCTTCACGAGGACAATTCCCATCAATGGTGATACATTCGACCATTATTCGCAGATTTCCATCTACCATCCCAAGCATGGAACGGAAGTCCCAGGAAATGCACTGCAAGCCTGCTTGGGCTCTAGAGTCGTCCTCGATTGCAGAGAAAGCGCACTCTACTCTGACCGCCCTCATGTGGTTGCCTCGCAACCCTCAGTCCCCCCTTGGCGTTTTCAAGGTGCTCAATACTGGTTGCGAGGGAAAGGATGGCGAAATGCCATCCAAACCCTCAGTCATGGGAAATCACTCCTCAGACTGTTTTCTCATTGCATCCTCTGAAGCAACGATTGCTCTCGCGACTTCAGGAGAATAGCCGGTTTCGACTAATCTTAGGTATTGGCTGTCATCCTCTACTTCGGCTTTCGTAGGTATTTGTATGGTCTCAGTCTTGACCGCCCATAATTTATCTTCGGCGTTCATAGAATCCATGACATCTCTCGTATCATCTCTAATTCCATCTTGACCTCTGCGCTCTGAGCGGCGCTGTAGAACGGCTCCCAATAGCACGATTAGAGCTAAGCCGGAAATTGCAGTCATCAGAACCGGAGAATCGGTGATGGTCTGAACAATTCCTCTCGGCAATGATTTGTCTTCAGAGGAATCTTGACATCCGTCGCCATCAACATCTGTTTCCTTTGTAGAAATCCAAGCGATTATTCCGTGAGCACACTGATCTCTAGTATCAGGAACTCCGTCATTATCATCATCAAGATCGTATTCGTCCATACATCCATCGCTATCATGATCGATTGTAATTCGAGTGCTGATAGGGCATGCATCATCGACGTCGAGTACTCCGTCGCCATCATCGTCGATATCTTCGGTTGCATCAGCACAACCATCTCGGTCTCGGTCTGAATTGAGGGATGACACCCATCCTGGATTTGGATTTATTTCACAATTATCCTCAGAGGATTCGATTCCATCGTTATCCAAATCTGTATCTTCTCCACGATCATCACAACCATCCATATCCGCATCAACTAGGTTTGGTGACGCACTTCGAATACAGGAGTCTTCTGAATCTAGGAAGCCATCGTTATCGTCGTCTTCATCTTCCTCTGAGTCATGACAGCCATCGCCGTCCCAATCATTCAGAGGTGTAGATTGCCATCCGAATTTTCCTGTCGTACAAGAATCCTCGATGTCTAGCACTCCGTCGTCATCAACGTCGGCGTCTTCGTATACATCATTGCAGCCATCTCCATCTTGATCGCTAATCACATTAGAGGTCCAATCTATCATTCCATATGGACAGGAATCTTCCCTATCTAGAACTCCATCGTTATCATCGTCTAAGTCTTCCTCGTGGTCTTGACAGCCGTCTGAATCATGGTCGTAAGCCGCTCCTGTCCAACCAATTACTCCTGTTGGACAGTCGTCGAAAACATCGAGATATGGGTCGTTATCATCGTTGTCATCCTCGTCCATATCTCGACATCCATCTCCATCGTAGTCGGTTGAATATGTATTCCAGTATTGTGCACCATTTGGACAGAGGTCTTCGTGGTTTAGTACTAAGTCGCCATCGATATCAGTGTCTTCCAGATTATCATCACAACCATCGAAATCTGCGTCGAATCTATCTGGATTCATCATGCCAGTTGGGCATTCATCTAGAGCATCCTCGACTCCATCATTATCGTCATCGAGGTCCTCTGTTTCGTCTCTACAGCCATCTCCATCATAATCAGTCATGGCTGTTGATTGCCAGCCACTATCGCCGAATTGACATAGATCATACTCATCCAAGATTCCATCTTGGTCGTCATCATTCCAATCGTTATCATTGACTAGATTGATTCTTACCAATTGTTCAGCGTTTGCAAACTGGTCTGAAGTCGATTGGACCTTTACTATAACATCAAACGACTGATCATCGTTCACTAGACGAATATCAGGTGCTCGAATTAGTAAGTTGACCTCTTCCAACGTGCCCTCTGCAATCGAGGTTGAAGATTGATAGTTATCTCCAAATCCAGCTGTAATATCCCATAGATCAAGTGTACCCTCAACATCGATTGTAACTATGTCAACCTCGCCAGGAATTTGTATTGGACGGAGATTCATTTCCACTTCTATTGATTGGTCCGGTTGAATCGTAACGTAGCCACTTTCAGTTGGTTCGAGATTTAGTGACATATCGTATAGATCTTCACTCCACATACAAACATCCCACTTGTTAGTTGCGAATCTCTCGTCAGTGCAATCATTTGCTGTCCAAGCGATTGTTCGTTCAGGCCAAGCGAACTTGACAATAGGCTGGGCACTAGCATCGAATTCACTTCCAAATATTCCCATCAAATTATTTGTACTGGCTGTGATTGTTCGGGTATTCACCACACTATATGCCTGAGTAAGATAACGATTCAATGGTAATTCCTCCAACCCATTCATCACTGGAGATTGGATTCGAGTCCAGCGAAGTTCAACAACATCAGAATCCCACTTTGCACCTGTTTCAAACCAAGTGATATGGATCGAATCATCTCGGTCGAAATCGACCCTTGGATTTGCCCCCCAAATCAGGTTAGAGGAAAGTACTGCAGTGTCTTTCACAGTAGATACTTCTGACAATATAAGCCCGTTAGGCTCTCCGTCAAGTTCACCCTGTCTGTCTGGATCAAGTTGCATATAGTGCAGTTGACTTGGTCCATCTTTGGAAGGGAATTCGCTTCTTCCATCGATCCAAACAATGTGGATGTTACCGTCATCGTCAACATTGACGTCCGGATTTAATGCCCAACCATGCCCCTTGGAAATCTGAGTGTCATTGACCAATACTAGATGACCAACAGTATCCCAACCACCGCCATCTTCTCTCCAATACCAATCGGTATCTGGTCCGATATCTTCCTGATATTGACCTGTATTTTCATCAATGGTATGTCCAGAATCTCCTACAGACCAAGTTGACCTTGGGTTTGAGAGAATTGAGTAAGGGTTCAACACAGTGAGGAAGGTGTTGGTCGCTCCACTTCCTGTTGTAATGTTGATAATTGCACTCACCATATTGTTCATTTCTTCAGTGTATGAAGCAATTGGAAGCTGCACGTTATCAATCCAAGCTGAGTCATTTCCATGAGATACTGAACCGTCCTTGACATACTTCCAGGTGTATGTGTGATATCCTGGTGAAACCGTTGCCGTATAGGTGCCGTTACTTTCTCCAGACCAAGCGGATGTAAAGGAACTTCTCGAGCAGTTCGGATTATCAATACAAAACAGAAGATAGTCATAGTTTGCCTCGCTGGATACTGAGTAATTGAAAGATAAAGTTCCCGATGCCATTGCTCCAGCGTATTCTAGAGTTGAGTGTTGATTGTGAGTTAGGTTACCTGATTGAGCGGTGTAATTTCCATCTATAATTCGATCACCTTGGGCGAACCACCAGTAGCTGCTTGGGCCGACTTGAGTCCATCCATTAGCGATGTAACCGACTTCGAAATCTCCGTGGAATTCAGTTAATTCTTCAGTGGGATAGTAAAATAGTTCTCCACCGGCACTGGTATTTCTTACAGATGTACCATCGCAAGTACGCGTGTGTATACCGATATTATTCATGTCAGGGCAATGAGCGAGGTTCATCATGTGGTAACGTACGCTTGTGTCTTCGTAGGTATTGGTATTTGGACCATAAGAAGTTGTGCCAGCAACAGGAACTGGAGTTATGCCTGCTTGTAAGCAAGCATCGTGTGCCTCGTTAACACTTTGATAATCATCAGCATAAAGAGCCGGCGAGCCTCCAAATGGACCCTCGTCCGATACTGGAAGGATCAGTTTGGTTGCGTTTGGATTCCAAGAGTGGTCTATAGCGGTTGCAGGGTTCCCTGGCATCGAACCTGAAGAATCTCGCCAAGATTCACACGCCCATGTAGAACCTGGTCCCCACATCTCAGAATTGTATCCCCAATCGGATGGGATTGATAGTGCTGAACCATTGAACATGACTTCTGTCAGAGGTCTGATTCCACCGGTTGTGTCGGTGGCGTTCTGACCAAGATATGTCGAACGTGGGCCGTTCGAACCATCGTCACCTGCTGTAATTGCATTAGCGCAATTAGTATGTTGATTCGCGTTGTGCATATTTCCACTGAGTGTGTATAATGTTTCTAGAACAGTGATACTAGCTGCTTCAAGCATTGGCTTGATCCCAGCAAAGTTCTCACCTGTTGTAAGTACTCCACCGTAGAATACTGCACACATATCGGCCCACTCGGTTGTCATTGAACCTGAGGAGTCGATGAGTCCCACGTACTCAACTATCGAACCTCTGGTATCTTCCCAAACGATCACTGCGGTGTTGTTTGTACCTATGCTAATTGCTGGATTACCTCTGTGTCCTAAGGCCGGTGTGACCATTGTAGAATTGATTAGAACTTGGAAACCATTGTTTGCATCATGGGAAAGCATACAGTAGTAAATTAGCGGACTACCGAAGTACAAGCCCTGTGGATCGTATGTATCCACCCAGACAACGTGTACTGCATCGTATGAATCTACAGCAATGTCAGGGGAATTACGAGTTCCGCTGCCATCGGCAATGGTGTGGGATGCGATAGTCATGTTCTGTATATCACCAGAAGAACCGTCTAAGTCATCCTCTGAAGGATCCAATAATGTGTAGAGAATATCCGTATCAGTGACTTCCCAAACGATGTGTGCTCTACCTTGTGAGTCTATCACCATCGAAGGGCCAGAGAGAGATGATGCATTGGAGCCCCCAACCTGAGTTGTTGAAATTAGAACCGTGTCAATACCGGTTGAAATCTGAATTAGTGCATATCTCAGCAATGGTGTACTAGTGTTCTCAATCCAAACAAGGTGTATCCTATTCGAGTCATCCATTACCCCCATGACATCGATTGGATTGTTTGCATTCAGGTTCGTAAGCAGAGTCTGGGCGTCACTATCATCGATAGTTCCGTTCGCTGTAGGAAATCGAGTTGATTCATTTGCCAGCTCTTCCGGCTCACCAGATACGGCTAACAGCGAGGGTGCAAGTAGGGCACTTAGCATTAGTAAAGCAAGGGTAGCAGCGAGTTGGGTTCGCTTGAGTTCTTTTCTGTTGTTTTCGACGCTCAGAGAGGGGGTTAGGCTTCCGACCATAGGGTTCGAGAGCCTTGTAAGCAGATAGAGGGGGGGCCGGACAGGTCCGAATAACGGCGAATTTGGAAGAATTAAAGGCAGAATCACTGAGATTGAGAGGCGCGCTTCCGGCGAATGAAATCTGAATAATTTCCAGGCCAAATCCACATACTTCCATCGGCCGGCAATTCCCAAATCGTGTCACAGATTTTGTCTAAGAAAAATCGATCGTGACTCACTGTGATTATACTTCCATCATATTCTACCAAAGCCTCCTCTAGAGCTTCCTTCGCATCGGTATCCAAATGATTTGTAGGCTCATCGAGAAGGAGTAGGTTATTCTCTTCGAGCAGTAATTTCAGTAGGGCGATACGGGCCCTCTCTCCTCCACTCAATTTTTCCAGTTTAGTTTCTACCATTTCGCTGGTAAATTGGAAGCGCCCGAGCAGAGCCCGAATGTCCCCATAATCCATCCTTGGTTTGAGGGCTCTGACCTGTTCTACAGGAGTCAAGTCAAAATTTAATGATCTGTGATCTTGATGGAAGTAACCTATCTGAACTCCTGGCTTTACATCAACACTACCAGAGTCTAGTTCTAGCTCACCTTGAATAAGCCGCAGTATTGTGGTTTTACCTGCTCCATTAGGACCAACGATACCAATTTTTTGACCTCTTGAAACGCCCACTTCTAGTCCTTTGATTATCGGGCGATTAAGCCCTTCAAAGGTCAAAGTGGCATCATGGAAGTCAAGAACTTCAAGACTACTCTTTTCAGTCGATTCAAGTCGGAAATTCAGCCCTCTACGCTGGCGAGGTTTTAGCGACTTTAGCCAACGTAATTCGCCTTGTGCTCTGGCCAATAAAAATCGCTTTTGAGAGATTGATTTGTCATACTTATTGGCGCGCTTCATCGACTGCAATGCACCTGTTAACCGTTTGACCTCTGCATCGGTTTTTTTGATTCGGTCCGCCAATGTCTGAAGGAATAGTTCCTTTTGTTGTAAAAATGAGGTGTAGTTCCCGTGGTAGCCTTTTGCTCGAGTATCTTGTATCTCAACTATGGCGTTACAGACTCGGTCGAGGAAATACCGATCGTGACTGACTATCAAAAGCGCTCCTTGGAATGTAATGAGGAACTCTTCGAGCCAATCAAGAGTTCCTAGATCAAGATGGTTTGTTGGCTCGTCTAGAAAGAACACATCGATTTCCGATAAGCCGACCAATTGCCTTGCCAGTGCTACCTTCGCACGTTCACCTCCAGACAAATTTGCCAGCGGAACCTCAAGAGGATGGTGAGCGAGGTCTAGTGCTCGAAGAATTTCCTGCGCATGACTAGCAACATTGGTTCCTCCACTTCGAGCCATCATTGACTGAAGTTCCTGATAGCGATCTATATCTGGTTGCCAATCGCCGTCATAGAAGGATGGTTCGGCCATTTTTGCTTCAAGGACTGCAATCTCTTCTTCTAATTCCTGAAATTGACGGCCTTTCCGATTGAGTTCTTCTTCGAGAGTGGCACCCTCGTCTATATCTCGAATCTGAGTCAAAAAAGCAAGACGAAGCCCTGGTGAAAATGAGATGTCGCCAATATCCTGATCTTGGTTAGATATTGTTCGCAGTAAGGTGGTTTTGCCTGCTCCGTTATGGCCAACCACGCCTATTCTATCGCCTTCGTCGATTCTCAGATTTACACTATCGAGAACTTTCACAGGTCCGAAGGCGCGATGTACATCTTCGATGCGGATTAGCTCTCGCGCCATGCTTTCGCGGCTTGCCCTGCCTTGATGTGTGCATCGGTCAAGAGTTGAGTTCATCTAGACGTGATTGATCCAATCTTTCCCACTCAAAATGACCTTCGCTAGTCGGTGGACGACCGAAGTGCCCACCAGCTGAAGTTGCTGAGTATAACGGCCGATGTAACTTCAGATCACGAGAGATTGCAGCGGGCCTAAAATCGAATACTCGAGATACTCTCTCGGTTAGTTCCTCTTCACTAATTGTACCTGTTCCGAATGTCTCAACTCGTAGGCTTACAGGAGCCGCTACTCCGATAACATAGGCAACCTGAATTTCGCAACGAGTTGCTAAACCTGCAGCGACAACATGCTTTGCCGCCCATCTAGTGTAGTAAGTTGCTGAACGGTCAACCTTTGTTGGGTCCTTACCAGAAAAGGCACCTCCTCCGTGTCGCGCCATTCCTCCATAGGTATCTACAACGATTTTTCGGCCCGTGATTCCTGCATCTGCATATGGACCTCCTGGATCTGCGAATCGGCCTGTTCCATTGACATGGAGAATGTAACCTTCTTTCAGCCAATAATTGGGTATTGCGTGTTCAACAACTTCGCTCTTTATTACTTCTCGAATGTAGGCCTGCTCGGCTTCGATATCACCATCAAAGCGGTCTTTCAGAGCATCATCATGCTGAACCGCGACTACCACGGTGTGTACTCTCAGTGGATTTCCATCGTCGTCATACTCCACTGTTACCTGACTCTTGCCGTCTGGACGAATCCAATCGATTTCGCCGCTGGCAACAATCATGTCTAGGCGGCGGCAAATACGCTGAGAAAGTGCGGAAGGTAGTGGGAAGTATCTGCCGCTAAGTTCCTCTTCAGCCTCGGTCTCTGTACAGGCATATCCAAACATCATTCCTTGGTCGCCTGCGCCGACATCATCCAATGAATTTCCATCAACTCCTTGAGCGATATTTTCAGATTGTGTTGTAATATTGACATGCACCTTGCATAGTTCCTTACTACTGGCATCCATGCCAATTGCATGATTATCATAGCCGATACGTACAGCGGTTTCACGGGCTATGGCTTCGTATTTTGGGGCTTCTCCGTCAAGGGTTACTTCGCCTGCTAGTACTATCAGTGCGTGATCGCGCTTTCCTTTGACTAGAGTTTCGACTGCAACACGAGCTTTAGGATCGGCTTGCAAGCATGCATCAACGATTGCATCGGATATCGCATCACACAATTTGTCGGGGTGACCGGCGGAAACCGATTCCGACGTGAACAATGCAACCATGTTTATCCGGCCATCCTTCCATATATGGGTTTTCGGCGAACTGAATATCTAACAAAAAGGTGTGTAATTTGGCCGGGAAAACGAGGTCATTATCGCCGCAGCATTGAGAAAGGAGGCCTTTTCGCAGCGCCAATGACACCTACAGAGGCCGACATCGAAGCGGTTGTCGAGGCTGATGACAAAGGCACTCGGTTATATCCAGAGCAAGTCGTTGACGGATTACCGACTATCTACTCCTTCCAATCTTGTCCATTTTGCTTCAAAATTCGAGCTCTATTGGGTAGCCGTGGCATAGCTTATGCTGATGTCGAAGTTGAGCCGATGAAGAAGGCTGAACTGAAGTGGGGAGATTGGAATCAGGTTCCCGTTTACGTAGACGTTGATGGGAACGCAATGGATGAGTCAAACGATATCCTTCACTATATCGATTCAAAGAATGGGAATCTATTCCCTCGAGCGGGACATGACCCAGAACAAGATCGTTGGATGGAATTCAGCAACAAGGTACTCGGCAAATCTATTGTTGCTGTAATTTACCGCACTTTTGGAAGCTCATTCCGTGCATTAGAATACGTCAATGGTATCGAGAAATTTTCCAGAAAAGACAAATTCGTGAACAAGTATCTTGGCGGATTTGTAATGAAAATGGTTGGTCGTTCTCGTGCAAAAATGTTTGATCTGCCGCCAAGAGAGAATCTCAAATCCCAACTGGATACCATGAGTAGTGGATTCAAGGGAGATTTCTTTGGAGGGGAGAGCCCGAATGGAGCAGATTTTGCAAATTATGGAATTCTTCGTTCAATGCAAGGCTTGGAAGGCTTCGATATTCTAGAGGCTCATCCCGAAGCCTTCGGTTGGTATAATCGAATGCAATTATTCTCTGGAGTCTGAATTTTCCAGACCGCAGCAGCGATAGATGAATGGGTTCTGCGGTTACCATGGTCGAAGTCGAGACGGAGATGGTCTGGACAGGAGACATGGTCAAGGCGGAAGCCCTACTTTCCGCCATCGATGGCCATGATTTTGCTGATATTGAACTAGTCACAGAATGTGACGGGGGACAAGCTGGACTTCGCATTCTTGTCAAAGGTGATGACCTAAGAGAAGTTAGAGAACTGGTGGATTCTTTGTTGGCTTTACTCACTTCTGCTGAGGCAGAATACGATTCCAACAATTGAAGGTGGAGCAACTACCCCATCCTACCGTGAACAGCCTCCCTCACGACCGCTCGTGGCTTCTTGCTAATGCCGAGCCGACGGCGCTATTCCACGATTCGATGGATAGATGGATAAATGCCATGATCGCTGACGAACATGGCGGAGGAGAAAGTTCTGATGAGAATATTGTCGGTGAAATTAGAGCCAAAGCAAACGGAATTATTGCCGGTACAAGTGTAGTCGATAGGCTCGTAGTACAGCATTTTCCAGATTGTAATGTGACTTGGAATGTTACAGAAGGTGAAGGTGTACAATCTGGCGAACAGGTGCTCAACATTTCCGGACCTGCTGTTCAAGTTCTACGATGCGAGCGAATCATGCTCAACATACTAGGTCGGATGTCTGGAATTGCAACAAATACCGCTGCTTGGGTTTCTCAGGCAGGAAATATTGGAGTTGCCTGTACTAGAAAGACAGATTGGGGCCTGCTTGACAAATGGTCAGTACATGTCGGCGGTGGATTGACTCACAGATTGTCCCGTGCTGATGCATTGATGATCAAAGAACACGACTTGGCAGCCTTGGCTCCCGGAATCGATGAAGAAGATGTTGCAGTAGCCACTGCTGTATCGTTAATTGACATGGATTCTGACGCAGAATTTACAGTCATAGAAGTTAGAGATTCAAGCCAAGCAGTGGCCGCAGTAAAAGCATGGGATTCACTACAGATAGAACGTAGCGGCTGTGAAAAAATAGTCCTACTGCTAGACAATATGGGCCCAAGTGGTTGTGCTGAAGTTCATCGTATTCTGATGCAAGAAAACCTACGTGCATGGTGTATCTTGGAGGGCTCTGGAGGGGTTGTTCACGAAGATCTTGGACTATGGATTGAATCGGGTGTCGATCTAGTCTCGACTAGTGCTCTGAATCGAGGGGTTTCTACACTCGATCTTTCGATGAAAGTCGTTGGTGGTGATTGAATGGGCGAGATTCCAGACTCGCATCCAAGAAAGGCCTCATTACTTGCTAGAGCTAAACTCACTGAGGCTGCCGCTGAGGGTTTGCTCGCCGAGTCTGCATTGATTGCTCATGGAAGAGGCGAGGCTTTCGATTACCTTCTGGGAGAGAAAACTAGTGAGTCCGCCTCACTAGCAATTCGTGAAACAGCGGCACGGCTTCTCAAAGCCGAGAGGGCAGTCATTTCACTAAATGGCAACACCACTGTATTGGCGGGCGAGCAAGCAATTCGCGCAGCTGCAATCATTGGATGTCCAGTTGAAGTCAACATTTACTATCGAACTCCAGAAAGGATGGAGAAATTGATTTCCACACTTGAAAACCTCCGCCATAAGGTCGCTAACCAAGACCCCCCTCTTGGCAGGGATGCTTCGCAGTGGCCCGAAATTGTAAACTCTGTTGATATACTTGGAGGGGATGCAGATGGTCGAATTGAGGGGCTCGAAGGACCTAGAGCTATCTGCAGTTCTCGTGGCATCGAATCGGCGGATGCTGTCCTCGTGCCTTTGGAAGATGGTGATCGATGCGAGGCTTTGGTGGCACTAGGAAAACAAGTATTGGTGATTGATCTAAATCCGCTTTCAAGAACTGCTAGAATGGCTCATGTTACAATTGTCGATGAGGTAAGCCGGGCCATGACAGAACTCTGTTCTGCCTTAGTTGGGGAGCCTAAAATCTCACAGTGGGATAATGGCCAAGCCCTGCGAGATGCGCTCGCAATAATGGCTCAAGCATCAAATCAAATACCAAGTTAACTTCGGGATTTCATGGGTAAGAAATATTTCTTCAAATTTGTATCCGAACCAAAAAACGACTCGCTCAGGTCAATTGTTGGCTTAGCTTGCGTCGGTCAGGCCATCTCTGACGGCCATGAAGTCAGTGTATTCTTTGCCGGAGCAGGAACAAGATTGTTGGATGAGGAGTTTATCGAAGAACTCAATCAAGAGATGGGTCCTGATTCAAAATTCATAACTCAATTGATGGATAATATCATTGCAAACGCTGTCCTTTACTGCTCATTTGCATCAGTTAAGTCAACGCTTGGCTACAGTGAAGGAGACGGTGCTCTAGTTGTCCCAGATGACCAAATCAAGTGGAGTGGGCCTCCTGGTGTTATCAAGCTGAGCGCTGACTCAGAAGTTCAGTTAGTCTACTGAAATTCTTCCTCTAGCATTGTTTTACATCTGTCTGCAATGGCTTGACCCACTTCGGAAGTACTAGCATCTCCACCAAGGTCGTAGGTGACGACTCCGCCTTCTTCGAAATGTTGCTGAATAGCTTGTTGGAGGATGTCGGCACACTTATCCAAGTCATCGTCCTTCTTTCTGTAGGCTAGAGCCTCAAACATCA
The DNA here is from genome assembly GCA_036138175.1 of Thermoplasmatota archaeon. GTDB lineage: Archaea > Thermoplasmatota > Poseidoniia > Poseidoniales > Thalassarchaeaceae > MGIIb-O1. The sequence continues at coordinate 12,593 of JAZAAK010000014.1, read as the reverse complement.
TCTGGACTGATTGAAGAGTGGCGATTGGATTTACTACATTCTTTCCAGTGTATTTTGGGGCAGAGCCGTGTACTGGCTCAAACATCATGTGCTTAGGACCTAGGTTTGCACTAGCAGCCATACCAAGTCCTCCCTGTAAGACACTTGCTAGGTCGGTAGCGATATCGCCAAACATGTTTGGAAGGACTACGACATCCAAATCCTCTGGATCCCTCATCAGCCACATTGTGAACGCATCAATGTATGCTGCATCGGTTTCAATATCGAGATTTTGTTCTGAAATTTCTTTGAAAATTCTTCTGAATAATCTACATCCACGTGTTACGTTGGACTTGTCAACGCAAGTTACTGATTGAGGCACTCCCATTTTTCTATGGCGATGTCGAGCTAAATCAAATGCGAAGTTTATGACTCTCTCACTTCCTTTGCGAGATATTGGCCTTGGGTCCCATTCTACTTCACCCTCCAGCCCAGGGAATTCTTCGATTACAATTGGCTCGTCCTTCTCTCCCTTAGCCTTCTGTTCCATTCTACGTAGAAGGGAGTGATAGAGGCCTTCGGTATTCTCTCTAATCATGACCATGTCAACCATGTCTGGCTGCCATATCTGTTGATGGACGCCGTGTACCTTGTGTTGTACACCAGGATAGAGTTTGATTGGACGGACATTAGCGTATAGTTTCAGTCCGCTCCTAAGTCCAAGAATGACTTGGCCGCCCGCCATATCGCCATTTGGAAGTCTGGCGTCTGGCCAGCCTATTGCCCCGAGAAGTATTGCGTCTGAATTATCTCGACAGTGTTCGAAGGAACCTTCTGGCCACTCTTCACCAGTTTCTAGATAATACTGGCCTCCGCATGGAATTTTGGTGATTTCAAATGAAACTGGGCTATGTTGCTGGAAGGCTTCGATTACCCTTAGCGCCTCGGCGATGACTTCTGGCCCGGTTCCGTCGCCGGCCAACACGGTTAGACGGTAGGCTGTCATCTAAACGTGGCAGTTGCTCATCATTCATCAATACAACCCATCTATTCCTTCGGCCAAAATATCCATTCAAGGAGGTCTTTCAAGGCGATATTTGATAGACGGTCACCGCGAACATGGGTGACATGGACCACAGCGGAGAGGAGGGTAGTGAATCATCTCGGATTGATGTGAACACATTACCAGATTCGTTAGTTCGTCTATGGGACACCATGCTAAGAATAGAACCAAGCTGGGATTTGGTAGCGTGGTTGAAAGAACGTGCTGATGATGAATTAGAATTAGTCGAGGCTCATCTAGGTCGAGAGCGATTGAGACTCAAACAGCGGCTTCACCGAATCGAGACTATGGTAAAGAAACTGAAACGGCAACGAGAAGTTGCTGGGCCTGATTTGTTGGGCGATCCCCATCAGAAAAATCTCTTCGATATATTCGACAAATCCGACAACTCTCAGAGTTCAGAGGCTATACCTGAAGACAATGATGAACCAGTAGTTTCTGGTGGAATCATGGGGGTTGATGATGACCCGTTACTTGCAATTGTTGCAGAACATATACTTGGAACAATTGAAGTTGCTTCTTTGGAGGATTCTAGCCCTGTACATTTCGACGATATTATTGACAGATTACAGCCGATGGGGATTTCGGTCGACGAAGTTGATGAAGCCATCGCTTATTTGCTACAACACCGTCAAATTATTGAAATTGAGCAGGATTTTTTTGGATTTAACCCCTAAAAAACCGCCTCAATCGAGGTTGATTGCAACCGTTCGATTCAAAGTAGAGACCCATGTGGGAGGGCGCGTCGGTGCCATGGTTAGCGACGCTTCGGGATGGTATGCGCGACTGGACAGGTCGTGCGAGAATAGGATTGAACAGCTTGAACGTTGGTTAGATGCATGGGAAGAATCGATTCGGCATAATATTCCAATTGCTGCAACGATGCCTAGTGACTGGCCTACTCTACCTGCAGGGCTACTATCTAATCCAGGTGCTGTTCTCGACCATATGCTGGCTCGCTACGATGCTGAAATTGATGGTCGATCTCCACGCGGAGCATACGCCACACCTGCTCGATTTGCTGATGCTATGCTAGCTGATGAGTTGGGCGAGCGCGGCGCAAATAGTGACCAACCCGTGCCTACTGGAATCTCCCTCGCCGCTTTACCTCCTGGCTTCCGCGCTTTCGCGGCACAGATGAATGAAGCCAATTCGAAAGATGATGGAGACGAGATTGATGAAGCGATTACAGCGGGTAGGAAGACCGCTTCTGGGATTCCACTTCCATTTGCAGACCCTGCAGTTGGAGCGGGATTATTCCCAGAGCGTCTCCTTAAGGTTCATTCAGAAAGAATCGATGGTTTACCCGCAGCGACCAAGAAGGAAGACACGATTCGCCTTCTTTCGAGATTGCAACTCTTGGATATTTCAGATATTGCAGTTCGCTGCACTCGCAGAAGATTGCTCTTGGTCCTTGCAAAATCCGAACTAATAGAATTGGACGGAGACGGTGATGACTCTAGAATTGGTAGAAAACATGCAGAAGAATTGCTTGAAGTTAGTGTGCAAGAAGGTGATGCACTGCGAGGTTCTTGGCCTTGGGATGAGAATCCGCGACTGCTAATATGTAACCCTCCATGGCTTCGAATCAAAGACCGATTCCGAGGTCACCCAGATGGAAGCAATTTGCGCAAGGAACTATCTCGTGAATTGCGCAGTATTACAGAACCGGACGGCCGGCTCAGATTTAGTACACTTCTTGGAAATGTAAACTTGTATCGTTTATTCTTAGAACGCTCCCTACAACTCGTCGAAGATGGCGGTCGTGTTCGTATGATTGTTCCAGACTCACTACTACGAGAGAAGAGCAGTATACCACTTCGCCGATTAATGGTTGAGAGAAATAATTGGGATTCTGCTTGGTCATTCCCTGAGAGCCAAAGGGTATTCCCCGGTGTGTCGCAAGGAGTTTTGGTCATCGCAATTTCAGTTGGCGGGGAGACTACGAAACTAACCAGTTGGGGCCCTCTTGAATCGTCTGATGTCCTTCCATCTGCAGGACTTGACCCCAAATCACCAAAATTGGAACTAGAGCGTTCAACATGGGCTACTTGGACAGATACAAATTGGGCCGTTCCTAGGATGCCTCGCAAACAACATGAGCGACGTAAGGTGCTTAATGCGATTTCGCAATTGGCTGATTTACCCCGACTATCTGAAGACCATAACTGGCTGAATCCAAGTGGCGACCCTATTCGTGTGCGTGTTGGAGAAATTGACCAAACCACTTGGTCAGAGGATATTCGTGATTGGAAGCCTAGATCACGTGGAACTCCGTTTATTCGAGGTATTCACTTCAATCTAGAGAATGGCAAGGTATCGATTAACCACCCAGGATATACCTCATCGATTCCTAGAGAAGCATTAGAGCGTTCTCAAGCAATGTGGAAGGGTCCAATAGATGCAAGAGGCATTAGTCGAATCGCCTGCCAAGCAATCGTCAACGCACAGCAAGATAGGAGACTTCGCTGGGTAGTTGTTCCGCCTGACTGTGTTCTTGGTAACTCAGTAAACTTCCTAGAACTACCAGATGCTGTACAAGATAGTCTAGCACAAGAGTATGGACCTCTAGAGCAAGGTTTGTTGTGGTTGGCCGAACATCTGAATTCAGATACTCTTGATCTTTGGTCAAGAGCTTGGGCGGCCAATAACAACGTCAATAATTACGAAATTGAGAATTTACCATTCCCTCCACCGGTTAGCATGACCAAGGTTGAAGCAGTTTAAACGCTTAATTGGTTTTTCTCACGTTGTCTGATTTTCGATTTGTGTCGGTTTTGCGGAAAGATTTCCGCTTGAGTCCGGAAATTAATTTCCGTTCCACGGAGCAATTGAAGCGAATCGACCAAATTGATTATTACGACCGCATTACGTACGTAGGGTCGTTCCGTTGCGTTCAGCATTAGGGTCAGAGGCAAGAATATGGGAATTCATCCAAAAATCGGAATAACCGGGCTTCCCCGTTCGGGTAAGTCTGCGGTATTGGAAAAAGTTGTCAGTATGATCATTGAAGAGCGCAAACAGGAGAAGAGAGTTCGCAATGAAGACCCTAATCTAAAGCCGATTGTTGGCGGTATGAAAACTCGAATCATGATGGAAGATGGTCAACGTGTTGGGTTCGAATGTGTGGACATCGTAACCGGTGATTCTGCAGTAATGGCACACCGAGAAATTGACTCAAGAACAAGAATCTTGGGCTATGGAATAAATCCAGAAGCTCTCGATGAAATTGGTGTAGCCGCAATTCAGCGAACGATGGAGGAGTGTGAATTATTGGTCGTCGATGAAATTGGTAAGTTCTCTGTTGAGAGTGAAGAATTTGTCGAAATAGTGAGGGAAGCGCTAGAGGAAGATATGCCGACGATTCTAACCCTGCACAAAAAGAGTCGGCACCCACTTCTACAAGATATCCGAAGGCGAGACGATGCACGTATCCTCGAAGTAACTCCTGTAAATCGTGCTCTGCTTCCTTACAAGATTCACAAATTGGTCAGAGAAACCTACTGATTGAGCGAGGCATTCATTCCCTTTGGGTTGCTCAGAGTGTCACATGGATTCACCCGCGGCCCGACTTCGACGGGTGCTGATTGGTATCGCGATACCTGCGGCATTCCTTACCGCGCTAGCGCTCGCTGAAGGGAGAATCGAGTTAATTGGCTGCGAGGGTGATGCTTGTAATAGCACTAGCGAGATTGCCTTGGCGTTACCTGCAATAACGCTAATGTGCTTGATTAGCCTTGCAATTTTACGACTTTCAGCGGGCCGAGATTATGGCGACGGAGTACTTGACAGATGGGTCAGTAGAGAGCCTGAATCGGTTATGAGAGAAAGGCTGGAAGAAGAAAGATTCGAGGCCAGCGATGAAGGCCTTGGTTCTCGTTGGGCCGAACTTGAGAAGAAAAATCTCGAAGAGCAATACGGCGAAGAAGAGTGAATTTTTCAATCGATTAAGTCTAATTTACCAATCGAAACCTTGACCCTTCGCCGTAGTCTCGCAGGCTCGATAACATGAGCGAAGTCCCGGCTGAATTGAGATATACGCCCGAGCATGAATGGATCCGAGTAGAAGGCGACCAGGCGATTATTGGAGTGACAGATTATGCTCAGGATGCTTTAACAGATGTTGTCTGGGTAGAATTACCAGAAGTTGGAATGTCGGTTGGAGCTATGGAATCCTGTGGCAGTGTAGAGTCTGTAAAATCGGTTAGCGAAATCTACGCACCAATTGCGGGTGAGGTGACTGAAGCCAATGAAAGTCTCGAAGACGCCCCGGAACAAATCAATCAGGACCCCTATGGAGAGGGATGGATTTGGAAGATGACAATTAGTGATGCTGGAGAGCTGGATAGCCTTCTCGACGCTGCAGCGTATAGCGAACTGATTGGTGAGTGAGTCTTGTGGTTGCAGCCCTCCACATCTACGTGGATGGCTCATGTGAAAAGAATCGAAATGTTACTGTAAATACCCCTGCTGGCTGGGGGTTCTGTGTTGTAGAAGGCGATACGGGTCTAGGAAGAGGTCGAGGCGAAATTGTCACCGAAGGTTCTGGTTCAGTAATTACAGACGAGACTTCGAATGATTTCATTGGTGCCGAAGTCGGCTCAAACAATACTGCTGAACTGAGCGCAATCGCAGCAGCTCTCAGTTGGCTACTCAAGCAAGGAGGAGGTAGTTCAGTAGTCATTCGCGCCGATTCACAATATGCACTCAACATTGCGAATGGACAATGGAGGGCAAAGAAAAATCGAGACTTAGCCTCACATGTCAGATTACTTTGGAATGAGGTCTCAAGTTTGAGGAAATTATCTGGTGAACATGTTAGGGCGCATCGTGGGCACCGTTGGAATGAGCGCGCCGATCATTTAGCATTCAGAGCGATGAGTGGGCAAGAGCCGTTGCCATTGCAATTTTGGAAGCCGGGTCAGAGATAGTCATCTTATTCATCAGCAATTGAGTCTGCTAGAGGCCCTAAGGCTAGCATAGAGTAAATACCTGATAGAGAAATCAAGAGGCCGATTAGAAGCAAAACTAATCCGGTTGGATCTGGAAGATATTCCTGTAGAGTATTGCCCGCGATCCAAGATAGAATGATTGTGGATATTCCAGTGGCCAGAACCTGTTTTGATGACTGTTCAGGATTTTCCCAATTATCTAGCCAAGGAATCAGGCCTTTTCGGTTGAAGGTGAAGCGATACCAAGAGACGTACCAAAACCCTAGGCCTGTAATACCAATTATTCCTAAGGTAAAGGATTCTGAATCCCATGGTCCGGGAAATGAAAAACCTAGAATCATGGTATTGAGTAGTAAGATTGAGCCAATAATTGCAGGAGTGACTCCATTAACCTCCGTCTCGTTTCCCACAATGCTTCCAACAGGTATCTGTCCTTCAAATCGACTAAGCAGAAAGGTCATTCATTAACCCCTATTGGCAAATCCATGAAGGACGGGTTGATTTGGGAGAATTCAGTAGACAAAGCCCATCTAGACTTGAGATTTGATGTTCTTAGGGAAGGTTTACCGAGAGGATCTGAACACTATCCAGGAATCGATGAAGACCCTAGAACAACCTTCTTGTGTGCTTATGAAAATGGGGAACTAATTGGATGCTCAACTCTTCAGGTAGATAGAAGAGAAGGTTGCAAATTCCGAATTAGGGGAATGGCGGTTAGACCTGAGCACCGGAACAAAGGGGTTGGATCTAAGATAGTCAAAGGATTGCAAGACTTCGCCAGAAGTCAAGGGTCTGGCATATGGTGTAATGCCAGAATCAAAGCAGTCCCAATGTACGAAAGGTGTGGCTTCGTAATTATCTCGGATTTGTTCGAAATCGAAGGAATCGGGCTCCATCATGATATGCAATGGATACTTTCTGATTGACTTACATCATAATATTAGCAGTGAAAACCAGTCCGACTATCAATGTGACAGTGATGACGAAGACGTTGAACGCGTTGGGTGTCATCTCCTCGATACCAGCTCCGTAGCCGGTCATTCCGTCTTCAACTCCTTCATCCCTCATTCTGTAATATGCATACAACACTAATAGCATCGCAACTGGCCCTGCAACACTATCAATTACAGATTGATCGGAAACCGGCCTGGTTATCTCGCCAACATTGTCAACTAATGCCATGTAAGTCGATATGGTAGCAGTGATTAGGAAGAAGATCCCTGGATGTAATATCGACCACTTTCCTTTGGGTCCGTCCAATACAACCATTGCGGTCCAGAGTGTGTAGACTAAGAATAGCGAACCACTTACAGCTACTGTCACCTCAGACGGAGCTCCCAGACCCGCATCGAGCATTTCCTGACTTACCTCCCCTAATTCGAAGGCAGCTATTCTCTCCGCGGGCATGACGATGGACATGAAGCTGTACCAAACCCCCATTAGAACCACAATTAGCATAGCCACAAGTGACGGCTTGTCCTCTATGTTCAAACCCATCCTAAATTCAGATAGGCCATCGTCTACCTCATCCTCGGCCTTGAGCAGGTAGTAGGCCGCTATGTATACCACAGTAGTTATCGGTGCAACATATTTTGGTGTCTCGGAAGAGTCCAAGTCTCCCCAATAGGCCCACATTGTAACAGACATTACAACGAAACCCAAAATTACTGGTATCATAATCTTCCACATTCCCTTTGCCCCCTCATTAAGGATTAGCATTGTGGACATGAATACACCAAACATCAGTACCCCGTTGAAGGCGGTCTCAGGCCCACCATTTCCATAAGAGGTCATTCCGGCAGATGTATCATTGGAAAATCCGAGAGTAAAGCAACCTTCCCCTCCCGTAACATAACAATCGGCAAATAGCATGAAGTTTAACGAGTAAACTATCGCTACAAGCGCACTGATAACAAGACAAATTTTCGCAGGCGTGGATTTGATTCTATCAAACATTGCTCCAAAGAGCGAAAGTAGGCACTTAATACTCTCTTCAATGCGAAGTGTATATTTTATGTCGTCAGAGTTCCATTTTGGTAATCCAAAAAAGCCTGATGAATTTCCTCTTTCGTATTCATCACAAATGGTCCGTATCGCTCGATTGGTTCATTTAATTCTGGACCTGCAAAAATCAAGAATTCGGCGCCCTCTTGGGATTTAATTACAATTTCTTCTCCCTCAGAAAGTAGAGCCAGTTCACCGTCTTGAATTCCTTGTTTTGCACCTATTCCAAATGCGATTGGACTCTTTTTGACTTTGGTTTCATTTTCCAAATTTATCCCTCCGCCAAATACGTAAATCATTCCATTCAAGTCTGCTTGTAACTGTTGTACTAAACATGATTCAGGTTTCATTTTGACATGAATGAGCGTAATTGGGATCTTAGTATCTATTGACGATGTTGTACCCATGCATTCGCCCGCTATCACGCGGGCCCAAACACCATCTTGCTCAACAATAGGAGATTCTGTGGACGGCACCTCTTGGTATCGCGGCTCCATCATTTTGTGAGATGATGGGAGATTTACCCAAATCTGAAACCCATGGGTCCTTCCTCCGGTTTTGAGGAATTCCTCATGTGGTTCTTCACAGTGGATAATACCGCGTCCAGCAGTCATCCATTGAACATCACCAGGGTTCAGTTCTCCACTATTCCCAGCACTATCCTCGTGCCTCATCCTTCCATCCAAAAGATAGGTGACTGTTTCGAATCCACGATGTGGGTGCCATGGTGCGCCTAACGCTTCTCCAGGCCCATAATCCACAGGCCCCATTTCGTCAATCAGCAGAAATGGGCTGAGTACTCTTCCCATTCTGTATGGTCTACGTACCTTGAATCCGCCTCCCTCCCGGACAATATGAGTTGGAACAATTTCGGTCACACTACGAGTGGTGCGCATGTTCCATACTCCTTCGGCTTCTCGCTTAATTGCTAGTTTTTCAAGAATTGAGAATCTCCTATACCATCATTAGCCGTCAAATTAACAGATGTCCATGGAAAATATACTTGCCATGCAAATTGTGGGAGGCGTCTTGGTCCTCTTAGCAATAATGAAGAATAGAGATCCAATTGGTTTCAACAAGAGTATTTTCGGCGATGTTGAGGGCGTAGAAGGAGGTCCAGCAGCGTCAATGAGGATGCTTATCGGAGGGGGTTTTGCAGGAATAGGAGCAATCAACCTTTACTGTAGTTTCAATGTAGAAGACGCAGTGGCAACAGAAGCAATTCTAGTTGGTACTGGTATAGGCCTAGCCCTAGTGTTTGGGACGATTCTTGGAGCAAAATTCAGGGGCTACTTGGAACACATTCCAACGCCACCAATGGTAATTTTCCCAGGACTCATAGCAATCTGTCTTTACTCCGCTATGGGATAAAACGGTTAGAACAGGGTTGTCTGTCTAGAGCCATTTGAAGAATTATCCTTTCTCGAGGATTTCTTTCTTGGTCTCTTCCTGCTACCATGTTTTTGATACACTGCTTGGCTTCTATCTTTTGCCTCTGGTGATTTTCTAGCAGCATATGTTTTCTTTATTCCTTCTTTTCTTGATTCCAATTCATCAAGAATCGGGGCGGGATAATCAACTCCAATTCTACAACTAAAATTAGATTGCTCCTCTGCAGACATCTTCCAAGGTTCATGAATGTATTTTGTTGGGATTACTCTCAATTCAGGCACCCATTTTCTGATGTAATCTCCACTCTTATCGTGATCTATTCCTTGTTTGGTTACAGAATATGCTCGGACGGTATTGATACCTGTAGTTCCTGACTGCATCCCTACTTGTGACCAATGAATTCCTGGTTCATAATCCAGAAATAAGGTTGCAAGATATGTTCCAACTTCTCTCCATGGTAACCAAAGATTGTAAGATGCTACCGACATCAACATGGCCCTCATTCGAAAATTAATCCAACCTGTTGAAGTCAATTGTCTCATGCAGGCATCGAAGAATGGCCAACCGGTCATTCCGGCTTTCCATACCTCGAATTTTTCTTCATTCAATTCTCTATTGAGTCTGGAATCAATAACTGCATTTTGAGCCTTATAATTTAGAGTTGGTTCCATTTCTAACTTCTGAATAAAATGACAATGCCAGGCGAGACGACTCTGAAATGATGAGAGGCTTTTCAACCAGGTCCCCACATCTTCGCCTTGTGATTTGAGCGCCTTCAATTGGTTCATTCTGTTCTTTGTGTTCTGAACTGCTCTTCTTACAGAAATGCATCCAACGCTAAGATAAGGAGCAAGTCTAGAACCATGTTTTTCGGCTTTTACAGGACTAGATACGGCCCATCTGTATGGCTCGCCTCTTTGATAGAGGAATGAATGGAGACATTTCAAAGCCGCATTTTCACCAGGTTGCTGTCTATTGATTAGGCTTCTAGGTTCGATTCCCAACTCTGTAAGGCTAGGAATTTCAGTCATTCTGTCGATTCCGACTATCTTCCTTGGGGCTGGTTTCAATTCAAGTTTCATTCTCGATTCTCTTTGTCTCTTCCAGGTGTTACGGTTTTGTAGAACTCGTACAACTCCATTGGATGGAAATTCTGTCCATTTGATCCTCCTGGATTTACACCACTTATGGAGTGCAATGTCTCTATTGTAGGACCATTCTATTCCTGTTTCTTCGTGGCTATACAGATTATCGATTTGATACTCTTCATCTAATTGAACTAAGGAATCTTCTATTTCCGCATGACTGATTTCAAAACTACCACCCAAAGATTCTATTTTTTGCTTGATTTCTATTGCACAATCCAATTCCCACTGAATATGAATAGGGCTACAATCTGGTTGTTCAAGCCTCCTTGGTTCTATGAGGAAGATACAATGAGTCTTATTTTTCGAGCTAGCCGCTTTTAGCAGGGGTTCGTGGTCGAGAGTCCGTAGATCTCTCTTGAACCATACAACATCTATCGGCATCAGCATGCCAAATGTGGTTTCAGATATCAACGGTAGTTAGAAATCGAAACACAGAATTCTCAGAAGGAGGAAATTGGAGCACAGGCCGGGATTTGCACCCGGGTCCACGGATCTGCAGTCCGTTGCATAGCTACTCTGCCACCCGTGCAGGGATATACCGACCCCTGACCTCCAGTTGAAGAATGTTAGCAGTCCAAGAGAAATATACGACAAAGGTAAATTTGCATATCTTGAAGGGATGTCGGTACTCAGTCGATGTATGCCTAAGGTCGCCTCCCGCTATGACGGACTCGGAGTTGGCTTTGCTCCATATCTACAGCCACCGGGCCCAGAGGTTGTTCGGTTGACCGTAGGGGAGCCTGGTTTTGATACTCCAAGAGATATTATCGATACTGCAATTTCCGAGCTAGAAGCTGGTAAAACCAAGTATACTCGAGGACAAGGTGCGGTAGAACTTTGTCAAGCAGTAGCGGATTATCTTGAGAAACATCAGGACCTAGATATCAGCGCTGATGATGTTCTGATTACCCCTGGGGCGAAGCAGGCTTTGCTTTACTCATTCATGATTTCAACAATGCCTGGTGATGAGGCAATATTGCTAGCGCCGGCTTGGGCGAGTTACGAACCGATGTTGCAATTCATAGGCGCAGTACCTGTTCACGTCTCTGTAAAGTCTGATGATTACCACCCAGATATTGATGCGATTAGAGCCGCAGTAACCGACAAAACCACGATGATTCTGATTAATTCTCCATGCAATCCAACAGGTGCAGTTTACACCCCTGAAGAAATCGAAGCGATTGTAGAAATTGCAGTTGAGCACGATCTTTGGATTATCTCCGATGAGATTTACGCGCGACTGAATTGGATGGATTATCCACACGTATCACCAGCCTCAATAGAAGGTGGCGCTGAACGTACTCTAATCGTCAATGGCTGGTCGAAATCTTGGGCCATGACTGGAATGAGAGTTGGGTTCCTAACTGGCCCCAGAGCAGCAATGAAGGCGGCCATGAAATCTCAAGCGGATTCGGCTTCCCATATTCCTACTTTCATGATGGAAGCCGCTCGTGTTGCATTGTCTTGTGATGATGCAGTTGAAAGTTTCAATGAGGAATACAAGAGGCGGCGCGAAATCATGATTCAAGGGTTGTCCGGAATTCCTGGATTACGAGTAGGGGAATGCGAGGGAGCCTTCTACGCCTACGTGGATATCACCGGTACAGGAATGACTGATATCGAATTCGCAGATGGAGCATTAGAAGCAGGGGTTCAGTTGATACCAGCCAGTTTAATCACCGGTGGCGAAGGCTTCGTACGTATTTCTTATGCTGCGGATGAAGACCAAATTATCGAGGGTATCAGACGACTGAAGGCTTGGCTTTCCTGAGAATGATTGAAATCAAAACCTGCACCGAACTAGGTTACTCAGGTGGTTCGATGACTGGCTCCCATGGCAAGCATGTCTATGTCGACTACAACGGATATCATCGAAATGGAGTCCATGACGGTGCTTGGATGCTAGAGAAGATGATTGCCGCAGCCAATGCAGCAAATGTCCGAATCGTCCACTCTTATGTTGAGGAATTTGATGGCGTAGTTTCACCTACAGGATTCGCTGCCATGGTGCTACTTGATGAAAGCCACATCAGTGCTCACTGTTACTACGACAAA
>JAZAAK010000013.1:0-23916 GCA_036138175.1 Thermoplasmatota archaeon | reverse complement strand
AGACCTGTACATTATCTTGCGAAAGCAGAACATTTCGAAGACAAAAAATTCCAGAAACTGATGACTTCTACCGGACAGATTGAAACATTTCGAGAATCAGGGGGCGTGGAAGCATTAGCAAGTGCTGTAGACGTTCTTTCGGGAGGGAATGTCATGGGTATATTTCCCGAAGGAACTCGCTCTAGATCGGATAAACCACCCTACCTTTCTAGAGGTAAGACTGGTGTTGCTCGATTAGCTGCTAGGTTTCCAGAAGTACCAGTTGTACCAATGGCAATTATTGGTGCAAGAAAATTCATGGCACCAGGTTCTGCTGTAGTCAATCCATTGGCGAAAGTGCAAGTTAATGTCGATAACCCAATCACCTTTGGAGAGTGGTTAGGCGATGAATCCGGAGGCAATATGTCCGATGACGAAATTTCCAACATTACTCATTTAGACGACCAAGGGCAAAGATCGATTATGAAATCACATTACAGAAGATTCACAGATCAATTAATGGAAAATTTGAGATTATTGGGCGCACCCTAGTCCAAATTTTTAACCTTAAATTTGAGTAGAGATATCCGCATCCTTCATGGACTTCGGCGGTTCAGTAGGTTTAGTTGACATGGAGCAGTACCTAGCATTCCTCGAAAGGATCCTTCATGAAGGGATTGAAAAATCAGATCGTACAGGCACTGGTACAATTTCAGTTTTCGGCCACCAAATGCGATTTGACTTATCCGAATCTTTCCCAGCCGTGACCACAAAGAAACTTCATTGGCCTAGTATAATCCATGAATTATTGTGGTTTTTATCTGGAGATACTAACGTTGCCTATCTACAGGAAAATAACGTTCGGATTTGGAACGAATGGGCTGATGAATATGGAGACCTTGGACCTGTTTATGGAAAACAATGGAGAAAATGGGAGACTAATGATGGCAGGGTCGTAGACCAAATTGAAAACGCAATTGAAATGATCAAACATAACCCAAATTCACGAAGAATTATTGTTTCAGCTTGGAATGTTGGAGAATTGGAAGATATGGCGTTAATGCCTTGCCATGCTTTTTTCCAATTCTATGTCAACGAAGGAAAATTGTCCTGCCAATTATACCAAAGAAGCGCTGATGCTTTTCTTGGAGTCCCATTCAATATTTCATCATACAGCCTACTAACCTGTATGATGGCTCAAGTATGCGGATTACAACCCGGTGAATTTATCTGGACCGGGGGGGATTGTCATTTGTACCTAAACCACTTAGAACAAGCCAAAGAACAAATTTCTAGGAAACCACTTCCTTTGCCTAAACTCAAGCTAGATCAGACTATCTCAGAAATAGATGGATTTACTGCAGAGAGTATTGAAATTCTCAATTATCAGCATCACCCACATATTTCGGCACCTATTTCTGTTTGAGGTAATAATATGCGTATGTCGATGATTGTTGCTATGGATGAAGAGGGCTGTATTGGAAGGGGAGAAGGACTCCCCTGGCGTTTGGCTTCTGATATGGCACGATTCAAACAATTGACTGAAGGAGATGGGTTTAACGCCGTAATTATGGGAAGAAAAACTTGGGATTCACTTCCCCAAGCATATCGACCATTACCCGAGCGATTAAACATCGTCATGTCAAGAGACACCGGATGGGAAGCAGATGGGGCAGAGACCGCTCTATACATCGGCCGAGCCATAGAAATCGCCTATGCAGATGGTTGCGATGAATGCTGGATTATTGGCGGGGCTCAGATTTACCAAATGTTTCTTGATCGTGTAGAAGAAATTCATCTTACAACGGTCCAAACCAATAATAGTGGCGACGTGAAATTTCCAGAATGGAATCGTGCTGAATGGTCTGAGGAAGTTATCGAAAGATTGGAATCAAACTCCAATAACGAATACGACACTACATATTCCATCTGGACTAGGCGATAATATGAATTTTCGCGACTTGTTCGCAATCCTAGGCGGTTCATTTTTTGTTTATGTAGGAGTATTGCATTTCACAGATACTCAATGGTTCGAACCAATTGTACCCCCAATCCTTGGTTCAGCTGAATTTTGGGTAATCGCTAGTGGTGTAGTTGAAATTCTAGTTGGCGTTATGCTGATTATCCCCTCAATTAGATGGATAGGAGGATTTGCAAGCGCTACTTTGTTGATTTGTCTATATCCAGCAAATCTGTACATGTGGGTTAATTCTGTCGAATTAGGAGATGGGGCGTCATTATCTCAGACTGGAAATCTGGTGAGGCTTGTACTGCAATTAGGTGGAATTTGGATTAGTCTCTGGATTGCAGAATATACAATGGAAAAGGGGACGGAAACTATTGATTAAGGATTTAATCCTGATTCATTTGACTGCGATTTCTTAATTATTTACCTAGTTATTTTATGCTAAATAATGATTTTATCCAAATTTATTGCCCATCATATTCTGTAACTCTAATGCCTAGGTTACCTCGTCGAGCCTTCCTTTGCATAATTTTGTCCATCTTTGAGTGGAATTCGGATTCCAAATCAATGTGCATTGCAAGAGAGTGGCCAAGAATCAAAATCAACAAATCTGCCAATTCTTCAGATGCTTCTTCCTTTGGCTTTCCTTTGGTGATTGCCGCTGCAAACTCGCCTAATTCCTCAACGGTTAGAGCCACACGATATCCCATATCGTGTCCATTATTCTCAGGGTTAGCGAAATCGTGTTTACTATGGAAAGCAGCTACCCTAGCCATCATGGTATTCCAAGAGCCATCGGGCTTAGAATTCCATTCAATTTCCTTCCAGTCATCTACACTCAACAGACGAGTCATACATCGCCCAGTAATTGGAGAACCATCAAACTGTCTAATAGTTACAGGATCCATCGATTAAAAATTCGCTTGCAAGGCTTCGATACAATCTCTCACACGAGCACGTAGGGTTGCTGCCTTAGCATCAACTGCATGATGGTCGATTTCTGCAGAAGGGTCACCCGGAGTTCTACCCGCTGCCCAATTTGATGAACATGAGATCGCCACATGAGGAATTCCTGTTTCCGCAATCAAACGTGACTCTGGACCAAGGGTCATTCCAACTACATCAGCACCCAAACGAACAAGCGCATCAATTTCGGAAGGCGATTCAAATTGAGGGCCGATACACTGCGCCACTACTAGACTGCTTGGAGTGTATTCTTGAGTTTTTGATAAGGCGGTGGTACAAATTTTACTGGCTTTCTTATCAAACATTGAGGTTCTATCCGCATGTACAGCATCGTCATCATGGAAAGTCCATGGGCGGATTGCTAAATCCAATACATCACTAGCCACACCAATCATACCGGGGGGTAAATCTTCAATCATCGTACCTACAGAATTAACACTGAGAATTAAATCTGGAGAAAAGGACTTTGCTGCATGGATATTCGCCCTGTGTTCTATTTCATGAGGTGGTGTTCTCGCATCTCCTTCGCGGTGATGTCTGTCGATTAGGAGAATTTCCCCCAATTCAGTTTTAACCAATATTGTGGGAACCTGTCCCCATTGTGATTCTACTCGAATTTCAGTATTTTTACTAGAACTATCGGACATCTCATGAGCAATATCCGACATCCCCGTTCCACTAATTACGGCTATCCGCACCAAATGCTCACCTCGGTTTGGAATGGGCTTGGCTGCCCATATTTACCTCACTCTTGCAGACGGGAAATCAAATCTGCTTTCTTTCCTGAGACTGGTTTTCCAGCTTCCTTTAGAAGTTCCTTCAGTTCAGAAACCGTCATTGTTTCGTAATCAATCTCGGAGACATTGGATGATTCAGCATCCTCCTCTTGGGAATCTTCAGCTCCTTCCTCTTCCACTTCCTCAGATACTTCTTCTTGCTCTTCATCTGAATCAGCCTCTCCAACCTCTGAAAGATCTGCAGATGCTTCTGCTGCTGCTAGAACATCGACTTCCTCTACTTCAGCGGCTGCAGCAGCGGCCTTCTCCTCAGCATGTATTTCATCCAAGGTGGGACCATCTTCTACGACTACTCCGCTTTGTAATAACTGACTGCGTCTGATCATAACGGTTCTAGCAGGTGTGACCTTGGAAACCGATTCTTTGATTGCTGCTTCCATCGTACCATCCAGTAGCGCTTTTTGCAATTGAATCCAAGTTGAACTGGCACCCATAGTCAGGATTGTTTCTCTAGCACTAGCCCTCATTGCAGATTTTTGACTGGATTTTACACGAGATCTTGAAATTAGTAGAGGCTTGAATCTGACGTAATATCCATCCTCGGTGACAACATCTACTGTGTCGTCAACCTTGCCACGATGACGGCGGATTTGACGGCGAATGTGGTCTTTTAGGACGTTGTGTCCGACAAATTCAGTAAGCGCATCTCCACCGACAGATTCTGTTATTCGGAAAACTACCTGAACGTGCATCTTTGAAAAGTCGCCATCTAACTCATTTTGCATGATGTCGTATGTTCGACCAATTAGTTGTTCGGAGTCCTCTGCGAGGGTCTCTCCAATGACTCTGAATGACCAAGGATTACGAGGTGCTCGAATTGTGAACCAGCGCTTTGCCTTCCACTTGTCTCTCTGCTTGCGTGCCGCTGCCCTTGCTTTTGCGCCCTTTGCCATGAGAAACACCTCGTATCGGGGGCTACCCCGTATGCGAGCCGTGCGACCTGCCTCCAGTATTTGAATGAAAGCCCTAGAGTACCATCAACAGACAAGGGCGCAGCGTGGTCTTCAAGGAGTGATTGCTCCTGCCATTATCAATGAGTCTGCATAGCGTATACTGGAGAATACACTGTAGCGCTGTAGACGATCTTGAAATTATTGAGGCGGCAATGAGTCAACTATCCCCGGTAAAGACAGAGATAACTAGAGAGAAATCCAAATCCTATCATGGTGCTCCACAAATAATTCTAGCAATGAAAATCAATAACAAAAAAGCAGCAAAACAAAGCCTTCAATCATTAGGCAAGGATGTATTGAATCAGTTAGTTAGTAATGGCCTCGATTCTCATATTGATGATGACAAAATATTCCATGTTCGCCTCTCATTATCTTCCTTAGTGAATGGAGACATTCTATTAGCTGAGGGCTCGGAATGGAAATCTGCAGTCAAAGGTCAGTACAAAATCGAGGCTTATCCAGGTCAAAAACCCAGTGAAGTATTGTTAGATTTAATATCAAAATACGAATGATTTCTTTTCATAATAAATTACTGTGAAAAATTACAAAATCATTACAAGAATTCTTATGCACCTTCTCAGACGACAAATCAAGTGATAGCATGACGCACGTAGTAACAAGCGCCTGTGTAGGGCACAAGTACCAAGATTGTGTAGCAGTATGCCCTGTTGAAGCTTTCAAAGAAGCAGACACCTACTTGGTCATTGATCCAGATGATTGCATCGATTGTGCAGCTTGCGTAGCCGAATGTCCTGTTGAAGCAATTTTCGCAGACACCGATGTACCAGATGAAGAAATGGAATGGATTGAGCGTAACGAGACTGAAAGTCTAGAATTAGAAATAGCAACTGGAGATTCACCAGTACTCGCAGACTGAAGATTCACCTCCTAGTGAACTTAAACATAGATTCATGAATAGAAGCCGAGAGGCTTGACTATGACTCAGAGGGTTGACTTGGGGCAAATGCGCCACGGTACAGAGTTGTTGAAGCGGGGCTTCGCCAAGATGCAAGAAGGCGGAGTCATCATGGATGTCGTCAACGCTGAAGAAGCACACATAGCAGAAGATGCTGGTGCTGTCTCAGTAATGGCCCTGGAGAGAGTTCCTGCAGATATCAGGTCTAGTGGAGGAGTCGCTCGAATGAGTCACCCCGATATGATAAAGGAAATCATCGAGACCACGTCGATACCAGTAATGGCCAAGGCGAGAATTGGTCACGATGAGGAAGCAAGAGTGCTAGAAGCACTAGGCGCAGACATGATCGATGAATCTGAGGTTTTAACTCCGGCAGATCCCTTCTTTCATATAGCAAAAAACAACTTTACCGTACCATTTGTTTGTGGTTGTACAAACCTAGGAGAGGCGGTAAGAAGAGTCGCGGAAGGGGCGGCGATGATGCGTACCAAAGGTGAAGCTGGAACTGGAAATGTAGTCAGCGCCGTGCAACATTCTAGATTAGTAGAAAATGAAATCGCCCATGCACAATCTATTGGAGAAGAAGGTCGCAGTGAAATGGTTGACATAATTATGCAAGGATTTCAAAGAATAAATAAGGTCTCCTCCTTTAATTTAGATCCAGATTCCACGCCATTTGGTTCAATGAACGAGGTTCGAGCAGAAGTATCCTCTGTACTAGAAGATGTGGCCAGACTTGGTAGATTACCTGTGGTAACATTCTCAGCAGGAGGAATATCAACCCCAGCAGATGCAGCCCTTATGATGAAGCATGGTATGGATGGAATATTTGTTGGTTCTGGAATCTTCAAGAGTTCCGACCCAATTCAGACCGCCGAAGCTATAGTGCTTGCAACCCATCACTTCGAGGACCCTTCCGTAGTCGCCGAGGCTAGTGCAATGATTGGTGAACCAATGCCGGGTTTAGAAATCGAAACGCTAGATGTTCGACTGGAAGAGAGAGGCTGGTAAACTCACAATTTTCCACGAGTTGTCCCTAATTTTCGCTTCTTGGACTTTCTTGGCTTTGACGGCCGGAGTTCTGACTCATCTTCAACTCCTGTGCCGCCGAGAGTCAATGAGCCACTCTCTAGTAACATCTCTTCTAATGACCCGGCTAGTTCTTCACTTTCTGATGGCGATCTAATCGCATCTCTAACTGATTGATTGTGGTCCCGTATAGTCTTCTCCCGTTCCTCACGAGCGGCTTTTATTGAGTCTCGGATTTCATTGACTTGGTCAAGCATTACTTTCATTTCAGTATGGACTTCATCCGCCGCTGCTTTTGCTTCAACGAATAGATTGTGAAGCCTATCACCCTCAGCCCTCAGGAAGTCTCTTTCCTCAAATAGTGGCTTAATTTCCTCCCATATTTCATCACCTTGCTTATGGCAATCTACCATTGCTTGGTGTTCTGAATCAGCCTCTGCCTTTAGCCGATTTATCGATTCATCCATATCCCCAAGATCTATCGTAATGGACTCATGTTCCTTTACCGAGGGAAGTAATTCATTTCTCTTCCCAATGAGTTTCTTTAGTTCCTTCAGGAGTTTATTTTCATCTTCCAACTTTAGTCTGCCATCAGTTTCTAAGCGCCTCTCAATCTTGTCAATTTGTCCTTCGGTTTCTGACAATTCAATAACTACTGATTTAGAACCTCTTTCGTCATCCCTACGACCACGTTTTTTCGAAATTATCTCTCTGATATGACTCTGGATTTCGTCTCTTCTAGCCTTGTGAATTCTTGCCTGGTCTCTAATTTCTTTTTGTTTGGCCTTCATTTCATCGATAGATTCGCGTAAACCTTTGGCTTGTTCTTGAACAGCATTCCGCGAATCGGCTGCTCTACGAGCGTTCTCATTTTGACTATTGCGATTATCTCGCATCCGCCTTACTTTGGTCTCCATAGCGTGTAGGCGACTCCTGAGGTCATCGTCAGGGTTGGTAGTCTCGTCAGACACGGCCGGGCCACGAGCGTTTGCCTCTTGAATCAACCCGATGTATGGTCAGAGGCCTAGAACCGAACCAACGAATGGTAGAAGCGGCGATAGAATTGCAATAATAGCACCAAGGATGAACAAGGCTCCTGTTGTCATTCTAAGTCTAGTAAACAGGTCGTTGCGAATCTGAACCGTTAGCACACGACCAGATATTAGATTGCCATCCAAATCCTCTAGACGAATTGTAACAGTAGACTCACCGGTGCTAGATGGTAACAAACTCTGCCAAATAATCCTAGTAGAGTTTAGGAGATTGGGGAGTGTATCAGTAATTTTCGGAGAAAGTATTCCATCGAAAGAAATCGATTTATGAGGCTCCACCTTAAGTCTATATTCACAATCATTTGGTCTAAAATCAGGAGTTTGAACCCTTAGTATGAGGTCTTGTATTTCATCGGTTTGATTGAGAATGAACGCAAATAAATTCGCAGGGCCAACAACTAAGTTTTCCATATCCACATCAAACCATACATCGCCAGATTTCCCATTCTGATGCCTCATGTGTAAACGATCGTGAAGGCGGAAAAATGGTGCGCAATCAAGCATTGCTCTCGATAATAATCGATCCCAAGTTTCTTGACCTAATTCTGGATGCTCGAATAAGCCATCAATTGAGTCTGAGTCAATCATTGATGCCAGTGCAAGTCTAAATTGATCCTCATCTATCACAGACCTCCTCCTAAGATGCAACAAATGTAGCAATGTCTCTTGCAGTTCTGTCATAGATTTACCTGGTTTAATTTCTGATTCAACTGTTCGCAAATATTCGGATATCCTAACAGCCAATAGTGGATCTATATGGGCTTTAATTACGTCAGAAAACGGATATCGGAGTAGAGCCGGATGGATAGGTGGGGAGAAGGCGCTCAACATCCCCCATGGCTCATTAGCATTGAAGCGTGATTTATTTGATACCAAAAAGGTCCCATGGCCAGCTAATAAAGTCCCAGTTGAAAGCGCAACTAACCTTGGAGAAAGGTCTCCGTCAGGTGCCAACCAAAGGGCGATTCCAAGAAATAGGATTGCTAGAATTAGGAAACTTATTGTGGCCCCTAACTGCCTTCTTGAACCATTAATTGTCGCACGCATTTCTGCATATCCGTGGGAGCTTTTGAACGTCAATCCGGCAGTTGTCAAGGATTCAGCCTCATGCTGAAAAATCCTCCTAGTTACTGTCAACAACCGGAATAATAAGAGTAATAGAGCAATATTTGCAACTAAAATGAATAATGAAAGGAAATGGATTCCAAGGTGCATCTCAACTGGGGCGACTTCTTGCATATGGTCCACCCACCATTGTGGCGTGGTATTTCTGTAAGAATGAGCAAGGCCAAAATTCACGACTACAATCAATGGTAAGAAGAGGACAAAACGAAGCCCACCACTGATCAGAAGTCTGTCTATTCGTAGTAGAGTTCTTTCTTGGTTCCTTAAACTATCAACATTTGAAAACATTATTTTTTCAGAAATATCTCCCTCAACAACCTGAACTTGTTTCATATTTTCCTGCTGAGACAATGACTCCTCCTCTAGAACTTCTGATGCTAATGAGCTCAGAGCATCTTCCAAATTTGGAATCTCTTCGTCCTGCAAGTTCTAGCCCTCCAATCTAACTAAAATACGCTTGGCCAAATCTTCGGAAAATAAGTATGGAGACCCTGAGACTTTTGTTGAGGAATATGTTTTGGTAATGTTGACGCCAATGGAGATGTTTTGATTTTCTAGAGTTTTGATATCTTGGCCAGTTAGAGCAATTAATTCAACTACACCGCTACTGCCTTCCGGCATACTCGATATTGGCAATAATGGCGATATTATGTCTGGTTCAAAATGCCTGGAAATTTGAGGGACTTTCTCTCCCAGATGATTGTACTCTGGATAACCCAATAGCTTGTCTATAGACGCCTCTAATTCATCATTAACCGCATGTTCCATTTCACATGCTATGGAATTAACATCTCCTTCAAATCCAATGACATCTGTTAGTAATAATTCAAGAAGTAATTGCCGACGTTTTATCTTGCCAGCGATAGCAAACCCTTCTGCTGTTAATCTTGAACCCTTGTAAGGAATATACGTCACCAAATCCCGGCCAGCCAGTCTTTGAATCATCTCTGTTGTTGAAGCATCACTAACTCCCATGGAATCGGCCAACATTGACGTTTTCACAATCGCAGAGGGTTGTTCAGAATGTATCTCAAACATCCTCTTGAGATACATTTCCTCAAAGTCGCTTAGTTCATTCATGAGAATCCCTCGGTTATGGTTCTCCAACCTCTGCTAAGAATTCAGAACGGCAGGCAGGACACCTGGCCTTTACTGGACGTCTGCTAATTGGAATTTTTAGAGTTTGATCGCAACTAGGACAAGATAGCAAATCATCCACTGAGCGAGCGGATATCTCTTTGGGATTTGGAGTGGAAGGTGAATCAGTTTGGGCCTCAATGTCTTCATCTTCTGACTCAATCGATTCGACCATGAATCGAGCGGTACAAGCAGGACATTTCACGGCACCAGAATGGCTGTTCGGAATGTGGAGACGTTGGTCGCATTCGGGACACGCTATCTCCCGTTTTTCTATTGCTGCAGACTTTTTCTTTTCCCCTCTGGCTTCTCTTACTCGATTAAATCTTGATTTTCCTGTGTCCTCTACGCTTTCCGATACAGTTCGATATAGAACTAAAATGAACATTACAAGAACTAAACCAGTGACTGTTCCATAAATTGCGGCGACCAAATCAAACGGCAATTCTGCCTCTGCATTATTGTCGGAAAATGTTTCTATCTCCAAAAGAAGGCTTTCAGTAAGTCCACTAGTTACCCATATGATATGCACATCAACAACTTTTGAATCGGGCCACTGTTCGACGGTGAATTCACTGCTAAATGATTCACTTGGATTAATTGAAAAAGTTTGAATTGTGTCGAGTATCATGTTATCTGAATTTCGCACTACTCTCACCTCTCCTGCTAAAGTAGGAGTATTACCATTATTGGTTAAGGAGAACGGGATCTTTACACTTTCACCTACCACAGGAGCAGTGCTTACACCTTCAGAAGTAACCACAAGATCTAGGATAGGAGGAGTGAGTGTAGTCTGAATTTCAATTTCCTCTTCAGCCGTCCAAGTAACTGTATTTACTCGAATAATTAGTGCGTCTGCTGAAGGATTTCCTAAATCGAGGTTTAGTTGCCTTCGACCAGGATCCATGGTGATTAGGAAAAATTGTAAATTAGATTCAATAGTTTGATCGATTATTGCAACTTCGATTTCAACTTCCCTAGAACGACCATCACTAAGGTAAAGAGAGAGTTCTGAACTTAGGCCATCTTCAAGATTCCATTCCAAAGAATCAACCACCAACTGGATTGATTGGGGCTCTAAAACTTCAATCACAGTGGAACCATTGAGTTCTCTTGCGATTCCTCCATTGCTGGAATGAACCTTCCAATCTAGTCTGAGTGAGCCAGAAGAGGAGGGCGTAAATGATGCGGAAACCTCCCTACTGGAACCAGGATTAATCAGTATGGCTTGGCCTTGAATAGGGTCTGACCCCTCAGGCGATATTACCAAACTAACAGATTCAGGATTCTGACCTTGATTATGAACCAATATTGAAGCAGTAAGTGAATCCCCAACATGGGCAGGCTCGCCAATAAGTGCTATTTCGGAGGAGCTAGCAGCAGTCAAGTTCAGAGGATTGGGTTCTACTAGTAAAGTAAGACTTTCACTCTGGCCCGAAGAATCAATTCCAAAAATCAGATTCAAAACCCCTTCAGGCAATGGACCGAATGAAATGTTGACTATCACAGTCGAATCTGAACCCTCAAGGAAACCAGTAAGTTCAGGAGTGGTTTGACCGTCAAATTCCATCACAAACCACCACTCATCATGTCCAGCAGTAGTATCACTATTTGATACCTCGATGGATAATTGAATTCGGTCGCCTGCAAAAGCGGAGGAATTCTCCGAAGGGAGGGAGGTTGAACCATCGATGATTGTACTATCCCAATCTGCTGAATTTTCTATACTGAATCTATCCTGTGCACTAACATTTAGCGAAATTAGGGTGACAAATACCACAGAGGCTGTTATCACAAGCAAGTTGTGAGGACGAACGCCTGTATTCATTGTCTGACCCTCGGAGCAGGTCAGTGTATCAAGGAAACCCCAATTCAAGGTCACGTAGTGACCTTTATGATGGGCCCTAATTTCCGCCGCTTGCATATGGAGTCTGATGGCCTGCTAGCAGTGACGCCTGACCAATTGGCGCAGGCTTTGTTAGATAGGAGGATTTTGCTCAAGGAGCAATTACCCACTGTTATTCGTACACTTGAGGCCGAGGAACAGAACCTTGCTCCAAAGGTCTCTCGTTCAGTTGATAATCACAAACAGGCAAATGAGATTGTTTCTAAGTTGAAAGTGGAACGTGACCAAGCACAAATCGAAGCTCGCAATCTGATTCCGAAGGTCAAGGAACATCGTAATAAATTGGTGGGATCCGGAGGGATGATAAACCTAGATCCAGATTGGAAAAAAGAAAAATTATTCGAAGAATTAGATGAAATCGAAGAAAATATCCAGACTTCGGCGTTAGATCACAAAGCCGAGAAAAAGATGATTGAACGTAGAAAAAAGTTGATTCAACAAAATGAAAAATGGCTCAAGGAAAGAAGAGATTCAAACCCAGAAATGGCAGATTACATCGATTCTAGAAAAGAGATGTCTTACCAATTTACAATTGCCAACAAGGCTCATAGAACCATGATCAAAGCCGTTGAAAAGGCACAACCGTTGCATGAGAAAAAAGTAGCGATGGAGGCAGAAATAAGAGACGTCAGAAGACAATTGGATAGAGCCAAAGAATTACTGTCTCAATCTGACCAAGCAATAGAACATTGGCAACGCCGATTAAAGGATGGGTATGGAGAATTGGGGCTGGGATTCCCTGACCTCCTTAGAGATATGAATCAAGTCAAAGATGGTGGAGACTCCAGTTTCGCTAAGAGGCATAAGAAAAACAAACAGAATTCTAAGAAAAATAATCTTGAGAATAAGCGAAATGCCTCCGATTCGAGGGGTGAGGAAGAATGAGCGATGGTTTGTTCGATGATCTTGAGGTACTACCTCATGATGAAATCGAAGATAGGGTCAAACAATTAGATCGTGAATTACGCTCATTAGATGAAGAATTCAACTCACTGCGTCAAGAACGAAGAAACCAAGTGGAAATTGTAAAATCGTTGAGAGGAGCATTTGATGGAATTCAAGAGGTGAATTCTGAGAGGCGCGTGCTGTTGAGTGAATTTCATGAAATAAAGAAAAAGGCAGACAAGCATAGAGTATTACGAGATAGAGTCAACCTATCTATTCCGCCACCTGCTTCTGTATTGGAGGAATGGATGGCAGACACGTACTCTAAGTTAACCACGATAGATAATGACCTTACAGCAGTCCCAACTATAAATCGGGAATTAGATACATTTCGAAGATTTTT
Organism: Thermoplasmatota archaeon; assembly: GCA_036138175.1. Classification (GTDB taxonomy): domain Archaea; phylum Thermoplasmatota; class Poseidoniia; order Poseidoniales; family Thalassarchaeaceae; genus MGIIb-O1. The sequence continues at coordinate 10,802 of JAZAAK010000013.1, read as the reverse complement.
CGAATTACAAGCAGCAGTAGTACGTAAGCGTGAGGCAGAAGATGCTCATGCACAATATGTAGTACAAATTGAGGATTTACGAAAAGTTACATCCAAATTAGACGCAACAAGGAAGGCTGGCAAGGATGCCGCAGATTCAGCAACAGAAAATAATGAAGTGAATCCTGACAACATAACTCGTAGTGAAATTAGGAAAATGAGCAAGCGAATTAGCGGCATAGATAAGCGGTTAGACACGATTAAATCACAACGTAAGAAATTACGAAGGGAATCAGGTAGAGTCCGGTCATATCAGAAAATAACTTCAGGAAGAGGGAGGAAAATCCGTCTAACAGATGTAAAAGAGAGAGCTAGTACAGGAGGTTCACTAAACGCAAATGAATTATCGGCTTTACTAGATTCAGGCAGTTTGACAGGAATCACAAGTGAAGCAAGCAAACCCGAGTCAACGAAATCAAACGCACCTAGGAAAGGTAAAACTGGAAAGAAAGGAATGAGAAGACTAGGCGTCACTAGAGGTGGACCAAGGAAGGGGAACTCTGCTAGTCGAAGAGAATGAGAGAAAAAAACACCTCAAATGAACTTATATGGTAAACTTAGGACGTTAATTCAAGGGGCATGATTGTATGAAGATGGAAAGCGGTGATATTCGCGATATTCTTCAACCACTCTGTGACGATATTCAAAAACAGATATCCTACAATCGGGAAGAAAGAGACCAATGGAATTCGAAAGTTCGTAAATTACTCGACGAACGCAACGAACTGAATAGGCAAGTTAAGGAATTAATCACAGAGGTACAGAATCAAAAAGCTCTACGTGATGATGCAAACCAAAACGTCAGAGAATTAAAAGAAAAAAGGGCTGAAAGGACTGAGGCACTAAGAGTAATTAGGACTGATTTTAGGGAGAAGATAGCCCAAAATGGCTCTCAAGAAGAAAGACAAGAGAAACACGATAAAACTCGCTCACCAGGAAGAATTAAAACAGAAATAGACCGTTTGGAAAAGCAATACAACGAAGGTCGATTCCTTGGTAAAAAGGAAAGAGAGTTCGTCGCTAAAATGAAAAAGTTACATCAAGAACTTAGAGAAGCTAAGGAAAATAAATCAGATGGGGGAATAAGAGAATTGAAGATTCTTCTTAGAGAGGCTGAAAAGAAACAAGAAAACGCTCACAAGAAGGTGAAGCGGGCAGTAATCGGCGCTCAAGAGGCACATGATTTGATGGCTGAATTATCTGAAGAGGTCGATAGATTACGAGAGAAGGCAAATTCAGCTCAGTCAGGAGTTACTCGGGCCAAAAGAGAAGCAGATTCGCTCCATGGAAGATACATTGTATCGTTGAGGTGCATACATTCCATGCAAGATTTACTTAAATCTCTGGAAACTAGAGAAGGCGGTGTTGAAGAGGATGATGAGCAAGTCGAAGTCGCTGATCTAATGACACGATTAATGTCTGGTGACACATTATCTACTGACGAAATTATGGCGCTTCAGAGGAATTGATTTCATAAGTTCGACCATTCCTAGAATGAAGTAGCTCAATTCCACCCTCATAGTCAAGTAACCAGCCGGGAATAGCAGAATGAATTTCTTCTAGTATCGCCCCATCTGAATCCAATGACCACCTTTCTAGCATAGTACTACTGACTGAACTTCCTTCAATAGCTTCTTCTTGTTTTTGTCGTCGGGACTCTAAAATCCCTACCAACATAACTCTTAAATCAGCATCTGTCAACCATTTATTTTCTCTGGCAATTATTAACCGTAGGCTTGGAGCGTTATTCAGAACTTGATCTGAATCATGGGCCTCCAAACGATTAGCCCATGGGTCTTCTAGTACACTCCAAGTACCCTCTTCCCTCTCTCCATCAGGACTGACTAATGCACCATTTATGTTCCATATACGAGATTGTAGAAGTATTGGTTTAGCCTCAACATATTCTATTCCTCTTTGTATACACCATTCATCAAGGTCAATTATTGGAGGCAAAATGACTAATTTATTAGGAAGATTTTCTTCAATAATTTCTTCAATGATTTCTTCATTAGGGGTTATCTGAGGAATTTTGGCTTCTAAATCTCCGCGTAAAACAGCTTCTCCAATCCAACGGCTTAACACATCAGGATTCCAAAGTTCAATTTTCAATTTGGAAGACAATATCTCCTTAGCCTGGTCTTCAAATTCTCTTTCACTCAAAATCCAATGAGGGCCACTAGGAGCATCTACAAGCCATCTTTCTGCTTCTGCGACACTTACAGGAATTATCGCTTTAGGTACATGCCAAACATGCACTGAAGAACCTGTATTATCATCTAATTCAGGAATTTTCTCCGCTATTCCAAGGCACCGGAAACCAACATTTTCGACTACTTTATTAGCCTCGGATAATCTAACTCCACGGAGATTGAGTAAATCCCCGACGGTGTTATCCATGCCTTCTGGTAGTCGTTTATACCTTCAAGGGAATCCCTACGAAGTATGATTTGGCAGCGAAAATTAAGGCAAATATTCTACGCCATCAGAGATTTGTGCTTAGGGTTAGAAGGTCAGACTGACCTGGATCTAAGACACATAATGCACTAACTGGGAATGGTTTGGCACAAGCCGCACCCAACTGCCTGTTTACCATCGTAACTCTATGAACTGGGATATCAGGATGGCTAGTTGTCAAACTAGATATGTAATCCTCCGGACAGTTTGCCGCCACCAATACCAATCTGGCATCTCCTTTATTGCATGCACTTGTGGTTTGGCGTTGGCCAAATAGTATATTTCCTGTGCTAATTCCTTGTTTTAGTTGTCTTGCTAGATCCATTAGAATACCTCCCTCAGGCATCTGCCTCTTCAGGTATGTAATACAAATCTACACTACCTGTTCCAAGGGCTACTGGTTGACCAACGATAATATTCTCCGTTACACCTCTTAGGTGGTCTCTTTCACCAATTATACCAGCACGAAGTAAGTGGTTAACAGAGACTTCGAAGGCTGACCTTGCTAGAATACTGTGTTTCGTACCGCTAACTCCGTGTCGTCCAATCGCACGAACTTCACCTTCGCTAGTCATCACGTCAGCCACAGTGATTAGGTGTCGAGTGTCGACCTCCAAACCAGCCCCTTCAAGAGTATCTTTCATCTCATTAACGATTGCTTGCCTTGCCGCTTCAACTCCTAGATATTGGTAAATTTCATTGATATTGTTTGTGTAGGTTCTGCCTCTGTCAACACCTGCAAATTCACTCACCTTTGCTAGATTTGAGCCAATTGTGGCGATATAATACTCGCCGGTATCCTTGTTTGGACCCTGAACATTTGCTCGAATAATATCTGGCAATCCCTTCAATCTAAGTTTCTTGACTTTGTCTTCAAGTTGTAGTAATGCAGTATATGTTGGAGGATCATTTGCCAACGTTGCTAAATCATCTTCTTTCGTAACACCAGGAATTATCTTGAGGGACTTAGGCTTGTCTTCATTATCAGCCTGAATGTACAGCCGAAGAGCTCTTTGCAGCTTATCTCTAACCTCAGCACCGGTCATTTTCTTCAAACGTAAGTTTGAGGTGTTTAAATCCAAATTAAGGTGCCTTTGAGCGACATCCACATCGATGGAAGCGATATCTCTAGTCGTAGTTGTTTCAATTGAGGCTGCAATCGCTTGAACCTTCTTTTCATTGGTTCGCAGAGGCTTACCTTTAGAATCATTCTCATCGAGATAAACGAGCATTGTCGGTGTTTTTGGCACCTTCCTAGCATCAACAATTTCGATTACTCTCGGAAGACCCTGGGTTACGTTAACTGTAGCTACACCAGCATAGTGGAAAGTACGCATTGTCATCTGAGTCCCAGGCTCTCCAATTGATTGAGCTGTGGTTATCCCTACAGCCTCGTGTGGGTCGACTCTTGACATTTCCATGTCGGATGCGGCACAGGTTACGACCTTGCGTGCTTCAGCTGCGGTAAGTTTCTTCTTTCCTCTAGATAGTAAACCATTGACTAAATCATTGATTGTCTTTGGTGTAATTCGAATGTTGTCCTTTGCAGCTGCGTCTGAAAGACTGGTGAACATTGGGTTCTCAATATCTAAATCACGGTGGATTTGACGCATCTTGTCTTCAAAGTCATATTCTTGCATAGGAAGAACGCTCTTCTTTCTGCGTCTTGTAGCAACGCGACGACGGATCAAAGTCTTCTCCGCTGCCTTTTCCTTTAGAGCCGCTTTGGTAGAGCCTTGAATGACTTCAGATATATTCTGTGCCATTCCAGAATCGGTAGCGCAAATTTGTGCGATTTCTCCAGCGGTAAGCACCTTCACGTCATCCCACTTGCGGTCATCGGCGAGGCGGTGAGCATATTCCTCTGCGATTCCGAGATCCATCAGTTTCTTCTTGGTTGCACTCTTGACCACCATCACTCATCACCTCCTAGAGCATCATCGAGAACCTTGGTGATGTCGAACGGCAAACCCTTTCGACTTCTAGCCGGGTCAATTCCATCTTCACCATACTCAAATTGGATAATCCTATCCGCAGTATTTCTGACTGAGCCGTTTCCATCTTCCGACACCTTGAGGTCGTCCATTGCGTTGATTAGGCGGCGTTGCATATATCCTGACTTAGAGGTACGTACCGCTGTATCGACTAGGGACTCTCGACCAGATACTGATAGCATGAAGAACTCAGTTGGCTGAAGCCCTTGCTTAAACGAAGAGGATACGAATCCCTTTTCTTCCGCTCCTTTTACTCCACGAGGGAAGTGGGAAAGTACTCTGTCTTGGTAACCTCTCTCTAGACGCTTTCCACGGACCTTTGGTTGTCCGATCGAACCAGCCATCATCGCTAGGTTATCCATTGAACCACGAGCTCCTGATGTTGCCATGATTACAGCAGAGTTATCCTCTCCAAGGTATGACTTAGCAACATTACCTGATTCTGCTTTAGCGGAATCCAGAATTTGGAGTATGTTCTCTTCAAGTGTCTCAATTGGAGTTCTTCCGGGTCGAGTCTCATATGAACGTCCATTTTTCCCAAACTTTGCTAATTCAGCGTCTACTTCGTCACTAGCTCGGACGTTGATTTCAGAGATTTCCTCAATTGCTGCGAGGGGCAAGTCTTCGTCATCGATTCCAGTGGTGAATCCAAGAGATGTACAAATTGCGATTGTCATCTTTGTCATTCGGTTTAGGAATTCGGCGCCACGGTTAGTACCATGAGTCTGAACTACAGCATCTAGTAATCTACCATCTTCAGCACCAATTCCACGCTTGTCAATAGTCCCACTGACAATACCAGTAGAAGTAACATTGACTTCGTCTCCACTTCTACTCGTGTAGTTTAATTTGAATCCTGCAGGGACAATTAGGCTGAGGAGATCGGCGCCTCTGTAACCTACCATACCATCCTTAGTAGTGACTTCTTCTGGCATTTCTCCGTCCCATCCAACCGAACTCAATACTTCCATAGCCAGTTCCTTTGGTAGAACTCTGTCCCCATGAGTTAGAAGATAAGCTCCTGAAATATGGTCATGTATTCCTCCAATAACCGAACCACCGTATCTTGGAGTAATGATGTGTTCCTGAACTCTCATCAAAATCTTCGCTTCGGCCCTTGCCTCTTCAGATTGTATTACGTGTAGGTTCATTTCATCTCCGTCGAAATCAGCGTTGTAGGGTGTACAATCTGCTAGATTGAAACGGAATGTCTTGCCCTGCATAACACGAATTTCGTGAACCAGCATAGACATTCTGTGAAGTGAAGGTTGCCGATTGAAGATTGCCACGTCCCCGTCGATAAGATGTCTTTCAACAATGACACCAGGTCGCGGGTTACCATCCCTATCGTAAGTTGAAAGTCTGTCTTCAACTTCAGTTCTGTAAATCTCCCCATATTCATCCTCCACTGAAGGGCTACCACAGTGTGGACAGTTGACTTCAAGATGCTCGGGCAAGTACTCATCAGGGTTGCTTTGCTCCCATACCCATCGATTATGGATAATTGCTCGAGGATCATCCTCAGCAAGTGGTCGACCATTTTCGTCTTCACCACGCAGGTTCGAAATTGTATTGTCAAGATCTACTGACCAAACATCTTCGAGTTCTCCCAATTCATTCCTTCGCATCTGCTTCATTAGTTCAAGCCCAGGAAGGAAGTTTGGTGCAGGAAGTACTGTGTTTAGGTCCGGCCTATATCCAGCGTAGGGTTCATCCTCACTTCCCGAGTGGCAATCAGGATTCAAACATCGGAATCCAGCCCAAATGAACTTTGTTCTGTCAGTAATTCTGACTCTGAAACTATCTCCCCTGATGATATAGTTAACACCAGGATGAACATCCGGCCCGCGCATAATCATCCTTCGCAATTGTTCACGGTTCCTGCTAGTTGCACGGATTGGAACTGTCAATTCTTTGGCTGTTTGAACTGGAACACCAACCTCATTAATTCCAAGATTTGGATCTGGGCTGATTACAGTTCGAGCACAGAAGTTAACTCGCTTTCCGGAAAGATTGCTTCGGAATCTTCCTTCCTTACCCTTGAGACGCTGTGAAAGAGTTTTCAAAGGCCTTCCAGAGCGGTGTCTTGCTGGTGGAATGCCGCTTGTCTGATTATCGAAATATGTTGTAACGTGGTATTGTAATAATTCCCAGAGATCTTCGACAATTAATTGCGGTGCTCCGGCGTCACGGTTTTCTCGTAGGCGTTGGTTGATTCTGAGAACGTCGACCAATTTGTGAGTCAGGTCATCTTCGGAGCGATCTCCGCTGTCCAAAGTAATTGATGGGCGTACTGTTATTGGTGGTACTGGAAGAACCTTCATTATCGACCACTCAGGTCTACTAGAATTGCTATCCATTCCAAGGAATATCAAATGTTGATCTGGAATCTTTTCTAGCCATTCTCGGATGTCTCTTGCATTGAGTTTGTGTTCCCCTTTGTCGGCTTTTTTCTCCTTGAAAGTAGAAGGCTTGTCTAGGAGTATCTTACCTTGTTCCGAACCACAATGCATGCAAATAGCACGCTTGGCGCTGGAACATTCCTTCTCGATTTCCTTGATGATTTTCTTGAATTCAGTCGAACCTACACCATGCTTTCGCATTACATCATGAACACGGTCACGGTAGTAATCTTGTTCAGACTTTTCTGGATCTAGAGGGTGAGTGTCTGCTGCACTGTGAAGTAGAATTTGGCTGCATTCATTGCAAGTACACTTCAGAGCTGTTTTGATAAGAGCAGTGAACCCAATGTGCATAACAGGAAGTTCGAGCGCGATGTGCCCGAAATGACTTGGGCACTCGTCATGCTTATTTCCACACGTCTCACAGCGAATTCCGGGGTCTATGACTCCCATTTTTGGATCCATCAATCCTTGCTTGAATGCGTGCCCATCATCCTTGTAAGTGTCTGCTGTCTTTACTTCGACGGCTGACATCTTTCGAATCTCATTTGGATCCATTAGGCTGAACTTAATCGAATCTATCCTCTTTGGGATTTTTGCTACTCCACGGGCACTCATCTTCGGTCCTCCAATTCAAGGCGCATAGCAACTCCGAGACTCTTCATTTCGTCCAGAAGTAGCTTGAAGGCGTAGGATGTTTGTACCGAATGAACATCTGCTCTATCGCCACAGACCGGGCAAACTGGTGTCCTCCTCTTCCAATCATAATATGCGATATGTCCACAGCCACTGTTGTTACAAACCATCAGTGGCCAACCATCCGATTCATCGAGTAGTCTATCTTTGATTACCATCGAAGCACCGTGGGCAATTAGACAATCTCTCTCCATTTCTCCGAACCTCAGACCACCTTGTCGGGCTCGTCCCTCTGTTGGCTGTCGAGTCAAGATTTGTACTCGACCACGGCTGCGGGCGTGCAGTTTGCTGCTCACTAAGTGGTGTAGGCGCTGATAGAAAATTACTCCAGTGAAAATTTCAGCTTGGAAGGCTTCTCCGGTTTCACCGCTAATCATCGGTTCTCTTCCTGAGTGCGCGAAACCATTTCTAAGTAGTCCAGAGCGTAGTGATTCTTCCTTTTCTCCGCTAAACGCTGTACCGTCAATCTGTCGGCCTTCCATGGAACCAACCTTTCCGCCTATCATCTCTAGAACGTGTGCAACAGTCATTCTAGATGGAATAGCATGAGGATTGATAATTAGGTCGGGTACGATACCGTCAACAGTAAATGGCATATCCTTCTCATCTACAAGTCTGCCAATTACACCCTTCTGACCGTGCCGACTTGCAAATTTATCTCCTAATTCAGGTACCTTTTCTGTCCTCAAAGTGATGCGGCATAGAAGCCCGGAATCAAGAGATTCTGTAACGAATACATTGTCTACCCATCCAGATTCACCATTACGAACCATCATTGATGATTCTCGACGTTCCTGAGCTTGTAGGAAATGTCCATGTGATTCTTCGAGGAATCTTGGAGGGCTTGTTTTTCCTACTAAGACCCCAGTATCTGCTCCGACACTGGACAAATGAGTCTCTGGAGTTGGAAGACCATCCCTTTCTAGATGAATATAGCTCTCCCAAGACTTGAGGCCCTTTACCTCGTCAAGTCCAGTCCCAGGAACTTCGATTTGCTCTTTTTGTCCACCAGGGAATTGTTTGTTCTCAGCATTGTACGTGCGTATGAATGAAGAGCGGCCAAGTGATCTCTCCACTGCAGCTCTATTTATTACCACAGCGTCTTGCATATTGTATCCATGATGACTCAATATAGCCACAACGAAATTTTGTCCACCCGGTCTTTGAGCAAAATTAGTAGTCTTCATCGAGCGTGTTCCGACAATTGATTGCTGAGGATAATGCATTACGTGCATACGAGTATCAGGCCTTAGCCGGTAGTTTGCGCTTGGAAGACCAAGGCTTTGCTTCACCATTGCTGTACCACCAGTAACTCTCGGAGTAGAGTTGTGCTCAGGATAAGGCACTAGTGAGGCACATACACCCAGAATTAGTTGGGGGTCTATCTCCACGTGAGTATAGGCGAGAACTGTGTTTTGCCTCTTCTGCTTTCGTAGAATAGCCTCAAGATCCTCTTGATAGTAGTTTAGTGGTACACTGAAATTCTCTATCTCGGAATCTCCATTAGGCATCTTTACTTCTACGCGTAGTTTTGCTTTCTTAATTTGAGACGCACCTAAGTTTACCCATTCTACGGAAGCCGGATTTATTGGACGACCATGCTTTGGAGAAACCATGGGTAAATCAAACGGCCGTGGTGCAATAAGTAGGTCTTCCTCTTCTTCTGCATCCACCCATTCAACTACACCGTTTGATACTAAATCCGCAAACGTCCATTCTCCTGATTTTATCAATTCTAGATGGTCTTTGGACAGTACCAAATCGCCATCTTCGAGGACCAAAAGAGGCCTTAGTATTCGACCTCTGTCGGTGTTGATGAAAATATCTCTATTTGCTCCGTCATATCGTATACTTACCTCTGGACGGATTCTTCCCTGGCGCCTTCGACGCTTGAATTGATTAACCAACTTAGTGGCGTTTTTGTGTAATCCGAAAATATCTCCATTAACGTGTACACGGAATCCTTCCGCCCATCCGGCAGGTGAAGAATCCACTCCTGCTTCACTTAGGAGTTGCTTTACCTCGTTTTCATGTACTTCTTCAGAGACGTCAATCATCTGAGATGCGTTCTTTACCAAGCCACAATTCTGCCCTTCGGGCGTCTCATTTGGACAAAGCCTCCCCCATTGAGTAGGGTGTAGATCTCGAGCTTCGAAGTGAGGTTGGCTGCGAACCAAGGGGCTAGTTACTCTGCGCATGTGTGACAAAGCGGCAAGATAGGTAGTCCTGTCCAGAAGTTGACTGACACCGCTACGTCCACCAACCCAATTTCCAGTTGCCAAAGCGTGCATTATTTTTTGAGTTAGAACATCAGGTCGCAAGCAGGCGTTGATTCGTAGCTCACGCTTTCTGTTGTGATGGCGCTCTAATTGATACTTTAGATCGCGTGCAAGTTGTTGAAGGCTTACTCGGAATAGGTCTTCGACTAAGTCCCCTGCTAATCTAACTCTCTTGTTAGCGTAATGGTCCTTGTCGTTAGGGTCTTGGTCTGTAATTGCCATTTCAAGGACTTGGCGTACAATTCGGCCGAGGAATATTGCTTTCTTCTCTCGGTGTTCAGGTCCCGAACCAAGGTGAGGAAGTAGTTCCTTGTCCAACAAATTCTGAATTCTCGCTTCTCGATATTCCTTCTGCTGACCTGCGGCGAATTTCTTCTCTAGCCATTGTAGGGCTTCCTCGGAAGTCTCTACGTTGTACTCTTCGTTATCTTTGACATCGTTTAGATTAGCAACAGTATACTTCATCGCTTCAGCAGGACCTGCGATTGCAGTGAAGATTTCCTTATCGTTCTCCATGCCGAGAGAACGCATTAGCAGAACCACTGGGATCGGAGTTGTTCCTGCACTTGGAATCTTAACCATAAGCATGCCATCTCGGCGCTTTTCTATGTTCAGCGGCTTTCTGACCCCGTCCTTTTGGGAGAAAATCTTTGCAACTTCTGTTTCGTGAGCATATTTCTTATTCTTCTCCACTGTGACTCGGTTTGGCGCTAGATCTTCCATCGAGATTAGTACTCTTTCTGTACCGTTGATAATGAAGTAGCCACCAGGGTCTGGAGGGTCTTCTCCTGCTTTTCGTAGTAACTCGGTTAATCTCTCAGCGTCCTCTGTGGAAGTGTGAGGTGATAACTTTCTATCGTCATCAGCACATAGGTGAGATATATGGTTAGCGTGAAGATTACACTGAGCAGAACGAACCATGATAGGGAGGTTAC
>JAZAAK010000012.1:0-8124 GCA_036138175.1 Thermoplasmatota archaeon | reverse complement strand
GTTAACCTTGTAGCTTTCCCGCAAAGCATGGTAAGCAGGCCCGTAGCAAAAGGATCCAAAGTACCTCCATGGCCCAATCTTTGTATCCCCAACATTTCCCTAGCCCATGCGGTTAATTGGTGACTGGAGGGGCCTCTGGGTTTGTCTACTAAGATTACGCCAGCATCCAGTAGTGTTTCGAGAGTCCTATCTTTTGGATTACATCCAAATTTTGGATCAGTCTTAGCTGAATTATCTAACATAAGCAATTAATCAACCTCCATTGATTGCTGAGTTTACTATGGAAAATACCTCATCAGCAGTAAGATTGTCAGCGTTTACAACTAAATTGTACGGAGTCATTTCATCAAGATCGATATCGTATAGGACACGGTATCTTTCCTTATCTGCACTTTGTCTAGCCGCCGATTCGGTTAGTCTTTGTTCAAAACTACCACCTTCTCGATTTTGAACACGACGAGCCCTCTCTTCATCCGATGTATTGACCCATACCCTTAGGCAATTTATTGCAAGTTCATGGGCCCACCAACCTGCCAATCTACTTTCAACGATTTCAGGGCCTCCTGATTGGGTCATCGCATCTTTCAGAAGTTTGTCCAAGGAGCGATCTACATCCAAATCTTGCTTGCATAATTCACTGAATTCAACAACAGAGAGATTTCGACGGTTGGCTTCTGTGCGAAAAACCTCACCTCCGTTTAGGGAATTCCACCCCGTGGATGCCTTAATTTTGCCTACCAATGTCGAAGTCCCACTGCCTGGCGCCCCACTAATTGTAACTCTGAGCAATTACCTCACCTCCATTCATTTCGGCAGACACTGCAACGTAATCGGCCTGAACTAGTACGATTTACCATCGTCGAGGAACAATCCGGACAGGTAGTTCCAATTTGCGGAGGAGCGGAATGAAGGTTACCTCCGCGCCGAGATTCTGTATTGCTTTTCTTCCTAGGGCCGTCGCGTGAACGGCGTTGACTACGGCGAGTAGTAGCCGAAGATTTCTTTTCTTCATCCTTCAACAAATGCAACAGTGGCTCGGGGATTGGGAGGCCTTCCAAAACTAGTGGATGTCTGCCGAATCGGATGATTTTGATATGACGGTCGATTATCCTTCCAAGTGGAGCACTCATCGCAATATAGGTAATCACCCACGCAGGGAAAATCCAGCAGATTGTGTCCATCATACCCCACATCGGTTGCCAAGGAAGGCTTACGTAACCAACTCGGAATCCTGCTGCAGATTCAGCCATCCAACTAAATATACCGATAATGAAGATGATTGTAAACATCATCGGTTTCATCATTGAAGATTGCATAGCCATCTGGTCCGGCATCAACTCCATTTGAAGACGTCGCATCTTGTCTGCTCTTGCAGTATCTCTTTCCACTTGAGCCTCTCTCAATTGTTTGGAAATCTGTTTATTTCTATGTCCAATATGAACTTGGGTGATCGGGTCCATGAAAAAACCACGAATTACCGTATTGACTATCATAATTGATGAGCCGATGATGAAGACGGTGGGTACGAAATAATCTGAGTGAAATGGTATAGTTGGTTCGATCACAGTTGCAGCGGAATCTGCCATTAGTGAACGAAGTCCAGGATTAAAGGTTAGCAGTAGCATGACAGCGAGTAAAACGAACATAGGACCCATCATGCCCAAGGCCGCTTGGCTCTGTGCATCACCTTGTCCAGCAGGTCCGGCCATGTGTCTTCCTCTCTGAGGCTCTCAATTGAAGGATTCGGCGCGGCTCACATGTAATGTGAGCCGAAATTAACCAAATTGGAAGCTACATGTTTCGCAAGAAGATGCACCTAGTGACGCTTCTGTTCCACAAACAGGACAAACATCAGGAGCAATTATTGTTGCTTGATGCGATTCTTCCTCGGAGTCATCTGAATCTTCTATGGCCTCTTGACTTTCATTGGACATCGGTTCTACATTCTGGACCAGAGGTATGGACAAGTCAACATCAACATCTGAATTTGGTTCCACATCTTCTTCTCTATTTTCCTCTGTTTGAGGTTCTAAGTCTAATTCGGGTTGCGAGTCAACATTAGGGATTTCTAGATTCATTCTAGTAGACTCATCAACCCATTCTGGCAGGTTCGGTTCCTCATCCACTTCCTCACCGAAGGTTGCTCCATGGTAGTCTTGAGCATCTGCTACTTTGTATTCGCTTTCGGAGTCTCCTTGAATTTCAAAAACTACCTCTATTCGCTCGTCCTTTTCGATTCTACCGATAGGCCAGGTCACATGCGTCCCTTCTCTGGCAGATTCCTTACCAAAGTCTACAACTCTCTCACCGGATTGATTCGAGCGAACAGTAGATTTTTCAATATTAAAAGTACCAGGAACTACATCGTGAAGAGATAAATCCTCCAGAGCAGTATCTGAGTCATTTTGGAACATTAAGAGAATTTCATATCTGCCAGGACCTGCTGCTGGAAATACTTCTTTTCCAGTTGAGAACCTTCTACGACGGTGAACTACGCGGATTAATGGAGTTCGATTGCAGCGACGGGTGGCTACTGGTCCGAATCTCTCCATACTAAAATCTGCACGGATTGGGGCTGCTAGTTTTTCATTTTGAGGAGAGGGGTCATCCGCATGTAATGGATAAGTGAGGGTAAGTGATTTACCAGGTTGCAATCCGAGAGGCGCTGATGTCCCTACAGTGATTCTTAGGGCATGGCCTTGCGAATCTGGAGACACTAATTGTTCCTCTAACTGTGTGCCATCGACTACCTCTATTCTGTATTGATCCTCGTTTAGATCCGAGCCTTCCATTTCAATTCGTACTTGATTAATAGCAGGTGCTTGGAAAATACCCGGGATATCGTCGAGTAATCGCATCACGTTAATTGGTGCAGACCCGGTGTTTTCTATTACCGTAATACAATCTAAGTCCGATGCGACATAGGAGCGCATTCGGGAAATGCTGTACTGTTTGTTTACATCAGCATCTAAGACCTTAAAACTCCTTTCTTTTAATTCTAAAATTCCAGTGGATTCGACATTAGCTCTTGGTAAAATCGAATAGTTAATTTCATGAGTGAAATTGGGCTTATCTATTGCTTCAATTCTCTTTTCTATCGAGTCCCAAAGCCCTTCTGGGGGTATCTCCTCTCGAATATCTTCCATTTCTAAGAAGGGGTCGCTTCGACCCGCTAGCCAAACAGTTGCACCGGATAGGCTGACAACAAAAGAAGACCGATTTTCTACTACTAACTTGCAGTGGAATACATCTGGTCTATCATCTTCCTTAGGTGAAACATAACCAAATTGACGGGCTCTAGAATTTACCGTTTCAAATTGTGCCCTTGAGACAGTCGCTTCACAAGAATATGCAGCACTAACTGTACCAGTTGCGAAGCGTTGAATCGTCCTGGTTGTGACTCTTGGAATTATCTCTAAGGATGCACTATCACCAACCGGAAGCCTACCGATGCGCCAAATCAATTCATTGTCCTTTATGTCATATTCAGGGCCATCTGATAATTCAAAATTATCCGGGAGTGCTCTTCTAACTATGACATCGGTCAAACTAACCGGTGCAATATTTTCAACACTAAGTCGTATAAGCACCTCTTGCGCATGTTCGGAATAAACCATCGAGAGACTTGATTCCTGAGGGCGCTCTGGTTCAGTGTCAATATGCTCCCTAAGAATCATCATTCTAGGACCGGATGCTGTATATGGAAGGGTGGTGGTTTGTGTCGCATCTAGTTCACGTACTGTGATTGCGCCGCCACCTATATCTGTACAACTAGTATTTTGTAGCAAGACTTCTATGTCCCAAGCACGGTCCTTTCGACTAGAATTTCGAAGAATTAGTTCTCCATCGATGGATTGTTGTCTAACTGTACCATCTGGATTGAGTACTGATTCTTCCTTCTCCTTCAGAGTTACAAACAATTTATCGCCAGGAATTGAATCTACTTCTCCAGATGGCCGGAGATTATTAGATAGGGCTGGTTGGGATTCCTCTATATCCTCAGATTCTGATTTTGATTCTTCTTCCTCTGCAAATGCTGTATCAAGATTATTGTTCCAATCTTCAAAACTTAAGCCGGAAAGTTCCTGAGATTCATCATCAGAATCTTCTTCCTCCATTTCTTCTAAAGAAGCTAGGGTATCATCAAATGATTGAATGTCAAGCTCATCTACATCCCATGCTTCTTCGCCATCTTCTTCATTCTCTTCTTCAATCGCTTCGAATCCTGGTGGAGGAGGTGGGGGCGTATCTAATCCAGCAGGTAGTGGTGGAGATGACTCAATATCATCTAAAGAAGGCAATTCATCTATGAATTGAGAGATTTTCTCCATCTCTGAATCATCATCTACATCATCCTCTATTGCAAGACGACCTTCATCCTCATTTTCATCCAAGCTGAAGCCTGGAGGAGGTGGAGGAGGAGGGATAGGGGGCATTCCCGGAGGTGGTGATGGAGTATCGGACATGGCAGATGCACCCTCAGATGTAGGTCACGACGTGCATTGGATTGGTTTAACCATTGCTCGCCCACAGTCCTACGGACTGAATCAAAATACGAATGGTTGAATTACTGCTCCTCTCAGCAATGACTCGTGAGCAATCAAGACGGAACCACTCCACCAGTAATATTCGTCGTGGGAACAGCTGGTGCTGGAAAGAGTAGTCTTGTCACTGCGTTTCAGCGCTGGGCACGATTTTTACAGATCGATGTACTGACAATTAATCTCGATCCAGGTGCTGAAAGAGTCCATTATGATCCCGAATTTGACGTGCGGGATCTAGTCTCTCTATCCGATGTTATGGATGAGTATGACCTTGGACCCAATGGGGCCCAAATTCTTGCTGCTGACATAGTTGCTTCACAGGCTCTAGATGTCTTCGATGAGATTGAAGGTATTTCAGGAGACATTTTGGTTATTGATACCCCTGGGCAAGTTGAATTGTTTGCATTTCGCGAGGCAAGCAGCCATTTGGTCGAAGTTTTGGGTCAAGGCCGTGCTTGTCTCGCCTTCCTATTCGACCCTATGTTGTCACAAACACCTAGTGGATTTGTATCTCAAATGCTCCTTTCCTCTATCGTCCACTTTAGACTAGGGCTTCCAACGGCAAACTTTCTTTCGAAAGCAGATTTACTAGAACCTGAAATATTGGACAAAATTCTGGAATGGGGAGAGAATCTCGATGTTTTGGAGGCTGCACTATACGAGGAATCCGCTGCTGAATCTATGGATCAGAAATCCAGTACATCACGAGCCGAATTTGCCATTGGCCAACTTAGGATGATGCAACATGCCGCAATTCAACCAGGGCTAATCCCGCTTTCAAGCGAGGAGGAAGAAGGCTTAGCAGATATGCTAACCTTTGCCCAAACAATCTTTGGCGGAATGGCCGATATGAGAGATGGATTTGCAGGAGATATTGAACATGAGCAACAATGAGAAGCAGCACTTGCTAGCTATCGATGATTTGATTGATGATTTGGACGACATTATTAATTGGGCAATCAAATACAAAAATGACGAATCCATTCACCAGGATTTCAAACCCCTAGAAGGTATGTCAATCGGGTCCATTTATGAAAAGCCATCAACAAGAACTAGAGTTTCTTTTGAAGTTGGAGTAAGTCGTCTCGGAGGACAGCCCTTGACCCTACTTGCCAATGATATTCAATTAGGAAAATCAGAGTCCATTGGGGATACTGCGGCCGTATTATCTCGCTTTTTGGATGGTATAACCTACCGATGTTTTGGCCATGCAGATGTAGAGGAGTTAGCGAGAACGGCTACCGTTCCAGTAATCAATGCGCTATCTGATTTACATCACCCTTGTCAATCTGCGGCTGATTTAATGGCAATACGTGAGCTTGCTAATTCAGATGGTCATATCGCTTGGGTTGGTGATGGAAATAATGTATTCCACGATCTTGCACTTGCAGGATTAGCACTTGGTTACGATGTCAAATATGCAACTCCAGTTGGTATGGAGCCGGACTCGAATGTACTTTCTCGATGTCAAGACATTGCTTCCAAGACTGGAGCGAAAATAATTGGCACCAATGACCCAATCGAGGCCGTGAAAAATGCCGCGGTAATCTATACTGACATATTCGTCTCTATGGGTGAGGAACATATGACTGACAAGTTTTCTGCCTTTGAAGGATTTCAAGTAAATGAGGAATTAGTAGCACACGCTCATCATGATTATGTATTCATGCATTGTTTGCCTGCTCATAGAGGAGAAGAAGTTACGGATGCTGTAATTGACTCACGAAATAGCATAGTTTTGGACCAAGCGGAGAATAGAATGTGGGCTCAAATGTCAATTCTTACTTATCTGTGCAATAATGATGCTTGGCATGCTTACAATGAGATGTAATTACATCAAGGCAGCTAAAATTAGGCCAACCATTGTCCAAGTCATTGAGATTTTAATCAATCTCGATGCAGCAGTGTCTTCTGCCAAATAGATATATTTCTTTACACTCATCAGTGTAAATAATCCAGGTGCTATGAAAATTATGTGAATTAAATCAAAGATTCCGAAGGCAAAGGGAGCGAGTAAAGCTACAAGAGTGATTAGCAAAATCACCCAAGATGCTAATCTAGCATTTTCCGCACCTGCTCTCATTGCATAGGTATTTCGCCCTTGATCACCATCCACATCTTCTACATCTTTGATTATCTCACGAGATAAATTGTATAGCGTTCCAATGAAAAACAACGAGACAGCGCGTTCATTAAGTGGGTCAAACAACCCCGCCGCGCCAAATAAAACTACTAATCCGACAGATACTGAAATGGCTATATTTCCGGGCAAACCTCTATTTTTCAACCCTAATAATATTCGGTCATCTTCATAATTTACTAGGAGAGTTAACGCGATAAGCCAAATGAAAATGGTAGGATACCAGTCTTCGAAATTGTCCGTCATCTCATTAGCAATTTGCCCTGCTAGGAATAGTGAAACTACGGAGATAGCGCAAGTCAATATAATTGCTGTAAAGGCTAAAGATTTACTTATTCGTCCAGAAGGCAAGGGTCTATCTGGTCGATTTATTTTATCTATTTCGAGATCAAGATAATCGTTTAGAGCATTCCATGATGCCATGAAAGAATATACCGACAATGCCAAGAGTGCAGTAATTCTGAGATTATCACCTGTCGGAAAATCCTCTAGAGTAAGAATTGCTCCAAGGAATACTCCTACAAATCCAGTAACACAATTTCCCGCACGGAATAAATCTAGCCAGTCTCGAACCATTCCCACGCTTTACGGAAGACTATGTCAGTCTTCATTCCTTGCACGATTAAACTGCTGGAATCAGTGGTTCGGTTGACAATGACCACACGCAGACTGTGTAAACACTGCCTCTGAATTGACCTCTTTGATGACCCACCTTAGCAAAGCGAGGATCTTTAGCTAGAATATTTCCTACTTGATTCATGGTAGCACCCCACCTAAATCTCTCATTTAGATGGTCAAATACCTCTACCGTATTGGCTGTTCCTTTTTGTTCAAGTAGCACCAATACGGCTTCTCGCAATCTTCGGGTACGGGACATCAGATAGCCTCCACAGTGACCTTTCTAGAAGCAAGAACACGGGAATGCAATCCACTCCAGCTAGAAGGGCTGACATTAACCTCTATCGCACGTTTTGGCATAGGTTGCCATAGACCGTCTGTAGCATTTCCATTGGATGAGTTTACCAACACCTCAGAATTACTCCTGATAGAGTTACCAGTTGTCTTGTTTAGGCTAGAAAAAGACACTACACGTACAGGTTCTGGCCGCTTTCTGTAAATTAGGCGGGTGTCACAGTTTGGGCTTCGGTTCATGGCCCAATGTCGCTCGATCAGCATATCAATGAAGACTGAAGAGTGCAAAGTGAAAGTGAAAGTGAATATCAACCGTAAAAATATGCCCTCCATCGTTTTCAAATACAGAGCCTTAGTCGCTATGCTACACGCTCGTGTAGTGTAGTTCGGTCCATCATGACGGACTCTCGATCCGTCGACCCGGGTTCAAATCCCGGCACGAGCACCATAGAACAATTTTAGATTCAATGGAAATAGAATCCGTCAGAACGGTCTTAAATGCACCTTCGTTGGAGTAGTAAGGTTCAG
>JAZAAK010000011.1:0-16123 GCA_036138175.1 Thermoplasmatota archaeon | reverse complement strand
GACGGAGATTTCGATGATGCAGCTACAGCAGGTGTAGACAACAACGGTGACGGAGACTTCGATGACCTTGGTGTAGACGTCAACGGAAACGGAGATTACACAGACGCAGGGGATACACTTCCAGATGTGGCTCCTGTTGCAGCCGACGTAGCTCCAATCGCAGCCGATGTGCTGCCAGACCATGCTCCTGACGCCTTCCCACTAGACGCAACTGAGTGGGCAGATTACGACAATGATGGAACTGGCAACAACGCAGACACTGACGATGACAATGACGGCGTAGATGACGCTACGGACGCATTTGACTTCGATGTCGATGCATGGACAGACACTGACGGAGACGGAAAGGCAGACGACTTCCCCAACTTCCCTGTGCCTGGAGTTGACAACAACGGTGACGGAGACTTCGATGACCCAGCAACGGCTGGAGTCGACGCTAACGGAGACGGGGACTACGATGATGTGGGAGACACTGCACCAATCGCAGCCGATGTAGCTCCAATTCCGACCCCAACAGTTAGCGCAGCGGGAACGGTCCTGGATATGGATGACGACGGCGATACCATACTCGATGTAGACGAGAACACAGGATGCTCACTTCTGGCAGACTGTGATGGAGACGGTGACAATGACAACACCGACCAGTTCCCATTGAACCCGGCCGAGTGGGACGACACCGACTCTGACGCTCCATCGGGATCCGATGGTACCGGCTACGGTGACAACAGCGACGCTTTCCCAACCGATGCTTGCGCCAACGTAGATACAGATGGCGATGGCTATCCTGACACTATCGTTGATGGTTGTACTACAACACTCACTGAAGATATCAATGACGACGGCGATGGAGTCGTGGATGATTACGATGCATTCCCATTGGATCCTTCCGAAACCACTGATACTGATTCCGACGGAATCGGTAACAACGCTGACACCGACGATGACAACGATGGATGGTCAGACTCTGATGACTGGTCAGATCTTGATTCGAGTGAATGGCTAGATACTGACGGAGACAGCATCGGTGACAACGCTGATGCTGACGACGATGGTGATGGAATCCCAGACGGCGATGACAGTTACCCACGTGACTATGATAACGATGGATGGGACGATTCCTGGGAAGACTCCTGTGGAACAGACTCAACAGATTCAACATCTACTCCTGTCGACACAGACGGTGACAGTGTTGGAGACTCTGGTAGCGTTGACTCAAGCACAAATGCTCCTACTGGAGTTAACATGTGTGACGGTATAGACACAGACGATGACAACGATGGATACCTAGACGTTGACGATGCGTTCCGAACTGACGACGAGGTCTGGTTCGACACCGACGGCGATGGTCTAGCTGACATAATCGATCCTAACTCATCTTCTGCCTCTTACTCAACCGTAACACTGTGTGACATGACAAACGGTAACGGAGTCACATACGGCTCCGCAACCGACCCATCATGCACCTTTACTCTACCAGCAGGAGAAACTCTGGACGTGACATTTGGTGATACGACTTCATGGACATCAGAGTTTTCGATGACTATCCTTGACCCAAGTGGCGCTACCACAACGTACAGCCATGGTTCAAATGGTGGCGTTCTAGCGCTAACTGACGCTGGATCTTACACAATCCAACTGTTTGATTCATACAGTGATGGTGGCGGAACCGTAACAGCTTCTTACACCTATCAATCAGGTACTGTTCCGGCAACAGTTACCGACGATGGTACATTACTTGACTACGATGATGATGGCGATGGCTTCAGTGATATCGATGAAGGAGACGCATACGACACAGGAACCACTGCTCTGTGTGACGATGGAAGTGCATACGCTTCATCCAGCGACTCATTGGATGCTTCAAGCACACCTGCGGATATGGACAGTGACCTAACTTGTGACGCACTAGATTCAGACCGCGACGGTGACGGCTTCTCTAACACTGGTGATGACTTCCCTGACGATGTTAATGAGTGGGTAGATACAGATGCTGACGGTACTGGAAATAACGCTGACACAGATGACGATGGTGACGGAACACTTGACGTAGACGACGTATGGAGCCTAGTCTCCTGTGCCGCTGATGACTTCGATGGTGACGGTAAGGCCGACACAGTCGATTGGACACTCTGTGAGCTAGGATACACTGGTTCGATTACCTACACCGGTACTCTGGGCAGTAGCTCTGCATATGGTCTTTCAGAAGGTGACTACGCTGGTGTAACAGACTACACTAGCGACTTCGGTGGCGCTAACACTGGAGACAACTACTACGCAATGGAAGATACAGACGGTATCTTCACACTAACATTCGATTATGTAGAGGCAGATTCGGTATCTCTAGCGGTGATTGTTGAATCAACTGGCTGGGAAACTGCTGATTATCTGTACATTGCATTCGTAGGACAAGACAGCACCGTGGTAATCTACGACAGCCGAGTAGACATCTCCACAGGCGATCTAGATGATTCCGGAATGGAAGACGTTTGGACAACCATGACTGGAGATATCAGCGCAGCTGGTGTAGGATACCTAATGCTAGAGATGTCTTCCAACTCTGCAGATGAAGAATTCGGAATTGACACAATTGTCTTCACAGATGCTTCGGGTGCTACAGTTGCTCAGACAGACTTCGAGCAAATGGGTGACGCCGGTATTGGTGGATACTACAAGGGTGGTATCAACACAGCGAGTCCGAACTATGGTACTGATTCATCAGGCAACCCAATCTTCGTTTGTACAGATGGTTCCGGTTCATTCAGCTACATGAGTTGGATAAACGACAATTACAACGATTGTGCAGATGGATCCGATGAAGGATACAATCTGGCTGACTGGTATGTTGACGGACCATTGTCCAACACCAACTTGGCTACTCTCACCTATGGTGGATACGGTATAATGATCGATAGTGACGACGATAACGATGGATACCTAGATTGGAATGACGCATTCAGCCTGGATGGTTCCGAATGGTTCGACACTGATGGTGATGGTACAGGAAACAACGCTGACCTGGACGACGACAACGATGGTGTGGTAGATATCGCAGATGCGTTCCCACTTGACTTGAATGTCTGGACCGACACCGATGGTGACGGTATGGCAGACTCTTCCCCTCCATTGGAAGCACCAACTGAGTACTCACTAACGATATCTGATTCATTTGGTGACGGAGGACACGATATTGATGTCACAGACTCCAGCGGCAACCAGCTATGTTCAATCTCAGCATACTCGTACAACAGCATTGCAACCTGCTCCTTCGCTCTACTAAGCGGAACAGCCGACGTTACAATCGACAGTGACTTCTGGGCTTCCGAGGGTTCATTGGACATCACTTCACCATCCGGTGCAGTAGTATTGTCCGGCTACACCTGGACTTCCAGCACAGCATTCGTTGCTACAACTCTAACCGAGTTGTCAACAATAGCATCACCAACTGTTACACCTGCAGGTACAATGATTGACGATGATGACGATAACGACGGATATGCTGACAGCGTAGACGACTGTCCAACACAAGGATCTGCTTCGTTCCCAGACTGGATTGACTCAGATGGCGACGGACTCTGTGATAACACAGACACCGACGACGATAACGACGGTGTGTTCGATGCTAACGATGTCTTCCCACTCGACGCTAGCGAGACTGTTGACTGGGACGGTGACGGAATTGGTGACAATGGTGACACAGACGACGACAACGATGGTATCCTTGATGCCAACGATGACTTCCCATTCGATGCTTGTGCAAGTACCGATACTGATGGAGATGGAAAGCCTAACACATTGGTAGCAAACTGTGTTACAACACTCGTTGAGGACATGGATGACGACAACGACCTAGTTGACGATGTTGACGATGTATGGCCTCTTGACCAATCCAAGAGCACTGACACAGATGGAGACGGATTAGCCGATGAGACTCTAGCAGTCACACCAGGAGACTCCTTTGACTTCGAAAGTGGAACGCTAGCTAATGGAGCAAACACTAACTGGAGCTTCTCGCAATGTACTGGATACGGTAACAGAACACTTGGTGGTGCACCATCGAGTTGTACACCGACCACTGTCCACAACGACTGGTCTGTAACCTCTACCGATCCAATCACAGGAAGCTACTCCTTGATGTCCGGACAACTATCGTCTGGATACTATGGTGAAGTTACTGTAATGGCAACCTTCGTTACCTCAGGTGGAGATATAACATGGAACTGGCAGGTATCTGCTGTTGAGAGAACCTACAGCACCGTATTCCACGAGGGTCTGAAGGTATGGGTTGATGGAGTACAGATAGATGGATCTCAATATGGTGGTTCCTACAATGGAGAATGGTCCGGAGAGAAGAGCGGATTTATGACTTGGTCTGTTGGACCTGGTACTCACACAATTGAGTTCATGTTCGACTTCGGTACATCTGGTAGCGCTGGTAGCAGTACTGCTTGGATAGATGACTTGACGTTCCCTGACATCTTTGTACCAATCAACGAAGATACTGATGACGACAATGACGGTGTACTCGACGAAGATGATATCGATTCAATCGACAAGTGTATCTCAACCGATTCAGATGGAGATGGTCTAGTTGACGGCGTAGCTGCTGACCCAGATTGTGACCCAGCAATGTACAACGTCGATGATGATGATGACAACGACTCATGGTCAGATTCTGATGAGTCAGCTTGTGGAAGCGACCCACTAGACAGCGCAAGTATGCCTAGCGACTTCGATGGCGACCTAATCTGTGACATGGTTGATACAGACGATGATAACGATGGAACTGAAGATGCAAGCGATGCATTCCCATTCGACAATACCGAGGACAGTGATACTGACGGTGATGGAACTGGAGATAACGCTGATACAGACGATGACGGCGACGGAATCTCTGACCTAGAAGATGCGTTCCCATATGACAACACTGAAGATACCGACACCGATGGTGACGGAACTGGTGACAACACTGACGATGATATCGATAACGATGGAACTCTGAATGCGGATGATGCGTTCCCATTGGATAACTCCGAATGGGACGACACCGATGGCGACGGTACTGGTAACAATGCAGATACCGACGACGATGGTGATGGAATAGTCGACCTTGTCGATCAATTCCCACTAGATGGTAGCGAATCTCTAGACAGTGACGGCGACGGTGTTGGTGACAACACCGATGAGGATGACGACGGCGACGGAGTCGACGATGCCTCTGATGCGTTCCCACTAGATCCATTCGAGACCGTAGACTCAGATGGAGATGGTCAAGGTGATAACTCAGATGCTGACGACGACGGCGACGGTGTCAACGATGGTATCGATGACTTCCCAATGGACTCTACAGAATGGGTTGACAGTGACGGCGATGGAATCGGTGACAACACTGACGAGGACGACGACGACGACGGAGTCGCAGATAGCGACGACGCGTTCCCATTGAACCCACAAGAATCTGCTGACTACGATGGTGATGGTGTTGGAGACAACGCTGACACTGACGACGACGCTGACAGTGAGCCTGACGTAACCGATGCGTTCCCATACGACATCAGCGAGTGGGTCGACACTGACGGTGATGGCACTGGAGACAATGCTGACACTGACGATGACGATGACGGATTCTCAGACGCTGACGAAGATGCTTGTGGTACAGATACAAAGCTTGCATCGAGCATGCCTAGTGACGCTGACAGTGATGGAACCTGTGACGCATTAGACACTGACTTCGATCCAACACAATCTGATGGCAATGAGACCAAGTCTGGATTCGACAGATTCCAGGATAACCTACCTGGATTCACAGCAGTCATCTCCAGCCTAGCTCTCTTAGGAGCAGCAATTGGTGTCGGTCTGTCAGGCCGCAGAAAGAACGACTGAATCTAGTTCAGTTGACGCAAAACCCGGGCCGGGGATTCCGGTCCTCGGCTCGGGACCTTTACTTCCTTGTGCGTAAGCTATGTTAGTGATGGATTACACACAATCATCATAAGACGAAACAACTGGCTTCGATTCGTAGGTGACCAAATGCCCGGAACAACCCGTGTAGAAATTCGAACTCTAAAGGTAGGACGATACGTTGCTTTAGACGATAGCGCGTACAAAATTCTGAGTATTTCCAAATCAAAGCCTGGTAAGCACGGTAGTGCAAAGGCACGACTTGAGCTAGAAGATTTATTCACCAAGCAGAAGAGATCTCACGTCGGAACTGTTACCGATAACATCCAAGTTCCATTGTTAGAGAAAGGATCAGCCATCATTACTCACGTTCAGGGTAATGAGGTTCATGCAATGGACAATAAGACATACTCTAACCTAATTTTACCCACAGAAGAAGGACTCAATTTGGAACCGGGTGGCGAGATTCAGTGGGTAGAGGCCATGGGCCGTTACAAAATCACTCGAGATCACTGACATGAGCGACTCTGCTGCAATACCTCTGCATGCTTGGTTAGTCCTGTGCATTGCACTATTTTCAGTCTCTAGCGCTGCCGCAGTCTTCGAATTGATTGAAGGTGTTGGAGGGTTGAGTAAAGCAGCATGGAGGCTTCAAGCCACCTCTTTGGTATTATTGCCTGGATTTATAGTACAATATGCGAGGGCTGATGAATCATTGAAACTACAATGGAAGAACTCCATACACCTGTTAACCGCATCCGGAATTTGTTTAGCCTTACACTTCGGTACATGGTTGATGTCATTGGATAGAACTACTCTTACTCATTCTCTATTATTCGTTACAGCCCACCCCCTAGTAATTATCACAGGGCTTTGGTTGCTTCGTAAACCAGCAACGAAGATACAATCGATTGGAGCTTTAGTTGGATTTATTGGGGCAGCTATTGTTTTTTTCGGGGGAGCAAGCGAAACTGGCGTCAGCCTCTATGGTGATTTGCTAGCCTTTTTAGGAGCTGTTACCATTGTTGGTTACCTAGCGATCGGTCGAATGGTAAGAGGGTGGATGCCTCTTTTCCTCTACGCATTCCCTGTTACTTTGGTTTCCGCTATTGCACTCACTGCTTGGGCTATTTACTCAGAGGGTTCGACATTAAATTTAGACGATATTACAGGTGCGTTTGGTTGGGTTAGCGTTACCTGGATAATTTATGTCGGATATCTCGCTTTAGGGCCGGGACTTATGGGACATACGGCGATAAATGCTGTGCTGCGCTGGATTCCTCCATTGACAATTTCGATGGTATTGATTATGGAGCCTGTAATCGGTTCAATTATCGGATGGATTGTGGGTGTGGATTCTATTCCTCAATTATGGACTATTATTGGAGGCTCATTGATGATATGTGGGCTAGCATTAGTCACATTCGGCTCTGAAACTCAGGAAGCCCCACAACCCTCCGATTGATGTAGTGCTTGCCTGTGGGAGTCTTGTGACCAAGCCTTGCCTTCTGTTGACCAACGATGATGGTATAGAGGCCGTTGGTCTACACTCCTTAATTCGGGCTTTACACGAAAGAGACTTTCCAATAGTAGTCATAGCCCCCGCTACTGAACAATCGGCTACAAGCATGAGGCTATCATTGGGATCTAATCTGAAATTCGAAGAAAGGGAAGATATTGCTAATAGCATCTCTAAACCCGATGGCCCACCTTTGCGAATGTTTTCTTTGGATGGATCTCCATGCGATTGTGTTATCGTAGCAATTGATGGAGGTTTAGACCATTGGGTTCCAGAAATGAAACCCGCATTGTGTGTTTCTGGAATAAATCAAGGTCCAAATCTTTCAGTTGATGTTATGCATTCAGGAACAGTTTCTGCCGCACGAGAATCCGGTCTCTACGGTCTTCCTTCAATCGCAACCAGTTTGTGCACATATGAACACTCTAACTTCGAGGATACTGCCAATGCGACGGCAGAGGTAATTGAGGCAGCTGTAGCAGTGTTGCCGCCAGTAGCGGAAAATTTGCTCCGGCCAAAAGGGTCTACTAAACCATTGACTGGAAATGATATCAATGAACAAATCCTTTCTGAATTTATGCAAGGTAATTTGATGCTGAATATTAACGCGCCTAAATCTTGGACGAATGGATTCCAAACAGTTTCACTTGGAGCTCGGTGGTACCATAATGCAATTGGATTGACTAATTCGGAAAGAAATGGTGTTGCTTATGGTTTCAAAGCAGCCCAAATTCAAGATGAAGATATTCCAGATACTGATTGTAATGCTGTAAATAGTGGGGCAGTTGCAATTACTCCGTTATCCTGCTGGCCAGTAAATCATCCTCTGGGGATTTCTCAAAATTTACTAGAAGAGGCTACTACAAGCGGAGCAAACGGACTCCCATCTTGGTTAGAGAATTGATTTTTTAACCATCCAAAGCATGTTGAATTATAGTAATACAAGCATGTCCTTGCAACCATTTTTCGCCCAAACTAATTTTTCCAAAATCTGCTATTTGTTCGTTATCTGGTTCTGAAAATGGTAGATGATCGGATAGAATAAACCCTAGATTTTCAATTCCTTCTAGTGTTTCTAATGCCTCGCCTTCAGCGTCAAGGACATGGATAGAAATTCCATCATTATGCCATTGTTTTAGCGTTTCTGCTAATCCACCACCCATGTCGAAAATTCCTTGTGTCACCTCATCCAATACTCCAATTGGCGGAACAGGTCTTTTCAGAATGGCTTTGATTTGACCTGCGATTGAACGTTCATCTGGTCTTACGCCTGACAGTGTTTCTCCATTAAACCAGATTCTTCTATCTGGGCCCGGGCCACCATAAAGATGCAATGTTATGTCAGTATCATGACGAATTCCGTGCGAGACGAATAGAGCGGCATTTACCGCTCTGACCAATACATCCATCCTGCCCGAACCACCAGCCAAGTCATTCAGGTTTAATTTGCCTGAACTAGGCGCTAGGTGCCCGATGATGGCGAAGCGCCTTTGCAATCAATCACCCCATATCTAGGTCTAAATCATCGACATCCATCATCGATTGCATTTGCTTTCTCATGCGCCTATCTCCTTTCATACCACGCATCATTTTCCGGCTACGATTCCATTGATTGAGTAGTTCTTTGACATCCTTTTCAGTTGTACCTGACCCTCTTGCAATTCTTCGGATCCTTTGGGACTTTAACACAAGAGGTTCGTCTTTTTCATATTGAGTCATGGAATCCATTATGACCCGATACTTGGCTAGATTTCCCTGCATCTGCTTTTTTTGCCCAGCGGACATAGAACCCATTCCAAACATTCCATCTGGTAGGTGTGAAAGTATTCGATCTACTGTGCCGATTTTACTCATCATCTCCATCTGAGTGTACATATCTGTGAGTGTAAATCGACCCGACATTAGGCGCTGAGTAAGCCGAATTGCTTCTTCCTGGTCTAGATCTTCGGGTGCAAGGTCAATCAGACCTTTGATGTCACCCATTCCAAGTAATCTAGAGATAAATCGGTCGGATTCGAATTTCTCGAGGTCTTCAACTCTTTCTCCTTCACCAACGAAGACTATTGGAGCCCCTGTAACGGAAACTGCGCTTAATGCTCCACCACCTCTAGCCGTACCGTCTAGTTTGGTGACTATTGTGCCGGTTACTCCGACCAAATCATGGAAGGTCTGTGCAACAGGACCTGCTGCTTGACCGACCTGCGCATCAATCACCAGGAATCGTTCGGTAGCGTTAGCGATCTCTGCTATTTTTACCAATTCATCTCTTAATTCATCATCAAGGCTGTCTCGACCCGCAGTATCGATGATTACAACATCAGCAGTGCCCACAGCCTTGATTCCGTTTCTAACAATAGTAGCGGCGTCTTTTTCATCAGGCTCACCATAGACTTCGACTGGTGAATCTTCCAGTAATTGTTGTAATTGGGCATAGGCACCAGGTCGGTGAACATCGGCTTCGATTACCGCTACCTTGACCCCGTGTTTCCTCCTCCACCATTCGGCAACTTTTGCGGTCGTTGTGGTTTTTCCTTGACCATAAAGACCGACCATCAGTACAGTTTCGTTGTGTGGTTTAATTTCACGGGCAGGACCAAGTAACCTAACTAACTCTGTGTAAATCAGATTCATTGCATGAGTGTCGAGTTTCACACCAGGACGAGGTTCCTCCTCCATCAATCGGCGCTCGATGCGTTCAGTCAACTCCTTGGCCTGTCTTACATTGAAATCCGCTTCCAATAATGCTCGGCGGAGAGAACGGGTCAATTCTCGTACTGTTTCCTCATCTACCTCCCGCTTACCCTTGAGTAAGCCAACGGAGCCGAGGATTCTACGCTTCAGACCCTCCAGTGCCATGTGCCTTGGGTCCGAAGCGTGTGGTTTGAACGTTATCCGCAATAACCGATAGCATTAGACTCCAGGTGACCTTTGAAACTATGTGATATTGATTGAATTCCTATATTTATCAAGGGTGGAACTGATATCATAAGTGACGTCGGACAGTCATGGCTGAGCCCCCAATTGAGATGTGGGAGATGCAGCTTGCATTTGCCATAGGATTGTTGGGAATATACGCCGGTTGGCGTGGTACAATAGCCAAGATGACAGGTTTTTACGATCTATCGGGAGCTTTCAAGACGCTAATGTTCGGATTAGTCGCAGGTGTGTTGATTGCTTCTCTCATCGATTCACTGATACTTGCTCCAGTTCGCTTAGAATCTGTTAATATCATCGAGGTTTCAGTCATTGCTCTAGTTATTGGGATGGCCGAATCTGCATTCGCTCTGTTCCTTCTCGGAAGGCCAAGAACTGTTGGATTAAGAGCTAGTGCACCGTATGGTTGGACACTAGGTCTTGGTTTTGGAGCGATGCGTTCTGCCCACCTAAATGTCAGATTATTTGACCCCGATGTGGGGGCTCTTTGGGAGGGGGTTACAACCGGATTTGAACCGTTCAACATTGCTATGGCATGTGTATTGACTTTGACTACGTGTATTGGCCATGCTTCTATAGCAAGTTGGCAAGGATCGAAGATTATTCAACATGAAAGGGCTCGCACATTCTTCACTAGTTCAATCGCTAGAGCAGTCCTAATTGTTTCAACAGTTTTGACTATATTCGAGCCATTTGTGATATTCTTGGTATTTCCAATGGTTGCTTGGTCATGGATTCCTGCTCATTCAAAATGGCTTCCATCTGGTATGACTCCAGCCGCCGCTCAGGCCTATCGAAGAACTCTCAGAAGTTCCGGTAGACACGAACGTGCAGCGGCGGACCGAATCCGCGGAGAGAAGGTTATTGAGGAGGAGTGATTTTTTTTGTCGGAATCAGCCCCGCAGTGCCATGATGATAAATAAATGACAATTCGATAAGTCAGAATTATAGGAGCCCCGCTAAGGGAGGGTAGTAGAATGCGTGTAATTATCGCTGGAGCCGGCGAAGTCGGTAGGGGTGTAGCAGCCGCTCTGAGAGAAGAAAGAAGGCAGGTTGCATTGATTGATCCTGACCCAGAAGCCATCAATGAATCCCAGTCTTTGGATTGTTTATTGGTGACTGGTGATGCTCTTTCACGTGACTCATTATTGAGAGCAGGCATTAATGATGCCGAAATTATGGTGCTCTGTACAAATAATGACGAGGTCAACCTACTAGGTTGTGCCTTTGCAAAAAGAGTCTACAGCGAACAGGTTGGAGACAGAGCGACAAGAGGTTTGACTACAATTGCAAAGATTCGAGATCCTACTCTATTAGACAAAAACAGAGGAGCAGGACCTCTAGAGAGGTGGACGCGCGCGGACCATATCGTCTGCGCCTCTGATGATATTGTCAAACAATTAGCTGCAGGACTACTCGCGCCCTCGGTTGAAGAAATTCTTCCTCTTGGAGACAATGCTTGGATTGCCGTAGCCGAGGTTATGCCTAATTCAGCATTAATTGGTAAAACTACGGGAGAAGTTGCTGATTGGATAGTCAACATTCCTTCCGTATACGGAATTAGGTCCGCTGATGGTAAAGGGGCTCTTGTCAATGGTAGCGAGGTAATCCAAGAATCAGATATGCTGTGTTTCGTTGCACGGTCAACAGAGGAATTCATGACGATTACAACCGGTGCAGGTCTGCAGGACCCTGAATGGCCTCAAGACCCTAATATCGCAATCTTTGGTGCTACACAATTCGGAACATCGCTGGCTTCTCATTACCTTGCAGAAGGCGCCGAAGTGGTGGTAATTGACCCTGATTTGGATGCTGCAAACGAATTGGTTGGCTCGAGAATAGGAAATAGTAAGCGGCTAGATGTTATTCACGGCGACCCTCAAGATGGAGATTTGCTGAGAGAGCTCAGCATTGCTTCGCATGATGCGGCGATTGCAGCATTGGCCGATGACAATCTAAACATCGCAATTGCCATGCGAGCAAAGGACAAGGGAGTGCCTAGAACAGGCCTAATCCTCAAAGATAGGGCACTTGTCGAAGCCGTCCAAAGAATAGGTTTGACGAGACCTGTTAGCCGAAGACATGTTACTGTGATTTCCATTATGAAATCGATTCATATGAATGTCCCTGGAACCTATCAAGTCATACCTTCCTTACCAGGAATAATTTCGATTTCAGCATCGCTTAGTGCTAAGGCTGAGATAGTTGGAAGAAGTATCTCCGATGCAGAGTCTAAACTTGGTTGTAGAATTGTAATGGTCGAGCATGAGGATGAAGATGGCTTAATACACATTCTAAATCCCTCCGATGTCGATACTCTTCAAGTAGGTGACAAGGTACTGTTATTCCTACGACTCGATGATCTAAAGAGAGTGGAGAAAGCTCTGGGGAGTTGAGCTATGCGCTGGGATGTCATCGGCCTTGTGATAGGCTGGACGCTACGAATTTTCGCATTACCTCTGGCCGTTGTCGGAGCATACTCAGTATATTCCGACGGTTGGGAATATGCTTTGCAAACCTATGCAATAGCGCTTGTAATAGCGTTCGGTGCTAGCCAATGGTTGTTTTCCAAGGCTTCTAGTTATGATGTGGGTAGTCGTGTAAGAGACAGAGAGGCATTTGCTGCTGTAGCCATGGGGTGGCCACCAGTTGTTTTCCTTGGTGGAATCCCTTTCTGGCTAGGAGGTATGTTTTACGGCCCGATAGAGTTCATGGCGGGAGATGCCAGTTTTATGCAAATGATGAGCGGGGCTTTGCATGCTTGGTTTGAATCAATGTCTGGATTCACTACCACCGGAGCCTCAGTAATAGACCCATCAACTAGCCCGATTTGTTCTGGCGAATTTGATGGTGATTGTGTTGGTAGCCAAACGAAAAGTTTGATTCTTTGGCGGTCATTATCACAATGGATCGGTGGAATGGGAGTAATTATGCTTGGCCTGCTCATTTTCTCAAAGGCTCTTGGTGGCGGAATGGCCCTGGCTAGAGCTGAATTAACCGGCCCTACAGTATCTAATCTTAGTACCACACTAGAGGGAACCGCTCGAAAGTTGTGGGCGATTTACATTATCCTTACGATACTTGAGGGGTTGATACTTTTCCAATTCACAGAAATGGGCTCTTTTGATGCACTAAATTACGCTTTGACAACAATGCCCTCGGGCGGATTTGCAACTAGCGACATGGGAATAATGGCATTTGATGATACATTAATTGAATCAATAATTATGGTATTCATGCTGCTAACCTGTATTAATTTTAGTTTGCTTTTCTTCGCGATTTCTGGAAGATGGGGAGATGTTTGGAAAGATGAAGAACTTCGAACCTATCTGCTCATTCTTGTTGTTGCTTGGCTCGCTATGGCCTTCAACTTGAGCAGGGCAACTGATTATTCTATAGCAGAATCTATTCGCCATTCACTGTTCCAGGCGGTCTCGATTTCCAGCACTGGTTATTCGAGCGCTAATTTCTCCGAATGGCCTGTATTTAGCCAATTTGTCCTTCTGCTATTGATGATAATCGGTGCTAGTGCTGGTTCCACAGGAGGTGGTCTAAAGGTCCTAAGAATACGCATTGCATTCGAGTTAGCCAAGCGAGAGGTCATCCGTATCATTCAGCCTAAGAAGGTCATTGCAATTCGTTTCAATGAAAATGTAGTTGATGAAAGTAGAATATGGATTATACTCGGAATGGTTAGTTCTTGGATGGTTTTAGTGACTGTATCTATGCTTACTATTTCATTCCTAGAACCTAATTTGTCTCTAACAGACGTCTCCTCAGTATCTATTTCCCTACTAGGTAATACTGGTCCCGGTCTAGGCTCATTTGGACCGGCTGACGCCGCTTCCACTTGGGCTGATCTTAATCCATTGTCGATGTTTGCTTCTACAATTCTAATGTGGCTCGGACGTCTCGAACTTCTTACTGTTCTAGTTCTACTTCACCCACGGACATGGGCTGGTTCTAACTGAGATTGGATGTGCTTTGCAATGATCACCACAAAGGATATTGAGGACGCTCAAAAAAAGTGGGGCCAAGGAATTGTAGAGATATCTTCAGTATATTCCGAAGGTGGTGACTTTGTGAAAAGGGCCGAATTACATATTGATTCACTTTATGATTACAAAGATGGAAGTGTCCTATTCAAGCCTACTTTTGCAAGCGAAGTACAGTTCCGTTCGACATTCGATTCAGCCTTATCTTATTTTGTTGGTGAGAATGGGGTGTGCTCGGAAGATACCGGTTTCGCAATCAAAGGCTGGACCAAAGTAAGGTTTCAGAATGATAACGTAATCATTCAAGATTCAACTGCTTTGGCGATGGGCAATTATTTCTTTACAAATTCCGAAGGTAAAGAGGTGAAGGTTGAGTATTCATTTGGATATACAAAAGACAGTGAAGGTAATTTACGGATTTGTCTCCATCATTCCTCTATACCTAGTCCATAATGAATCAATGGGTACCCTATGATTCAGAAAGAATCTAGAGAAAATTGCGTGGATTCATCCTCTTCTTCTTTTGTGGATTCAGATTTAGCCTCTGTGATTTGCTGAGTTGGTTGAGGGATTTCTTCCCAATCATCACTAGGCAGAGATTCATCGAATGCGGCGAGAATCTTCTTAGCCTCCCTTCTTGATTTAGGAATCCCGTGCAAAGATAGGTGATCTTCGCCACTCAACCCCAAATTCATAGCCAAAGAAAAGTCCTCTGGATTCCCACCAAGCGATTCATCGTGAACTGCTAATAGATTCGGCCAGAGGTCTTCTCTAACAGCCGCTTTACTCGCTCCTGACTGTTCTGCTAGAGATGCTACAACACCAGAGGTTCTCCATGCCTCCCCGCCTCTTCTTAGGAAGTTAGGATAAGTTAGGAAAGGGTCGGAGGCAGAATCTTCTCTTTTTGCAGATACTGCTGCTTGGGATGAAAGAGAAGAGCCCCAATACCACGAACGATATGCTCTATTGGTAAACTTGGTCGCCAAGGCACGATCAGCAAGCACCATCGCTTTGGAAATTTCAGATAATTCTCTAGTATCGAAAACCGATTGGTTATTCCATACAAACCATGCTAACATCTCATCAGGGTCTTTATCCGAATTCATTAGTAATTGATTGGCAATGCGTCCGTTTTTTGCTGAATAAACTTCTCGAAGCGCTCTGAATACATCGATTTGTGAGTCTCTCTCTGCAACCTCGGCCAATGCTCTAACATCCTCTAGAGCGATGTGTTCCCCGCCTATTGCAGCCGCCGCTTGTAAATCTCGAACTAATGCTCGTAAATCTCCCGGATTGTTTTCAATAAGTGACTCTACTGCTTCAGGATCCATAGATAGTTGCTCACCATCCAATACTCTATGTGCAATCCTTCTCATGTGGAGTTTCCCAACTCGCTTGAATTGGATATTTTCTGCCAAGCGCATTACTCGGTCCCTATTTCGACGCCATTGCCTTCCAGACCCCCATAATCTCATTGAATCGTTACAGGTCAATATCACAGGTTGTTCAGTAATCTTGAGTAAATTCAAAAGTTCAGCCTTACCACCTGAATCTCCCTTGATAGTGGCATTTTCTTCCTCTTCTGGTGAGAGGATTTTGTCGATTTTATCTTCTGAGACTTGAGCGAAGCCACCTGATAAGTGGTCGACTTCGTCGAGTAAAACTACCGTTTTCTCACCAACATTTCCTCCTGCTGAAAATGCAGACAGTGAGATGTGCTGACTCCCTCGCGTCGCCGCTCTTCGAATGGCTGCAGCATTCCTTTCTTCTGAGGCAT
>JAZAAK010000010.1:0-89918 GCA_036138175.1 Thermoplasmatota archaeon | reverse complement strand
CTGGGTCTCTCAGGATCTTCATCAATTGCGGAAAATCCGTTTGGAATAATATCGATGTGACCTTTGACTCCTTTACTTCGAAGTAGTTTCTCAAAGTACTGAGTCAATACTATTCTTGCATTACTTGAATGCAAGGTTTTCTTACCCTGCATTGACCATCTAATCGATTTAATCGAATTTGCAATAAATCCATGTTTGATGTAATCATTATGATAAGTAGTTACAACAGGAACTCCTGCATTGCGAGCCATTTTCAACGATTTTCTAATCAAGATAGGTAGTGTATCATGTAGGTGAACAATATCGAATTCATCCATAGATAGTCCTTCCAAAGACACTACTGGGTCGACTCCAGCAAGTACTCTGCTCGGAGATAGACGAACGACGTTGATACCTCCTCTCTGGAATTGTTTTTCTTCGTGTTCTGGAACATCTGCACACCAAACGGTTACCTCATGCCCTAATTTGACTAATTCGCGACCTAACATTTCCACATGTTGGTCTCCACCTCCAACATGTGGCCAGAACCAAACATGGACGATTAGCACGCGCAGAGGCGCGCCCTCAGCCGAGGCCATTGCACCTCTCCCAGTTCCTGTTATGATAAACGGCGCGGAACTCCTGACACTATGAAAATCAGACAATTATCTTCATTCACAACCCGCTTAGGTCATATTCTCCAACGATTCCCTCCGGTCAATGAAGAGGGTCCTCCTCGCAACTACTGAGCCCGAAGGAGAGGAATCATACGGGCACCTGATGATTGCTGACGCACTAAATCGAGCAAGGGTGCCATTCTGGACAAAGGCGGGAACGGTTAGGAGTTCTTCTGAATTAGAAGCGGCCCTGGAAATTGGCGGAATTGACTTGGTGCACTTTGTCGACCCTCAGTCCGCTTCATTCGCAAGAATAAATCGATCATATGCTGCAGTTGGGTCATTGTTCATCGATAGCCCAGACTTATCTTCTCGGATGGTTGACGACTTAGATTTACTAGATTTGGTGTTAGTAGAATCCGAAGTATTGTCTTTCTCCCTTAAATCTGAAACCTGGGAAATAGGAACTTGCCTCGATGTTGACGCATTTTCTCCGGAATCAAATCCGAAATCAAGAGATTACTTAGCATCTATCGATGATGATTCGAAAATGCTGGTATGTATTGGAACAGATTCTGATTTTCAAGTTCTAGTTGCAGAATTGGATAAAGAGATAATTTCCGATTGCAATTTTGTTATGATGCATTCTAATGGAATGGAGCAATTATTGGATGAAAATGACCAAATAATCGCCCTATTGCAACACTCTGAAGTCTTGATAATTGCAGAGGGTAATCTATACCATCCTAATCTCGAGCTTCATGCTTCTGCATCAGGTTGTCCAAGTTTGAACTGTACTTCGGAAGATCCGCGTCAATGGATCGAACAATTTATGCAAATTCATAGTGATTGGATTAGGGCAGGTAAAGTACCAAGATTTCCTGATGAAAACGCCATTGAAAATATACGCAAAACCAATGGATTGAGAGCCTATGGCAATAGTCTAGCAGAGGTGTATTCTCGATTCTAAACATACAACTCATTAAAAGCCAATTACGATACGCTCGCATGTGCTATCCGTAGAGGAACTAAGAAAGGGCTTTGGTTCTGGTAGGAGGCGTCTAGAGGTCCTCAAGGGTATCAATCTGAAAGTGG
This sequence comes from Thermoplasmatota archaeon, assembly GCA_036138175.1. Lineage (GTDB taxonomy): Archaea > Thermoplasmatota > Poseidoniia > Poseidoniales > Thalassarchaeaceae > MGIIb-O1. Next base: position 88,227 of record JAZAAK010000010.1, on the reverse strand, counting down.
AAAAGGGAGAACTAGTCAGCCTAATGGGTCCTAGTGGATGCGGAAAGAGCACCCTCCTGAACATCATAGGTGGCTTACTTGAAGCGGATTCTGGAAAAATCACACTGGAGAATTTTGACTATGGTACAAAATCCCCAAACAAAGTCGTAGATGTCAGACGTAATGGAGTAGGATGGATTTTCCAAGATTTCCATCTAGTCGAGCGATTGAGTGCCCTGGACAATGTTGCTTTCAGTCTGGAACTTTCTGGTATGTCAGCTAAAGAAGCAGAAGATAGGGCTCGGACAGCATTGGAAAGAGTCGGTCTTGGAGATAGAATGGAATTCATCCCTGACCAATTATCTGGTGGCCAACAACAAAGGGTAGCAGTTGCAAGAGCGATATCTGGTTCAAGACCGCTAATTCTTGCTGATGAGCCAACAGGAAATCTCGACGTTAAGAGTGGAGAAGAAATTCTAGATTTATTCCAAGACCTGTGTAAGAACGACGGAATTTCAGTTTTGATGGTCACCCATGATCCACTATTAGCCTCAAGGGCAGACAGAATGTTGCTCCTCAAGGATGGAGTTACTGCAGCCTCAGACATACGTTCTGCTTGGGGAATAGAGGAGTTGGAGTCATGAACCTAGAGTCGATGATTTCAGAAGTCCTCCCGACTATGTTATGGGCTTGGATTTTTGTTGGATTCTTAATATTAGGTATACACACCGCTATCAAAAATTATCGGTGGTGGTACAACCTAGCAAAGAAAGCGGCTAGCCCCAATCGAGCAGGAACATTAGACCAGGCATTAGATAGATTGTCTTATTCAAATCGCATTATAAAGTGGGGTCAAACCTTCAGAAATCGGTGGTTAGCCGCTCCAAACAACATCTCAATGGCCCTCAAGAGTGCTTGGAGGGCTCGCGAGAGAGGACTAGCAATTTTTGCTGGCGTATTCCTTTCTTCACTTGTGATTACAACAGTTCTCGCTTATGCTGTAGGATTGAATCAGGGATTTTTCCAGTTCTCACTCGAAGGTGAAGTATTCGATGCTAAGTTAGACTTCCAAGAAGATCCAGGTGGGAGTTGGGATGGAAGGACAAACAATTCTGAACTTTGGGAGTCGTTCTGTGATGATATAACCGCAATGGATGAATTTTCTGATTGTAGCATTGTCTACGGTAGACAAGGTGTGCGAGTCAATGGTTTCTTTGACGATAGTTTTGCTGTCCCACAGCCTCTCAATGTGGTTTCAGCCACGGGAACTTCGGCCGATTGGGGTAATGTTAGTTGGGAATATCCCGAGGCTTTCGAAAACGGCCCTCCAATAAATGACGGTAGAACAATCCGATTTTATGGTTCTGGAATATGGGATGGTGACCTTGCTGATAGACATGCTAAGTCAGTGATTTTTGGTGAATGGCCAGCAAGTGCAGCCGATGCAGAAACTAATCGTTCGGTCATTCTACCCTCAAAAATAGCCAGTGCAGCAGGAGCAGAAGTAGATGAAATAATTTCAACACTAACATTCTCCTACATCAACGGGACTTACACGTTTGAACAATTCCAGAGGGCATTCGATGAATGTCAAGGTACACTAGACAATAATTTGGAGGTTGGCCGAATTTATTGTTTGGAAACTTTCAATGTTACGAACCTGAAAGTTGCCGCAATCTATGAGGAAGGAGATTTTGCAAACCCAACTTTGCTATTCCACCCAATTATGGTCACAGATTCTGTTCTAAGTGAAGAACAAAAGTTAGTTCTGATGCAAAAAGACCATGCATATCTTGGAATAGCTGTAGATAGAAATCAACTTCCAACAACATCCACAAGAGATGCTACAAATTGGCTCGGCGACCTGAAAGATAACTTGGAAAAAGTAAATGCCGACGTAACGGTAATCAATCCAGTCACTAACGAAAGTGAAGTCTTCAAAGATCAAACAATTCCTCGATTATTTGCAGTCGGCGCTTGTTCAGATCAAATTACAGACGAAGAATTGAGGGATGTTTCAGCCGGAAATGCCAATGTCACCTGTCTAGAAGACGGTGATTATGCATTGATTTCTGTAGAATACAATGATTTGATATCTGGTACCATAACCTTCCTCAATATTTTCCTTGGAATAATCCAGGTATTCGATTACATCCTAGTAATTCCAATTGTTGCACTATCTTTCGTAGTTCTTGGATACGGTCTGGTATTGTCCTTAGAGCAGCGAAGGAGAGAGGTTGCAATTCACCGTGTAATTGGAGGTTCGGAAGCAACCTTGACAAGAATGATGGTTATCGAAATTTACGCAATTGGCTCTATCGCATGGGCCACGGGATTCATTCTTGCCTCTTGGGCTGTAGAGATTGTATTACGGGCTGTTGGATTCCTTCGATTTACTGATTCTGGGGATGTAGATGTAAATCCAATACTCAGTTTTCTCTCAACTTGGGTTGTGGCTCTACTGACTATTGGTATCGCGTATTATCTTGGAAATAGACGTACAAAGGAATTCCTCAATATAGAAATTGATGAAGGAGTTAGAAGAATATCTAGGCAGAGAGAGCCGTTCTATCTATTGCATTGGGCTATTTTCTTCCTTGGTTCGTTTGCGTTCATTGAGAGTTGGATACAATCTAATGGAGGTTTTTGGATATGGGGTGGTTCAGGAATAGTCACCAATTTTATCTTAAACGCAATCCTGCTCTTACTTGGTCCATTCTTCCTCTGGATTGGAGGCGCTCTGGTACTTTCTCAAATAGGGGCAGCGGGACCTCAAATACTCAATCGACTATTGGGTTGGTCTCCAGCGATTTCCGATATTCGCCGAGGTTTGAGCGGTTCAGGTTCAAGCCAATCGGTTAGCAGATTATCCCTAATCCTTCTACTAACGTTGTCAATAGTTACACTCGCTGCGGTACAAGGGCATACCGGAACCCTCGTGGATGAAAGGACAACAAATGCCCAAAATGGTGCTGATTTGAAGATACAATTCGATACAGCACTTACCAAGGAAGAAGCACGTAGCATAGTGAATCAATCGATCGAAACGATTGACGATAACGATATCAAAGAGATATCATCAATGACATCAATTGGTACGATATTCACTGAGACAAAAGACGGTGGAGTTCCTCTATTGACATGGGTTATATTCGATGACCATGAAGACACTTTAATTTGGGATATTCAAGCCATTCCGGGTAGTGATATTTCAGCTATGGCTGATACTTGGAGTGAAGTTGGATACACAGCCGGACAGTTAGCAATTGATTCCTTAGACGACCCAATTGTTGGAACTTCGATGACAATCGTCTACACAAGTTACGAATTAAACGCATTGGGAATACCTGAGGCTACTGGTAGTTCAGAGGCCACAATCAGTTACTCAGGAAGGCATCGATGGGTGCCCGGTTATTCAGCAGCAGAAACTAACTCGGTAATCGTAATTGGTGAAGGTACCTATCGACAATTGGTTGGTAATACGACTGCTGATAGTTACAAATCATCGTCTTGGATGTTTGAATTCTGTGACCAAAGTAATGATGGATGCAAAGATGCCATGGAGACCCTGAGTGCTGATCTTAGGAGCAAAGAAGGAATAGTATCGGCCTCAGATTGGTCAACTGCTCACGAGAATAACGAGAGAAACGGAGGGCTAATTTTCGGTACTCCAGGGTTACTAAGTATGATGTTCGTGGTTGCAGCATTGGCTTCAATTTCATCCGCCTTCGTGTTCCTTTCTCTAGTGCTTACTCAGAGAAAGAGAGAACTAGCAATTTTACAGGCGATAGGAGCAAGCCCCAACCAGGTGGTTCGCTTAGTTCTGTTCGAAATTATGTCTATTCTATTGGTCAGCATGGTTCTTGGAGTAACGCTTGGATTGGCTGTCTCAGAATCCTTCAACGGATTCTTCGGAGTCTTCGGATTCATCTTCCAATTGTTCCTAGGCCAAAGTGCTCCAATAGATCGAGATCTTGTTTGGCCTTGGTTGGAGATTATAGCAGTCAATGGATTGGTTCTAGTTGCTGTGGTAGGCTCTCTACTATTCACTACTCGAAGAGCCTTAGATTCGGATTTGGCTACCGTACTGAAGGGGGAGTGAGGTAATGGATTCAGAACAAGAAATACTCCGCGCTAACTCGCTTTACCACATCTATGAATCCAATGCCGAAGACGGTAATGTCGTCGCACTCAGAGGTCTCAGTATGGCCATGTATGAAGGAGAAGCAGTGGCAGTAGTTGGGCCCTCAGGTTCTGGAAAGTCAACATTGCTAAAGTGCCTTGGAGGTCTGATGAAACCCTCTGCTGGTTCAGTTGAATTGGGTGGCAAGAGAATGACTAGACTTACCGGATCCGACTTAGTTAAGTTGAGACAAGAAACGGTCTCATTTATTTTCCAAGATTCGAACCTCTTGCCTCACCTTAATGCAATCGAAAATGTTGCTCAGCCTCTTATTCACCAAGGTGTTTTAGCTAGGCCTGCTAAAAAGAAGGCACTGGCTCTGTTGGAGAGGTTAGGTATGGCTGATAGAGCCTACGGAATGCCGGAAGAACTCTCTGGTGGAGAACAACAAAGGGTTGCTATCTCACGTGCCTTGATTACCGATCCTAAACTAATTTTAGCAGACGAGCCTACAGGTGCTCTTGACCCAATTACAAGTCGAGAGGTTCTAGATTTATTCAGACAATTGCACAAGGAAGAGGACGTTGCATTTTTGCTTGTAACTCACAATAGAGAGGTTGCTTCCTTCTGTGAGCGTTCGCTTGAACTCCGTGAAGGCCGCTTCATTGCACAGCACGGAACCGATGTCGACATTGGTGACTTGTCGGATTCAAGAGAACTAATCGTAGATGATTCGGGAACAATATCTCTACCCCCCGATATTTTGCTAAAGATAGGTGGTCCTGGCCGATTCGATATGAAAGAAATCGAAAGGGATGTAATGAATTTCGAGAGAGTCGATGAAGAGAAGATCGAAGTTACTTCAGAAAACAAATTCGTACTTTCGCCAACATGTCCTGCTTGCAAGCATGAATATGGAGAAAGTGAAGAACAGCAATGTCCTTCCTGTGGTTCTAGCAGGCCTATGGTTCAAGCTTGATTGGAAACGTTAGTGGCGTAATACTTGGATGGTTAAAACCATTACACATTCCCGGCAATGGGCTATCAGAGATCTGAAATAGACGCCACCTTTTAATTCGGGAAATCTTCCTATTTCTGACCAACAATAACCAAAGTTCCAGCCCAATTTTCTTTGGCGCCATATTGATAGAATTCAACATTAGGAAATCCTGCATCTTCGAATCCCTTCGTCCACTCTTGAATTGATAGCGTAGTCATGGAAACCCCAAGGGACTCTGACCATGACAAGCTGCTGGTATTTTCGAGATAATGATCAATTCCAATCGCTAGTATCCCATTTTCATTTAGCCAGTTCTTGTTTAATTCAGATAAAAATTTCAAGGGTTCCTTTAGGTAATAGAGAAATTCCATACTAATTACCAAATCGAACTTTTCATCAGGCGCCCAATCTGGTAGTCTCTGACAAAAATAATCTCCATCCGAGTCAATACTTTTTGCCTTAGCAATCATTGATTCTGAACCATCGATTCCTGTACACTGACGACAGTTATCGAATGTATTCAATTTTCTAACCAACCATCCATTTCCACATCCAATATCGATTGCTGAAAATTCACCGTTTAGTTTTGGTATTGATTTTGATATCATAAATTCAACACTGGGTGCGTGACCAGTTTCCATCCCCTCGTCTTTACCCATCTCTGCCCAAGTACTGAACAAATCAACAGCGGAAATTTTTCCCATGTTTTCTCCCCTAAAATTCAGTATTTTATTTTGAGCGAAGAGATTTCTTTTCAAAAATTAGGAATATCCTTCAGTACAACCTGACATTCTCTACATCGATATCTTCCATTTCCTCTTCTCGATCTGAGATGCTTTCTTTCACATGATGGACATAACCAGAACCACTTCGCTCTTTTTTCAAGTAGCATTTTTGAGAACGATTTACCCAATTCATTTGCAGAATAATCGGGCCACAGAGCCTCGACACGTCTGAATTCTTTACCATGATTTGAATATCCTAAAGCATGTAAATACTCGTGATAAAGCAAGAATTTAGCATACCTTTCCCAATCTGGAGTTAGACTTTCGGGATGAATATCGATACAACTAACATCAGACGGTCCAAGCGATTGAGTTTTTTTTACGCCCTTTTTGTACCTACAGATGGCATGTAATCGAGTGGCGTTCCTTCGCAAAAGACCAAGCGGAACATCATCCAAATCTGCAACATTTAGGTGTGAAATTTCAGATATCTCAGCCATTACTGAGATTACCTCTGAGGACCATTCATCAAGTTGGCTCATTACAGTCATTTTTCCCAATATAACTTAGGTCTTAGTCAATACCACATATGAAATAACAATCGCTTTCTTCTAGTAATATGAGGGATGAGTTTGATGCTGATGATTTCGACTCATTCGCTGCTTCTCGAAGATCCACTAGGGACTTTCTTCCAACACCTGTTCCAGGCGAATTAATTGAAGAAATTATCGCTGCAGGACTGACATCTCCAAGTTGGAGTAATACTCGTCCATTCGTTGTCGCAGTTGCTAAAGGAGACGTCAGAGACCGTCTTTCTGAGGAATTTCTGAGTAGATTTAATGCGGTAAAAACCGCAAGAGGAGAGGGTTTATTCGGGAAAATAAAAGCTCTACTGAGATGGAAGGGGCTACCAACTAGCAATTGGCTAGTGGTGAAGTCATATCACAAAGATTTGCTCCCAAGATCGCAAAGAGTCGGTAAGGAGATGTTCACACACATGGGAATACCCCGAGGCGACAAAGAGGCAAGGGACGGATTTTGGGCGAGGAATTACGAATTCTTCGGAGCTCCAGTTGAGTTGTTCCTCTTCACACACAAAAGTCTAGGCAAATTTGCCGCTTCCGATGCAGGATTATTCATGCAGAACCTAATGCTCTCTGCTCATTCCAAAGGATTGGGAACTTGTGCACAGGGATCGGTTGCAGTTTGGGAAGATGCAGTAAGAAAAGAATTCGAGATTAGCAAAAATTATTCTCTTCTCTGTGGAATTTGTGTAGGATATCCAAGTGAGAGTGATGTCAACGAATTTGGAGCCAATAGAATCGGTCCATCTGAAATTATTCCTCAAGAGAAAAATAATTCCAATTAGGCTATTGGTAATGTGAATTTCTGAGGCTTTGCAATTCCAAGGTCCGCAGGCAATTCTCGTTCCTTTTCTGGAAGAACAACCGGAATCATTTCTTTTCCAATCAATGCCACTCTACTTTCTCTCCTATCAGAAAGAACTTCGCGACCTACCATCGGTGCGAGGGTTCTGCTGAATTCCATAATTTCATCATGGCTCGGCATATTTTCAATCGTGTGATTCGAACGTGAATTTCCGACATACACATACCCCTTTGCTTCTATGAAATCTGGGTCGGCAATATTGTCCAGACGAGCATAGTCCTCGTAATGACCCAATGATTCTCCCTTAATCAGAGTATGACGACAAACTGTTCTTGTGTCTAAACTTGGAAGCAGTTCCAATGTCTCTTCCAATTTCTCAAACGCAGCATTATCAAACTTAGGTTTGCAAAGTCGATTGAAGATTTCCTTATTGGGAGCATCTACGCTGACATAGAGCTGTGTAGGAAGCGGATCTAGTTCCTCGATAACCTTGGGCAGAGAACCGTTGGTCACAAGGAAAGTGGAGACTCCATGTTGGTGGCAGATTTCTAGGAATTCGCCGAGTCTGGAGTATAGTGTAGGCTCTCCATTTAGTGAAATCGCCACATGCTTTGGGTTCTGTGCATCTAGCCACTTTTCTCGGTCAGCCTTCGGGTTGCCCCCATATCCAGTTAGTAGCCGTCTATGGGCTCTGACGGATTCTAGGAATAACTCGTAAGGATCATCATCGATTTTGGTAAGTGTATCAGAATGCGGCTCCCTCCAGCAGTATGTGCATGCGAGATTGCAGGTATCGACATTCGGCGCCATCTGCATACAGCCATGACTTTCTATTCCGTAGAATGTTCCTTTGTAACAGGAACGATCGGCAATCAGACTTTGTTTTGTCCAATGACAAACTTTCACTCCACCATGTTCGCCGACTAGATGGTAACGCTGTTTTGCCAGGCGTGCGGCAATCTCTGGCTCAATCTTGGTAATTGGCGCGCCCTGCATGCAATCAACTCCGACTTCGAACACCACAATGGGGTCGCGTCAGCGATTGGGCGTGTTCGACTTTTCTCTTGAATGATTCCGATTTGAATTATTCATTTTTTTATTATCTTCGACGGCAAATCGTTTATTCGTGAGACAGCAGAGCCTAATTTTGAGTGATACCAATGAGCAACCTATACGAAGCAGATTCTTACATGGTTCGGCAAAAGGTGTTGAAACTCCTAGGAGAAGAATTTCACATCTATTCTGACGACTCAATGCAGCAGTTAATTGGATACAGCAAACAGAAGGCTCTCAAATTAAAAGAGGATATTCGTGTTTATAGTGATGAACAAAAGAGCACTGAGTTAATCTGCATTAAAGCCCGTAGCATAATTGACTTTGGGGCGGGATATGACATAACTGATTCTCAGACCGGGGAAGCAGTTTGTAGTTTCAAAAGAGAAGGTCTGAAATCCATGTTTAAAGATTCATGGAAAGTCATGGATTCTTCCGGAAATCAAATTGGGACAATTAGTGAAGATAGTGGACTATTGGCCTTAGTTCGCCGATTTGTACCGGGTGGGAGTTTGTTGATTCCCCAAGAGTTTGTACTTTCAACGGGGGGAAATTCCATAGAATTCACTCAGAAAATGAATCCATTCGTTCACAAAATGAATGTTACCAAGATTCAATCTTCTGGTATTGATCCGAGGGTAGTTCTAGCTGCAACTATGCTACTAATAGCAATTGAAGGCCGGCAAGGAACCGGTTGATTACGAGTATTTGACTGCGGTTCCGTAGGCAAAAATCTCGATGAATTTATTCTGATTTTTCTGATTGCTAAGAGCCGATAGTCTAGCGGTTTCTAATCTCACATTGATCACTTCATCATAACCGCCCTCGGCTGCTTGCTCACGTAGTGATTGTAGACAATTCTGTCGCGCAAGCATTAGAATGTCATCGTAGGAATTTATTTTTCCTCCGATAAATGAATGCCAGGCTCCAATAAATTGATTCCACCAGCCAGGTCCAATTACGTAATTCGCTTGAACATACTTTGCTTCTGTGACATCTTCTCCGAATGTTGGTGATTTCTTGTTTGTCAACGGATCTCTTCCGTACTTATCTACAGTAACTTGGATTCGTTGTCTCAATTCATCCAACATCCTGCTATGGTTTCGCCGGCTGAATAATGCAGAATAAATGAAAGCAAATGGGCTGAATAAGGCCCAAGCTATTCCAAAGGCAACAAATAATAAACTAACAAAAAGGAATATTTGCCAGACTTCCATTTTATCACCTATTCAACTACAACAGCGGTTCCGTAAGCCAATATTTCACTCGCTCCGGGGGTAATTGCGCTAGTGGCAATTCTTACGTTTACAACCGCATTTGCACCTCGCCCAACCGCTTCCTCCAACATTCGTTGCACAGCTTGGTCGCGAGACTCCCCCAGTAGTTCGGTGTAAGCCTTTAGCTCACCACCACCGATATTCTTGAAGAATGCACCAATATCCTTGCCGACATGCTTTGCCCTAACAGTTGAGCCACTAACTACTCCGAGAGTTTTGGTAATGGTTCTTCCAGGTACTTCTTCCGTATTTACCATGATCATACTGATTCCTTGTTGTCCACTCATATGTCTTCGACTTGATAGCCGGGCATCAACTTTCGCTTATCTTGGTTTAGTGCATTCCTTAGGATGAATATAACGAAAGAGGTGATTTCTAATCTCATATTCAAAATAGATTATTTCCGCACGAATCGTTGATATACAGCCGCTCTCGGGTATCCCTAATGGCGAGCGACACCATACCAGAAGCACTGACATTCGATGATGTTCTCCTCTTGCCTGCTGAATCAGAAGTTCTACCGGCTGAAGTCGATCTAAAGACGAGGCTCACTTCGTCCATTTCTCTCCAGGTTCCAATAATCTCCGCAGCCATGGATACGGTTACTGAATCGCGCATGGCTATCGCTATGGCCCAAGCCGGAGGTATCGGTGTAATCCATCGAAACATGACCATCGAGGAGCAAGCTGCCAAGGTCAATTCGGTCAAGCGTTTTGAGTCTGGTTTGGTCCTCGATCCAGTAATGATTAGTCCTGACACAACGATTGGTGAAATGCGTTCTTTGAAGGATAAGCATGGATTCTCTGGACTACCGGTTGTCGATGAAGAAGAGAACCTTGTTGGAATAATCACCAATCGTGATATTCGATTTGTATCCGATGATAGTATCCTAGTCTCTGAAATGATGACAACTGACTTGGTGACTGTGCCAGAACATGTTGACCCAGAGGTTGCAAAGAAACTACTTCACCAGCATAGAATCGAGAAACTCTTGGTTGTCGATGAAGAAGGAAAGTGCGCTGGAATGATGACAGTCCGTGATATCCAACGTAGTCGTGACAATCCATATTCCTGCAAAGATAAACACGGTCGTCTTCGAGTCGCTGCTGCAACCGGAACAGGAGAGAAAGGTATCGAGAGGGCATTGGCTCTGTTCGAGGCTGGTGCTGATGCTGTAGTCGTCGACACGGCCCACGGGCACTCTCATGGAGTTCTACATACAGTTCGCCAGATTCGAGAAGCGGCAGGACCTGAAGCGCAAATCATCGCTGGTAATGTCGCAACTGGAGCAGCTGCCGATGCGCTGATTGCAGCAGGCGCAAATGCCGTCAAAGTTGGAATAGGCCCTGGTTCTATCTGCACCACAAGAATCGTCTCCGGAGTAGGAGTCCCCCAACTAACCGCCGTTCAATCGGTAGTTGCGGTTTGTAAGAAAGCCAACATTCCGGTAATTGCCGATGGTGGAATCAAGTTCAGCGGTGATATCGCAAAGGCAATTGCTGCCGGCGCCGACTGTGTAATGGTCGGTAGCGTTCTTGCTGGAACTGACGAAGCGCCGGGTGAAGTAATCCTCTACCAAGGTCGCTCCTACAAGGTCTACAGAGGAATGGGTAGTGTAGGAGCGATGAGTAAGGGCGCTCACGAGCGTTACTTCCAATCTGAACAGGGAGATACACGAAAATATGTTCCAGAAGGAATCGAAGGTAGGGTTCCTGCTCGAGGTCCAGTAGAGCATATCTTGCACCAACTGATTGGCGGGCTACGATCTTCGATGGGTTACACAGGAAATGGTGATATTGACGCAATGCGTAAGAATTGCCAATTCGTCAAGATCACTAACGCTGGACTTTCGGAATCTCATGTTCACGATGTGGAGATTACTCGTGAGGCACCAAACTACCGCCGCTGAATTCACATGAATTCAGTAAGATCCCCAACTGATTCGTATAGGCTAGGGCCGGAATTTAGGAAGTAAACCGACCCCAATCTATCTCGCGAATCCTCAGAAGTGGAATTATTACCAACAGCACATGCTCCTGTGCAGCCATCTGCGAATGCAACATACACTCTTCCTTCTAGATCGATATGTAAATCATTGAAGTCCAAGAGGTTGCGGTTAGAGCCACCAAAGTCTCTGCAATCTCCGCTATTAAGACAGATTGAGCCCATTTGCACAGGGTCATCAGTAACTCGCATAGTATGGAAGACCGGTTCATCATCCAGCGCATTCAATGAATAGGTGATGTAGAGGTGGTAGGTTGTATTGTGAGGGGCGTAATGCGCATTTCCGTCCCATGGATTACCGTCAATGTTTGAAGTGTTCAATAGGCCAACATCCTCGCTTCCAAGATAAGTGATAGCGATTCTTCCAGGGTCGCCAGCATCGATATGAGGGAATACTGACGATATTACACCCTCTGGGCTAATTCTGATACTATTTTCCTCCCATGAATTACCAGAATCTGTGCTTCGAGACATGTATACTCCTTGATCCGCTCCAGTCCAAATATGATAGGCATTAGATTCGCTATCTGTACCAACTTCCGAGTTCTTTCTTGGATAAGGCGTCCCTACATCCAAGCCCATTGTTCTCTCAGACCAGGTTAGTCCGTTGTCTTTCGACAAAATGATTGTCGGTGTTTCGACTCGAGGAGGGACATAGACAGTACCATCTGGTGCTGAGGTTATTGCTCCGTGTAGACCTCCGTTACTGGTTGCCATTCCGAAAATCTGTCCTCCAACTTCGAATGTTGCGCCTCCATTGAAAGAGGTATAGCAGAAGATTCCTGCAATTTTATTGTAGCAGAAATAAGTAGCAGTTTCCCAAGCTGCTGGATTACCATTTGCAACTGCCCCATATCCATCACTGGTCCAAGGACCAGTTCCTAATTTGATGTGGTCATTGAGAGGAATTGGACCAGAATCATGAGGATTCCCAAGCCATGATTCTCCGTCATCATCCGACCACGCAATCCAAGTTGTCAGAAGACCAACCATTTGAACATTGTAGACTCTGTCAGTTATTGGATCAACCCACCCCCAAGGGTCAGAAGTTGATGGGTGGGATGCAATATCATCTACAATTTCCCAAGAATCTCCGTGGTCACATGAACGCATCACTTTCTCAAAGGCAATGAAGAACATACAGCCACTAGAAGTAATTCCAATACTTGGTTCAGCGCCCTGTTCACCAACGTTTGAGAAAGTGAAATTAAGCGGTAATTGTGGAAGGTCGATGTTCTGACCATCTGGTCCAGTGACCCAGAATCTTACCTCACCTTCAGGCTCCGGTTCGGGTTCAGGGGCTGGCTCACTGCCAAAGATGCATCCCGAGAGAGACGCGCCAATCATTAGCAGAACGAGTAAGCCAGCCTTGGTGCGCATGGCCGTTCGGCTATCACGATTGCAAATTATCTTAACCTAAGGTAGATCAAATCTTGATGATGGGGATATCTTATTCATGGCGTCTGGTAGCCAACTAGTATGAAGTCAGCTCTGGCGCGTTTAACCTCGATGCCGCGAAAAGGTGAATCTTGGGAGTGGTGGGGGGCAAGAACCCTGGCAGAGAAGATTCTCTTTGGATTGTGGGCAACCATCGAATTAGTCACTTTGTTATTCATGCTTCTAATCGGATTGGATTCCCTCGGAATTTTGCCTTGAGCCAGCAGAGTCCTGAAAACTGCGAGCCCATCCCCCTTCATCATGACTGAGCAGATTGTCCTCGGCGGAGGTTGCTTTTGGTGTGTGGAAGGTGCCATGGTAGGTCTTCGAGGAGTTAGTGAAGTAGTCCCTGGATATTCAGGTGGTCACATCGATAACCCAACCTATGAGCAAGTTTGCGGAAAACGTACAGGACATGCTGAGGTAGTCAGAGTTACATTCGACCCAGAGATTATTCCTCAAAGAATACTTCTCGAGGTTTTCTTTACTGTACATGACCCCACTCAATTGAATCGTCAAGGCAATGACATAGGCCCACATTATCGTAGTTGTGTATTTTATTCGAACGAAGAACAGCGTATGGACGTTGAACATGTAATTCAATATGTACAACAGAATTATGTTGATCACATTGTAACGGAAGTAAGTCCATTAGGTAAGTTTTGGATTGCAGAAAATTACCATCATGACTACTTCGCCAATAACCCACAAAATCCATATTGTCAAGCAGTCGTTTCACCAAAAATCGCTAAGACTAGAGCCAAACACGCGCATTTGTATGAGTGAGACCGCGTCGGTGAGTCAGAATCAAGAATTTGAACTAAAACCAGAACCTTGGACAGTCCATCTGCTTGGCTTGATTACCCCAATTCTCGCCATTTCTGGTAACATCTTGGGTGTGATTGAAGACCAATCGTACGTAGCCATGGGGGTTGTCTTTGTCTGGGGCGTTGCACCTATACTTGACATCCTGATGGGCGAATCCAAGGTTGCACGCCCTCCTAGAGAATCAGGAACTCCTTTTGAGATCCTCCTGTGGGTTCATGGAATTTTACAGCTGGTTGTCGTTGCCACATTTTTCGTCTTCGCTGCTAAGGAGGGTATGACGTGGTGGCTTGTTGTAGGGGCTCTATCCTCTGGCCTAAGCGCCGCTGCCTCAGCCATAGTTACCGCTCACGAACTCGGCCATAAGAAAAGAGGGAGTCCAGGATGGAGACTCGCCAGAGTTCTGCTTTTTTCTGTCCACTACACTCACTTTACCTATGAGCACAATCATGTTCATCATAAGTGGGTAAGCACAGCCAAGGACTCTGCCAGTGCAGAGGCTCATCAGGGGTTGTGGTCATTCTGGATGAGTACTATACCAGGTCAGTTTTTATCATCTGCTGGTGTACACAATAAGAAGGGTAAGACAGGTCTCAGTAATCCTACTTATCGCGGCCTTTTGCTACAAATTATTACTCTGTTTGCAATAGCATTTCTCCCCGGTATGCTTGGGTATTTTGATGGTATTCCAATTGCTCTAGGATGGCTTGTAATGTCTGGAATCGCAATTCTAACTCTAGAGTACGTGAATTACATTCGTCATTGGGGACTCAGAAGATCTGAGGACGAGAGGTTTGCAAAGGAGCACTCATGGAATACAGAAGCTAGGTGGTCTAGGTGGAGTCTGCTAGAGTTGACCCGACATTCCGACCACCATCTTAGAGCAAGTGTCCCCTTCTGGAAGCTAAGACCTTACGAAGGTACACCAGAGTTAAGATGGGGTTACTATGCATCATGGTGGCCATGCTTAGTACCGCCGATATGGAAGAGGGCGATGGCCAGTCGACTCCCTGATAACCAGTAGGTAACCACAATAATCGAGCGCAATTCTCAAGAGCACTTTGAATCGGATTCACCTTATGGTAACCGAATCGGTGGAAGCTACTTCAGTCTCAACCACCTCTGCCCTCATTCATACTGGATTACTAAGTGTTGGTCTAAGCAACCTTTTCTGGAAGGGGGGAGAATTGAACGCAAATGACAATCCAGAAACTCTTCTATTGGTAGCTTTGGCTCTATTTTGTATCGCCATTCCATTCCAAGGTCTCTACATTCTTCTAAGCAGAATGATTAGAGAATATCCAAATCCATTTATGGTTCCATCATCAGTTTTGCACTTAGCATCTCGCTGTGAAGTTGTAAGTTACGCTTGTGGTATCACAGGATTTTGCCTGATGTTAGTTAGAACTTCAAATCTCCTTGCCGCTACTTTGATTGGTTCCGCAATACTTGTCATAATAATGGCAAGGTCAGCACTTTCAGTTCCTGCACGATGACTTACTCTCCGGAGTGAGATTGATTGCTTACCTCTGCTACGAACCTATATGGAAGGTGTCTACGCTCTACCGAGTTGGCCACCTTCAACTCCTTGGGAAGCCTATATTTTCGCCTTACTTATTCCATTTATTCTTCGATTTTGGCTATTGAGGAGGCCCTTACTTGACCTTATATCGGTATTTGCACCTCAAGAGGAGAGAACCCGGCATTGGCGTTGGTTAAAGAATAATCACCACAGGTTACCAATTACCGGCTTTGATGGATTATTGAAACAAGAAGTCATTGCATTTATTCTACCGAGTATCGCCGCGGGAATAGCTAGGCTAGGAATGGGCAAAATAGGTTGGGAAGATTGGGATAGCATGCCAGATTTAGGAGAAAAACTTCTGATTATTGCCTTCATTTATTGGATACTATGGGACTTTAGAAGAGTCATGCGTACACGTCGTTCTTTGAATAAAATGGCTAGAATGAATCTTGATAGAATCAAACGACGAGTAGAAAGAGCTCTTGCTGGTCGAGACTTCCTTCGTAATATCGAAAAATTCAGAATCCCCCGCCCTTGGTCATCGAAAGAAAATCTTGACTCTATCGAGGGGGACGTATTATCTCTAGAGGAATCTGGAAAGATCAAGAGTCTCGGCGCAACAATTCTAAACAAAGTAGCGGACATAATCGATTTCGGACTTGGATATGCAACATATCCAGCAGAGGGTTTAGCAGAACAAATAGATAATCGAATGCAATCAATTCTTGACAATCATATGCGTGCCACCCGTGATGCGATATTCACCAATGTGATGTTTTCTTTATTCCCATTAATCGTCTTGAAGATTCTTCCAGAGATAGTCTGATTACATCAAAAGGTGGAATGATTTTGACTAGCCCAGGCTATCTCGAGTTACTACGCACCAACAAGACGTTCGCTCGCCTTTGGGGTTCGAACATGATTCTCTACATTGGTGATTGGTTTACTGTTCTCGCAATGTTTTTGTTAGCAGGAGATGCAACAAATAATTCTCCTTTGGCAATTGCAGGTGTTCTAGCTGTTAGGAGTTTCACATTTGCCCCATTGGAACCAATAACGGGAATGTTAGCAGACAGATATCCCAGAAAATACTTGATGATAATTGCAAATACGTTTTCCTTTACGGTACTAATATTATTCATCTTAACCGGTGTATTAGATAATCTATTCTCTGTTTACGGATTAACTATCTTGTTGGTAGTCGGTCGAGCGATTTATGATCCTGCAGGAACGGCATATCTACCAACAATTTGCAACGAAGAAGAACTGCTGACCGCCAATGCCCTAATCTCTGGAGGTTGGTCTGCATCAATGGGTATTGGAGCCGGACTTGCCGGATTTATAATTACAGAATATGGTTGGAAAACAGGTCTAATTTTTGATTCAGTGACTTTCCTTTTCGCTGCGGTTGTAATTTCAATGCTACCTCATGGTGGACCTGAACCTAATGAAAAGAAAACCGGAGGGCTATTCTCGATGTTCCGAGAAATTTTCTCTGGTTGGGGATTTATTATCAAAAGACCAGAAATAAGTAGAATTGTCATGGCAAAGGGCTTGTGGGCGACCGGAGGTGGTGCGCAGATTTTCTTACTAATCTTGATTGGAATGGACTCCACTCTGGGAGAAATATCGACAGGTGCAGCTGGAATTGGTATTTTGTACATGGCTAGAGGTTTTGGAAGTGGATTTGGTCCAATAGTTACTAGACCTCTAATGACAGTTCAACGATATACTCCATACATCATCGGTATATCCTTGGGTGGCGCTGGAATTTTCTACACGGGAATATCATATTTAGAATGGGGAATGATTACCCTTATTTTGGTATTCTTAAGCCATTCTTGTAGCGGAATTTCTTGGGTATTCAGTACAACTTTACTACAGCGCAGAACTGACAATGAATGGATGGGTAGGGTTGCTGGAACAGATAATCTAATCATTACATTGGTAATGGGCATATCTACTATATCGGCTGGGTATATTATCGAAGAAAATCTTCTTTCTTTACGGGAAACTTTGCTAGTAACCGGACTAATTCAGATTTCGGTAGGATTGTTATGGTTATTATTTTCAAGTCCAAAAGAAAAGAGATTTTTGAATGGGTGAACCTAGGGCTAAATGTTGAGGGGACAATATGGTCGAGAGTAGATTGGTTTGGATTGATCTTGAGATGACCGGTCTGTACCCTGATGAAAATACGATTATTGAGATTGCAACGATTGTTACAGAAACCGATCTCTCTATAGTAGCTGAAGGTCCAAGCTTTGCCATAGATGTTGGAAAAGAAGAATTGGCAAAGATGGATGATTGGAATGTAAAACACCACACTGAGAACGGCTTGTTAGCAAGGATTGAATCAGAAGGTGTTTCGATGCAAAAAGCAGAACTTGAAACTCTTGAATTTCTGAAACAATATTGTTCTCCAGGACAGTCTCCATTATGTGGGAACACTATTGGACAAGACCGACGATTCTTGCGCCGATATATGCCAGAATTACACGACTTTTTCCATTATCGAAGTGTTGATGTCACTAGTATCAAGATTCTAGCAAGGGCTTGGTATCCTGATGTGAAGAATTGGCGAAAGAACTCAGGACACAGGGCTCTTGACGATATCAGAGGAAGTATAGAGGAATTAGCCTACTATCGTGAACAATTATTCCGAGATTAACCAGATTAGTCAATAGCATATCCTCTAGCATCGGTAATCACCAGATTGACGCCTAATCCGGTTCTGTGGAAGCAAATTAAATCCAAGCCATGAATTAGATGTCCAGTCTTGGCTCTACCTAAAGCTCCGCTATCATCCAAATCCCTCAGTGGTCGTCTGACTCCATCAACATCATCGAACCAAGGAAGATGCCCTTCTGGTGAGAATCTGACTCCAAGAATCATGTCTGTACCTTCGGTCCACTGAGCCGCATCTGCATCTGCTCCACTCGGAATCGCGGGTGCATTGGGATGGGTATGTAACCAATGGGTGAATCTACTTCCACGCGAACCTCTATCAGTTGAGAAAAGTCCATCCATCCATTCCTCAGGAACATGGTGAACCTCGAATGAATCTCCTCGGTTAACTAGGTGAGGTTCTCCAAGCAGATATCCCTGTCCGGCGAACAATCCGTTCTCTTGATCCGCTCCTGCGTATGCTTCCACGACTTCTTTCGGATTTTCCATCTGGTGGTTAGGGTCCATTCCTACCAGTATCTCGTCCGGCAAGGATTGGAATGTCCAGTCAAGAATCGTTGCTAGATTTTGGATTGGCATCAATAACACTGCAGCATAGGCGTCTCGGTTTGCTAATGATTGGCTATTGTATTGACTAGCCGCTTCGTGCAACCAAATAGGAATCAATTCCTCCACACCTCATGATTTGCGAGTTGAAACTTGCCTATTGAACCATCAGCTCCCACTGATTCCATGGCCTCATTTGCCGCGCTTGAACTACTAATTCCTAGAATCAAGTTTGGCCTTTGTATCTTCTCGGAAGATACCAATTCAAGCAAGCCGCGTAGAACTTCCAGACCCTTTACCGGAGGGATATAGTGGTCAAGAAGAAGTAAGTCTGGCTGGAATTTCTCGATACGTTCGAAGCAATCCATTGTGTTCCAATATTGCAAAAATTCACAATTAATGAGATTAATTCCACCTTCAACAAGAATATTCTCTATGTCATAGGAGTCCTCAAATGCGAGTACTCGCATACTTACATCTCCTGAACTTCCCACCATGGAGGGACGTCGAACCAAGCCTCGTGCTCTCCCCATCTGTCAATTAGAGGCAGACCAAGGTCGAATCCGTTGACTAACAGGCCATTGACAGCACATGGGGATGGAATGTAGTCCTCTCCACTTTCTGAGAATTGTAGAGTGAGAATGCCAGAAGGAACAATCACATCCATGGGATTGAATTCCATTAGCATTCTATAACTCGAAAGAGAAGCAGTAGGCTTTGAATCATAACCACCATCTCGATATCGTACATCCATCGTTGCATGTCCAAGCCGTAGACCTGATTCTCCATCTTTCATAGTAACAAATAATTGGCCACCATTGCATAATCCAGTACTAACATCTGTGTGGAGAGTGGGAAGGCCTGAGATATGTATTGGTTCATCTGAAACCTCTAGGGTAATTTCGAATCCACCTGAAGCAGAAGACACTCTTTGGTTACCTCCATCGCCAGATACTTGGAGAACAGAGGTATCTTCTGGAGGCCATGTTTCTTCGATATGCCAGCGTCCGTCATTTCGTTGCATTTGCACATATGACTCAGGTTCATCTCCAATCCCCTTCAGGTAATATTCGAACCATGGGAATAACTCAACTGCCCAATCAAAACGCGTCATGTTAGGATAGGCCTCTGCCCCGTATCCACTCGTAACTTCAGAATGTCTATCCGGCTGGTCGGGGTAATTGTGCGCCCACTGACCTGCAATTGTTCGTACATTGATTCCCTGTTGACGAAGCAGTTCGTGGGTAGGGAAAGCATGGTATGGGTCTACATTCCAATCTTGCATTCCCCACACGATGTATACGCTGCCGTTGTAATTGTCAAGCACATCTTGAAGATGATATCTCTCATCCCAATAATCGTTCCACTCGTCACCGCCAAAGCCTGCTCCAAGCCATGTTGTAAAGGGACTAACTGGCCCAATCGCGTCGTCGCTACACATTCGCATATCGTCCTCGGTTGCGTCAGCAGTTGCACCTTCATACAGAACATCGTAGAGCATCGCCCTAGCCTCCGATGATCCGTTGCGGTAGAACATCTGCTGGACACCTATAGAGCCAGAAATAGGAACGATTGTTTTCAGATGTGGAGATGGGTTTTGGGCGGCTTCCCAATTTGTCGTTCCAGCATAGGACTTACCCATTAATCCAACATTTCCATTTGACCAATTCTGCTCACCCAACCAATGCACTGCGGCTTGGATTCCTATTTGTTCACCTAGTCCTTTGACGTCTTGGCAATGCGTCGATTTACCAGTTCCAAAAGTTGAGACTTGAGCTAAGGCGTAGCCATGAGGTACGAATTGGTCTAACACCCACGCACCGACTCCAGCGTCAGGAATTGTATTCGGGTTCGAGTCGTCACCAGCTACCCCTTCTCCTCCAAAGTCGTAGTAGGGATGGATAGTTGCAATTACTGGAACTTTGGTTCCAGGTTCTACATCTGGCATCCACAATGCGATGTGCATTAGAGCCGGTCCGGGATATCCTACATCTTGCTCACTTGGAGGCAAATCGACTTCGACGAAGTGTTCAGTAGGACCACTCCAAGTGTATGGACCTGCTTCTGGTAATTGACTGCGCAGGCCCGTCATGTTGAGGTCCATGTTGTGGCGTTCGCTGACTGGGATATTCCACCAATCATCATCCTCTACTCCGGCGATAGACGGTCCCGCTGCAGTCCAAAGTGTGGAAATAATAAGCATCAAAACGATAGCAACAACTGCAACTCCTCCGCCCAGAAGATAACGTGAATCTACGCCCTCAAATTTACCGGAGAGGCTGAAGTCATTTTCGTTGATGTCTTCGATTATAGTGGCTTCAAGGACATGTTCTTTGGAGTGATCATGGCCACAGCACTCCTCGCCCATTGTATCGCTGACATAGTCTTAGCAAATGAGACTGATGCTTCTATGAAGCATCATACGCGAGGAATCAAATTCACATCAAGCACAATATGATCCCAATGAGGAGCGTAGGATTTTACCCGAACTTGAGAAGTTTCCGTAATTGAAAAATCGTGATTTAAATTTGATAATTTGGTGATTGTCTCATCGATCCAAGAATTGTGATCAGAGGCTGGTGCTATACCATGGATGTGAAGGCATCCTCCAATTTTCTTAAGGCAGTTAATCGCCAATTCAAATCCGCCTTCGGCGGTAGGTAATAATCCAAGGATCACTCTATCCGCTTGACCTGATAAATTCGGCGCAGTCAAACGATTATCACCTTCATGAATAGTACACCTATTGGCTACATTGTTTCGATCTAATGACCACTCAAGAGCCTTTACCGCTACTGGATTCCACTCGCAACAATGAACATGATTTACTTGCGATTTAACTAGCATTGGAAGAGTGTAATATCCAATTCCAGAAAATAAATCGACAACGGTTTCTCCGACCCTTCCAACCTCACCCATTCTACGACGCTCATTGACGTTTCCAGCGGAGAACATACATTGGGTGAAGTTGTAACCATAATCGATACCATTTTCTCTTCGAACAACCCAATCATCTTCACCGTGAAGAAGCTTGACAGTTGATTCGCGTTTTTCTCCTACGATTTCACCAATTTTTCCAATCCGATTTACTTTCAGAGCAGATGCAATTGCAGACCATAATTCTGGTCCACGCACATCATTCCAGCCTTCTTCCGTGAAGGCCGTACGAGGCAATAATGCCACATCTGCAAATTTTTCCCATCGCCCAGGAAGAGAGTCCAACAAAGAAGAATCAGCACCGTTCTGGTGAATCAATTGGCCAACGGATTCACGTAGTCGACCATGCGGGTCCTGCTCATGCATCGCCTCTCTGACGATGCATGTCGGATTCAGACTTATGGTATATGGCTGCTCATACGCGCGGCATGCGCCGCGCGGCAGTCACCTTGGTCCTGCTACTGATGATGCAAACAGTAGCCGCCGCTCCACCACCCGGAGACGCAGAAGTGGTCAACGACATATGTTCGACTTGGAATGGTGGAAATGGAATCTGCGACGACTACGATTCTGATCTAGATGCAACAGTTACTGATGAATGGGTAGAAGGACAGGTTCGAATGGTTATGGAAACCGCTTCAACTATCGAGATGAGTATTGAATTTGGAATCTACGAGTTACCAAGAGATGAATTGGGACTTCTTGATCTTGACTTGGAGGGTGATAGTGATCCATCGGATGGAATCCCAGCAGATTACATCAGAAACTATCGTGAGTTAGCAAGAGGCGGGTCCTCAGTAGAAGACAAAATGATTGATTATGTTGAAGAATTAATCCAAGAAATTATTGATGAAAACTTCCCTGGGGCAACAATTGGCCCAATCCAACCAACAACTGAAATTTCTTTCTTTTCGCGTGAAGAAGTGGTTTGTACAATGAATCCCGACATCGACTCAGTGGATGAAGAATTAGACAGAGATAACAATCCATTCTTTCCACCCATCTGTTTGCGTTCAGCATTATCGCTAATCGTCGATCCAACAAATATCGGAATGGACCAGAATACCGGAGATGTAGATAGAATGATGGAGGGATTAATGCTAATGGGAGGCGAGGTGACTTCGAATTTTACAACAATCGCTTCCTCAGGACATTATCTAGAATACGTCATGATTCCTCCATCATATGCAACGGTGGCTTCGGTTAATTCTCCCGCCGAAATTTTCCTATTGGATGAAAGCGAACCGTTGGGAACAGGAGCAAGAGTTTCAATCGACAATCTTGCAGGTTCTCCTTTGTCTAATCCTTCTATCGTCGACTTAGTCGCTACTCTAGATAGTGGAATTTCCCCTCCCGATTGGCAAAGTGAAGCCGGGCCGTCTTTACGATTGGAGGTATATGTGGATCTTAGAGATCGGATGAATAGCCGTCTTTATCTGAATATTTATCTTCATCATCTTAATGCAGATGTTCTTGCTGATTGGGGACTTAATCTCGAAAGTTCAACGATTAAATTAGACTCGGTCTCTTCTGATGGAATAAGAATGTTTGATTCTGAATTGGATGTTGACGTTTATGATATGTTGACCTCTTTTCCAATAGAGTCTCTTTCTGAAACATTTTCTGAATATCTCGGGGTGGATGTTTTATTTCAAACTCCATTTTTTTCTAATGCACATGATTCAGGTGGGTTAGATTTCATTCACACACCTGGTTCCACTTGTCAGGAAAATTTGGCTTACAGATATTGTTTGGGAAATTCTGGAGCAATGGCGAGTACCTACCCTGTGATTTTACAGACTGGTACTATTCCGTCCGAAATGCAGGTATCAAAAATTGTCAATCAATTTATTCAACATGCAGAGGGTGACATCTCTAGCCTAGATTTATCGATATTAACCGATGAAGATTTGGCTTCAATAATGAGTGTATTGGAACTAGAATTAGAGGTCGACCTATCTTTCCTTAATGATGGGTTGCCAGAAAATTTCCCCTCTACTGATACTAGCATGTATGTGCTATTACCCGAATGGTTAGACCTAGCAGGATCCGATACAGATATCTTAGAATTTCATTCTAATTCTACTACATATGAAAAGCTGGGTATACGAGGTTCTAGACATTATGATTCGCACCATGCAATTTGTCTAGAGAGAGGCCGAGGAGGGGTGGGTGATCCCACAGAGTGCACCGATGAAAGTGACGATTTGATTTGTGGTTCGACCCAAGATACCTGTGTGTCGATGGATGTAGATTTAGAAATAAAGAGGGTGGCAATAAGGGAGACAAAATCTGCTGTGGAGTTTGAATTTACTGCCGAAGTCACCCTTGAAATATACCGTCTCGGTGTCAACCTAGAAGAGGAAAACATGGAGATTAGTCCAATTCCTGCCGACATAATTCGTAGAATAATTGCAATTGGAGATAGAAAATCTGGGGGCTTATTGCAAGGTTCAGATCTTCAGGCAACAATTCCCTTAGCTAGTGGAGATTACAATCTTGAGGTTTCGAATTATGGCTTAATCGGCTTGTCTAATGCACTTATCGATGAGGTCGAAATAGCATTCGAGGAGATAGAAAAAATAGGCTCTCAGGACCTTATTTTAGGTTCAGAAACTCTCAATTCAAAATTGGATATTGAACCGCTTCCAATCTCATTAGACATACCATCAATGGAAATACCTATGAACATGCAAATTAGTGATACTAACCCGATCGAAATAGGTGTCAGGGTTTCGACTTCATCGTTAAGCGTCGCTCTAATCCATGGAGTCGAAGATGAAGTAAAGATTAGTTTCGCTCCGGCTACAGTTGAGGCGAATCCACTGGCATCTACTTTTGCAGACCTAGGGATTCAATTCTCCCATTTCGGAGTTAGCTCTGAGAGTGCAATATTCTATTCGGTTGTCCCACCGATAATGGAAAATACTCTTTGGGGCTTAATCAAAAGTTCCGCTAGATTAGAAATTACAATGCCTGATTCAATTCGATTACTCGAATTTGAAAGTGAAAAAGGGCTGGGTTATGTTGAGGTAATTGATGGTAAACAGGTTCTGAGCTATCGAACTCCTGTTTGCCCCAAGGCGGAAAATTGGCCACAATGTTATCGTCAACATGATACTATATCTTGGAGTATTGAAGTGAGTTATATCTTCATTCTTGGTGAGGTTGCTCAATACATTTTGGTGATTCTTGTATTCTTAGGTCTAGCTATCAGTCGATGGCGAGAACGAAGAAAGGCCCGGAAGGCTGCTTCGAAAAGTGAAAAAGAAGCGATTGAAGAGAAAATGTTGGAATTTGAATTAGCCGCACAAATGGGAGAATTGGAAGAAAAATTGGCTATTGAAAACCCCGAAGATAAAGAGACTAAATCTTCCAATTGGTGGGACCAAGAGGACCCAGAATAATCATCCATGTAGGTGGGTGAATATTCGCTGTGCCAAAGCCCTACCAATTCCTGGAGTAGCAGCTAATTGTGCCTCAGTTGCGTGTTCTATTCCCTTCATTCCTCCAAAATGACGCAATAGTGATTGGATTTTCTTTGCTCCAAGACCTTCGACTTCTTCGAGAGGGCTCTTCAGACCGCCCTTTGAACGCCGTTTTCTGTGGTATGTATTGACAAATCTATGGGCCTCGTCCCTCGCATAAACCAATACTCTAGATTTTCTGTCTAATTTTACCGGATCTACTTCTGGACGCCAAAGTGTTTCTTCTTTCTTAGCCAATGCTGCAATTGGAAAACGGTCACCCAATCCATGGGATGTTAGCATTGCATGTATATGTTTGAGGTGTGTCTCTCCACCATCTAATAACAATAAATCCGGCCACTCCTGTTGACGCTTCAACCATCGTTCAACAACTTCTTGCATCATTCTCAAATCATCTTCAACATCGGTTTTCACGCGATATGTTCTGTACTCTTTTTTCGATGGTCTACCGTTTCGGAATACCACGGCGGCCCCTACTCTTTCTTTACCCTGAATTTGAGCCATGTCGAAGCATACAATGTGGTCCAGTGAGTCGAATCCGTGCACCTTTGCGGCTTGGTCTGCAGCCATTTGTTCCAAGTTACCAGATCTCTTGGTTGACTGACGAGTTGCCTGAATTTCCGCATTCGCGTCTGCCATTGCTCGCAAATTTGCTAATTCACCCCGCTGAGGATTACGTACTGTCACTTTCTTTCCTCTTCTTTCACTAAGCCAATCGTTCATCGAATCGGTTAGAGGTGCTGGCACTAGCAAGGTCTTTGGAGGCCTTCGATTAGCATAATGTTCCGACAATACTAGTGATACGGACGCCACGATGTCCCCCCGATGAAGAACAGGATAGCTTACTTGTCCCTGAATTACCCCATCTTGTGTGTGTAGAATCAATACGACTGCTACTTCACCAACTGAAGAGAATCCTACAGCATCGCAATCCTGGTAGAATCTCGAGTGAATGACTTGTTGAGATAAGGTAGTATTTACTGCTTGAATCAAGTCTCTTTTTTGAGCCGCAACCTCGTAATCAAGTTCAGCGGATGCTCTGTCCATCTCTTCTTGTAAGGCCTCGATTAGCACCCCTGCATCTCCATCTAGTACACTACTAGCGGCTCTAACCTGTTGGTCATATCCTTCTGGCTCTATACATGGTCCATGACAGAGTCCAATATGCATTGCAAGGCATCCGCTAGGCAGTAGTTCTGGACAATCACGAATGCCGAATTGTGACCGAATTAGTCGAATTACCTGTTTTGCAGCACCAGCGTCTGGAAATGGCCCCCAACGCTGAGAATCCTTGGGAGGGTGGCGGGTATAGATTACCCTTGGATGTTCATGGCCGGTGAATGCGATGAATGGGTATGATTTGTCATCCATCAGCATAGAATTGTATCGAGGTTTGTGTTTTCTGATTAATTGCCTCTCGAGAATTAACGCTTCTGACGGACTCTGTGTGACAATATACTCTACATCGTCTGATTCAGCGACTAATTTTGGCACCTTATCTCGTTTTTGTTTCGCCGCAAAATAGGATCCTACACGAGAACGTAGATTTGTGGCCTTTCCAACGTATTGCACCCGCCCGTCAGCGCGCTTAAACAGATAGACTCCGGGCTTGCGCGGGAGGTCGAGAGAGGCTGGATTGACTGCCATGGGCATGAGTCGGTAAAGGTCAACGCCCATGAACTGATGGCCTCGCTGAAGATACATGCTGAGCGACACACAGCGGCGTCTATTGCTTCGCTTGGCCGACTTTGGAGTTGAGGTAGAAAGTGCTTGGGATGCTCCAAGAGCCCTATCTCTCCCTGGTCTCGCGGAGCATCTCGGGCTAGTTCGCTCGGCAATTCATACCCCTCTGAAAGAGTTGGAAGCTTCTGGCTTGATTTCTACTCGCTCGGCCCATGTTATCGGCGGAGGTCCTCGTCGTCGAACCGTAGTACATTTGACCGATTCTGGAAGGCAAAGAGCCGAGCTCTTGTCCGAGGAAGAATTGCCTGAGAAATCCCAAATTCTTGCTATTGGGCCAATGCCAAATCAGATTCAAATTCGTGGTAGAGAGGATGAATTAGATACATTATTGACGAAATTATTGGCTGGTGAAAATTTGCAATTAACCGGTCTTCCAGGAATCGGAAAAACTAGCCTTACACGCTCCGTTGCAGGGTTATTGATGGAGCGTGGATTCAAAATTCGATGGGCCACATGTAACTCTGACAGCGATGCTTATGCAATAGGTTCAATGTGGCTAGGTAAAGAATCCCCTAGTGATCCGGCAGCAATTGCAACTGCAGCAAGCGGGAAAAAAACCGCTCTAATTATCGATGAAGTGCAGGAATTACATCCGCGTCACTTGAGTGCTGTTCATTCGCTACTTTCGTCCTGCGCTGAAACTTCCACAGGAGTTCTCGCGGCAGTACGCGCACCAAGCCCATTCGGAACTTTACCAGGTTTTGAAGAAATTAGAATACAAGGATTGGATACCACTGATGCTGTCGAATTATTGCCAAAATCAATCGACAGTGAATCAGCAGAACAGGTTGCAGAAGCATTGGGTGGACATCCATTAGCCTTGCATCTATGGTCTCCAGATGAAGACATACCAGAAGAAGGGCAAGCAGTACAAGAATTTGTTCAAAGTACCGTTTTGAGAAGATTAACCAACGAGGGTCTTGGTACCTTGGACGAACTTAGCCTCTCACCATTACCGCTATCCGTTGATGAATTATTTGTTGCCGAAGGAATCTCAGAATTGGACGATTCGGCAGTTCTCAGGTGGATGCACAGCCTAGTAGAGCCCCATCACCTAATTCGCAATGTTCGACGAGCGACTGTGGATGAAGAAATAGCACGAAATTTGCATAGCAAAGCAGCGGAGATTTGGTCTACTAGAGAGGGTTTGAGGGCTCGGAGAATAGAGGCTCATCATCGTTTGAATTCAGGAGACGAACTCGATACAGAATGGCTGGCCGAAAATGTTGCAACAATTTCTCTCGAAGATAGTGCAGCAGCAGCGGTGGTAATTGATGATGCTATACAGATTAACGATGACGAGAACCTACGCTTGACTGCAATCGATCTCGCCTTTGAGAGAGGTGAGCCAGAAGTCGCCTCTGAACACATAGATTCGATCTCAGATAGCCCTCAGAAATTAATTAGAAAAGCGAGGCTTGCTCGGCAACAAGGGGATTTACAAGAGGCCGAAAAATTGGAACAATCTGCGCTTGATGCGTTATCTCCAGCCGAGGCGGTTAGAGCAAAAATTGCCTCCTTGGTTCGAGCCCACGATGATAGGTTACCCGGTCAGCCAACAAAAGTCCAAAGTTCACAAATCGAAGAAGTCGATTTCTCTAGACTTCCAAACACTGATTTCGCATCTGCTAGTCTCGCACTCGACCTGCTTAGACACGCGGTTGCTGTAGAGTCAGGAAGTGTCGAAACCCTAGCCAATGTTCGTTCCTCTTTGGTAGCACAAATGGGAGAAGACCATCCACGATTGGCTTTGATAGATCTCCGAACTCTAATCACTTCACAAGCCGAGGGATCTTTGGATAAGGCTAGGGAATATATCGATGTGGAAGTAGAGCCAATCAACAAAATAATTGCAATTCATATTGCACTTGAAGCAACCTCACCTTCCCATCCCGATTGGCTAGTCTCCGCCCACAATAATGCAATCGGAATTGAATTGAGGCCTGAAGTCCCATCTCACCGAAGATTACTGGCTCAGCGTTGGTATTGGAGAGGTATGCTCGAGCCAAATATGCGGCTATCCCACTGGAGAGAAGCGATTAGTCGATTCAAATCGGCTGAGTGCCCCGCCGCCGCTTCAGAGTTATTAGTCAGGTTAACTCGCTCACTTTGAGATAAGTGAATCTAATCGTCTATATCTCTGCGCCCATTAGTCCAATTTAGCCGATGCTAATCTCTTCCAGCAGGGGGGAAACAATACAATGAATGAGGCGAGCCGATTAATCAATGCAGGCGAGGGAAGGTAGGTCATCCGGCCTCGCAATGTTTCTAATCGCATTGTTAGTCATATCCTATAGTCTACCTATTGCCGCTAATGCAGCAAATAGTAAAACCACAACCGTTTGGTCAGGAATAGTCCTCCTTCCAGAAGGTTATATCGTAGGCGCTCAAGATGTCTTAATTGTACAGGAAGGAACAACAATTCGGTTGGGTTCGGATGAGGACCTTACCGTAGATGGTAGAATCATGATTGAAGGTACTGAAGACGATCCTGTAATTCTAGAATCAATTCTTGGGAAGCATGATGGAATCATATTCAACCAATCCAGTCAAGGGCTTGGGTCAAGTATCGAAAACCTGACAATTACAGATGCTGAATTTGGTATCACAATCTATGGTTCAAACCCAGAATTAACAGATATTATTGTCCAGAATGCCGACAGGGTCGCAGTTGACCTATTTGATGGAGCAACTCCAAAAATAAATAATCTAGAAATCAATGGAGGTGGTCAAGATGTCCACGGTTTCTCTAGTAGTTGGAGATATGGCATAGGACTCTCTGTGGGAGCCAATTCTGCACCAATTCTCAACGGCCTAAACGCTGATGGTTTAATCACCCGTGCTGTGAATTATTGGGGTAATTCGGGTGGCTTACTATCAAACTTAGAAATTAGCAATATTTCAGGGTCGACCCTTGCTGTTGGAACTGGTATTTGGATTGAAGACTCAAGGCCTCTGATTACCGATGTGGATATCCAGCGTTCGGACAATGGCATTTTTGTTCGACATATCACTGATGGCTGGGTTACTCGGCCAACTTTCCAAAGGGTTGTCATCGAGGACAGTATGTATCGTGGGGTATTGGTTGAGCAGTATAATCATAGCCAATTTAGTAATTTACCAGCTCACGCAGTTTTCGATGATTTAACTATTCGTGGAACCGGTGGTGTGAATGCTAAAACTTCAGGCTTGGGCTTTTCAGCATTTGAAGTCAATACAAGTGGTGTTATAGTTGACAATGCCTTAATCGAAGATAATCCAGTTGTCGGCTTCAAAGCATACTTAATCGGCTCTTCAACAATCATTAATGGACTGGAATTAAACAATAATGGGAAGCCACTTGCAAACACCCCGATAAATGATAGAGCAGGATTATTCCTTCGTAGTGTTAACTGGGCACCGGTAATCAATGACCTAGTAGTTACTAACTCCACTGGACCCGGTATTCTATTGTGGAAGGGGGGTGCAATGGGTCAGGATTGGTGGGCATCGAATAACGGTGCTAGTGGTGTTGATTTCCGAGAATTCCATCCTCAGGTAACAATCCTCAGAAGTTTAGATAATGCAGGTCATGGAGTATCGGTTAGAGACTCTAGCAATGTCGAATTATCTTATGTTCTTACATCCGGAAATGGCATTGGTTCTAGCTTACCTGAAAATGGGGCAGGGCTATATTTCCATGAAGCTAATGACGTGATGAGTGGAGGAAAGAACGTCTCCTGCTTTACATGTATTTCAGATGCAGATCAGCATGGGATAGTCGCTAGGGATAGTATAGATTTACAATTACTCGCAGTAGAGGTTCACGATCCACTAACTGGTCCAGCCGTGGATATCGACAACAGCGGCCTTCCCAGAGATGGAATGGTAATTATCGATGATATGAGAATAAATCTCAATCAATCGAATTATGCAATTCAATTGCAAGACGTAAATGCAGAAATTCATGGTCTCGATCTTTCAGGAGATAATGAAGGTATATTTTGGAGTGCTGGCGATATGATTACCTCCTACCTATCTTCCAGCATAATCTCAGGTAATGGTGGTTCATGTTTTGATATAGTTGACCATTCCGAACTAGTAGTCAATAACCTAGGATTGGCTTGTGCAACAGGTTCCAAGCCTACAGTCGAGTCCAGCTTTGTTAATTTCACAGATTCTGGCTTTATTCCAGGAACTGGGCATGAAACTACCTTCCATTTAGAATCTTCAAGCCATGTTCGTTGGATTTCCTCCAGTCCTATTTCCGATCCAACATATACCGCTTCTGACAGTATTCTGGACATCATGTGGTTCATTGAAGTCCACGCAATAAATCAGTTATTGAGACATATACCACACGCTGAAATCAACCTCTCATTTTCATCTTGGGAAGCAGATCAATCAGCCAACCTGCCGTATCATGGATTCGAGACACTAGGGCCTTATGTTGGAAATCGATGGATTCCTTCTCAAGGCTGGTCAGCTGACAATACAGCCTATGTCGGATGTGACTATGACGGGGTACACAACGATTCTGCATCGATAATTTTGGATGATGATTTGTTGGTGTATTGCAGGCTTGAATTAACCAATCAACCTCCATTCATCATTTGGTCTACACCTGAGGATGAGGAAGAATTCCCAAGTGGTTCTTCAGTTATTTTCGATGCTAGTAACTCATGGGATTTAGATGATGATCGATTAACCTACACATGGACTAGTAGCATAGATGGTGATTTATTATCATCTTGTTTTGGCACCTTACCCTCCGGAAACAATGGCTCATTCATAGTTGCCAATAACCCTCCTGAAACTGCTGATGGTTGCTTATCTGATGGTGAACAGGAAATTACCTTGGAAGTTTGCGATAGTGGAAATCAATGCGTTAGCGAAAGCCGAACAATTGAGCTCTTTAATCGCCCTCCTTCATTGTCCGTTTCTACTTCCCCGAGTATCTCCTCTTGGGGAATAATGCACCTTGGTCGGACTGCAAATGCAACAATTTCACTCGAGGGAAGCAGTGATCCAGAAGGCGATGAACTAACCTGTTGGATTGAAACAAATTACGGTTTCTCTACAGCAACCGATCAGGGTTGCCCGATGATTTTTGACATAGATTTCCCGGGTGCACCAACCCAGTTTACTCTGACAATTTATCTTTCAGATGGAAATAATCCAGACGTAACTTGGAGTTTTGATGTAAAATTATTCAATGAAATTCCGGTGCCAGAATTTGAGGTAATACGAGCCAGCGAGGCCTCAGATAACCTCATCTTATTGGATGGCTCTATGGTGACGGATCCTGAAGGCGATGAGGTTCGCTTTGAATTCTGGAGTGACTTAGATGGATTGCTCACTTCCGGCGTAACTCCGGACGATGAAATCGAATGGCAAGGTTGGTTGACCAAAGGATTGCATACAATTACCATGTACACCAGTGACGATAGACCTGGGCATGTTAGCACATGGAACTCAATAACTGAACAAGTAAGCGTAAAAAACTCGGCTCCGATTTCAGTCATCGCTCAACCAGCCGATCAGACACTTACCGATTCTAGTGAAGTCATTCGCTTCGATGCCACAGGGTCAGGAGACTGGGATTTGGCTTGTAGCGATTTACCGGACAACGGCAGTGGATTAGTTTGCAGTCCAACCGCCGCATCAAGCAAGGATTTGGTAAGTGTAGTTTGGACTTCAGATAGAATGCTAGAACCAATAGGAAGTGGATGGGTTATTGATTCCAGATTGCCAAAAGGGTATCACACAGTGACCTTGACTATAGACGACGGCTCATCAGAAGTAGATACTTCATCGATAGTTGTAAGAGTCGAGGAATCAGCTCCAGTCCTTATCCTAGATTCACCTATTGCTGACGTTGAAGTATATTCAAATGCTCCAGTGTTATTCGATTTCAGACAGTCATTTGACCCGGATGGAGATGATTTCACGGTTACGGTAACCTCGGACTTATTAACTGAACCAATTCTGCAGGATAAGACGAATGAATACTGGTACAATGATTATCTTCCAGCGGGTGAACATCGACTAACTTTCGAACTCAGGGATTCAACAGAAAGGATCCGCAGTCACACTCAAACTCTATTTGTAATGCAGACCGGACCTGTTGCAATAATCGATGGATTACTCGATGGTCAATACATTCCTCCAGGTTCTATGATTACTCTAGATGGCTCTCAATCATTTGATTATGATGATGATATAGTTCTCTACCAATGGACCACAGGAGACGGTCAAACAATTGGTAACAGGGAAATTATGGAAGTTGGATTCACTCCCGGACTTATTCGAATTGACCTGCTAGTCAAAGACTCGAGAGGAGCGTCTTCGACAACATCGGTCAATCTGACCATCGGGGCATCTTCACCGATTCTAAGTGAAATGATGATTGTACCAAATGAGATCGAAATGGACAGTCCAACTCAAATGAGAATCACGGTCAATCTCGATGACGCTGATGGTACTACTCAGGTGGTTAGAGGAGTGATGAAAATTAGTGGTTCAGAATTGACTTTAATTTTCCAAGACGATGGAACGCGAGGCGATGATGTCGCCGGAGACGGAATTTGGACCTACGTCGGTACTTGGCTAATCGAAGAAGAGGGTTGGGTCAATGTTGAGGTATGGGCAGTAGATGGTGAATTCACCAGTCCTGCCTTGATAGAAACTATCTCAGTTGAGGAACCCCAAACTACCTCATTAGTATCTTGGATAGCGGGTAGTGGACTTCCATACGTTATTGCTGTAGTAGTGGTGCTCATATTGCTCGGCATGGTCTATCAGAAAAATAGGAATGAAGCAATACGCCGAGACTTAGAGATGATTGAGTCATGGTCGACCTTCGACCCTAGAGAACTAGATGACGAATTCGACAACGACTGAGCCGAACTCAATTCAATCATAGGGTACGGAATATTGTACAAAGTGATCGATTTTCAGAGAGCCCTGTCAATAGGTTTGAAAATCCGACCTTATGTAATAGTTTCATGACTACAAATGGTCGCGTCTATTGGTGGTCTCTGGTTGTTGTAGTTCTTGCTATGCCCGTCGTACAAGCTCATGGGGACAATGAAGCCACCATGAGCAACCCGATGGTACTCTTCGTTTCTATTATCTCATCGGTTTTTGCATGGTCGGCAGGTAGTGAATGGCTAAGAAAGAACTCCTCAATAGGCTCCTCCCTCGTCTTTTGCCTAGCAATATTTTCAGGAATGGTCCATATTCTTCTAGGCCTCGATGACCTCATTTTGATGGTGGGGGGAATTGGTGTAATTGGGATACTAATTGCCTCTCTTATCCCAACCCTAAAACGATTCGAAGTACAACTAAAACTTGGGCTAGGATTAGTGGTTTCAACGATGATAATTGGATATTTCGTCACGAATCATGATCTGCATTACATCTCTGAAGACTATCTGGGAATAATAACAAAATTGGCCGAGCTAGGGCTTTTGCAACAGCTACTCACCAATGTGGACATTCACGAATCGTAGGATAACGTGAATTCCACTGGCACCATAGAGGGCCTACTGAGCGACCCCTGTATGACAGAGGCCATCATCATGGGTCTGTAGGTAGAACCCAGGATTATGCATACGTCACAAAGCAACCGTGGTACTCGGAGGCATCATCTTCCCTACCCATTGAGTCGATTTTACTCTGGTCCCCAAGGAGTTACCTGCCGAGTCAGACCTAGGCGATGGGTGAAGAGGAATCGAAGGTTGAGCAAACCATCTCCCCAAGTATTGATCTCAGCCTCTCCAACTCTTGGCCGGTAAGGAACACTGACTTCTGCGGTATTCTTCTTGCCGAGGTAACGACGAGCACGAATCTTGAATTCTTGAGAAAGAGGCATTCCATCGTGGCGAGGTCGAACTCTTTCGTCCTCGAAAATCGACTTACGGAATACCCACATTCCGCTCTGAGAATCGTGGACTCCATACCAATATAGGACCTTTGCAGTAGTGGATAATACCCAATTTCCAAACCCATGCAATCCAGGCATAGCACCTTCTTCGGCTCTTCGAAGTCTGTCACAAGTAATCCATTGCAAATCCTCTTGCATTAGTTTACGAACCAAATCAGGAACTTCTTCTCCAGGGTAGGTACAATCTGCATCCATAGTCACAATCACATCACCTGGTGCCATTGCAAATCCGGTCTTATATGCGCGACCGTATCCCTTGCGGGGTTCTAGATAGACGCTAGCACCTTCTTCTTCCGCCAACTCTCTAGTTTTGTCAGTGGAGTTTCCATCGACAATCAGGAAGTCTAACTTCTCACACCAACCATCGTTAGGAACAGAGCGAATCGTATCGACGATGGCCGCTTCTTCGTTACGAGTTGGGATTACCACAGTAACATGAACGGGGAGTGGTTCAGACATCTAAATCGAATTTGGCGACCTAACCGACCGCTATGAATCATACTGGCGTTAGGGCTACCGTAAATCACCTAAAAAAAGGCGTAATTTATCGGAATCTCTAGCGACGGCAAGGCCATTCGTTTGAAATGAGCAGCCCTTGAGCGATAGGTGGTTGAGATGGGTCTGCACATCGCTATGCTGTCGGCAGAATACCCTCCTAGATGGGGTGGTATGGGTTCAACAGTTTACCATCTTTCAGCCGCACTAGTGGAGCTCGGACATCGAATAACGGTGATTACACGAGACGGTGGCGGAAAAGCCCTTGAACAGAAAGGAGTGAATATTCGGGAAGTCAAATGGCTATATGCTCCAATGGCATTTACTAAATCGTACGGTAAACATGCACTTGCAGATCTCAAGAAATTGCACTCTGAAGATTCAGTCGACGTGGTTCATTTACACTGTCCAATGATTTCTTGGACAGAATCGCAATTCAAGGATTGCAAAGAAAATGTTGCTCCAATCGTCTCATCTCTTCATGGTTCATGGCTTGGCGAAAGAGATGGTTTGCTTACCGCGGCCGAACAGAAAGAAGCCGCTGTATGGGCGAATCCAAACGACCTAGCAATTCTGCTAACTGCTGGCCATTACGCTAAATTTGAGCGCGCTGCAGTTAATGGTTCAGATGTCTGTGTGGCAAATTCTCATGCCACTAAAGAAGACTTCCTAGAGAGGTATTCCCCTCCGGCGAACTGGAACTGTCAGGTGATTCATTGGGGAGTAGATACAGAGATGTTTCACCCAAGCGGGGAAGCGAAGGACCCAGAAACCAATAAAATCCTTGCAGTAGGCCGATTAGCAGCTCGCAAAGGATACGGTTCTCTACTGCGAGCCTTTGCTGAAGTAAACCAAAAGAATCCAGAAACAGAATTACTAATCGTAGGCCGAGGTGACCTCAAAAAGAGGCTGATTAAACAAGCAAAACGCCTAGGGGTTTCTTCTTCCGTACGAATTGACTCAGGAATGCCTTTCGACAAATTAGCAGAAGAATTTCGTAATGCAGATCTTGTCGTATATCCTTCCTATTACGAAGGTCAGGGTTTGATTCCTCTCGAGGCAATGGCCTCTGGAACACCTGTTGCAACAGTAAATCATGGACCGTTGCCAGAAATGGTCGATGATTCAGTTGGAGCGTTATTCACCATGGCAGATATACAATCAATGTCGAGTATTATTCTAAATCTTTTATCTGACCCAGAAGATCTTGAATCTCGTGGTAAAGCAGGACGTGAAAGAGTTCTCGAAAATTTCACCTTTGGACAAAATGCCGAGAGATTTTCCCAAATTTATTCAAAATTAGCAAACTGATTCTGGGGTGAGGTTGATGGGGGGTTAACCCTACGCAGCCCTATATGAGTACACCAAACATCAGGTCATTCCGTGGCGTGGAAGTCAGCACTTTGAGTCATATCGCTATACTCTTGTTAATCTCAATTCTTGCGATTATTCACCTGAAACCTATCATTCAGCCGTTGGTAGTAGCGGTCCTATTGTTTTTCCTAATTCGTCCTCCCGCCCAATGGTTAGAGGAAAGATATGGTCACCCATTGGCGGCTTACGGAATATTGACAACCAGTGTAGTGCTGGTGTTCTTTTTCGTTGGAAATATCCTCTATCAAAGCCTGCAAGATTTTAGCACCGAGGCGGTCTTACTCGAGGAAAAAATGACTGAGAAGATTGAATGGTTTTCGGATCTTTCAATATATGGTTATTCAATTGATACAAGTGCACTCACAGGATTAGTTACAGTTGAACGAATCAATACAATTACCACCGGGTTTGTAGGTACATTGGCGGGATTCACTGGTAGTACAATTACTGTCTTTATTTTCCTAATTTTCATCATTGTAGAAGCCGAGACGCTTCCAAAAAGGCTTCAAGCAGCATATCCTGATGAAATGGATAGATTTTCTTCGATTGTGGAAAACGCTGGGGCGGGAATAAATACCTATGTGATAACCAAAGCATCTGTGGCCTTTGGTCAGGCGGTAATTGTAGCAATTATCCTCAGTTATATGGGAATTCCAGGTTGGTTTATGTGGGCTTCTATTACCTTCCTTCTAGACTTCGTGCCATACGTAGGGGCACCACTTTCTTTCATTCCACCAACGATAATTTCGTTTATTCTCTTTGAGCCTATAACCGCCTTACTAATCCTTGGAGCTCTATTCGGAAACCAAGTCGCATGGGGTCAATTTGTAGAGCCTCAGCTTGCTGGTCAACGACTCGATATGTCGCCAATAGTTCTCTTGATTCTAGTTGCATTCTGGGGTTGGGCCTGGGGAATAATGGGAATGATTCTCGGGGTTCCTCTTGCTGTGATTATGAAATTAGCATTGGAAAGTGATCCAAGAACCCGCCCAATTGCAATGTTACTTTCCTTGAACCCTAACTCAAATGATGATTCTTGATTTGAGTCAAGACTGGAAAATTATTGCTAGAATGCCATCGGTTTTGATGCTGATTTCATCTCCTAATGATTGGTTATGCAGACCCTTAGTTGAGAAATTCAATGGTTCTGAATTGAGATTCCAGCGGGCTCCGGAAATGGTTACCTGTTGACAGTCTTCTAAGGCGAATACTGAGAATTCGTCACCCTTTGGTATAACAAAATTAAGAGAACCATCTGAAGGGTGCAGTCGTTTAGTAATTCCACTAGAATGATGTAATTGCACTGAAAGCCCCGAAGGGGCCTCTGTTAGAGCCGCCCAAGTTCCAAGGATATGGTCGGAACTACCCCCCTCAATTCCGACAACGTCTACTTCGGTGAAGCCCCTCTCTGACACTAGGAAAAACGATTTTGCCAAGTCGCTCGATGAATCATCTGAGAGTAGGGTTGACAGACCTTTCCAATCACCAATATCGATTGAATCTAAGTCACCTAGAACCTCAGAGACCTCAAACCCTGCAGCAATCGCTTTGTCAGCCCCGCCATCAATCCCAAACAAAGTCGCATCATCGAGTAATTTCCTGACCAACTCAGGATTTGGAGAGTCTCCATTGCACCAGAGAATCGCGCGCATCATCTCACCTTCGCGGTCACTTTGCCTTCGACTAAAAGATCTACATCTTCCAGCGCTACAGTGGCTTTTCTGCAAACTCCTCGGATGTGAAGAGGAACATTGACAGTTCCGCCGAGCGCCATATTATTTCCAAAACCGAAGTATATCGCCCCTCTTGAAACCAAATCTTCCAAAGGGTTGCCGATGATTTTGGCCCTAGGATTCATTCCAAAACCAAATTCTGCAAAGTTACCCACCATCGCTGCTTTCGAGGGTCTGAGACTTGAGCGAATATCCTCCATTTGTTCCCATATCGCTTCGGCTTTTTCATCACCGCTAACGTGGGTAATGATTCCTTCTTCAACCAAAACCGAAATTGGTTTTTCCAATTTTTCACCCTCCCAAGAACCATCGATTACGATTCTACCATTTGCACTACCTTCCTTTGGTAGAACGAACACCTTTCCGGCAGGTAAATTTGTAATTGCTCCCGGTCGGTTACAAATTCCATTATCTTCCAAAATCCATCGACCTCCGGTAATGAATTTTAGATCGGTACCAGCCTCACTGGTAACATGAACTTCTCTTCTTCTACGAAGTATCGAATTAAGACCAGAAATTTCTTTCTGTAAAGCATTGTAATCAGCAATCATGCCACCATTTGCAAAAGTCTCTGCATCTATACCCGGAAGTGAAGCAATTCTGACATTCTCTCTAGATGCATTTGCCCTTGCTCTCGTATGGGTAAGTGAGTGCTTGGTAGCCATCAGGACAACATCTTGACGCCGCATTAAGTCAGCAACTGGGTTTGGAGGTTCATTTCCCTCTCGATGACTAGGTGGCATCATAATCATCAGAACTCTATCAGTTACCCTAGCGGTTGCCTCGTAGAGTGCTTTTCCAATTTCTGATGACCCTGGGTCTGTGAGGATTAACACAGATTCCACCGGTCTTACCTGCATGCAAGTTCGAACAACCGAACGCGCGGCTGTGAGCATTGCTTCCTCGCGCTGCTCATCAGCGTCATGTGGAGTCTCATCTGCTTCGCTCATCTCGACAACCTCCTGAGAGCGCTCCCCCTTATTGAAAGCCGCTCCGGAATGTCAAATCATCTAACCAAGCGCCTCTTATTCTCCGCAGCCTACGAAAAGGTATGTACGGGGTATCTGCAGTTAGGGCTTACACACTGCTTGCGGTACTTGCAATTGTAGCCGGCGGTTGGATGCTAAATGAGGCGCCGGAAGCGG
Source organism: Thermoplasmatota archaeon (assembly GCA_036138175.1). GTDB lineage: Archaea > Thermoplasmatota > Poseidoniia > Poseidoniales > Thalassarchaeaceae > MGIIb-O1. The sequence goes on along the minus strand of JAZAAK010000010.1, from coordinate 48,814 downwards.
ATTTAATTGAGGATGGAATGGATTCTTTTGCAGAAATAGAGGCTGCTCCAGCCTCTACAGAAGATGATTCTAGTGCCGATCAGCCAATGGAAACCAGGAAGAGTGGTGAAGAGGAGGCTAAATCGGATTCTTCCGATAACCTTCCAACGGGTCTGGTTGCAGGAGGAGGAGCTGCTCTTGGTTCTCTTGCAGTCGGCTCGATTCTCTTCGAAGCCATGCGAGTTACTGTTCTAATTGCTCTTGCAACCCCTTTGCTTGCGAGGATGAAAGCAAATCGCGATGATATGCTGACACGCGGTAGAATCTTGGGTTATTTGGAAGCGAATGCTGGTATTCATTTCTCTGCTCTTCGAGATGCATTAGGTCTAGCGAATGGTGTCACAGCGTACCATCTTCACACTCTAGAAGGGCAAGGTGAACTAATTACTTGGAGGGATGGAAAACTCCGACGCTACGCAATCTCCAGTCTCAGTAAAGAAGAGTTGAGCCGGATTCGTAACCCAATTGGTGGAACACGACTAGCGATTCTTGAGGTCTTGTCAGACTCTGGCCAAATTGGCTTGAAGGGAAGTTATATTCAAACTAAGTTGCAGATTTCTCGTCAACTTCTCAGCCATCACCTAAGAGAGCTGAAGGATGCAGAGTTAGTCGAGCCAGCGAGCGAATCTCGAAGGCCAAATTGGCGTCTATCTTCAGTCGGATTAGAGACATTATCCAGCAGTCGAGAACTTGCTAGGTCCGAGGCCACCGGTTAACCCGATTTCGGCTTACTACTCCGCATTCCGGAAACCAATTTCCCACTGGTCCGCAGTCCTACGAATAGGGGTGAATTGTCATTGATGCAGGAATGGAAGTTGCTTAAGTCTTAGACCACATTGTAGTCGGTTTGATGACCTATAACGCGGACATGCATTTTGCTGCGCTGATTTTCATGGTCGGCGCAGGAGGCCTAGCCTCTGTATTGGAGGTGGGCGTAGCTGAAGAGATGAAAGCCCAGGAAATTGATGAGGATGATACAGATGATCCCGCCCCATCAAATGAATTGAATCTAGGTGTTCCGAATAAGTTTAGTTCATCCTTTGATTATTGATTTGTCAAATCATTGAACCAACCGCTTGATATCTAAAACTCAATTCGGATTTTACATGATGCAACGAAACGCTGCCATACTCGTGCTCGCAATGATGCTGACATCTGGATGCCTCGGTGCAGTCGAAGACATTGAAGATGAACTGGATAGAACAATCGAAATTATCGTAGAAGATTATCCACAATTAGATCTTTCAGATAGAACTCGAACCCAACCAACTTTGCAGACATATGACGAATGTGATGCCTTATTGCTGGACCTCAAGAATTCTCTTTTCGATGAGATGTTGGTTCGATTAGATCAGGAATCTTACTATCACTGGATTGGTGGCCCTTGGATGTGGAGAGAAGGCGGAGTTATGTTTGGTGACGACGTTGCTGTAGCAGAGTCAGCCGCAGACGATGGTGGGTCAAATTCAGGCTCAAATTCAGCCTCAACATCTCGAGAAGGAGAATTCTCAGGAACAAATAATCAGGAAGCTGGTGTTGATGAGGCTGACTTCCTCAAGACAGATGGATTCCACATATACATGCTGAACGGCCAAAGTCTAGTAATTATGGACGTACCAGAATTTGGTCAAATCGGTCTTTCCTCAGAGATGGAAATTGAGGGCAGCCCGCTGCAAATGATGATTGATGGCGATAAACTCGTCATCGCTTCGATGATTTATGCCTGGAACCTTCCAGAAGACCATCCTCTTCGAGACCTTCTGATCGAGGAGGTACAATGGGGCGAAGGAAAGGAGTCATGGACATACTATCGCACTCAGAACCTAGTGAAGTATACAATTGTCAATATTTCCGACAGAACCGCTCCTGAAGTAGATCGTGAGTTGTACATAGAGGGTTACTACCACACCGCACGAATGGTCGATGGTACAGTCCGCTCGGTCACTCACAACTATGCTAACTTCGATGGACTACGATACTGGGTAGACCTACCTAGCGAATATTGGGAAATTGAAAATGAACAAGATAGAATCGCTGCATGGCAATTCCACCTGCAAGAGACAATCCAACATAATCAGGATATAATCAATGGACTAACGCTAGCAGACTTCGCTCCTCAGATGTACGAAATGACAGAGTCTGGCATTGCTTCCCTTCCAATAACATCTGAGGATTGTTCAGAATTCGCAGCCAGTACCGACAGTGTCTCCAAGGGATTCACTTCAATCATCACTTTCCAATTATTGGACTCGGATGTTGAGATGGAAGTTGACCACATAGCTTCGTCTTGGGTACACGTATATGCCTCGCAAGATATGCTAATTCTCGCAGAACCTGCTAACGATTGGTGGTGGTTCTGGCAGAATACTGATTTTGATGATGCGACAAATATCCACGCCTTCGATATCTCAGATTCGACAACAACCAGCTATCTAGGCTCAGGCCGTGTAGATGGAACCGTCCAAGATCAATTCTCTATGTCTGAATATGATGACTCAATCAGAATTGCAACTACATCGGATATTTGGGGTCGATGGTGGCTAACTGACGAAGTCGATCCTGAAACCGGAGAACTAGTCTTCAATGGTCCAACCAATGGAGTGACCGTTCTTCAGCACGATGGACAGGCCGGCCTCGATGAGGTGGGTAAGGTCGATGGCATCGCTCCAGGTGAGACAATTTGGAGTGCTCGATTCATCGGTGATAGAGGATATCTAGTAACCTTCGAGACCATTGACCCACTATGGGTAATCGATCTTTCAGACCCAACCAATCCCACAATTCTTGGAGAATTGGAAGTTCCTGGAGTCTCAACTTACATTCATCCTGTGGATGAAAACACTCTGCTTACAATTGGTATTGGACCAGGTGAAGATGGACTAGGATTGGACTGGTCTATGACTCAGATTTCGCTTTTCGACGTCAGCGACCCAACTAACCCAACTCTAGCAGATTCGCTACCTCTGTCTCCGGCTTACACAGACGAGAACTGCGATGATGTTCGAACATGTGGATGGTCATGGTCATGGTCGGAGGCTACGTATGAGCACAAGGCATTCACCTACTGGGCTCCTGAGAACTTGCTTGCAGTTCCTCTTTCCACCTACCGATACACCTACGATGTAGACGGAGGATATGGCTACGAGTATGTCTCTATGTTGAAATTGGTCAAAGTAGATGCGGAGAACTTGAGTCTCTCAGAACATGGAGAAGTAGATCACTCTCCCTTCTACAACAACGATGATTCTGATGTACATTGGTGGTTCTCTTACTCTACCAACATCCGCAGATCGATTTTCATGGGTGATTATGTCTACGCGTTCTCAGCTCTTGGAGTAACTATTCACAGCACTTCTGACCTAACTCCAATCCAAGAATTAGATATTCCAGGTCATGCATTGCCTGATTGGTATTACTATGAAGAAGATGATGTAGAAGAATCGGAATCAGAAGGCTCTGATGATGGAGCGGTAGAGCCTGAATCCAATTAGTTGAATTTCAGAACTCTACCAGTACTTCCTGGCTTGGCAATAGGTGTGCCCCTGAGGGGGCCACCAGCCTCGCGCTTGTGGACAATATTTCCATCAACGATGGTGTACATCGGCCAACCTGTTAATTCCATTCCGTCGTATGGTGTCCAACCGACTTTGGTCCATGTATCGGCATCGGTAATTGTACGACGATTTTCTAAGTCAACTAAAGTCAAATCGCCGTCATAGCCTTCGATAAGAGAGCCTTTGTTTTTCATCCCGTAAACTCTAGCGGGACCGGCAGACATCCAATTAGCTACATCATTGACGCTACATTTACCATTCATTGCATGAGTAAGCATCAATGGCAGAGATGTCTCAACGCCCGGCATGCCTGCTGGGGCGTTTGGATATCCCACAGACTTTGATTCAAGGGTATGAGGGGCATGATCTGTGACGACACAATCAATCGTGCCATCTTTGAGTCGCTTCCATAGTTTGTCCCGGTCTTCAGTATAGCGAATTGGCGGATTCATAAGGGCTCTAACCCCTAGAGATTCTACATCATCTTGGTTAAATGTCAGATGTTGAGCACAAACCTCAGTGGTGATGAGGTCTCCTTTGTTTTTGTTTAACCAGTCGGCTTCAGTTGCGCTTGTTAGGTGAACTATGTGCAGCCGATGATCGTGGTCTTTGGCAAGTGCCGCAGCCCTCTTTGTGGCAATGAAAGCACATTCTACATCTCTGCATTCCGCGTGTAATCTGATGTCTGTCTGATTGCCAAATTCTGCGATACGTTGCTGAAGTCTTTCCTCATCTTCTGCGTGGGTTGCGATTATACCACCAGTATTTGCAAAAATATTTTCCAAGTCTTTTTGTTCATGAACAAGTAAGTCCCCTGTACTACTTCCCATGAATATCTTGATTCCGCAAACTCCGTCCATGCCTTCTATATCTTGTAAATCTCTGACATTATCTCTTGTTGCTCCAGCAAAGAATCCGAAGTGATTTACCGTTTTTGATTCAGCAAGAGCAATTTTAGCTTCTAAAGTAGCGCGATTTGTTGCATTGGGCACATTGTTTGGCATATCCAAGAAAGCAGTCACTCCACCTGCGACTGCTGCTCTACTGCCACTTTGCAAATCTTCCTTGTCGGTATTCCCCGGTTCTCTGAAGTGGACGTGTGGGTCAATTGCGCCTGGTAGCAAATGTAGTCCAGTGCCATCGATTACCAATTCTCCATTTGAGAGTTCTAAGCCGCCACCGGTCGCTATTGTTTGGATAGAACCATTGGATACACGAAGGTCTCCTTCTACAATTCTATCTGACAATACTAAGGAGGCATTCTGAATCAGGACATTGCCTTCCATGGTTGGTTCAGATGTTGCCGGAATGCTGGCATCTCAATACTGTTCCCATCTCAGAATCGGAATTATGGCTTCCCGCTCGCTTCAAATAACTGAGGCATCAGCGATGGGGTAGCGAGTTGGAGTAGCCAGGTTATCTCGTCGGGCTCATAACCCGGAGACCGGTGGTTCAAATCCACCACTCGCTACCAAAATTGAATTGCAATTAATGCTTGTAATTGTTAGAACTAAATGAAAACTGAAAGTGAAAAATAAGGACACTGCGGACTCATCATGTTAGCATTACACTTTCAATTATGCAAAAGGGGTCCTTCTGTTATTCATATACCGTCTAGCATTGAGGGATAGTGAAGCAAAGGTGAGAAAGATGGCCAAGAAGACCGCAAGTGAAAAGTTAGACGAAGAAGATGGCTCTATCGTGATAGACGCAGATGAAGAACAGGCAACCATAGATGATTTGCCTGGTGTGGGACCAGCTACCGCAGAAAAATTGCGAGAGGCAGGTTTTGAAGAATTACTCGCTATTGCAGTAATGAGTCCAAATGAATTAGCCGAACAAGCCGAATTGGGTGAAGCGGTGTCTTCCAAGATTATTCAAGGAGCCAAGAAAATGGCTAACATTGGCGGATTCGTATCCGGAAATAAATTACTAGAACGCCGTAAAGAAGTCCAGAAGTTAACATCTGGATCAGCGGCCTTGGATGAGTTGCTAGGAGGGGGATTTGAAACCCAAGCTATAGTTGAGGTATATGGTGAGTTTGGAAGTGGAAAGACACAGATAGGTCACCAACTAGCTGTTAACACAATACTGCCTAGTGAACAAGGAGGATTTGATGGAGAGATTTTCTACATAGATACAGAAGATACGTTCAGGCCTGAAAGAATAGCACAAATGGCAGAAGCCGTAGGTTTAGATCCCAGCGCGGTTCTTGATAGAATACACGTCGCTCGTGCCTACAATTCGGCTCATCAGATGTTGTTAGTAGATGAAATCAAAAAGCTCTCGAAGAATATTGATGTAAAATTAATCATTGTTGACTCACTAACCAGTCACTTCCGCGCGGAATATGTAGGGCGTGGAATGCTCGCTGCAAGACAGCAAAAACTCAACAGACATCTGAAAGAACTCAAGCAGCTATCAGATGTTCACAATGCTCTGGTTTTGGTGACTAACCAAGTTATGTCCAAACCAGACGCAATGTGGGGCGATCCAACAAAGGCCATCGGAGGTCACATTGTTGGGCACGCCAGTACTTTCCGTCTCTACCTCAGGAAGTCGAAGGGTGGCCGAAGAATCGCCCGCCTAGTCGACAGTCCCAACCTACCTGAGGGAGAGGCTGTGTTCACCGTGACTGCCGAGGGTCTCAGGGATTGATTCTTGAGAGGCCCTCGGGGTCCGAGTGTGAAGTCATGCGGGTAAATCTGCCAATGCTTCATCGATTTCTCCAATGAGATCACCGACGTAGGATTCTGAAAACGATAGTTCTAGTCCGCTGGCTTGAAACAATTCAGTCAGTCCTCGAGTGTAACCCAATGAAAGGCCGGCTTTGTATCTAGAAAGAGCATCTTCGGTGTCTCTTCGGTGGTATTTCCACATCTGTAGAGCTCCAAGTTGTGCAATTCCGTATTCAACGTAATAGAATGGAACTCCGAATAAATGCCCCTGGCGTTGCCAAGATACTTTGTGAATATCCTCAAATCCATCCATATCCACCTTTGGTCCAAACCGTTCTCCGAGTTCTAACCACTTCTCAGCTCGCTCTTCTCTAGAGTGATTCGGATTAGCGTAAACCCAATGTTGGAACGCGTCTATTGTAGCCATCCATGGCATAAATGAAATGATATCTTCTAGGTGCTTTCGCCTTGCTCTATCCGCATCTTTACTATCATAGAATTCTTCCCAATGAGGATGGGTTAGAAGTTCCATCGCCATGCTTGCCACTTCAGCGAATTCAATTGGAGAATCCCTTTCATGGATTAGGTCTAAGTGACCCGAATAGAATGAATGGAAAGCGTGGCCGGCTTCATGAATCATAGTCTCGATATTCCTTTGAGTTCCAGCAGCATTCATGAAAATAAATGGCAATCTGCTCTTTTGCAAGTAATACTGGTATCCGCCTGGGGCCTTCCCCTTTCGACTATCTAAATCCAGGCAATCATTAGCATCTAATTGATCGAAATAATCGCCCAACTCTGGGGACATATTGTGAAAGATACGCGAACATCCATCCACCATATCTTGGACATCATTGAATGGTTGAAGCGGAGGGCGACCTTTCACATCGACACCCATGTCCCATGGCCTTAACGATTCAAGACCTAAATCTTGCATACGTTCCCTATCTGCTCGGTGGCGTAATGGCTGGCAAACAGATTCGATAGATTCGTGGAATTCTAAACAATCTTCGATAGTGTAATCGAATCGATGCATAGAGGCAAACATATACTGTTGAAATCCTTCAAAACCTGCATTTGTGGCCATTTTATGGCGAATTTGGATTAATTCATCGTAGATTTCTGAGACTCTTTCATTATCTTCAAATCGTCTCTCAGAGACAGCTTTCCAAGCAGCCTCTCGAATTGCCCTATCTGTATTCTCTAAGTATATCGCCATCTGAGCAAAGGTCTTCTGTTCTCCATCAAATTCTACCATTTGGGCTCCACAAATCTCGTTATATTCGGTTACCAGTTTTGTAGACTGTGTGCTAAGTGGTATGTTCTCCTCTCGAAATATTTCGATATCAGTCCTCAGTCCCTTGACCAATATATCGAACCTATGTGGCAGTTCATCTACCGATTCGTGTTCAACAAGTCGTCGATTGAGAATATCACTGTACTCAGATAATTTTGGTTGAACATTTTCTACGAATTGCATCCAAGACTTTTGTATTTCCTCATCATCTGTATGACAAGTCATATCGATGTAAAGCCTCGCTCTAGCTTCGGAAATGACTTCTGATAGACTAGATCTATCGGTGATGAAAGTCTCTAGACAATTTGCGCAACTTAATTTGCGATCTCTTAGGTCATTCATGTAGGGTTCAATTGATTCCCAAGATGAACCGTCCAGATTATCAGGAACAAAGCTCATGTTTCTCCCTCAATCTTTCCTAGCTGACATTGGTCCTGTAGGCAAAGGGCCGTCTCCTCTACTGTATTTCTGCCTCTTCCACTTTGCCGCAGCCTCTCGGTTTGCGGCTCTAATTTCTTCGACACCTTCGTGCTTTGGATTTTCCCTTTCAATCCAACATGCTGTGCAAAATCTCTTTCCTTCGTGGTCAACAAAATTACCTGGTGTGCACGGTTCATTGCAGATATTGCAGGTTCGGAATCCATGGAATCTCGACATAATCTCAGTTAACCCCCAGAGGCCCCCGTCTATCAGTTTGACCCCATAGGGGTCAAGTGCTCATGTCTGCCATAGCAGCGTGTAACAAAAATGCGGATTCAAGTTCCAATAAATTAGAATCGGCAAAATTAGAATCATTTCCTAATCTTTGTAGTCCCTCGATGGTTGGCATTGGCCTTTCAGTTACCAAACTTGATTTTAGGTGAAGCATCAAACGATTTGCATCGGCGGTAGCATCATTGAATGTATCTCGAGGAATTTCTAGGGTTTCACCGTCCAGGTTAAACGGGTATTCATTACCAAATTCTGGAAGGTAGACAATCCAAGCGTTTTCATCGCCTTGCTTTAGACCAGCCCGCTCGAAGGCAATTCGTATTTGGTGAGTGCCGGATATCAATCGAAGAAATTCTGTGTCAACATTATTGCCAACCATTGAATTTCGCAATTCCCTTCTTCTTAGAGCGTGCCATACAGTCCATAGATGAATCTCGCTAGCAGCAGCAGAATATGAGAGTAATAACCAACGTTCATTTGGCCGCCATTCGTTAAAGATTGAAATTACATTTTGAGGGTCATCCAATGGCTCAGGAAAGTGTATTCCCCATGCGGGGAACCAAGGCACTCTATGGTCCTGAGCCATGCTTTCCGATGAGGTCTGATTGATGAATTGTTCAGTTCATCTTTGTCGTCTAGTTGATCTAGATGCAGCCTCTACCAAATTATCTACCAAGCGAATACTCCAACCCCTTAGGCTTGCCAGTTTGTTTCGGTCTCTTTCCGTTAAAGCAGCCACATCAGAGGCATTCTCGACTCCGAGCAAATCAACCATCTCTCTAGCCCTGGTTCGCCCAATTCCTCTAATAGAAACTAAGCCGAGTAGATCTGATTTACATCCATGACTTATCCTCCTGTGTAATTCACTAACTAAATCGACTAGCACCTTATGTTGTGAGGGGTCCAATTGCCTTAATTCATCATCATCGTTGAGAATTTCCCTCATTGCGTATAGTAGCCATTCTGCCAAATCAACTCGGCTTCGTAAATCACCTGGTTGAACGTTCCAATTATTTTCTAGGTCCTCCATTCTGGCTTCATTAATCCAATCTTCAAGCACCAAAACTCCCTTCATTCTACGTTCAATGTCCGCATCCACAGCTTCTGTAAGGAACTCACGTTGGTGAGAATGTATAGCGGTCTGAATTCTCTCGGCCTCTTCCTTTCTTGGCCAAAGCGCGAGGAAATCTGGAGTACAGGCTACTAAGTGAAGCAAACTCATTGGGGATAGTTGGTGTACATCATCGGTTCCAATCATTATTCTCATGGCCCTTTGCATTCCATCGTGTATCATTCTGCCAGAAATCGGATTGAGATACAGTCTAGCGACACGATTACCAAGAGGAGTGGAAGAATAAGTCATTGAAGCAGGGTCTGGAAGACTCGGCTCACTAGTAATTCTTTGACTTGCTCTTGAGAACCCAAAGATTGCTGGCCCCTTCCTCGGAGAAAGCGTGGTTGTTGATTCAAATTCCGATTTTGATATCTCTAATCCTGGTACACTTTCCCCAGTCTTTGCCCACTCAGGCATTTCATCCTGCCAATCTTCTGTTTCAGATATTGAATTCTCTCTTTCCTTTATTCTCGATAGAACCTCTTCAGATTCGCCTTCCCTAGTAATCATTCCATTTTCAGCCAACCAGCCTATGACATCATCTAGACGTGCTTCCAAACTTTGTTCATTCATTTGGGTAGCAAGGAAGGTTTTCCCGAAAAATCGTGAGATTGAGTCTCTATCTCGTAACCCTCCCGTAGCCATTACTGAGAGAAGATGAGTCAATAGCGAGGGGTCCTCTTCAGCACGAACTGCAGACGGGTTGGCTAATTTTGAAGTGACTTCTTCCGGTTCACTCAACATATACAATTCAACGATATTTAATTCATCATCTTCATCTTTTGCGAGTATCCAAGCATCACCCGAGTCGTCAAATTTAGGCCTTCCAGCTCTGCCTAACATCTGCCGTATTTCCATAACAGGAAGAGGCATTGAACCTCCGCCAATCGAACTCCACCTTCGATGATCTCGAATAATTACCCTTCTCGCTGGTAGGTTTACTCCCTGTGCGAGGGTTGGAGTTGCCACAATTGCTAGCAAAATACCCTGTCTAAATGCCTCTTCTACCGTTTTTCTTTGGCTATGAGTTAATCCTGCGTGATGGAATGCAATACCTCCTCTAATGGCCTGTGAAAGTGCCCTACCCATTACCGAGGTATCCTCTCGACGAGTTAATCGCTCAGCGATTTTTTCCCATTCATCAATTAGTTCATTATTGTACTTAATCGGTCCATCAGAAATCTGTTTTCTAATGTGTTTTGATAACTCTCTAGCTTCTTTCTGGGCCGATGCTCTAGAGTTTACGAATACTAGCATCTGTCCTCCAGTTGAATATGAATCATCTAGGACTGCTTGCAGCCTTTTTGTATTCCTTCCTTCAATCATTCTAGGTTCTGGCCATTCTACATTATCGGGCCCATCTATTCGGTGAATCTTGACATTAAGGCCAGTTAATGTTCCAGAATGAAGTTGTATAGGTCTCCAACTCGATTGGATTAGTTTTGCATCTAACCAATCCGCCATATCTTGTGAATTTCCAACCGTCGCTGAGAGAGCAATGAGTTGGGCTTCGGGTTGGGAGTGGCGGATTCTGGAAAGAAGAACCTCTAATGTAGGTCCTCTGGATATGTCATGTAAAAGATGAAACTCATCTGCTACAACTACGCCGATTTTTTCCATTACACCTTCACGAGTTCGTAAAATCGAATCGAGTTTCTCACTCGTGCAAACTAGAATATCTGAATCTTCGATTCCGTTGGTTTCTCCACTCCTATCTCCTATTGCTATACCGACTCTAAGTCCAACCAAACTCGCCAATTCTTGTAACTCTTCGACTTTCTCTGAGGCCAATGCTTTCAGTGGTACGATATAGAGGCCTCTACTTCCACTTAGATCCGAAATTAGTCGTTGAATCATAGTCAGGTGAGCAACCAATGATTTTCCACTTGCAGTGGGTATAGTTAGCATCAAATTGTGTCCGGCAAGTGAATATGGTAGGGCTTCACGCTGAGGGGGAAAAAGCTCCTTAATACCCCATTCAGACCTGAGGTGTTGGATGATTCTCTCATCCACATCCAGGTCTGCGAGACTTACCTCTGGGAGGTCTTCGTCCACCGGCATATATCGACTTAGAATCCGCCGTTCTAAAGGATACCGAATCTAATCGCTTAACCTAGGTAAAATACAACAACGCACATGATTAACATAAGAGATGCAGGAGTAGCACGGCTTAGTGGATCGCCTTTTGTCTTCAAGTGACAAACTACAGCACCTGCCATCAGAAGGCCCATCGCTAGTGCAGCATATTGTACCAAGGAAGAATACCAAATCCCTAAAATCAGTAAAGTTGCAAGACCCAACTTTGTAATTCCAATCACGTAGACAGACCACTTTGGTAACCCATATACTGCAAATTCTTCGACGATATTCTTCGCATTACCTGCTCGGAAACTGGTTTCTAATCTTGGTCTGAATACCCAAACTGCAATTATAACAACTGCAATGGTAATTTGGAGAACGGTCACGAGTTCATCAATCATAATCTTGGAATACTCACTTGGTGTATATACTATTGTTCTCATGATACCCGATACTAATTCCAACGATGATATGCGGGATGTCCTTCTTTAACTGCAACGAAAAGGCCTTCTCCAACAGCGCATATTTTGCCATCAGAAATCAACTCCATCTTGACTTTAGCTCTATCATCGTCCAATTCGATTACCTCACCGGTTACTTGTATTTCATTTCCGAAAGGAGTGGGTCTTCGAAGTTTGATACTATAATTCGCGGTAACTGTACAGGGTGGTTCGGAATCTCCAGATTGATCCATTAGAGCGATTGCAGCGGTCCAATTACCATGACAATCCATCAAAGTTCCAATGATGCCTCCGTTTATCATTCCTGGAAATGCTTGGTGCTCAGGTGAGGGGTCAAACCTCATTTCTAGTCCATTCTCGGTCCGGAATGAGCGTATACGTAGGCCTTCTGAGTTAGCAGGGCCACAACCAAAACAGATGCTATTTGGAGCATGTAACTCTTGCACTGACTCTCCATTTGAGGCACCCATTGTTCATTCCGGGTAATAAGTGGAATACAACAATTGCCCAAGAATAAGGCAATTTTTCACTCAATCCCTGTATGCTAATCCTCTTATTTGGTTGACTCCACAGAGTGGTATTGGTGGATTCCGAAGAGGCTCCTGAGTCGTCCAATAAGGATGACGGGAACGTAAGAGTTCCTAGGGCGAAGAGGCGGCGCCATCAGCCAATAAAAGTCTCAAATCAAATTCCGACAAGCAGAAGGAAAGAGATTGAGAAAGCCTTGGAAGAGCCTAGCAGCACCCCGAAATCATGGTCCCGTGCTAGTGGTTGGAAATCACATCGAATTGGTCGCAAGCTTGTGAAACCCGGTACAATTCGACAAATTGAATATGACTTGATGGATGTAGAAATTGGTGAATCTTGGCCAATTCCAATTACAGTAATCCATGGTTCAAGGCCAGGACCGGTCGTTACCTTGATTGGAGCACTTCACGGAAATGAATTAGTTGGTCCCTTAGCATTGACTTACTTACAATCGCATGCAATCTTAGGAGAGGATAAGGCCATTGATCCCTCCACGGTTGCAGGAACCATTCGGATTATTCCAATCGTGAATATGCCCGGTTACCGTCGTCGAAGTAGATATATGACCGACGGTAGGGACTTGAATCGATTCTTTCCGGGTAAAGAGGACTCAAACACAACCTCGAGGGTAGCAAACAGATTGTGGAAGGAGATTTTCCGAAATTCTGATCACATCCTCGACTTACATACCGCCGCTTTGGGTCGTTCAAATATGCCACAAATCAGGGCTAACTTAGCTAATCCAGCAAGTAATCGAAGTGCTCGTTCTTTCGGAATCGAGGTTATTCTAGACAGTGAAGGACCCAAAGGTTCCCTCAGGAGGACTGCTGATGACTACGGAATCAGTTGTATCACTTACGAGGGCGGTGGAGCAGATGAGGCAGACCCCGAATCTATCCAGATTGCTATGTATGGGGTTCTGAATGTACTGAGAAGTCTGAAGGTCATTCCTGGCTATTCTAGTAGACCGCGATTTAGGCTACTTGCATCAGGTTCTGTATGGATTCGTTCCGATTACGGAGGTCTACTGGATGTATTGACTCCGGCCGGCTCTTGGGTAGAGGAGAATGAATTGGTGGCAACAGTCTCCGATCCTGAACACCCAGGAGTTTCAATGGAAATACGCTCACCCACAGATGGTCTACTGATTTGTATTGCAACGCATCCATTCGTAACCACTGGTACTCCAATTGGCCACTTATTGCCCATTTCAAAAGGAATCAAGACGGTAAAGAGACGTTTGGACGATGAAGGCGTGTTAGTACTAAGCGGCGCCGATGGAGAACCTCCATGGCGCGAAGACGACGAAATTGAGGACATCTCAGTTGAAGGAGAATGGGAAGGCGGTTCACCAGATGCTGAGTGGGGGGAAAATATACCCTCGGCAGCCGAGGAAGAGGCGGATGAAGCCTAAGATTCATTCTTCTTCAGAGGATTCTTCACTAACTATTGCAGTCGCATCGACTGTGACTACAGTTGATTGAAGCATTGGAACAGATTCTACCATTGGCGGATTGTTGTCACTGTGCTGACTCAATAGGGCGCTGAGGTCGGGAGCTGCGGGCAGTTCAGCCGCGCGGTGCTCAGGAGTGACGCCTGGTGGGCTTTGGTTAACTCTGAATTCTGCATAGGCCTCGGCGATCATTTTGTTTTCCCTAATTTTCATTCCTGCTAATGCAACTCCTCCAACTAGTGAAAGAATTACTAGTAGGATAACAACAATTCCGGAACTGGAGCCAAGGAATGAGAATAGGGATTCAATCAATGTTGGTGCGGGGATGTAGACTTCAACATCGACCGTCCACTGTAATTTAGTTTCGAATCCGGAATCCGTTATGGTTAGATTTAGTTCTCGGATACCACTGCGTTCCGAGCAAAGAATTTCCGCTAATTCCCAATCTTTTGATTTGCAGTCGATTTCTTCGATAATCAAGGTCTGACCATTTTCACTCCAGTTGCCAGATAGAATAATTCCTTCCATCTCCCAGACCATTTCCTTAGTAACAGTAGTTGGAATATTTCGGATATCGATACGAAGAGTATCATTTACAGAGTCCCACTCTACAGTACTGGTTCTGCTCAACGAAGATTCGATTAGGTCAGCTCGATTCAAGGAATCATCGACTACGTCATTACAATCATCATCCCAACCATTCCATGTCTCCGTAGCATCTGGATTGATTGTTTCAATCAAATCTTCACAATCTTCGAAGGCATAGAATCCATCTTCGTCACGGTCATGGTCGAAAACTAATGGATCAGAGCCGGTTTCTTTGACTTCCTTTCCATCACTCATTCCGTCATCATCAGAATCAGAATCTGTTGGGTCGGTTGATAGATTGTGGAATTCATCATAATCCCAAAGACCATCTTGGTCCGAATCAAGAGTACGGAAGTCCTCATCTACTTCTTCATCACAATCGTTGTCCTTTGCATCTAGTGATTCGGAGAGTAGAGGGGCTCTTTCAGCATCATCATCCTGACAATCTTGGAACCAATACCATCCATCTCCATCATCATCGGGGTCTGCCCATAGTGGATTTGAGCCGTAGGTCTTTACTTCGAGTCCATCGGGTAATCCATCATCATCGGTATCACCATCATATGGGTTACTTGTTACGTTGTGATATTCATCATAATCATCTAATCCATCGGAATCAGAATCCAAATCCCAGAATCCATCGTCAATAACAAGATCGCAATCATTGTCCTTATTGTCTAATAATTCAGGTAATGCTGGATTACGATATTCATCTTCATCGTCACAATCTAGGAACCAATGATATCCATCTTGATCCGCATCTGGGTCATATGACAGAGGATTAGAGCCATAAGTTTCTACTTCGATACCGTCATCTAATCCATCATCATCGGTATCAGCGTCCTCGAAATCAGTGCCGTGGATGTGGTATTCCGGCCAATCCAAAAGGCCGTCTGAGTCTCTGTCAGTGAAATTGAAACCTTCATCGGTTAGATCGTCACAATCATCATCAATTCCATTCAATCTCTCGTAGGTGCCTGGATTAACATCAGGATTATTATCGTCGCAATCTTGGAAATGGTAGAATAAATCATTGTCTGCATCAGGGTCATAAACCAAAGGATCAGTACCCCAATAATTCACTTCCAATCCATCAGATAGTCCGTCATTATCGCTATCTGAATTCACCGGGTTAGTTGAATAGTTGAAAATTTCTTGTAGGTCAGTCAATCCGTCGGTGTCTGAATCACTAGCAAGAGGGTTAGTGCCAAAACTCATCACTTCATCGTAATCAGACAATCCATCATCATCTGTATCTGCATCATAGGGGTCAGTGCCCCAAACTAGAGTTTCGTTTTCATCAGATAGTCCATCATCGTCATGGTCCCAATCGTTATCCACTCCATGGAAAATCAATTCCCACGAATTGAGAGTTCCAGTTCCACCAGTGGTGGAATCTCGAACCTTTAGTGTCCAGAGGCCTAAACTCGATTCACCCCAATGATGGACTGTATTGAACATCCAATCGGAATAATCGTCGTTACTATCGCCATTGCTGACTGCCAACCATGATTCTGTTCCATCTGGTGACTGTAATACAATATCTAAATCGCCACGGTAGGTATGGTTGATATCGACGATAACATCTACACTTTCTAATGATAATTCATTTGTAACTGTGATTGGGAATTCGCTCCATGAGAGATTTCCATCTGGAATGTCAAAGTTAGGTAAATATGGTCCGTAGGTCGAGTTGATTTCTTGCTCCAAGGTGTTCCAATTCAAGGCCATTGAGACAGCGGCCCCGGCATCTACTGCCCCAAATCCATACTTATGAGATACATCGTGGCCGGCTCCATTAGTATTCCAAGAAGAATCTGATGGATCGTTCATTCGTGAGGTTTGAACTAAAATTTCCTGTACATCTCGCCACGTCAAGTATGGATTTGCGTCATACATCAGTGCGATTACTCCAGCGGCTAATGGCGTAGCGCTTGAGGTTCCTCCAAAGGTATGGGTGACATTTCCACTACCGTTGTATCCTCCGCTTCCGACGATATCTGTGGTTGTTATTCCCTCACCATCCCCATTTGAGTGAGCCGCAACGAGAATGTTTGCACCCGGTTCGGCATAGTTTGATTGATCCCCTTCGTGAGATATTGCGGTTACTGCAATGGTGAATCGGCTATTTGCATAACCATCCTTGTTTGCATCGTCATCACTACCCAAACCATTTCCTGCAGCCCATGTGATGGAATTACCTAGGCCCTTTCTTCCATTATACGCGTCTTCCTCAAAGGCGGCAAGTGTGAGTGGACCTGGTCCTGATAGTGTTTCACCGTCATCCGCGGGACCCCAAGAATTCGAGTATATGTCGATATCATCATTCTCAAAGGACAATGCATCAGCTTCGGTACTGTCTCCGGACCAACACGCGATTAGAGTAGAGCCGCCAAGTGTTGCTTCCCAAGCCGCTCCTGAGACATATAGTGAGTTATTTCCAACAGCGGCGGCTACACCTGCAGCAGCAGTCCCGTGACCATTCCAAGAATTTGGTGTCGGATCGCTATCGTCGTTGCACCAATCGTAGGAATAGTTTGCATCGTAGTTATCGATGATATCAGGATGCTGGTGGTCTAATCCATCATCGACTATGCTGATGACTATACCTTCACCACGATAATTATCCCAGACATCTGTAGCATTGATATCCTCTCCACTCAGTCCTGATGTCTGACCTGTGTTTTCTAGATGCCACTGAGAGGAAAATTCAGGGTCATTAGGGTTGTCTCTTGGGAATTTTTGCCGTTCAACCAATGGTGAATAGGATTCAATCTGACCAATTTGCACCAACATTTCCAGATTGTCAATAGCCTCTAGTGGATTATGAAAAAACCAAATGTACGCGCCTCTAAGTATAGGTGCAGTTTCCACCGACTCTGGTTTTGCCAAAGTCAGTGGTTGTTTGTCGATTGGAATTTGAGTTACGACCAACCATTGGTTTGTTTGAGATAGTTCTTCATCGGTGTATTGATCTAGATTCTCGACTCTATCGAATGCCAACTGAACAGCTTTAGAATAAGTAGGTAGGATATTTTTTCCATCTATCTCAAAGTCAATATCGTAATTTTGCCCTTCACCAATAGATGCCGCGACGGGCGATACAAGCACGAAAACCATTAGCATCGCTGCTGTACGCATGGGTCGACTTCGATGGAGTAGAGGTTTTAGCCGTTGCCGATGCATGGGTGATTGACGCATCGGCTGAAATTAGTATCTAATCAATTGTTTTGCTTGTAATCTGATATTGCCTGATGAACTTCATCGTCATCCATCAATCGGCGTTGATTTTTCGCCACTTCAAACATATGAGCTACTAGATCATCATCTGCCTCGTAAGCATTTTGTTCTAACCACCAAATTATGTTTGAGCGTCCACTCATATGGCCAATTCGAATAATCTGCTGAAGGCCATAATCCTGAGCCGGAACTCCTGAATATACACGGTCTGCAAGCCAATGATCACCCTTTTTCATCGCCTTGATTACCGCGCTGGCATGTACTCCTGTACCAGTTTCAAAGGCATCTTCTCCAAAGACAGGATAATTCCGAGGAAGAGCGACTTCAACATATTCATGTGCCTTTCTCATGTATTCATTTAGAGCGGTTAGGTCGTTCTCGATAACTCCCATTAGTGAGAGATTGACTAGGGTTTGATCTAGGGGAGCATTTCCTGCCCTCTCTCCTACACCCAGTGCAGTTCCGTGAATTACATCCGCTCCAACTTCCACAGCGGCGAGATTGTTTGCAACACCCAACCCTCTATCTTGATGACCATGCCAATTGACTTCGATATCTCTACGCTTCACTCCAGCGTCAGGAATAACTTCGTCTTGAATGAAAGTAAGCAATTTTCGAACTCCGTTAGGCGTCACATGGCCACAGGTGTCGCAAACACAAATTCTGTCTGCACCTAATTCGATTGCTCTGGTGTAAACCTCCTTGATTTCTTCTGGCTTTGAACGGGTGGTGTCCTCCGTGACAAACATAACGGGGATGTCATTATCGACAGCAAATGTAACCGCTTTCTCAGCCGTACTGAGAATTCGCTCCATAGTCCAACCTTCGGCAAATTGTCTAATCGGACTAGTTCCAAGGAAAGCACTAGCCTGAATCTGCCTCTCGTGCTTGGCTTGCAAATCTACTAGGGGTTCGATATCCCCAACAACTGTTCGAACCGCACAACCCGGTCTCAATTCGTAATCATTCTCACCCATGTGGGTAAGCATTGCATCTATGTGATTGACATGAAATGGTCCTGCACCGGGAAGTCCAAGATCTACTTTTTGAATTCCTAGACGTTCCATGTAATCGATTAATTCGATTTTCTGTTCGATGGTTGGATTACGTGCACTAGGACTTTGTAAGCCGTCTCTAAGGGTTTCATCATCGAACCAAACGTCATGTGGATGATTAGCCGAATCACGCTCGATTTCATAGTCTATGATGTTCCAATCATAGATGAGTTCTCGCTCATTCATTCTTGACCCTCCAGCCGCTCGACGGGTACCACGTCCGTCGAACAGGCGGGCAGGCGTTTGAGGATTTCCTGAATTCAGGCTGAAATCTTCGATGAAGGCGCTCTTGAGTTCCACTCATCTCGAACAATCATAGTAGCCGCCAATACCGCTCCTAGAATAGAACCTTGTAAACCAGCGCTAGCAGCAACAACAATCGCAAACATCAGAGCGAGATATAACATTGAAACAAAGAAAGAACGAGCCGCAGTAGGAATCCGTCCAGACTCGGTTCTAGGCTCATTTGGATCGATTATGAACACTGTCCTAGCATACCATAGAGTGACAACAATTGCAGTCCAACCAAACACATGGTAGATTGTATCATTTCTATCCATTCCACCCAAAGCTATCGGTGCAAATACTGCTAAAATTAGCAATAAAATAGAGTAAATCTTCATTTCAATGAGGGTTCTTTTTGTGCCCTTAACCCCAGGCATCATTGGAACTCCAACTGAATCATATTCCTCAGAGCGATATAGCGCCAAGGCCCAAAAATGTGGAGGGGTCCATAGGAAAATTAGCAATAGAAGATACCAAGGCATCAAGCTCCCTAAATCAAAAATTGAAACCGCAAAATCTTGCACCGAGTCTAGATTGATACTCAAATTACCAACCGCAGTTGCCCAACCGATTACTGGTGGAGTGGCTCCCGCTAAACCTCCAATTACTATGTTTTGAACCGAGGTTCGCTTTAGCCAAATGGTGTAAATAAAGACATAGAATAAGATACTGAATGCTGCCCAAAAAGCGGCTACCTGATTAGCAAATTCAAGGAACCAAATAACCCCTGCCAGCGAGATGAAGATTCCAAAAATTAGTGCTCCATTTGGACTAACAGTTCCTTTTGGTATGGGCCTTTTTGAAGTTCGTTGCATGATTGGATCAATATCTCTATCATACCACATATTGATTGCATTAGCGCCTCCGGCAGTGAGATAGCCTCCCACGAAAACAATCACCATAGTACGAACGGATTCATTCCAATCCATCTCCGAAAATCCCGATGCTTCAAGCAAATCGTGAGATAATACCGCACATAGTCCGGTAATCTGTAGAAGAACAACCACTCCAGGTTTGGTGAGAGTTAGCCAAGCCTTGACTCCACCCCCACTCTCTCCCATAGCACGCCCTTAGGGCGTGTGGCCTTCAATTCGACTCATCACAAGGTCTCGGGTGCAGGCTCATGTAAAGCAAAGGTAGAGATAGCCAACCAAGCGGTTGCTAGTGTGAGGAATGATGTGCTTCCAACTAAAAGGTGGATAAGAGAAAGCATTTCGCGGAATATTTCATTCTCAGGCGACCAAGAAAGAATGTATAGAGCGCCTATTGTAATATTCAAACAATATAGTGCAGATGCAGCCCAAATCCAATTTCTTAGGACTAATCCGTGCTGGTGTTGAATCTGCTCCTTTCTAACAAACCAACAAGCGAGTAGTAGAATACCCCCAACAATCGCTACCAGCCATCGATGAATAATTTGAGATTGATTTTCTAAGTCAACTATTTCGGGAAAGTAATTCCCTTTGCATAAAGGCCACGAGTTTAAATCTCCAGATACTCCACATATCTGGTCTGCACCTGGAGTTGTAGCAACAAATACTCCAGCAAAGACTGTGGTGAATGTACCGAACCCTAACCATGCAATTCTATTCTTCCAATTAGAAGCGAGAATTGGGTCAAATTCGAACCACGATGGTTGATTTGCTTCATCTCGATTTATACAAATCCACAACCAGATTAGAGATAATATGAATGCAAGAGCGCTTGATAGATGCATTGCTACACTCCAATGAACATTATCAATTTCTACTGTTAGCCAACCAAGAGTTCCTTGCCAAATGATCAGCCCCAAAGCCAAGTTAGATGCGAAAGTAGTTTTTGTTGAAACATCTTCATTTCGACGAATAGTAAGCCAGTTTAGAATAACTAGAGGGCCAAGAATAGCCCCTGCCAAAAGTCTGTGAAACCACTCTGTAAAAATCTCAAAAGTAGTATATCTATGATGTTCACCTCGCGAATCTATTTCATCCGGGTTTTCATTCCACCATGCCTCTTGTTCCTCTGGACTAATGTCGAATCCCCATGTGCCAAAGCAAGTGGGCCAGTCTGGACAGGATTCTCCAGCATCTGAGACTCTAATCAAACCACCAACAGCAATTACCAGAAAGGTAAGTACGATGAGACCAGCAGTCAATCGCTTAGTATCGACTTTCTGAAGCATTGCTCACCACCTCTGAATGGCCGATAAGGAGTAGAGTGCTCATTCTTCCTCAGTATGAGGGTCGACATCAATTGGGATGCGGTGAGATTCATACTCAAGCATTGCAATCTTTAGAGGGTCAAGTACGAATCGTGCTTGTGCATCCTCTGTTCCATAGAGCTGGACTAGTTCTTCCATGAAATTCTCCCGGAGTTCTTTCTCGGATACATACAGCGGTGCACCCATGCTAATTTGCAATGCTCGTGCGCCTATGATTCGCGCCTTTTCGAAGCGTGTGTGCTGCCGTACTGGAGTAACCATCGAGGCGGGCGACCCAAGAGCCCCCTATTAGCCCACCGGCCATCCTTCGCCCCCTTTGGGGGCGGATTTCCATGCAATTTTATGCCTCAATCAACATTCCAACGGCGTTACCACCGCCCAGACAAATCGTAACAATTCCGCGATTACTATTTGTGCGATTAAGTGCATTTGTGAGAGTCATTAGGCAACGCGCTCCGGTCGCTCCGAGTGGATGTCCTATCGATACCGCTCCGCCATGTGGATTGAATCTCTCATCTGGGAAGTCAAATACATTCTGAATGGCGCATGAGGCTGCTGCAAATGCCTCGTTGTGCTCTAAAATATCGATATCAGAAATGTCTAATTGGTTCCTATCCAAGAGCATTTGAATCGCTGGTATAGGTGCAGACATAACTCTGTTTG
The DNA here is from genome assembly GCA_036138175.1 of Thermoplasmatota archaeon. Taxonomy (GTDB): domain Archaea; phylum Thermoplasmatota; class Poseidoniia; order Poseidoniales; family Thalassarchaeaceae; genus MGIIb-O1. The sequence continues at coordinate 26,869 of JAZAAK010000010.1, read as the reverse complement.
GCTCTACCCCAGATGTAACATAATCAATTATTCTAGCCAGAATAGGCCAGCCATTTTCATTGGCGGTTTCCTCAGAGGCAATTAGAACCGCTGAACCCCCATCCGACACCTGGCTAGCATTACCAGCGGTGACTTGTCCATCATCCTTGAAAACGGTTCTAAGTCCAGCAAGACCTTCCATTGATGTATCCATGCGAATTCCTTCATCTTGGTCGAGCTCATCCATTGTAACACACTCTTCTGCAAGCCAACCTTTCTCCCATGCTGAGTTGGAAAGGTTGTGAGAACGGAGAGCATATTGGTCGGATTCGGTACGTGAGATGTTTGCTTCTTCAGCAATGGTCTCACCAGTAATTCCCATCATTGATCTGTCATAGGCGTCCTTGAGCCCATCATGACTTAAAATTCCAGTCAATTCTGCAAATGAGATTTCATCACCACGCCTTGCCCCACGGATGAAGTGGGGTGCTTGACTCATTGATTCCATTCCACCGGCGATTACCACATTGGATCTTCCAGCCATAATTTCTGTTGCTGCAATCATTACAGCCTTGAGGCTTGAACCGCAGACCTTGTTGACGGTTGTACACGGGGTTGAGTATGGTAGCCCAGCCGCCATTGCGACTTGTCTAGCAGGCGCTTGTCCTGCACCTGCTTGAAGCACCTGACCCATGTAGACCTGGTCGATGATTCCACTACGAGGATCTATTCCAGCCCTTTGCAATACTCCCTTTACAGCCAAAGTTCCCAAATCAACTGCTGTGTAATTGGCTAATGCTCCGCGAAACCGACCAAAGGGAGTTCTCGCATATGCGCATATGACCGGAGTCGACACAGGCGAGGCGAGTGAGTTACTCCCCTTGAAAGGTGCGATTGGAAAGCCGCTGCTATGCCTCAGTTTTCGGACGAATAACCGTAAAATTCTGCGTTCTTTAGATCGGGTCTGAAATCAGGTTTTACAAGTATGGTTCTAACTGCCCACAGGTCTTTGAAGATACGATATTGAGAGGTTGCATCTAGATAATCGACACCACTAGTCCCACCGGTTCCAATTCTTCTACCCATTATCCTCTCTACCATTCTCGCATGTGAATGGCGCCATTTGACCATCGACTCTTCAAGTTCTACAATTGCATCTATTAGAGTTCGTGGCCAAGTCAGTAATGGCAATTCTCTGTATGATTCGATGAATAATAATCCAGCGCGAGCGCGGCTAACATTTCCATTTGGCTTCAAGAAATCGATTGCTCCTTGGTGAGATGCTGCAAAGCGCTCAGCCGCTTCTTCGGGACTGGAAGCACCATATCCCGACATTCGTTCAGCGGCTTGCTTTCCTATTTTTTCATGTGAATTTAGATGAGTCTCGATATATTCTGCAACCGTGTCCTCGTCGCCATCATTTCCAGCTAATGAACCCATGATTGGAGTTCTAGATACCCATCGCATCAACGACTCACTAAGGGAAGGTTTGGATGAGACATCTTCCAAGCGAGCAAGAATAGCTGCATTTCTTTCGGAATTCTTTGCTAACTTGCGAAATGTACTAATTGGGTCCATTCCATACAATCTATCTTCATTGGCCAAACCAAGTAAAATTTCGAATTCACGCATTTGGTATGATTCAAATCCAGACGCAGTTCCAAGTCCGTCTCTGAAAGCTAGGAATCCTTGAGGGGTCAAGGTTTCCAATACAGTCCATTGATTTGCCATCAATCGAAAGATCTCGGTTGTGCGGCCAAGATGGTCAACCGCCCTTGGGATATCATCCTCTGGAACGTGAGCTTGTGCAAGAATATCGCGAACTTCGGTTAGTTCACGAATGACCTGCTTGAACCAAAGTTCGAAGGTTTGGTGAACGATTATGAAATGCATTTCATCAGGACTTACTCCTCTATCTTCTCCCTGAAGTTCTAACAAAGCGGGCAATTGCAGATAGTCTCCGTATGTCCAATTGACCTCGCTGCCTGAGCCGCCCATGTTGCTCGGATGACGCTTCACGCTTGAATCGTTACCCTAGCCACAGTTCCGAATCCGAACCCTCATATTCAACAAATAGTGTCGATATTCTATGGCCGATAGAAGCGGTGGTCCACAAGAAAAGTCGGGAGACTTTCGGCCAGCAAGGCAACTTCATGTTGAAAGTGACCTAGATTTACAATTGGTTGGCGAAGACGATGCAGCCGAACTATTCGCCCTTGTCGACTCTAACCGAGAATATCTCCGAGAATGGTTGCCATGGCTTGATGCAACCAATAGTATCGAGGAAGAAAAAGCATTCATTTCGAGTAGTTTAGAGGAATATGAAAAACGAGATGGTGTTTTTTACACAATTCGACTTGATGGTAGTATAATTGGAACGATTAGCCTAAATTGGATAGATTGGGGAAATAAGGGGGCTGGAGTTGGTTATTGGTTGTCCAAGAACCAGACCGGAAATGGATACGCAACTAAATCTTGTATTCGATTGATGGAACACTGCTTCGACGACTTATACCTGCACAGATTTGTGCTTGAAGCTGCTGTAGATAACATTCCTAGTTGCGAGATTGCGGAAAGAATAGGCATGAGACTAGAAGGCATCACCAAAGACAGAGAATGGCTATACGATTACTATGTTGATGCTAAACTATACGCTATCACAAAGCCAGAGTGGAATGAAAAGCGCAGTTCTTGACTCAACCAATTAATCCGTAATCAATAATTTCACAAGTACCCGAAGGTAAGGTTGCCAAGACATCATCTTGTGCTAGCCCGGTCGCTTTTGCGATTCTATTGGCTATGGTTTCTTTCTTTTCTCGCCCGGGCCTAATAATCGCCCATCTTCGACATAGTTTCGACACACCTCCTGCAGTTCCAGATATTGGGACCGGAATATTGTTAACGATTGCAAAACCAATGGCTATTTCCATTTCTACATCTCTATACCAAGTTCTTTGCCCCCTAACAACAAATGCACCGCGGCCAAGAGATTCTCCGCTCTCGGTTTGTTTGGAGACTTGCGTAGGTCGAGCGTGGAATGCGGTTGCTGCGGCGCTACCGCTACCCCATGCACGAGACCAACATATTGCCAATTGCGCAGCTTCTTTGATAATCTCAGAAGGTAGATTTTGAGCGTCTTCAATTGAACCAGCAAATTCTTGTGAAATTTTCAATGATGCCACTCCTTCTGGTCTAAAACCGATAGGGTGAGGGTCTGTTTCTAAGCCATCGTGTAACCTTAGTGAGCAAGATGGAGCTCCGTGTAAATCGGCATGAACGTAGAGGTCTGTAGAGCGTAGATATTTCCTAACCACAGTATCATTGCCCTTTGCATCACGTCCACCTACAACCATTCTACCGTCGGACAATATTCCCCAACGATGTTTTTCGAACCAGAATCTCTTGCTGCGTTTTCCTATTCTGACTCTTCCAGCCGCGGCTTCTTTCTCTCTTTTGGCAGCCTCCTTTGCCGCTTGATTTTCTGTTCTTTCTAAAGCCACCCTAGCTCCTTTGGATTTATCTTTCAGAGTTCTAGCCTGTTCAAAATAAATTTGGGCATTTTGGTGAACTGAATTTTCTACAGATAGAGTTACACTTGCTCCAGGCTCATTATCCTCGTCTGGCAACCTAGCCAAAATGGTCCTCTTTGCGGGGTCAATCCTGTCGATCCAGACAACATCTGCAATTTTTGAGTCTAAGGTTTGCCAACCTTCGTTTGCTATCAATGAATTTACTTGACCGAGTAAATCGTCTACATGAGTCCAGTTATCCTGAATCGATTTTGCTAATTCCTGAGTCAATGCGGCTTGAGATTCAAATCGCTCGATTGCCGAACGTTGCTGAGCAGCCCTTCGGTCAAGCTTTGCTTTCTGTTCTTCATCATCTTCACCCGCCGCGGCTAGTTTCTCTTCCTCTCGACGGATGTAAGCGATTGCATCATGGGCTCCGAATATCACATCGTATGCTTCTGATAAGTTTGCAATCTTGGCCCTAAGGCTTGAATTCATAAATGGAAGATTAATTGGTGAAAACTCGCTAATCACTCCACTGGCAGAATCCCTTTCTTGAGGGTCATCCTGTGCAGACTTCCAGGAATTTAGTCCCTCTTTATCTTCAAACCAAATATACGCAACTTGGGCTTCTGCCAACTCCTCAAGTAACTTATTCATAGATTCACTAAGGACTTCTCTTTGAGTCTCATCAAGAGAATCTGCAGGTTCATCTGAATCTATTTCTGCAGCACTACAAACCGCATTTCCATAGATTCGACCGAGGTTTGCACGCGCCGCAAGAGTTCGTATCAAAGAGTGTTCTGAATTATCCAGTAAATTGTCTAGGCCATTCCTGTCAAGTCCTCTAGGGTCCAAAGTTTCAGGAGGGGGTGTGTACGGTTCACCTCTTTTTAGAGAACGACTTGCGTATTTCGCATGGGTTAGTGGCTGGATAATAACGTCATTATCATCCAGAAGCAAGACGTTTCCATCTCTAAATAACTCAATGACGAGTTTGTATTGACCACCTCCGCGTTCAAAGATCAAAATTACTACTCTATCGAAGCCATGTTGCTCGACCTCGACCAATCGCGAATTTGCTAGATGTTTCCTCAATATCATTGCAAAAGGAGACGGATTGTTGGGCATTGGTCTATCTCTTCTGGACATATACAGCCTTTTTCCACGTACAATCACCAAATCAACCGAAGGTTCTCCCTTCGGATTTAGCCTCAAAACAACCTGTTCATGATGTGGCTGGTAGGCTTTGCGTACGCGGGTTCCAATCATCCCGCGTAGTTCTCTGACCATGCGGGCGACATCGAATGAGGAAGACTGCGCACGCATGGCTCTCATTATGAGGGAAAGCGCGCCCTTCATCAGACAATCGCTTGATATCTGACGGCTCAGGCCCATTGACAATGACTGGCATGGGGGGGCTTAGGATGGACGATGGTGTGCCATACGTCCATGGCCCAGAAACCATGGGTGAAGTCGACGTTGGCCTCAGGGCTTTTTGGTATCGGCCAATGTTGCTTCGAAATACTCTCGATATAGAAGTAGATCTTGATTGGGGTATTCACTGTAATGCTGATGCTCTCTCCGAGCAGGCGGCAGTAATTGCTAATCGGATGAATGCGGATGGGATTGAAGAAGCTGAAATGTTGGCTTTGGACTTAGCATTCATTTTCGGATTCGACCACGAGTACTTCCATCATCGCTTTGATTCAGGTGTAAGTTCTCATGTAATGCGAACTCATGCTCAAACCGGTTCATTACCGACTAATTTTGGTAATTATGAAGAATTACATGATTCCATCTCTACTCGCAGAGAAGGTCCTGAATGGTGGTTATTGACCGAAGAAACTCTTGCTAATGCGCATATTGCAATGGACCCCACTAGACTTGGCGGATTGAAGGACGCGTTCATTCAGTATGGATTACTGCCTGAACCGGGTGACCGTTCCAGAGGTCCATACGCTGCTTGGCGATTCGTAGCCTCAGACCCTTGGAAGTTCAATTGTCTAGCACATCACACCTGGTTACAGATTTTGACTGGAGAATTGGACCCACTGAACATAATTCCTGCAATTGAATCTATTACACACGAAGGTGGAACCGACGCTGCATTCGAGGCTCTTGTTGATTCTATTGTAGATGCCTGTGACCTACCTGCGGATGAAGACTCGGTGCCCGATCGGGTGCTAGGAAGAAATGGAACCGAGCACCTGTTTGCTATGGGCGGTGTGCCCGATGGAATGCTCCGCCGCCTCGAGGTTCCAATGCATTTCCATGGTGGTGAGGCCAATCGTATGGCTGAAAGATACGGCCCAACAAATCCCGATTGGCCGTATGCAATTATTGAGAATCTATACGATAATTTGGGACGATTTGATGACGGCCCAGTCGATCCATGGAGTGGTGATGATCCATTCACTTCTATGGCTTGAAACTCAAGTAATATTGTTCATGAAATCTTCGATTACAGGTATTGCGGCTGCCTCGTGTGCGAATTGATTACTCTCGATTTCAATTAACTTTGAGTTTGGTATGTGATTGCTAAGGTCACCAGCATCAGAGTGGTCATGTAGTGTATCTGAAGATGCTCTGAGAATTCCAACAGTAGCATCAGTCTTGGAGAAATCTAGATTCATCTTGTATTTTCTGAAAACCATCGAACAAAGCCTGAGTCTATCGATTGGAGCGGCTAATAGGGTTCGCCGATAACGAATTCTTTGTCCTTCTTCTTTCAGACGCTTATCGAGATACCAAATTACGAATTTAACCAAGGCATTGTAGAGGAATAATGGTGCTGGAATTAGAGGCCTAGCCCAAATCGGTGGTACGAATGCTAGGTTGGGAGATAAGACAACTATACTTCGAAAAACCAATGTTTCTTCCCTAAGTCCTTCGAGTAATAGTGTAGCGCCCAATGATGAACCCATTGCGTCACAGTTTGAGGGGTCAAGTCTCATCCTTGCCAAAATGATTGGTAAGTCGGATGCGATATTTTGAATTTGGAACGACTCTTTGGAAATTTTTTTGTCGATTCTACAACTTCCTTTTTCTCGAGTTTCAATGTAAACAACAGGTCTCTGTTTCACCCACTCAGAAAGAATCGGAAACCATCCCTCGGGAACCGAGTTCCAGCCCGGAATCATTACGAGAGTTCTAGCTTGTTTACAATCTTCATTTGTTGGGGTCCAATGTAGAACTCTGAGGTTGTATCCAGAGTTCCCCTCAATCCATTTCTGTTCAACATCTGCTCCGTCAAATTCTGGAATTTCCTGCCACAATTCCGACTGCATTTCAGTCCCCCTTAACAAACAACCATTTTCCATTTTCTTGACGAATGTTTCCATTTTCCTGAAGCGCTAGTAAGTGTGAATAGGCCTGATCTCTGGCAAGGTTTGGATGTGCATCCGGAGTGTCAGCATATGCTTGAACGGTAATCGCATCAAGGCTGCCGTCGCTTGATTGCACTGCATTCAACACTCTTGAATGACGTTCATTTCTGTGCTTCAAATATCGTGTCAATAATCTCCTCGGATTTGCAACCATGGGGCCGTGACCAGGAAATAGAAGTGAAGGGTCTAAGTCTCTCAGACGTTCTAATCCCGCAAGATATTCATTCATGTTTCCATCCGAGGATGGAACTAGAATTGTGCCAAATAAGACAGCGTTATCTCCACTTACAATTCCTGCTTTACCAACCAAGCAAATGTGTCCTGGACAATGACCATGTGTCTCGATAACGCTCCATTTTTCATCATCAATCTCGATTACATCTCCCTCTCCGAGAGTTCTGTCTGATTCGTATTTTGGCAATACCGCAAGTGTCTCTTTACTGGCAAAAATAGGTGCTTGATAAAATTTAGAAATCTCAGATAAATCACCTATGTGGTCTGGATGCTTATGAGTAAATACAGTTGCAATAATCTTACTTCCTGACTGCTCTATTTCAGCAACCTTATTCCTCAGGATTTCCAAGGCTTCAATCGATCTAGCGGCAGGGTCGACTAGGATTCTACTTCCGCCAGGATGGCCCAAAACATAGCAATCGGTATGAGTTGCAGGTGGAAGTGTATCTGTTGGAATTGGCACTAGCTCGACGCCGTTTGCATATTCGATTCTGTGGTACCCACTTGGAGGGTTTTTGGCTAATTCTGAGAATCCTAACTGAACAATGTCGCGAATAAGTGTAACTTGAGGAGGTGGTAATTTTACCTCATGAGAAAGCCAAGCGTCTAGTAAATCGTTTGGCTTCCACCACTGGAATTCATCAAATTCTGTTCGGCCACTAGGAAGTTTTGGTTCAATTGAAGCGTCTCCCGTTGCGACATGATAGAATCTATTTCTGTGACGAATTGGTGCAACGGGCGGAGTCGTTCTTTGGGTAATTAGAGATGGGCTGAAATTGTCAATTGATAATGTTCCTTCAGAAACTAGTTTTGCCCATTCTGATTTATTTTCATTGACTTGGTCGATAATTTCAACTTGCACATTCTGGAATCCACCACTTCCATCTGGTGCCACCCCTACTTCTTCCAGCATCTCTCTCAATAGAGCGATTAGCGATTCACGGTCCTCTCTTTCAGAAAACCAAGAGGGGTTATCTTCCGCTGCTTCTCTATCCACTCTACTTATTCCGCCGCCTGGGAATGCCCAAAAGTCAGGAAAACTTGGGACTTCTGAGACTCTATGACAGAGCAGAATTTCCATCTCTTGACCTGAGTTTCTACTGATTACTGCTGCAGCCGAAGGTCGAGGTTTTGCAACCTCTGCCGAGGGTAACTCGACCCCCTCTGGCAACTCGCTCATGACTCAACGAGGGGGTTGACCGCTTCAATCCCGCCCCGAGTGGAGCCTCTCGGCAAACTCAAGTCAAACATCCCTCAGGGCTGAGCATGAGCGCTGGCGGCTTCGACGTAATCACCATTGGACACACCAATACAGCCACCGGCCAGCGCGAGCATGAAGTGCAAATGCCTAGATTCGGTCTTGGAGTTTGGCAGATGTCTGAAGGAGGAGAGTGTAAAACAGCCGTTCAGCACGCCATTTCCTCAGGATACAGACTAATCGATACTGCAAGGTCCTACGCAAACGAAACTGAGACCGGCCAAGCCATTCGCGAAAGTGGAGTGCCCCGCGATGACCTATTCGTTGTCACCAAATTACGCCGCCCACACGCAACGAGTTACGAGGCGGCGCTCGAGCATTGCCGCAGTAGCCTAGATATGCTTGGATTGGATTTTATTGACCTATACCTTGTTCATGCTCCACCTGAAGATATAGAGGCTAGAGCCGGGGTATGGAGAGGAATGGAAGAATGCCTTGCTCGTGGATGGACTAGATCAATTGGAGTCAGCAATTATGGCGCCCACCACCTAGATGATATGCGATCCTATGCGGCCATTTTACCTGCGGTCAATCAAGTGGAATTACACCCATGGAATCAGCGCCCCGCTCTTCGAGCAGCAACAGAAGCAATCGGAGCCAAGGTGATGGCTTACTCGCCATTAGCAAGAGGTCACAAGGTTGGATGTGATAGTCTCGCAAAGATAGCAAAATCACTAGACTGCACACCAGCCCAGGCCGCAATAAAATGGGTATATGACACCGGGGCAATTACCATCCCAAAATCTAGCAACCCAGGTAGAATAGATGAGAACCTTGCGAGTTTGAATGTCGATATCAGTGGAACAGAATCTGCCTTTAATCAATTGGAAGAAGCCTATGTTTCCGGTTGGAACCCAACGGCCGAGCCTTGAGGATTTGTCATGAGAGACCCCGAGACTATTGAGGAAGAATTAGCTCTGTTTGCAGAGGCTATAGAAGCCGGTATTGACCCCTTTCCAGAACCAAAGAAGGAGACTCCTTGGGCTAGATATGTCGTTGCTTGGTTTATGATTGTCCTAATGATTTCATTCGCTTCTAGATTACTCAACCGTGCATTGTGAATTGTTTGGTAGTCCCTCCCGGATTTGAACCAGGGTCATGGCATCCAGAGTGCCATATGATGGACCGCTACACTAAGGGACTAGCGACTCGCCGAGTCGGGTCGTATATTTCAACAAAACCGCTCGATAGATAATCGAATAAATCGCTCAAGCACGGAAAGATTGGTTGAGTTCTTCTAGGGCTTCCTTACTAGGTCTCAGATCTTCTTCAGTTAGGTCGACTAATGGTGTGTCAGTCAGACCTAGTGCCTCATCAGCGGTCTTCATCTCTGAATCATAATACAGGAGCCCAGTGACGTGCTTATCGTTTTGCTCAGCATCATGAATCGCTGCTAGAGCAGCAACCGCATTGCCTGGGTCGTGATCATCTCCGAGGGTTTCCAATCTCAGTGTCGAACCATCAAACAGACTAATATCCTCGAATTGACCTTCAGGAACCTCTACCTCTTCAATCGGTGTAAAGTGAGGGATGTAATCAACGGTGTGAAGTTCCTCTTCATTCCCCTTAACGTAGTTGTAAGAGCGGTATGACTCATCATTATTAGCGAAAGTTACACACGGTGAAATCACATCAATTACAGCCATTCCCTTGTGCGATAAAGCTGCTCTTAGAAGCGAAGTTAACTGCTTCTTGGAACCGGAAAATGACCTTGCTACGAATCCACAACCAAGGTTGATTGCCATTTTACAAAGGTCGATTGGAGGGTTCTCGTTGGTCGCTCCCTTCTTTTTCTTCGAACCCTTCTCGACCGTTGCAGAGTACTGTCCTTTTGTTAACCCGTAAACTCCGTTATTTTCGATAATGTAAACCATGTTTAGGTTTCGTCGGATAGCGTGGATAAATTGGCCAATTCCGATAGAAGCGGTATCTCCATCACCAGACACGCCAAGGAAGGCCAAGTCTTTGTTGACCATGTTTGCACCTGTGGTTACCGAGGGCATTCTACCGTGGACTGTGTTGAATCCATGTGACTTTCCTAGGAAGTACGCTGGGGTCTTGGATGAACATCCGATACCCGACATCTTGGCGATTGTCTCTGGTGCGATACCGTTTTCCCAAGCCGCTTGAATAATAACATTGGAAATTTGGTCGTGTCCACAACCAGGGCACAGTGAGGAAGGCCCTCCGGTGTAGTCTGCTTTTGGTAGGTCGATAACATTCAGTTGGATCGGTCTCATACTCATGCAATCACCTCTTTTGTATCGCCAGATAAGGTTTCCAAAATCATCTCAGCATAGACGCGGGCGCGCGGAGGAATTCCATCGCTGAATGCAACAGAATGCAATTTGCTTAGGAGTTCAAGAGGCAACTCTTTGCGAAGAATTCCGAATAGCTGACCGTCTCTGTTAATTTCCAAAACCACTACTTGATCATGTTCCTCAATAAATCGCTCTATCTCAGAGTGGTATGGCAACGCTCTGACTCTACAAGTGCTAACCTTCATGCCTGTAGTTGATTCGAGAATATCATCGATTTCTGTGATGGTATTCTCAACAGAACCATAGTAGATTATTCCGACTTGTTTGTCCTTTTCTTCACGCACAACTGGAGCGGGAAGTTTGTCTCTTGCCCCCTCAATCTTACGCTTCAAACGAGCCACAGTTGCGGCATATACCTCCGGGTCTTCGGAATATACTCCATCTTCATCGTGTCCAGTTCCTCTGTATAGAATTGGCTCGAGTCCGCTACCTGGTAGAGTTCGATATGGTATTCCATCCCCGTCTACATCTCTGTATCTTCCAAAATTCTCGATTGAATCAAGTTGTTCTTGGGTTCGAATTACCTTGCCTCTATCCAACTTCTCGTCAGGATATTCGAATCCTGCTGTAACCCATCTATTCATTCCTAAATCTAAGTCAGAGAATCCGAATACAAGAGTTTGGAATTGTTCTGCTACGTCGAAAGCACGCCAACCAAATTCGAAGCATTCGTCGACTGTTCCGGGGATTAATACAATATGTTGAGTGTCTCCATGGCTTGCTTCGTAAAGCAAAGTCAGGTCACCCTGTTGAGTTCTAGTTGGAAGTCCGGTTGAAGGACCTACTCGATTTACGTCCCAAATTACTCCAGGGACCTCAGCGAAGTAAGCCAACCCAATGAACTCGGACATCAAGGAAATACCAGGCCCGCTGGTACAGGTCATTCCTCTTCCACCAGCCCAGCCTGCTCCTACTACCATTCCTGCAGCCGCTAATTCATCTTCGGCTTGGATAACTGCACAAGTAGCTCCTCCGTCTTCCGCTTGGCGAAGTTTTGGTAACCAATTGATGATTGATTCAGCAAGAGAGGAAGATGGGGTAATTGGGTACCATGATAACATGTTGATTCCACCGAAAATACAACCCAAGGCCGCCGCTTCGTTACCTTCGATCAGGAATGTGTTTGGATCTTTATCTCGAGCCTCAACAGTGTATCCGATGTCACAATTCCAGTTTTCTCTTGCATATTCTCGGCCTTCAGAAATGGCTTGGAGATTCAATTCGATTGCCTTTTCCTTACCGTTAAATTGCTGAGCCACAGATGAAGCGATTGCTGATTCATCGATACCGAGAGTTTCAGCAAGAGCTCCAACATAATACATGTTAGCAATCATTCGAGCAAGTTTTGGATTGATGGAGCGAGCCATTTTTGTCATTGGCATTCCTAGCACAATGCAATCATCTCTTTCCACTGGCAATTTCACATCCATGTTGTGAATGATGATTGTCCCAGGCTCAGCCTTCTCCACATCAGCTAGCCAGGTGTCCTTATTCATCACAACCTGAATGTGTGTGACGTCTCCAGGAGCCTGATAACCTTCATCACTGGCTCGAATAATGAACCAAGTTGGGAGTCCAGATATATTGCTTGGAAAGAGATTCTTCCCACTTACTGGGACTCCCATTTCAAACATTGAGTGAAGTAGAATCAGGTTCGCAGACTGCGACCCTGTTCCATTTGCAGTGGCGATATTGACTGTGAAATCATTGACGGTATTTGCCATCGTTATCGGGGTCTCCGGGGGGTTGTAGGTGCACCAGCGGTATGCTTGCGCAACGTGCGCCGGGTTAAGTCCGGTATTAGCCGTTCCCGTTTCGTAATTCCTCAATATCAAGGGGGTCAAGCAGCCATAATCATGCTCCACGGGTTTGATTTCCTATCCGTTGCGGTTTTCAAGGGGTGTGTGGTCGGCGGGCCCATGCCCACAACACCAAGCGCTCTGAAGGATGCCCTTTCGCGAGCAACTGCATTGATTGAAACTGGTGATGTTGACGGTGCTCTAGAACTACTCAGAACCGAAGCATGGGCGGCAGCAGAAAATAACTCTTCCAAGGTAAAAGTCATTTCTTTGGCAGCCGAAGCAAAGATTGCCAAAGGTGATATCGACATGGCTAATCGAAAGGCACATTGGCAAGACGCACACAATAGTTACCAACGTGCACAAAAACTCGAACCATCAAACAAAGAAATTCGACGAGCGCAAAACAAATTGGCATCAATGATGGATGAGCAATCGATTTCTTTAGGAAAGGGTTGGCAATTATTCGATGATGGAAATCCAACACCTACTGGACTTGCTGCTGCATTTGTTGGCATAATGGTGTTCTTGGTTGCTTTCAAATTCGCAGGTGAGGCACTAGAACAGTCAGTAGAAAATATTGAGGGCACCTCTGGAAGTGTACTAATGGAAGTCAGTTGGACCGACATTAACGGCGATTTCCACAATGGTAAGATTTGGATAGAATTGTACAATGAAACTCCAATGCATTCGGCGTCATTCCGGGCAAATGCAGAAGCCGATCGTTATGATGGAACTATCTTCCACAGAATTGTCGACGGCTTCATGATCCAAGGGGGCGATTTTGAAAATCGCGATGGTACAGGTGGACATGCTGGACAATACTTTGGCTATTGTGCGAATGCAGGATATGAATCATCGTCAATCTGTGAGAATGATATGACAAATTGGGTCATTCCTGCCGAATTCGGCCAAACTCATGACCCAGGAGTCATCGCTGCGGCACGTTCCGGACATCAAAATTCAGCAGGTTCGCAATTCTACCTTGTTGATTCTAACGGCGCCTCTAACCTTGATGGCCAATACACGGCTTTCGGAAAGGCGTACAGAGGTGAAATCGATGGTCAGCAAGTAGATGGCATTACTGTAATAGATGCGATTTCACAGGTCGGCTGCGGTCCAAATCAAGATACCTGTACTGATCAAAATAAATTGTCAACTTACCCAGTTACAATCGAGAGAGTAAGTGTCATCGACTAATTAAGGCTAACAGAACTTAAGCCCGGAACAGCAAACCTATCCGTTGTTAGAATACTTCCAATAGTCACATTCATGGAGGGTTCCCTAACCCATTAATTCGCGGGGTGTCTTAATGAAGGATTCAGAAGGCTTTGATTCACTGAGAACATTCATCAAATCTGACGGTACTGAAGCCGACTTCCACTCACTTTCCCACTTGCAAGAATTAGGCCTCTGTGACCTTGATTCCCTGCCTTTCACTATTCGATTATTGGTGGAAGCCGCTCTGCGAAAGTGCGATGGTTTTCTCGTTACTCGTGAAGATGTAGAACGCATTGCATCATGGTCACCCACAATGACTCCAGAAGAAATTCCATTCTCACCGAGTAGGGTAATCCTACAGGACTTCACAGGAGTTCCTGCTGTTGTTGATATTGCTGCCCTCAGAGACGCTATGGTAGAGTTGGGCGGAGATCCTGAGAAAGTAAACCCACAAGTTCCGGTTGACTTGGTAATCGACCATTCCGTTCAGGTAGATGTCTCCGGCTTGTTTTCAGATGCAAGAGAGCGAAATTTGGAGATTGAATACCAACGAAACATGGAGCGCTATGAATTCCTAAAATGGGGTCAGCAAAGTTTGGATAATTTCCGTGCAGTACCGCCTGGTCGTGGTATTGTTCATCAGGTGAATCTAGAGTGGATTGCAAGTGTTGCTAGAGAAGAAAATGGAGTATGGTTACCCGACACTCTAGTCGGCACAGATAGTCACACAACCATGATCAACGGGCTCGGAGTTTTAGGCTGGGGAGTCGGTGGAATTGAGGCTGAGGCGGTAATGTTAGGTCAGCCGATTTACATGCTTCTCCCAGAAGTCTGTGGTTTCGAGTTAACCGGCTCGCTCAGACCTGGAGTAACAGCCACCGATATGACACTCAGAATAGTAGAGATGTTGAGGGAGCACGGAGTGGTTGGAAAGTTTGTAGAATTCCATGGCTCAGGACTTGCAAATCTAAGCCTTCCAGATAGAGCAACAATTGCTAACATGGCGCCTGAATACGGAGCAACATGTGGATTCTTCCCAGTCGACGAAACCACCCTAGATTACATGCGACTTTCAGGCAGGGATGAATCTCATATTGAAGATGTCAAAAGCTATCTATCTGCTCAGGGAATGTTCCACACACCACAAACCCCTACTCCCTCCTTTACAAGCTCCCTAATACTCGATTTATCGACTGTGGAGCCAGCATTGGCGGGTCCGAAAAGACCACAGGACAGGGTCGACCTTTCAGCGATGAAAAATCATTGGAAAAAGAGTCTAAATTCGCCTCTTGGCCATAGTGGACATGGTATTGATGAAAGCAAGAATGAGTCCTCTGCTACAGTCGGCTCCAGAGGGGTGGATCTGAAACACGGCGATATCGTAATCGCCGCAATAACTAGTTGTACAAACACAAGCAACCCTAGTGTAATGATTGCCGCTGGTTTATTGGCACGAAAAGCTAGGGAAGAGGGATTATCAATTGCACCCACTGTAAAGCCAAGTTTGGCTCCTGGCTCTAGAGTTGTGACCGAGTATTTTGATGCCGCTGGACTTACCGAAGATCTCGACTCTCTGGGATTCAGTGTGGTTGGATACGGATGCACAACCTGTATAGGAAATTCCGGCCCTCTAGACGCAGATATTGAAGCAGCAATCGATGAGGCGGATTTGATTGTTGGAAGCGTGCTCTCAGGAAATCGAAATTTCGAAGGTAGAATACATCAGAAGGTCAAAGCAAATTATCTCGCAAGCCCACCTTTGGTGGTTGCTTACGCAATAGCAGGAACGCTAGATATTGATTTTGAGTCAGAGCCGATTGGAAATGGAGCAAATGGTCCCGTAATGCTAGCTGATATTTGGCCAAGCGACGACGAGATCAAACAAACTATTGCCACTTCAATCGACCCGGAAATGTTCCGAAAGCGCTATTCAGATGTTCTGCAAGAACCACGATGGGACGCAATCACTAGTTCAGAATCTGCCCTGTATCCATGGGCGGATGATTCAACGTATGTTCGACTTCCTTCCTTCTTTGAAGGAATACTTCCCGAGCCCGCTCCAATAGAATCAATTCATGGAGCAAAAGTTCTCCTCAAGTTAGGAGATTCTGTTACTACAGACCACATTAGTCCAGCTGGCGCTTTCCCTCACCATGGGCCAGCAGGCCAATACCTAATTTCTAAGGGAGTCGAACCTCGAGACTTCAACTCATTTGGAAGCCGACGTGGTAATCATGAAGTGATGATGAGAGGAACCTTCGCCAATGTTCGCATTCGAAATCATATAGCACCCGGTACCGAAGGAGGTTTCACCACTCATTTCCCAACTAATGAAGTGACTTCAGTATTTGATGCCAGTATGAGTTACCAAGCAGAGGGAACACCACTCGTAGTATTGGCAGGTACTCAGTATGGAACAGGTAGTAGCAGAGACTGGGCTGCAAAAGGCACACTTCTCTTGGGAGTGAAGGCGGTCATAGCTACCTCCTTTGAGAGAATTCATCGTTCCAATCTAGTTGGAATGGGTGTACTGCCATTGACTTTCCCAGTAGGTGAAAACGCAGACTCATTGGGTCTTGATGGGACAGAGACTTTCGATATTCCCGCCAGCGCTGATTTAGTTCCATTATCCACCATCAGAGTGAAAGCAATAAAGGAAAATGGAGATGTTATTGAATTCGATGCTATTGTAAGATTAGACACTCCAGTGGAGGTCGAATATTACCGAAATGGGGGCATCCTTCAGACCGTTTTGCGTAATTTGGCAGAGACTTGAATTGAAATCTGAAAACCTAACCGGTGAAAATATGACTGACGAGGCGAATATCCGCTTTTCATTTCGCTCGAATGAGCATGATGTAGAAGTTGTAATTCAGGGTCCACCGTCTTGGGTTAACCTATATCGTGAACGAATAGGCCTCGAAGGGGACATCGGATACACCCAATCAGTTCACGGCTCAAGTACAGATTCTTCTGAAGGCCCTGAAATCTCCAAAGCTGCAAGAGAACTACCTGGACCACCTCCTGATCCAAGTCGATTGCCTTCTATTGTAAGAGTCGTCGGAGACCTCGACATAGATGCCGGTGTATCAGAATTAGGAGTCCCTGAAAGAACCGAACCTAACCTTGCAGAAATCAGTTTATTTTTAGAAGAATTAGAAGAAGACCCCGAGCCACTATCTGATAATATTTCAGGGGATCCAATGGCTGAATCTTGGATTCAACTTGTGATGGCTTTAGTGGTTCGTGAACATGGCCATACCTCGCTTTCAGTTGGCTCAATAGAGAGTCTATTGAGTGACCGAATCAATCGCTCTGGAGTTGAGCTCCAGATGTTCTTAGATAGGCTTTGGTTGCTCGGTAAACTTGAGCGAATTCACGGTGGCGCTGAGACTCAATACGCTCCTAATCCGAGTTGGCTTGAAGCAAGTTAATTTCGCCAATTTTAGCCATCAACCCCATAGGGGTTGCAAAAACATGGTCCCATTAGGCATAATAATGAAATGAAATTCGGCGTAGCCATGATGTCCCTGTCTAAGAACGCCCGAAACGAATCCAAAGAAGGTCGAATAGCGATTTTCTTGGTTATGCTGATGTTAAGTTCACCAATGCTATCACTGGTTCCATCTGTATCAGCATCACACATTACCCAGTATGCAGTCCAGAGAGACCCCTCTTTCATTTCGATAGGGGATATTGACTGTGATGACGACAACGATATCGTCTCCGCTAGTTCAATGGGTCACTTCATTACTGCACTCTACAATGACGGTATGGGAGGATTTGGAGACAGGCAGGATGTCTTCATCTCAAACAACGATTCTTTCCGTGCTGGATTCAGGGATACAGCGGACGGAACTAGAGTCTATGTCGCCGATGTAGATGGTGACGGAGTTAACGACGTAGTCTACTATCAACAAAACATTCGATTCGTCGGAGGGCCTATGGTTCCTGGAAATCTTACTGTACTTTGGGGAGACTGTAATGAGAGAATCAACAATTGGAACCCCTCCGAAGCAATCACAGTTAGCAACCCATATCTTCAGGATATGGATGTAAAGGATATTGATGGTGATGGAGATGCAGATATTATAATGAGTGTAACAGACCCCACTTTCACAAATAATTACATCAACATATACAAGGGACCAGATCCAACCCAAATAACTGCTCAACAAACAATTCCAGTGCCATTGACTAATGGGTTGTACACGAACTTAATTCTAGGACATTGGGGAGAGGATGTCCTTGGCGGTGGTGGTCTTCCTGGTGGTGGAGTTGGTGATTGTGAAGATCTAGACATTTGGCTACTAAGAACTCCTCCTTACAATACAGGTGTTGGATTCTCAAATGGTCACTATGACAACATGACCGTCCTTGAATACGACTGTACACTTGGCGCTTATCCAAATCCATTAGATGCAACTGCAAGTGGCGTTCATAATTTCAAACTGAATGCAGAACACAATTACCCTCTGTACGGAATCGATATTTCTGATACAAATGATGATGGCGAGGTAGACCTAATTGCTGCAGTTGATGGAATTACAGGAAATATATCCTATGCAACCCGTACAGGTTCATCGTGGGATACTCAAAATTATGTCCTTCTAGGAGATTACCTAGGCGCCTCCATTACCATTGCTGATGTTAATAGAGATGGAAAAATGGATTTCTTTGTTCCAACAGAGGTTACTCTAACTCGCTTGCAGGACTCAAGTGCACAGAACCAAACATACCTGCTTGTAGACAACCTAAGAGAAGTAAATACAGTAGAAATCATTCTTGGTGATCCTAACGGTAATGGGTACCTCTCATCGCTTTCCTTTGACGTTGGCCGCCGACCTACCATGGCAGTTCCAGGACAACTTGCAGGCGGAGAGAACAGTGCTTACGAGATAGCCATTGGACAGAGCGACAGGTCATACCGATTCGCTAACAGCGCTATGTGGCTCGATACTCAAGGATGGGCCGGAGCTGGTGATTTCCTCTCCGTTCTCAGTCTAGACAACGAAGATGTTGGAATTACAGAGGTTAGTATCGCACCAGCGGCCTCTGATCCAGCCACGGGAGCAGCCATGATTGGTGAGGGTAACAGATTTGTCAACTTAACAGTGAAAAATACTGGTCTAAATCCTATTTCTGGCTCAATTGATGTCGACTTAGAAGTCAAGGAAGTTCTCGATGGAATCGACACCCTTGTTTATTCTAACGACTTCGAGGGTAACATCGACGATACCAATTGCCCATCTTGTACGATTGTCCTAAAATCATACACAGGAGAATATGGTGCTGGTTCGTCTTCATGGCATGAGGAATGGAATGCATCCACCGATTCAAACGGTTCAGCTACAGATGATTGGTGGGAAGCCGACACAAACCCGACTACCTACATGTGGGCCGGAATGGACCATAACAATCAGGACAATGAATCTGGTTATTACAACAACATGGATGAGGCATTCATCATTGAGAATGTTGACTTGACGGGTGCGGATGCGGCATACTTGGACCTAGATTTATTCTGCAGCGCCGCATTTTTTGAATTGTATCTCGCTGAGCAATACGCCGTAGTAGAACGATGGCTGTATGAGGACTCCTGTGGTATTGAGGTCTGGAGTGATGGAAATGGATGGGAACAGGTATTCTTCACTGGAGGATGGGATAATGAGAGATACCTGCGTCTTTATGCATTTGGATATGATCCGGAATACAACACCTATAACGGAAATTTCGCATCCGAAACCGTCACACCTTGGACAAGTTATTCTGGTGATGATGCAATCGATCTAACTCGTTATGCAGGCGAGGTTGTCGATATTCGATTCCGCTTCCGCAGTGGTTTGATGGGAAGCGTTGGTCCAGATGGCTCGTCTCAGGACACGGGACTAGATGGGTTTGCATTTGACAATATCTCGATTCGGAAAACTGATGTTATCTTCGGTACAGAAGAAGTAGTAAGTCAAACTCTCTCATTCTCCAATTTTGCAGCAGGTGCTACTGAGGAAGTGTCACTTACTGCTGACTTCATTGACAACCGAACTTATTACATCAAGACTGAATTGACCAATCCTAACGGATTCGATAACGCAGACGCAACAAATGATGAAGTCAAATTCCAAATCACTGTCAAGAACCTATTCGACCCAGGTGTTGCAGAAGAACCATGGATTAGCCTTGAGAATGGATTGAGATATGCATCGGGCGATCGCGACATAGAGGTTAGAGTTCAGAACTATGGAAACACTTTGACCGACTTCCAATTGGAAACTGTGGTCAAGAACGCCCTTCCCGATCTAATCGCCATTGAGGATTTCTCAGGATTAGAACCAATCTGGGAAGATGATGGAAACCAAAATGGAAGCCGATTAGATGACACGAATGGAGACCATCCAATGCTACCACAAAGCAGAGGAGTCTTCAATTCCTTTGCCTATTGGTTAGGTGATCCAGACACTGGTTATGGCGACAATTGGGACGAAACTCTAACACTCGATCCTTTCCAAGTCGCTGTTGGTGGAACCGACTTCACTTACCTAACCTTTGATTACTTCGCAGAGGGCGATTATCTTTCAGACCAGCAAGGCAACATTCTAGCTATACGCGATGCCGCTGGTCTAGAAATTGAATGGTCTAAGGGTGGAGAAATCTACCGTGGAACCGTATGGGGAAGCTGGACCGATCTTAACGAAAATGGACTAAGGCCATTCCGAGATGGTAGCGGCCTTGGCGAGTGTGAAGATTTCGACAACAATGGTCGATATGATGAGGTGGAATACATGGGAGACCATTCCGACCGTTACGAGTCAGTAGTTTGGTTTGATTCCGAAAGTCTAGTTAAGTCAGTCATAATTGATATGACCCACATAACCCTGCTAAACCAAACCTCTAACGACACCTTTGAGTGGAGAACTGAGTGCACCGATCTTTCGGGCTCAGAAGTTACCCTGACATGGAGATTCCAGTCAAACGATGACGGAGTGAATGGAAATGCAGGACTTGCTGGATTTGCAGTCGATAACATTCGTATCGATCAATTCACTTTCGAGGATGATGGAACTTACATCAATGACATCAATGGATTGGATGCTTCGGAGCGCCAAGACGTAACAGTGGCGACTCATGACTTCAAATCAGGAATCTATCGAATTGATACTACAACACTATTCAACAGTACAATTGAAGGCACATCTTGGTACAATAAATCAGAGATTACCACCGCAAATAATCATACCCAGATTATCTTCAGTATCGCAAGTGCTGACATAACCTTGATGCAACCAAATGTGCTTGATTGTGTCTCAGATATTACATACAAGTGTGTGTACACATATGATTCAGTATCTCAGCACTCATTCACAGTACCTCTTCTGAATGGTGTTATCGCGGGTGAATATGAGGTGAACATGAAGATTGTAGATATGACAACAGGTCAGACAGTCTACGAACAACCGGCCGATAATGGGCCGTTCGATCTTGAACCTCACGCTCGAGACTTCGCTAATTGGACCGCGCCTTACAATGGATGGTATGACGGTCACCAATACAACATCAGCTTCTATGCGATATTGACTGAAGACGGAGATCCATCAGGAAACGATCGGTTCTTCGAGATTGAATTCTTTGACACCGTTGACGTCGCGATTCTGTCCAATCCTACCGACCAGAATCGTTTGCAGAGAGTAAAGCAGGACCTAGAATCGATGGGTATGACATACACCCAATTATCAGTAAGCGATTGGGATAGATACGCAACAGAAAATTGGATGTCACATTACGAGAAGATATTGCTACCATGGCAGACCGATTACAACGTCGAGTACGGAGAATACTACGAGACCCTCGCATCAACCAGGGAATCTGATGGTCTATCGGTTACAGAAGTTCTAGAGGCATACATGGTAAATGGAGGAACTGTTCAGATCCACCTAGGACCATATCGCAACGAATACCAGCCAAATCGACTACCTTTCGGAATGGATATCGCAATGCGAAATCAATGGAATAACACAGTCACAAACGACGACGTAGTGATTGTCGATGCTTACCACCCATTGATGACGAACGTCGATACTGCAGCCTTTGCAGGTGTTCATGGTGGATCATACGTTGCTTTGGCTGGACTAGATACTGCACAGGTACAATTCGACCAAATTCCACAAGTCTGTGGAGGTCGAATTAGTGATCCAACTGGAACCTTCCACACACTGATGCGAAGTGAGTCATTCGATTCACAATCGTTACTTTCGATTTGTAACCGTGGTGCAGGTGGAATGATTGTGACTACCCTAGATGTAGAGAATCCAAGCTTCTCTCAACCATTTGGTGGAACATCTATGCCACTACTATCCAACATGTTGGGCTATCATGTAACTCCTTATCCTAATGAATTCGGAATTGCAGGGGATGGATTTGACCTCACAGTAAATGGCGAAGCTCCTTCGATTGACACAGTTACAGGTGCCTATGCAACCATGTACATCAAGTCGAACTCCGAACTCGACTTCTCTTTCTTGACTTCGGATTCGTCCTTGGCGGACAGCATTACCGCCGATTGGACATTACAATCTACAGACATGAATGAATCAGTTACTGGCTGGGAAGGAGAAATCATCGATTTCGGAGAGATAAGCCATATCCGCCAGAACAGTGCGAGCATACCTGCTCTTGGTAGCTTCTGCGTTGGTGATTCGAGTTCCACAACAGGATGTCGAATCGGGGCAGAATGGCTATTGACATTGTATCTTCACGATGATGATGGCCACACAAGAATCACTTACATTCATCTTGTTACTGACGACACATTGGCCGATGAATTCCGACCAAATGCAGATCTACAACTTGTTGAAGATAGTGTTACAGACGAATATGTAAGTCTTGAAGGAACCAAGACGGTTGGTGGTATAGATTGGCCAATTTATAGAGTTAGATTGACCGACAGCGGTGACATCAGTCTGTCCTTCGATTCTTCAGAAAGCTCTGACGAGGACGCACCAGAGGGCGAGAGAGGTATTGAGATGTTTGAGTACAGAGTCTTCTTTGATTATCCAGTAGATTCCTCGAACCCAACTCTAGAAGGACACACCTTCCAAGTGCCAAACGCGGCAGGTGGTGAAATGTGGAATTATGTATTCAGAAACATGACTAGCGATGGAACTTTGGAGAATCAGATTAGGCTAGAATTGATTGTATATGATCGTGCTGGAAAACAATCAGAAAAGGCACGAATATACTTCATTGTAGTTGGAGAAGACTTTGGAGATGATCCGCCAGTTGTCGATATTACTTCCCCTCGTTCGACTGATTCTCAAAGTGAGGATTTGGTCACAATCAATGGAGTTGTGACCTCGGGTGCCGAAAATGGTGTTGTGATTGAGGTGGCATTGGACCAATCGGTTCTGGATTTGACTCCATCTCCTAAGGCTACTCAGAAGGCGCTAGGAAAGTATAATACAACAGGCCCTGCTTTACTTGGAGACGGCGATACCTTCACAATTACTCTAAACATTGCGGACCTATACTTGGAGACTTCTGGAGAGCGGGTCACAATATACTGGAGAGTTGTTGAGGGCGACCGATACGAATTGAATAACGAATTCACAATCGACTTACTCCCTCGACCAAGTGACCCTTGCGCCCTAAATCCTTCAGCCGATGGTTGTGTGTCAGATAGTGGTGGTACAGATGTCATTATGTTCGCTGCTATCGGATTAATCCTGGTTCTAGCAATTGTTGGTGTAACCCTAGTTGTTGTTAGATCGAGAGGTAAGTCAGATGATGGTCAAGACACTGTCCAACAGTTTGGTGGTGTAGAGCAAATGGACCCTGTCGAAGCATACGTACAACAGATGGTCGGCCAAGGCTATGACGAGGCTACTGCGAGGCAATATGCCGAGCAGTATTACGCAGCATATTATGCCCAACAAGGTAAAGGCGGCGGCAACTGAGTAAATCCTCGAAAGGGGGATGCTCAAAACGCACCTTGAAGGCCTCTTGGTGGCCGCCTTAGGTCATGGACACGGGTGAAACATACACGGTGGCAGACCTTTCATTGGCGAAGACTGGTGGGCTAAAGGTAGAATGGGCCCGAAGCAGAATGCCGGCTTTAGCGGCATTGCGGGCCAAGGCCGAGAAAGAACAACCTCTGGCGGGCCAAAGAATCGCAGGGTGCTTGCACGTCACTAAGGAAACTGCTGTGTTAATTGAGACCATTGAAGCCGCAGGTGGCAAGGTTTCCTGGTCCGGTTGTAATCCTCTATCCACACAGGATGATGTAGCAGCTTGGCTTGCATCCGAAGGCTATGATTTACATGCCTGGTATGGCCAAAATACCGAAGAGTTCTACCAATCTATCGATCGTACTCTGAAGATTAACCCAACACTGACTCTAGACGATGGTGCAGATCTTATTTATCGTTTACATAGTAAATTTCCGGAACTAGCAGAAGGGGTGATTGGAGGTACTGAAGAGACTACCACTGGTGTTCACAGACTTAGAGCTATGGGAGAAGCAGGCGAACTTCTCTATCCAGTCATTGCAGTCAACGATGCATCGACCAAGTGGGACTTCGATAACGTACATGGAACCGGGCAATCAACACTTGACGGAATTATCCGAGCGACCAGTGTTTTACTCGCAGGCAAAACTTTCGTTATTGCTGGATACGGACATTGCGGCAAGGGTCTAGCCAATCGTGCCCGTGGTATGGGCGCCAATGTTATTGTCACAGAAGTCGATCCCATAGCAGCCCTGAAAGCAGTCATGGATGGATACCGCATCATGCAAATGGATGATGCTGCGAAGATTGGCGACGTATTTTGCACAGCAACAGGGATGAAAGACGTCATTATTGGTCGCCATTTTGATATTATGAAAGAAGGAGCAATTGTATGTAACACCGGTCATTATGATTGCGAAATCAATATTGCACATCTTGAAGAAAGGGCCGAAAAGATATACACGATTAGAGAAGATAACGAAGCCTTCCAACTCAAAGATGGACGTACCATTCATCTGCTTGCCCGTGGAAGGCTGGTTAACCTAGCGGCAGCAGAAGGACATCCAAGCGAAGTAATGGACATGTCATTCGCCAATCAATTCCTTGCACTTTGTCGACTAGCGGCTGAGGGCGAGGGATACGATAACATCGTTTACGACATAAGTGCCGAACAAGATAGTGAATTGGCTAGATTAAAACTCACAGCCGAAGGAATTAGCATTGATAGTTTGACAGATGAGCAACTGGCCTATCTAGAAGATTATTCTGCAGGTACATAAGAAATAATTCAGAATTAATTTTCTAATTCCTCATCCTCTGCCCACCAATTTTCTGTGTTTGAAAAATCCGGTAGGTTTGGTTTCCACTTTTTACCAATAATCTCGTCAGATTCAATTATTTTTGAATGCCGATCTTGGAAAGCAGTACTTCGTTTTCCAATTGTATGATTGTAGAGTTTACTACCACGAATTTCGGTTGGCACACAGACTTTTCCAGAAGTAGCCTCAACATCAATTGCCCTCTCTAGGTCAAGGGCGTGTCGATTGAGTCTTTGCAGCAATCCAGCAGCAGCTCTACTCACTCCCATAAATAAACCTAGAATAATTAAAAACACCAAAATGAAGCCAAATTGACTTCCTCCAAGCAAAGTCATGGCTACAGTTCCCATCAAGAATACAATCGGAGCTACAAAAGTAAACAAGAAGAAAGTGTCTGAAAGGGGTTTCCTAGTTTTCATTCGACCGATTATTTCCCATCTAGGGTGCTTCGGATTCTGAGGTCTGAATATTTCGTCCTTCTCCATTTTGGCCGCCTTACCAACCATTTGCCTAACCCGATCCATATTCATCAGTTGCTGCCTGTCTGGTTGTTCCATTTCTGATTCAAACATTATTTCCAACAATTCACTAGCTTCAGAATACATCCCCAGTCTTACAAGAATGGCGATTTGTTCGATAAGTGGTGTCACATCGTTCGGATCGATCTGCCTTCTTTGCTGCCACCACCCTAGTGCCTCCTCTAGCATACCTAGGTGGTCGACCAGAAGATTTCCTCCTATTGCCCATGATTCTGCGTCCTCTGGTTCTAGCCTCACGACATTTTGTAATGCGGCATAAGCACTAGCCGCTTGTGGTAGACTAGGCATGTCTTGCACACCTCTCCTTGCGGCTGGAAGAGTCATCCTTGCGGTCATTTTCCAAGCGGCCGCATGGTTGGGTTCCATACGGGTAATTTGGCGACATAAATCGAGGGCTTCTTCCCTCTCACCAGACTCTTCAAGCTCGAGAACTTCTTCCCAGAGCATATCCGCCTTCTTCGCCATGTGGCATGCTCGGGTTTAGACAAAATGAATGCTGGGGTGGCCCAAACTCAGCGCCTACCGCTTCCTCTTCCCGGCCGATTACCCCTAGGGCCGCCTCGACCAGGGCCTCTGAATCCAGATCTACGTGGCTTGCTAGCACTGCCCGGTGATCGTCCTCTTCCACGACCGGAATGCCCTCCTCGAGGTCTAGAGTCGCGGCGTTCATTGCCTCCTCCTCTGGATTGTGGTTTGCCACCAGAACTAGGTCGATGGGCTTGACAACGATTGCATTTATCTCTGAAGGCGAAGTTAGAATTGTTACACTTAGGGCAAGTCCAATCTCCAGATTTTTTGGAATTATTTCCTCCCCGCTCGAATTTTCTTTCAAACTTACTTGCACCATCTCGAGGTCGATCAGCTTCACAGCGATTACACTTCTTTCGGAAGGAAAAATTGGAGTTATTGCATTTTGGACAAACCCAGTCTCCACCTTTTTTGTTATCATTTCTCCTACGTCGGTCATCACGTCGATTATCTCTTTTAGAATACCTATCTCTTCCACGGCCACGATTATCTCGTCTTTCTCTTGGGGCGATTTCAACAGGCGAACCTACGGTATTGGAGGATTCTATTTCGTCTGAGATTGGATGAATGTGAACGTAGGCTCCGTCAATAGCCCCGATTACAGAATTTACCTTACCAATCGGCTTTCCACCGATTATTCGTAAAGTGGCACCCAGCCTTGGTGCACGCCCCTCAAAGGCAACGAGGAGACCCCCTTCGTGCGACTCTCTGTCGACTGTGCCTGAGAAACTCATGACCTCAGTCGCGTCGGCCCGAGTATATGAGTGCGGCAGAT
>JAZAAK010000009.1:0-11354 GCA_036138175.1 Thermoplasmatota archaeon | reverse complement strand
TGGAGATAGTTTCCCTTGTCCATTTCAAGTCTGCATTCGTAGGTATGTAATTTGACGAGGCCACTATATTATTCATCAGATCGGACAGATGCTTCTCGAAGACCATTGTATCATTATTTGGAAACTGTTCGACTTAATATTGTCTTCTGATTAGTACAATAGCCATCCGTGTAATCTAGGGGTGGGTTTTGTATCCTTCAGTTTGGGGTAATTACCAGGACCCAATATTGTAATGATGGGGTCGCAAAAATCCCTTGATGATGTCCGCCTAATGTTCCCTACCGATAATGATGTGGCGGAAGAATGAATAAATGCTGACGCCTAATCCCGCAAAGCATTAGGTAGTGATAGGAATGAAAGAGGCCAAGAAAACATTTCCAGGGAACATTATTTCTAAAATTCTCTTTGTCTTTTCAGCACTTGCATCAGGGGGCTTATTTGTTGGTTCTATTTTTTCCGAGGGTGAAGATGTTTCGGGAATAACAGATTATCTGCATCTGCCAAGGACAGAGTTCTTTGGAATCGATAGTACATACTACCTTGGCCTTGCACTAGTTTTGGTCTCTACCATTTCATACCAGCACAAGGCCGTATTCGCGAAGAGAGAAGATGAGGATAAAGTCCATTTTTGGAAACAAATTACTCCCTACTTCAAATATGCAAAAAGGGAGTTTAACGTCGAGGATTTATCATACTGGGTAAAAAAAAGAAAGACTCGAGACTACATCAATGCGAACGTGACTGATGCGAATTATAGTGAGACAACTACAATCCACACAACATATCTGTACGAAAACAAAAAGAAATTTTTCGTCTTAGATGGCGAAACTGACTACTTTCGTGAAATTCTTGGGAAGGGCCCCAGTAGGCGTCCAATGCACAAGAATTCATTGGTCGACCTGATGGTTAATTTTATTCGAAGAGGGTAGGATATTATTTATCGATGAAAAAGACGGATGATGGATAGCCGTTATCCGTCGCTTTCATAGATAGAGGCGTGAATAGGTTCGCCCAAGAATGAATAATCCGAACAAGATGATTGCCCATTGCCAATATACCAAACTCGGATTTTCCGATTCCACTTCCTCTACATACTCCTTTGAGGGGCCAGGAATTCCCAGGAGGTAGAAGAAGGCCAAGATAAGAATAATTCCTTTCATTAGGCCCTCCATGACCAGAAGAAAGGACTCTGGTTTATTATTAGTCTGTAATATTCCCTACCCTCTGATTCACTCAAAAAATTCTGAGATATCTTCCAGAGATTTACGAACTAGATCAGGCACCTGTGCATCATCTGCAGGATATCCAACCGGCATCAACAACATCGCATGCTCGTGCTCGGGTCGTTGCAAAATTTCACGCAAGAATCCCATTGGTGAAGGAGTATGAGTTAGCGTCACCAATCCCATATTCTGAATTGCAGCGATAAACAATCCAGCAGCGATTCCACAGGATTCCTGAGAATAGTAAGTTGGCCCCCATTCTCCATTATCTCGTAGTCGCTTATTTTGCCTAAACAGGACGATTACCCAAGGCGCATCGGTGATGTGTTCTTTGATTGCATCCGTACCAAGCGGCCTGAGAACTTCAGACCATGCTTCCGGCATCCGTTCAGAGTATGTTTTCCTCTCCTCTTCTTCGGCCGCTTGGCGAATCTTCTGCTTCAGTTCTAGATTAGAAACCGCCACAAATGTCCAAGGTTGTAAATGAGCTCCGGAGGGTGCTGTTCCTGCAGTTTTGATTGCAGCCTCAATTAGCGATTTCGATACATTGTGTGTTGAGAAATGACGCGTAGTGCGCCGTTTATTCATTTCTTTATAGAATGACAATGCTCTCGAATTCATTTCCTCTGGAGTCAATTCTTCGAAGACCAAATCAATGAATCCCGACTCATCATTGGCCTTTGCCATAGCAATCGCTCAGTCACGTTGAGCCATCAAGGCTGCCATGGCCAACCCTGCCACTGCTGGGAGGACTGCAAAACCGGGTAGGAATCCCCCATCCTCTTCCTGACAATCGGTGGAAGGTCCGCCCCAGGTGCCGTTATCAAACCAACAATCGGACCAAACTTTCCATCCAAAACCAGAATCAGGAACAGTCTCTTTACTGTGATCACTTCGGGTTATTTCGAAGCGCCAATTAGCGTATGTTGCGTAATCGTCAATGAGTAGGGATCCTGTAAAGTTAAGCCCATCTCCAGAATCTACTAACTCGGTCTTCTGCGGTGGCCAGCAAATACCTGTGTTTATGCAGACTTGTGTTATCCATTCGATTTTGCTAATGTTGTTTCCTTCATCAAGCATAACAGAGATTTCGAATTCGGTATTTTCCCTGACCTCATCTGCATAACTTAACGATGCGATTCCGGTTCCTTCAGTCGATGTGGAGTCGTTAACACCGCCTTGGCCTGCACCACTGACTGAAAGGGCGAGCATCGCTACCATCAGCAAGGCCAGGAACTGTCTCACAAAACAACGGGGCGGTGGTTATCTTTCAACCTCTTGTAGGAATCACGCCTCAAGATTCCAAAGGTCATCTCCAACCCAATGTAGTGTATTGATTGCTTTCCCCTTACTCATCGCTACCATTTCTTCACCATCTACCATAGCGATTCCTAAGGCCAATGGTTTGCCATGTTCTTCATCACGAACCCAAACCAAATCTCCCGCTGTAACCGCTGGATCGGCCATTTGCACACCTGCACCCATGCAATCCGCCCCATTCATCAGAAATGGGATAGCACCGTGATCTACTGCAGCCCAGCGACCATTTGGTTGCCAAGCGAGTATTCCTCTTAGTGTTGGAAACCACTTCTTTCCTTCATCTGTTTCAACCTGCATTGCTAATGCTGTCTTGTCAACTAGAATCAGGTCGCGATTATCGAAATTCGCTTTCTCCAGGAAAGAGGATTTAATGTTGAAATCTACAGCGATTCTTGCTGACAATTCTGCAGCAATATCTTTGATTTGTTTGAATCGAACTGGAGTTCTGCGGCGTAATCTCTTCTCGCTCACGCCTGCTTGGAGTAAAACACGCTCAATGAACCTCGCGGAGCAATACTTGAGAATATCTTGAAGCGCATAGGCTACGGCGACGAATCATGCTGGTTGTCTGTTTTGACCTCGAAGGAGTACTAATGCCAGAGGTCTGGATTAACGTCGCCGAGAAAACCGGAATTGAAGAACTACGAAGGACAACTAGGGATGAGCCGGATTATGACAAATTGATGCGCTACCGGCTCGATATACTCGATGAGCATGGAATCACAATCGACGATATTCAACAAGTAATTGCAACAATGCACCCAATGCCAGGGGCTAAGGAATTTCTCGATGAAGTCCGTGCGCGATGGCAAGTACTGATTCTCTCGGATACATTCTACCAATTTGCTGAGCCAATGATGGTCAAACTTGACCGTCCTACAATCTACTGCCACGATTTAGAGATTGACGAGGATAGTCGAATGCTTACAGGTTGGAAAATCCGATTAGAAGATCAGAAGCGAGTAACAGTGGAAGGCCTACGTGCAATGAATTTCAACACCTTAGCAGTTGGTGATTCTTACAATGATACCAATATGCTAGCAGAAGCTCATGCAGGCATACTGTTCCGCCCACCTCAGAACGTAATTGACGAATTCCCTCAATTTCCAGTCGCAGAGGATTATGCCGCATTAATGTCTGAAATTGAATCCATTGCGGCAGATTTGGGCGAGTGAATTACTCTACACGACCCGTAGGGTCGCCTCAGAAAGAATCGCCATTATCGCCGCTCCATTGAAATAAGGGTGGTTGGTCGGCGAGGCGCATGGCACAATGGCATGGTATCTCACGACGCAAGCCGACCGGCGGACGCTTGAAGCGACCAAACCGCTACAGAGGCAAGCGCCGAAAGGAAATTTCTAGTGAAAAGCAATATTCTTTCATTGGGGATGAAGACGATAACAAAGTGTACCGAAAGCACGCAGGTTCAACCACAGTCCGAGTCATGCAAGCAACTTCGGTTAATGTCAACGATCCAAAGACTGGCAAGACCACTCGCTCGAAGATTACCAGCGTTCTAGAGAACGACGCTGACCCTAACTTCGTTCGTCGAAATATCATCACCAAGGGAGCAATCGCTCAAACTGAGGCTGGCAAGGTACGAATCACCTCCCGCCCAGGTATGGACGGCGCTGTCTCAGGTGTACTTCTGGAAGATTGAGGCTCACGAAGCCCTCAAGTCGCACCATTGCCCCGAGTGGACTGGTAGTCGTGTCTTCGCGCAAGGATGAGATGTGGGTTTGGACGGGATATTTCGACTCCCGCTTGAGCCGTTCCCAAGGTCGTCGTGTATCTAAGGAAGCAGCGATTCCAACTCCTAATCTGGAAACTGTTGCATGGGCTGCCCGCGCTGCTGGAATTACCCGTATGCGAAGGAAGCCCGAGACGAGTCATCCATCCCGTCCGTTCACTCAAGAAGGACGGCTAGAGATTTCAACAAAGGATGCTTTGAATTCGACAGGCGCTGATTCGAAAGAAGGAGTCCTGCAATCGATTGGACTTCACCTCAGAAAACAAATGAAAGAGGCGAAGTCGGCAGAATCCCAAGGTGCAAAGAAAAGACCTGTCAAGGGCAATAGGCAACAAAGAGCCCAAAGAAAATCGTTCAAACAAAAGAGCGGCCAGAGAAAGAAGAAATTCGGCCGGAAGTGATTGACTGTTTTCCATAGAAGTTGCAGTTCCTGATGTTGAGACATATCTGCGTTTACGAGACAAGGCAGGTATGCGCCCTAGAACAGTTAGTGGAGCTACCAAAGGACTTGGTTCGGAATTGTACTCAGTTTTACTTAGGCACAATGAGTCGAATGAGATTGTAGGTATGGGTAGAGTTGTGGGAGATGGAGGAACTGTGTTTCACATTTGCGATATGGCGGTTGAGCAGGAATGGCAGGGTAAAGGATGTGGTTCTATGATTATGGATTCACTAATGGAATACATCACCCGTGAAGCATCTGGATATTCTTACATCAATCTCATGGCTGATGTGGATGGGTTTTACGAAAGATGGGGTTTCAAACCTACGTCACCCAATTCAAGAGGAATGTATCTGAGACTTTCAGATTCATAATTGTCAGAATGTGCCCGAGTGGCCGGTATTACCGACCACTCGGGTTACGTATTTCCGTTACTTTGCTAATTTGGTACTAACGATTACTCGTCATGCTTTGCAGCGTACCAGATCATCATACCGAATGCGGTTTTGTTGACCAAGTCAGCAACGTTGTACAGGATGTTCATGTCATTATCGTTGAAGCCGTCTAGCATGCCATTACCCATCATGTATCCTAGCGGGTAAATTGCCCATCCTACTGTTACAATCCACTTCATTGCATTGAATCCATATTGGACACCTGGGCTTCCGCTCTTTGCAGCTTCACCGACTTCTCCTTGATGTAGTTCGTAGAGAATCCATGCCCATCCGAGCATTCCAATTCCCCACCAGACTTCTGCTGAAAGGTCTAGAGTACCGTCCATAGCTCCGGTTTCACCGAAGTATCCGGCAACCAGCATTACAATAGATGCTCCAAGTAGTCTCTGGAACATGATTGCAGTACCTACTCCGATTGCAGCTAGAATTAGGTAGAATTCTACGACTTGTAGTGGTACTGTGATTAACCAATCAATGTACCTAAGTGCCATTGGGCTTTCGCTAGTGATTACCCAATGTTCGCGCATGTATGTGTAGTGATACCATGCAACACCTGTTACTAATGCAGCAACTGTCATCGATGTCTTCCACTTCTCTGGGACGTTATTTCTTTCGACCAAAAAGAACACAGTTGATGCAAGCATCATGGCTGTTGCTAGCCAGAAGGTGACTGCAACATAATCTGTGGTCTCGATGGTGGAGGTTTCAGCAGCTACAGTTGGTAGGAACATTACAGCAAGTGCAATGCTTGACCCAATGGCTACTCTTCTCGTTCGTATGTTAGGCTTGGAATTAAGTGACTCCATGAAGCATCTGCGAACAGAAGTTGCATATAAATTGGTGTTACATATCCACTGAATTTTCAAAAAAATGATGTTTTTTTTACCAGAAACTAATTGTTGTATTTTCAATAGATTACAGCGATATATATCCTATGTGAATCGCGCCGGTGCTATGAATGCTAAGCCAGCACTTACCGCCCTGCTATTAACCGCCATGTTATTCACCTCCCCTGTAGCTGTGGCGGATGAAACTGAAGATATTCCAACCAATGCTCAAAACACTGGAATACACGACTCTTTAGTAGCTGCATTGGTTCATGCAGACCTGGTAACAGCTCTGCAAGGTGACGGACCGTTCACGGTTTTCGCACCAACTGACGACGCCTTTGCGGCCGCAGGTATCGACCTCACAACTTTCGATACTGATGAAGAAAATTCGACTCTGGTTGACATTCTAACCTACCACGTCTACCAGGGATCAGTGGAAGCAGCACAAGTCACTGATGGTATGACTGCAACCATGCTCAATGGTGACGATGCTACATTCACCGTCACAAACGAATCAGTGATGATTGGTGACGCCACTGTAACAATGGCCGACGTTATGGCCTCGAACGGTATCATTCATGTCATTGACAAGGTTCTGATGCCGCCAGTACCAATCACTGAAGAGGATGGAGACATATGCTACAACATGTACACCCACACGATTGCAGCGGGCGCTTCATTTGATGAGTGCATGTCCTATGGTTATTACGCAGATTACGAAATGAACGGTCAGACATTCACAGGTTGCTACAACCTAGTAACTCACACATTTACCATGGTAACCCAAGAGGAGTGTGAGGCTTACGTGTGGGCTCCAGCCGTAGACATCGCTATGACTGCCCAAGCCACAACTATCCACAATTCGTTAGTAGCAGCATTAGCGCAAGCTGAACTTGTAACTACTCTGCAAGGCGAAGGCCCATACACTGTTTTCGCGCCTACAGACGATGCGTTTGCTGAGGCAGGAATCGATCTTGCCGCCCTCGACAATGAAGAGGGTAAGGATCTGCTTACTGATATTTTGCTCTATCACGTAATATCAGGTGAAGTTCCATCCTCGGCAGTAACCGACGGTTTGGTAGCAGAGGCTGTTAATGGAGACGATTTGACTTTCTCCGTTGGCGAAGGTGTAATGGTAAACGATGCAAATGTAGTGTTGGCTGACGTTCCAGCATCAAACGGGGTAATCCATGTCATAGACAAGGTATTGATGCCGCCAGTACCAATCACCGAAGAGGATGGAGACGTATGCTACAACATATACACTCACACCATCGCAGCGCATGCTTCGTTTGATGAGTGCATGTCGTATGTTTACCTCGTAGACTATGAGTTGAATGGCGAGACATTCACAGGGTGCTACAACATGGTAACCCATGCTGGTAGGGATTATGTACAGCAAGAGGAATGCGAGTCGTACATGTGGGCGCCTGCTGCGGACATCGTAATGACCGCACAGGCTACGACCATTCATCACTACAGAGACTTGACCGCCTTGGTTGCCGCGCTAGCCCAAGCAGATTTAGTTGCGACACTTCAGGGCGACGGACCATTCACAGTATTCGCACCATCAGATCAAGCATTTGCTGAGGCAGGAATCGATCTCGCCGCCCTCGATAATGAAGAGGGTAAGGCTTTGCTAACTGATATTTTGCTGTACCACGTAGTATCTGGTGCAGTTCCATCCTCCGCAGTAACCGATGGTATGGTAGCCCCAGCAGTCAACGAAGATGATTTGACTTTCTCAGTTGGTGAAGGCGTCATGGTCAATGATGCAAATGTCGTATTGGCTGACGTTCCAGCATCAAACGGAGTAATCCATGTCATAGACAAGGTATTGATGCCTCCTGCAGAAGTTGATACCTCAGAATGTGATGCAATCATTGGAATTGACGACACAGGACTAGCGTATGATAAGCCATACGTGGAAGTCGCTGTAGGAGCAACCGTATGTTGGATTTGGAATGACGAATCCATGGCCCACAATGTAGCACAGATTGCCAAGGAAGGCGATACTACTCGTTACATGAGTGGTGTATACAGTGGTGAATCAATGAAATCTGTGGATTACAGATACACCTTCGATATCGATCAAACATTCAACTACATCTGTGTGCCACACGCTACCTCCGGAATGGCTGGACAGATTGTGGTTGGCGAAGGTTCCATCGTAGAGCCAGAAGAGGAGTCAAACAACACTCCTGGATTCTCTGCTGGAATCGCTGCATTGGCAGTCATCGGTGCATTGATGATAGCCGGTCGCAGACTACGCTGAATTTGATGTGAAAATATCAGGACTACGTAACCATGGGCTTGGGCAGTTCCGTATTCGTCTCGAAACTTCGAGATGATACGGCTGCTCAACCCAAACGATGGTTGTATCTTCTTTATGATCAATTAAATCTTGAATTAAATCCCTGGAAAGAAGAGCCTCCCGAATCAACGGGGATAATACTCATAGAATCTCTCTCTAAAGGAAAATCTAGACCCTATCACAAACAAAAGCTTGGGCTGATTTTAGCCAATATGAGATCCTTTGCACTTGAGACTCAAGAAAAAGGGCACCCAGTCCGGTACATCAATACAAAATCCAGTTATGCAGAGGCATTATCAAAATTGGAAATCCCTCTGATTCATTTTGTTAATCCAGCAGAACTAAGCACGCGAAAAGAATTGGAGCCATTATTAGTTTCTGGAAGATTGCAACAACATCCTCACACAGGTTGGTTAACTCCTAGGGAATGGTTCATTCAAGAACTGGGGTCGGACCCTCCTTTTAGGATGGATAAATTCTACAGAAAGTTCAGGAAAGAAACTGGAATATTGATGGATGGAAAGGCCCCAATTGGCGGAAAATACAGTTTCGATTCCGAAAATAGAATGCCTTGGAAAGGAGTGCCGATAGCACCAGAAGAACAAAACTTCGAACTTTTAGATACTGATTCGGAAGTTGAAGATTTAGTCAATGAAATATTCTATGATCACCCAGGGGAAATAGATCTAAGAAAGATTCCAACGAATCATGAACAAGCCTCGCAATCATTGATATTTGCATTGCAACATCTACCTAATTTCGGACCTTTCGAGGATGCTATGTCCTCCAATAGCAAGGGTCTCTTTCACAGTAGATTGGCGGCATTGATTAACATTCACAGGATTATGCCCAAGAAATTGATGGAATCGGTGTTGTCTGTATCAGCTCCAATGAACAGCATAGAAGGATTTGTACGACAACTGATTTGGCGAGAGTATGTCAAACATGTCCATGATATCACAGATGGTTTCAGCTCGATTACAGTGAATAAAACTACGACTGCAAGAAGAGATGCGATGTGGTACGAGGAATCAGATAGGCGAATTTCAACTAATCCTGAATCACATCCCAATCGTCTAAATCAAGTAAACAACTTACCCATGGCTTATTGGAACGGAGATTCGGGTTTGCACTGTTTAGACACGGTAGTGAATTCGGTACTAGAAGACGGTTGGACACATCATATTCCTAGGCTAATGGTTCTAGGTAATATTGCCTCTTTGTTGGACATTAACCCACGTCAACTAACTGATTGGTTCCATGCCGCATTCATTGATGCTTACGATTGGGTTGTTGAACCTAATGTGTTAGGAATGGGTACTTTCGCACTAGGAGAATCAATGATGACTAAGCCCTATGTCTCCGGAGCAGCCTACATCAATAGGATGAGTGATTATTGTGAGCAATGTCAGTTCAATCCAAAAAAGGATTGTCCAATTACAAACCTATACTGGGATTTCATTTCAAGGCACTCAGACGCTTTCAGAAGCAACCACAGGATGTCGATGCCATTACGTAATTCAGAGAGACGTGATGTCACAAAAAAAGACGAAGATGCAAAAGTGTTTAGCGACTGGTCTAGACGCTTGGGGTCCAACCAAAAGTGTCTCTAGTCCGTCCTTCTTGAATGGCTGTTAGTGCATCATAGAGTTGCTTCGTGATGGCACCGACTTCTCCATCACAATAGGTCGCGATACTACCGCCATGTTCAATTGAACCAATAGGGGAAATTACAGCAGCGGTCCCAGCACAAAATGCTTCATCGGAATCCATTGCAAAATCGATATCAACCTTAGTCTCGAGAACTTGGTAGCCTAGACTTCGAGCCAATTCAATGACAGATAGGCGTGTAATTCCTGGAAGGATAGTCCCCGTTAATTCTGGAGTGTAGAGTACCTTGTCTTTGATACAAAAGAAGTTGGCTGCACCAACTTCTTCGACATAGCGATGATTGACTGCATCAAGATAGATAATCTCAGCATATCCGTCAGCTTTTGCGTTCTTTGAAGGCATCATTCCCGGCGCATAGTTTCCAATTGCCTTTACGCCACCAGAACCACCCGGTGCGGCTCTATGAAATTCATCCGAGACCTTGAGTGAGATCGGATTCAATCCTCCTTTGAAGTAGGGTCCAACTGGAACCACGTACACCAAGAATGTGTATTCGGGTGCAGGAGCTACTCCAAGTATTGGGCCACTTCCAAACACCAGTGGCCTGATGTATAATTCTCCCCGCCCAGTAGGGGGTAGCCATCTGAGATTCTCTTGGACTACTAAGTGAACAGCATCGAGGAACATTTCTTCCGGCACGACAGGCATACCTAGCCGCTTACAGCCATCTTGAGCGCGCCTTGCATTCAATTCCGGACGGAATAGTAGAACTCTACCATCTTCGGCTCTTCTAGCCTTCATTCCTTCGAATAATCCCTGTCCGTAGTTAATTACTCCAGCAGCAGGTGATAGCGAGAGATCTTGGAAATCCTGCATAACCCCGGGTTCCCATTCCTCTCCTTGTTTGCAGGTTGCAATATACATCCTGTCAGTTTCTGTGAAGCTGAAAGTGAGGCTGTCCCAATCAATAGAAGGCTCTCCGTCAGACTCGGTCTCCTCCATCATGCGCCCACCGATTGTAATAGAGCGGGAGCGCTAGGCTTTCAACAATTTCTAACAAATCACCTCAAACTGTCGTTCCAAGCCGCCACACAAGGATTGATTGCTGACTCTATTTCCCTCTGAGCAAGGTGTCGCAATGCGATGGGATGGAGAGGTTTGTATCGTCTCTGGATCTTATCAAGCGGTGGCTTCTACACCGCCGCGCACAGTTGTCGAATTATGGTGTCGTGCGCGAGAAGGCCATTCCGTGGTACTGCTAGTGGATGGCCTTAGTCCATTCCTAGAGATTGCTCCCTCTGGCAAAGCAGGCCGAGATAGGGATTTGAAAGATCACCTCGAAATCGTTCAGGAGATGGATGAGGTTGTATCAATCGCAGAGCCGATTGACAAGTGGACTCCATATGGAG
>JAZAAK010000008.1:0-47407 GCA_036138175.1 Thermoplasmatota archaeon | reverse complement strand
CTCCTCTAATTGACCAAAGATTTGCTGTTTCAATTCCATGTTTTCGGGCACTGCTTCAATAACCAGATCAACGCCGTCAACCGCCTCTTTCAAATCAGTAGATTGACTAATGTTAGCCAACCATTTGGCTTTCTGTTCTTCAGTAGTTTTCCCACGAGCGATTCCTTTCTCCCAGAAAGTATCAATGGCATTCATTCCCTTTTCCAATCCTTCAGGAAATGCGTCATAGAGTCTAGTTTGCCAACCTGTTTGGGCGCAAACCTGAGCAATTCCTGCTCCCATCGTACCGGCGCCGAGTACGGCGACGGTACGAACATTCATCCAATCACTCCCTGCCGTAGGCTGCAAGTGCTGCTTGGAATAGCCGCTGTCGCGGAACGTCATGCTCCAAGAAGCAGGTGAATGGTGCTACGTCCTTTAGCAATTCAATCGCTGAGACGTAAGCGCCGTAAATGAATGGGTCAGCAACTTCTGTCGCTGGAATATCAATGCCTAACTTTGCTAAGCCTTTGCGAGTATCTTCATCCCAAATTGCATAGGTGTGATGAGTGAAGTGCAGATATGCTGAGAGTCTACGAATATCTGATCTAGCACCTTCTGTAAAGGAGTCGATAAGTAGAGTGTCTGGGTAGCGAATAGCGTACATTGCTAGTTTGACTTCACGAGTGGTTTCTTCTCTCCACTCCCTCTTTCCTATACCCATCCAGTTATCTACCATATCGAGCATATCGTTGGTATATGGTCTGTGAATTCGGTAGAGTAATTCTTCGTATCCCTCAGGGTTTTGTTTCGAAGAGTGGTGGTGTTCATCGAATAGTTCAGTAAGCCTGTCAAAGAATGGCTTACAGCGTTCCTTGTCAAAGGCGAGTAGCGCTAGATGTTGCATCTTCAGTCGCCCTTCCACTCGCGGTATTGAATCCATTCTTGCTGCATGTAATCATTCATCAGACGATCTTCGTCTTCATCGGTCGGTAAAACATCTACAAGGTAAGCATTCCAATCAGCATCGCTGCCTTCGAACTCTTCGCCTTCGAGAGTGTATTTCTTTCCTGCATATTTTCCAATTCCACGGTTGAATTTGTCTGATGGAATTGTCAACTCAGGCTCGCCATCTTTTCGAGCCTTTGAGATACGTCGCATCTCATCTCTTAATTCTTGGAAGTAAAGTTCTCGACTTGCCTCATTAAGATGAGCTCGATCGGCATCATCATCCGATTCTCTCTCGTCGTAGCGGCCCTTGATTCCGTATACATATGCCCACTGGGCGCTGCTAGAATCATCAGTTCCAAAAAGGTCTAAACCTGTACTAACCCACTTGTTGATGTATTTCTGCAAAAGTGCACATGGAATAACTCCCTGCTTGACGATTCTTCGGAGTCCATTGGCTCCCGTTCCAAGATGGAATGATTCCTCCTTCAGCATAGGGCCCATCGATGCGGCCAATGGTTGGAAGGAAGAAGTGCTGAGCATCTTCAGTTGGTACTTTCCATCACGGTCGATAAAGTGGGTAAAGCAAAAGAAATCAAGCCAATGGTCGATGGGTGCATTGAATGAACCGAGGATTCTAGTTCCTTCCTGAGCATTTCTCTCAAGCAGCTTTGCAGCCTCTCTGACACCATGTTCTCCAAAATAAGTACAGAGTAGATATGCCATTTGCCAACCATGCCTTTGCTCTTCACACATGATTCGCAGAGCACTCTTTTTGTCATACTCTGTTGGGGCAGTAGCCAGTAGGTGGTTTTGCTGTTCAACGCTAGCAAACTCAGTATCTCCCTGAACACTTACCATAGAGATGATCGCATCTCTGATGTTTTGTTGAGGGATTTGCATTCTTCTTTGCCATTTTGGCATTCCTTCAAAATCTCCAAATTCGATACTGTTTCCTGCGGTGTCCCAATCGAATTTGATATCGAATCTATAGTCGCCTAACCACGATGGGTCGAAGCCGATTCGAGTTTGCCATTCTTGGAAATCACTAATCCAGGCTTCAAAATTTGGAGAGTATTCCTGAACAATCTCTGTCTCGCTCATGTCTAAGGCCAAAGGCAACCCGTATATCAATGACTGCTTCTAAGACG
Source organism: Thermoplasmatota archaeon (assembly GCA_036138175.1). Lineage (GTDB taxonomy): Archaea > Thermoplasmatota > Poseidoniia > Poseidoniales > Thalassarchaeaceae > MGIIb-O1. The sequence continues at coordinate 45,329 of JAZAAK010000008.1, read as the reverse complement.
TAGTCTTAGATTGGTAAAAGACAAGTTTACTTTCCTTCAAAGCGAGGAGTTCGGCGGTCTACGTAAGCCGCGATTCCTTCCTTCGCATCATCACTGTTGAAGAGGGCTGCTTGCAACTCTCTCTCAAGTGCGAGGTGGTATTCGAAAGGCATCTCAGGTCCAGATTGAACCGAGCGCTTGATGTTTCCAACAGCCAATGTAGCCTTGTAAGGTAGAGTAAACTGTCCGGCGTAGTCCAAGACATCTTGGCGGAATTCGTCAAGAGAACCATCCCATACATCGTTGATGAGATCCATTTCTTTTGCCTTCTCGAAGGCCATTAACTCTCCACTGACCATGTATTCAAGGGCTCTTGATTTACCTATGATTCGTGATAGTCGGGCTGTACCTCCTGTACCGGCTAGAACACCGAGATTGATTTCAGGGAGTCCACACTTTCCTGAGTCCTTTCTTGCGATTCTAATATCGCAAGCCATTGCAATCTCTAATCCTCCACCAACGGCGTGACCATTAATTCCACAAATTACCAACTTTGGAGTTTGTTCAAGTCGGCTTAATGTCTCATTTGCATGAAGGCAGAAATTGTACTTGAATCCAGGAGTGACTGAATTAAGCATCTGAATTGAAGCTCCTGCAGAGAAGAATTTGTGGCCGTGACCTGTGATTAGAATCACGCTAACATCATCATTGAATCGGGCCTTGACAACGGCCGTGTCAATATCCCTCATCATTTCATGAGTGTAGGTGTTAGGCCCTACCTCGTCGCCTTCTAGAGGAGCACCAGCAGAATTTGATGCAAGTTCGATGATTGCAATACCGTTGTCAGTCACTCCGTAATTCACTAGGCTGTTGGGCATTGGCTCTAGGTCTGGCCATGATGTCATAACCTTCCCGACCGTAGGTCGGAATATGAATCAAACGGCGGAATAAATATGCTATTTTCCGGCATTTTCAAAATAGAAAACATGAGATTTTCCATGCTTAAATTTGAGTGGAGGAATTTGACATTGCTTTCTCCGGTGGTTTCGAATCAAACTTGACCGTTGCTAGATTGACCAATAGGTCGCCAAAACAATAGAACGCTCCCACCAACAATGGCGGATTCCAAGTGGTCAAACCGGTCCAAGGGACTTCCGAAGCCCATGTCCAATTTCCAAGAAAAGTCCCCCAGATTTCCATTCCTAATGCAGCCCATGCCATTGCTGCATAAAGTCTAGGTTGAGGCCCCCATTTTGTAAATCCAAAAACAAGGATGAGCAAAAAAACACCAGAAGTATCGCCTCCGGTCAAAGCGCCATACATAACTAACGGGACAAATGGAAACAATAGTGGCATTGCCCACGATTCCCTGAGGATCCTTGCAAGATGGCGGCCTAAGTCGAAGAGGAAATAATGGCCAGCTGGAACAAATAGTGGCATTATGCCGCGCTGGTACTCATAGATGAGCCAAACCTCGGAAAAGAACAATTCCATAGGGGTAGCGATAATTACAACGGCAATTATTTCGATTCGTTCTTTTCGATCAGTATTAGCGAAAATCCAAGCTAGAACACCCCAACACCATATGTTAACAGGCCACTCCGCAAGATTCTCGGAAAGCAATCCACCAGAAGCAGTAGCCGAACACCACAACCCAATGATGATAGTGGCAATGTACAACAATACACGCTGGCGCATAAAGCGGTTAGAGCGTCCCCTCTTAGATGGTATCGTGACCTCTTCATTGTAAATTCGCACGTTAATCTCCTATGTATTGAAGACAACACCCGCTATCGGAAACCATGGCCAGCGTGTCGGTAGTTGTTGAACCAGACACGCTGGATCCTGAATTGTTACGCAATATGCTTGAAACCGAAGGCTGTGGAAGCGTAATTTCTTTTGTTGGTTTGACTAGAGGCGTCGACCAAGGCGTAGAAGTTCAGCGCTTGGAATTCGATGCATGGGAGGAGAAATTACCCTCGGTATTGCAATCGTTATGTTTCGATGCTTTGGAACGATTTTCTGTGAAATCAATTGTTATGGCTCACCGCACGGGTTCTGTTGAACCTCAGGAACCAATAGTTTGCATTCACGTTGGCTCAGTTCATCGAGCGGAAGGATTCGAAGCCTGCTCGTGGCTAATTTCTGAGTTGAAGAATCAAGCCCCTCTTTGGAAAAAGGAAGTTAGAGCAGATGGTGAGGTATGGAAAGGTGGGTTAGGTTAATTCATTCCAGCCATTATTTCATCAACAGCGTAAGGAACATTGGCAGAGATTCCCTCTACCATCATCCATCCATGGCCCTTCACTCCATCTCCAACGCAACGGATTCCATCTACACCAACATCCATTGGCAACTCTGCTCCTTGAGGTGCTCGATTACATGGCCAATTACGATGATATGTATGGACGCAGATTTCCTCGCCGTGGTCAGCAAGCCATGGAATTGCCTCATAGAGGTCTTCTCGCCCCTTGCTGATTTCCGATTTCACAGACGCATCCGGAACATATTGGTGAGTTATCATCAGGTGTTTCCCTTCAGGTGCAAGACTGGGGTCTGTGAAGGTTGGAATTACGAATCCACCAACTCGATCTAGATTCGGTAACATAGTGACTCCGCTACTTCTGACCGGGATATCGTCGTCTAGTGCAAAGCAGAATCCAATTCCCCCTACTGCTTGCGTTGTTTCGATTTGTGTTTTGACATCATTTCCAACTTCAAAATCATCTGAAAGGGCCTTGATTAGGTTCGGGTGACCTCCATTATGGATAATCGAATCAGCACCAACCCAAGTTGCCTCTTCTCTTCCTCGGCGTCGAACACCTACGCAGAATCGATTGTCCTTGGTTTCTTCTTCTGCACTACCTGGAAGAATCTCAGTAACTTCGTGACTGAGTTTTACTCTTGCCCCATTCTCTCTCAAATCTTTCCTTAGGCCATCAATCACTCCCTTACAACCACCTTTCGGAACATGAGGGCGATCGCTCCAAAATGAGTTCTGTAGGACGCGGACAACTGAAGAAGCGGGCATTTGATCGAACCTAAGGCTAATTGCGAAATTTGAGAAGGCGTCAACAAAATCAACAAATTGTGGGCTAAAGTGTCTGTTCAGCCAAGTTTTACCATCTTCAGATTCATCCCCCCATGGCTGTTTTGCACCCTTAGTTAGTAGACGTGGCATGTTCAGGGTATCTTTGGCGGTAAACCAGGGTAAAACTCCGTAGATTGAATTTGCACCCTGAAACTTACCATCTATCATTTGGCAAGCAAAATGAGTTGTAGGAAGCAATTCGACTCCATGCCGACCTAAAGATAGGCCACCCTTACTTTTCTTCCCTAAAATCAAATCCGCAAACGGCCCTTTCTTGCCATGAGGAATCATATGGACAGCACCGGTTGGGATTTGATATCCATCGTGATCATGCTGCGTAAATCTCCCACCGGCAAAAGACATCCTTTCGTAGACAGTGACATCGTAATCTTCGGTCTGTGCTAGTTTAGCCGCCGAAGTCAGGCCACCCAAACCTGCTCCGATTACCAATGCTTTACTCTTTGACAAATCCACACCTCAAGCGTAAACTAAAGCTCCAGTTGGACACCAAAGCAAACATCTGAGACAATCTGTGCAATTATCTTGGATTACTTCGCACAGACCCTCGACTATCAAAGCATCATCTTTGCAGGCCATAAGACAGTAGGAACAACCAACACAGAGTTGGTCCAATACCTGTAAGGACATGCCCTCAGAAGTCGGCTTATCGTGGTCGACTCCAGACTCTAATTGAGGCACCTCTCCCGGAGTTGCCTTGTCACGGAAGGCCTCTGCCATGTATCTTGGCTTTGGTTTGGGTATTTCAGCGCAGTGATTCATTCCGCACTAATGATTAGGGATATGCACCTCCCGCTTTATTGGAGGTCGCGAGTTTGAAGGAGACAATTAACGGAATAATTGATGTCGGCTCTAAGCCAATAGTATCTCGTGAAGCAGTTGCAACCGGCCTTCTTCATTTATCATCCGCAAGTCTTGATGTTGTTACGAATGGAAGGTCTCCAAAAGGCGATGTTCGCGAAGCTTCGACAGTTGCAGTTATTCAGGCAGTCAAGGAAACTCCTCGAACCCTACCCCATTGCCATCCGATTCCAATTGAGGGTTGTACTGTTGATTGGTCAATTGAGAAAGATGCACTGCGATGTACAGTAACAGTTCGAACACACTGGACTACTGGGGTAGAGATGGAGGCTTTGTGTGGAGTTAATGCAGGTCTTCTGTGCGCCTGGGATATGCTCAAATCTGTTGAAAAGGATACTAATGGGCAATATCCGGTCGCCCAAATTGATGGAGTAAGGGTACTCAAAAAGAGCAAGGGCGACCCGCATGATTGAAGGCTGAACGCTATTCGAGGTATTCATGGCGACCATCGATTTAGAGAGTCATTTTCTTGCTGCGACCGAAGCCGCTGCGATCGCAGCCGCTGCATGGCGTGGAAAAAGAGACGGTAAAGCCGCTGATGGTGCAGCGGTAGAAGCCATGAGGGCCATCTTTGACGAGGTCCCATTCGATGGTAGAGTTGCTATCGGAGAAGGTGAGCGAGATGATGCTCCAATGTTATGGATTGGAGAGCCTTTAGGTTCTATGCAAGGTAACTCGGATGCGCCCTCAATCGATATTGCAGTAGACCCTCTTGAATGCACCAATCACGTGGCGCATGATTTACCTAATGCAATGGCAGTACTTGCTGCAGCACCACGTGGTACTCTACTTCATGCACCTGATTGTTACATGAACAAAATCGCAGGTTCCGCAGAATTAGAAGGTGAAATTAGCCTCGATGCTTCCACTTCTTACAATGTTGAAGCGGCTGCCGCAGCCTTGGGAAAGAAGGAGTCTGAACTCAATATCGTCGTTATGGATAGGCCGCGACATGAGAAACTGATTTCAGAATTGAATCAACATAATGTGAATGTTGTATTGATTGGGGATGGAGACGTCTCAGCGGCGCTCAATGCTGCCGATCCTAAATCGGAAATCGATATGCTAATGGGGATTGGAGCCGCTCCAGAAGGGGTAATCACAGCGACTGCTTTGAGAGGTTTAGGCGCTCCGTTTGAAGGTCGACTTGTGTTCAAGAATGAGGGGCACAGGCAGCGCGCTGAAGCGATGATTGATGGAGATATAGAGAGACTTTGGGGCAGAGACGAACTCTGCGCCAGCGAAGATGCAGTATTCATCGGCACTGGGGTTTGCCCGGGTAGGACCTTTGGAGTTGAAGAATTATCAGATGGCCGATTTTCAGTTCAATCAGAGGTTATTGATGTAGCATCTGGCGGTCATAAATTCGTTGATAACATTCGCTCAGCATGAATCAAATTCCATACTTTACGAGCAAAGGATTCTTTTCCTAATCCCACCACGTCCGCCTGAGGTTCACATATGGACACCCAACTACTCGAGAAAACAGCGAGAGAACTTGTAGCACCTGGTAGAGGAATTCTCGCCGCGGATGAGAGCAATGGAACAATGTCAAACAGACTAGAGGTAGTAGGGGTAGAACCCTCTCCAGAAACTCGTCGAGCATACCGTTCAAACATATTCGCTACACCAGATTATGAATCTGCGATTAGTGGTGTTATTCTCTTTGATGAGACAATTCGTCAAACTATGGACGACGGTACACCAATCCCAGAATATCTAGCAAGTAGAGGCGTTCACCCAGGAATAAAAGTAGATACAGGAGCTAAGGAATTGGCTCATCATTCTGGTGAAAAGGTCACAGAAGGATTGGACGGACTACGGGAAAGGTGCATGGAATACTTCGCTTTGGGCGCTAGATTTGCAAAATGGCGAGCAGTAATCAGAATTGGAGATGGAATGCCTAGTGATGCAAATATTTCCACTAATGCCCATGCCCTTGCAAGATACGCAGCCATCTGCCAAGAACAGGGTTTGGTTCCAATCATCGAGCCTGAAGTATTGATGGACGGCGATCACGATTCACAAACATGCTTCGAGGTCACTGCAAGAATTCTCGACGCCACATTTGCAGAATGTGAAATTCAGGGTGTTCATATCCCTGGGGCTTTACTCAAACCGAACATGGTCTTACCCGGCAAATCCTGCGAAAACCAAGGGAATCGCGAGAAAGCAGCACAGATGACTGTGGATTGCCTAACTGCTCACGTTCCACATGAACTTCCCGGAATTGTATTTCTTTCAGGAGGCCAGTCGGATGAGGATGCAACAGCACATCTCAATTTGATGAATAGTATGTCTGTCGAGCACCCCTGGCAATTATCCTACTCTTACGGTAGGGCACTACTGGCACACGCTTTGCAAACATGGGCCAGTGGTTCAAATGAAGAGAGTCAGAATGCGTTTGCTCATCGAGCGGCAATGAATAGTCTAGCCCGTAGCGGCGAATGGTCTAAAGAATTAGAAACTTAGTCGTAAAGACTTGAGTTTCAATTCTCGCCGTCTAAAACTCCAGGTCTCAATGTCCATACACAGATTTCGTAGCGACCGGAGAGTGCACCGCCACGCTTTGTTGTTGATACCTTGAGTATGTCCTTGTCCTTCGAGAGAACGTTACCTAATTGTTGGGGGGTTGTCCCATGTCTCATTGTTGAGTTCACGTGTTCGAGGATTTCTGTGGTATTTGCCTCTCCTCGGTCGTTTAGGAATTTCTTTATTTTCTGTCTTAGTCTTGTTGTGCGCATTATTATCTCTCCTTGTTTTGTTTGGACTCTTTTCTCTCATGATGTTCGACCCAGCCATTCGATGCCCATTCCGAGACAGGCGATTCGGCTCTTCTCATACCGCTCTTTCGAACAGTACCTATTCGAGTGATTTGATCATCCGATTCTAGTATGCTCGTTATGTCAGAGGGGCCGTTTGCAGAATCTATCTGGTTAGCTAGCCAGGCAGAAATCTCGATTGTATTTCGCGGCCGCTCAGAGAGGTATTTCCGAATCAGTTCACGCAAGTTCTGCGAGTCCATTTCTTTCTATTCCTCCGAGTCAAACGCACCGCATATCGAGTCCGTTACCGACAGGACGGCAGACGTTGATATAACAGTTCTGCACCTTACAAGCTCACTTCGTTACAAATAGTTGCACAGAAGTGGTCAGATTTCACAAGCAAAGTCGGTGCAGAAATGAAACTGTTAATTTTTCCATAAGAAATGTGTAATCAAATGTAACTAAAAAGTATAATTTAAGTAGGACAGTCGAACTAATTGAATTAGGAGAGGGCAATTAGTGTCGGATGAACTGCAAATCGCCGATTCTTCATCCGATTCATTTACTCTCAAGAGAATTCGTAGTGCCCACCGTCGTCGATTACTAGATCGATTAACCGACGGTGGAACAACGGTGAGTATCCTGGCTCGTGATACGGGATTGAGAATTCCTCACGCTTCTGCTGAGCTTAGAAGAATGAGAAACGATGGACTGGTCTCCAGCGATCAGGTAGCCGGCGCGCGTGGCGCACGACTACACCTTACACAATCTGGTTGGGAAGCAATACGTTCTGATGAGTTGGCTAGGGCTATTGAGGCGCTACCATTACCCACTCCTTCAAACAAATATTGCTTGCTTGCTAGAGACGGGCCAAATATTCTCTTGGGGCTTCTTGCCCCAATTGACACTCCGCTTGTTCTTATCCCCGATCGCCCTTCAAGAGTCTCTGGCACAGAATGGGATTCCACAGGAAACGAAGGGGTCTCATGGACTTGGGCGGTCTTGAGAGAAAGAGCTCCCAGGTGGTTTAATCTGAACAATATGGAAATGCTACCCACCCCACCTTCGAGCCATAACCCTGAAACCATCTCTTCCTATGCGGGAGAAAATCACACGCTTGGGATTGTTAGAGCTCGTTTAGTCGATTCAGATAGGCCGGTAGCATTGGCCCCGGGACTCTGGTTTGAATCTCCATCACGTCGTCCAGACCCACCTCTGCCAGAAGCCAGCCACCACCGAGGGGCATGGGTTCTGGGTAATTGCCATAATCAATCCCCAGATATTCGACCAAAAGACCCGGTATCTGCTGTTATGGAAGAAAGGTTACCAAAGAGCATGCTACTAAGAACTGCTAGAGCTAATGCACTAGTAATCGCGGATTTAGGAGGATTAGACACCGTTGGTCAAAATTTTCCAATTTCCTGTTTAGATTCATGGATAACTCGAGCCCATCCTCGATTGACTCCTTCAGAAAGGCGACGAAGGCTGAATAGTTTGAGAGAACGCTTGACTTCAACAAGAAGGGTTAGGACTGAAGAATCTACATGGAGGCGCTTTAGGAAGGATTGGAAGGATGCTACTTTTTCCTCTGAAGAAAGTGGATTGAGATTGTTTGATACTCGTGGTTTAGCGGCTACGGCAACAACTTCGTTAATTGAATGGGCAGTGTCGGAACAGAATCGACCTCCATTGGTTTTAGAAATCCCGGATACAATTCCGGATGATGTCCTTAGTGCCGTGATTTCTCATCCTAACTTGAGATTAACACTTTCATCTCAACCTCGCCAACCACTAGAAATTTTTGATGAACTTATTGTTGACCCACTAAGACCTCTTCCTTGGCTAAGACTTCGCACTCTTGGTGGTAGAGATATGCCGGTACGATTGGTAGATCCAGTGCCGACAGCACCAGAAGTAACTGAGGATGATGAGGCAGCTCCTTCTCCATGGGTAATCTTAGGTCTAGATAATGAAGATATTTCTAGCAATTTATTGGACTCATCAATGATTGGTTCAGCAATCGCACAATTCCCTGAAGGAAATGAAGACTGGTCAAACATGATGGAGGCAAGTTATCCAATAGCCGCTTGGATAGCATCTCCCCCGAAGACACGCTGGCATCGTTGGCAAAGATTACGTTCTAGGCTTGATTCTGAGTGGATTGCCTTACTCGATTTGGAATATTTACCTCTTGAAAGACTTGCCGAAGTTGCTGACGAAGCACCTCCGAGGGTTTTGGAAATTTTTGCTGAGAAACTTCGCTTACTTCTGCACAATGATTCCGAAATAGGCCTCCGTACCCGGCCAGCCACTGATCCGGAAAATGCTTCTCCAGGGGCGTCTTGGGTTGCAGCCCAACTTCTTAGCAATGCTGCTTGGTTACCCGAAGATATGCAAGAGGATCTAATTCGATGGGCTTTGGAGGCTTGGCTTGTCCATCCACCTAGAAATTCTCTAGGCGCACTTCAATCAGTTGATTGGATTTACAAGAGCCAACAGGTGGATGTGGCAAATTATCGTCCAGTTTTACAAGGAATTCTCAGAAGGGCCAACGAGTTCCCGATTGACCACGATCTAAAGATTTGGTCTTTATTGGTTGAAAGAATTCGTGAATCCAAACAACTGCAGATAGAAGACTTGGAGGCAATAATTGCTAATTTACCATTAGACTGGTGGGCATTATTGGCCCCTGAGCTATTGACTAATCTTCTGGCCGAGGAATCTTCTTTGGATTGGTTGTTTGATAATCCAATACCTTGGAGTGCAGCAATCTTGAGGCCAAAGGGAGAGCCTAGTACTGCACCTGGGTTAGAGGACAGTTATCATCCTGGTTGTAGTACTGAAATTCGCAACTCGCTTGCTAGAAGGCTAAGGTCAAGGAGCGAACGAGGGACGTTACCAGAAAGTGCCGCTCCACTTCTTGACCTAATGGAATCCCTTGACACGGTTCTTGAAGGAAGTTCACCAAGTACTGGTAGGACTCACCCAATGGTGGGTTGGTTAGCCCAACCAATAGAGAAATGGCCACCAATTAGCAATGAGGCAGCAATGCAAGGCGAATCACATGTCGCAGAGAGAATCATACTTCGAACTTCAGGCTACCATGAGGGATTGTCTGGTGATCAAAGTCAATTATGATTGAAATTATAAGTCTAAAAAATAGTGATTTTAGCTACTTTTTCTTCTAATTTCTATCCGAGGGGTTCATCAAGGGACCCCATGACCCATTGATGCCCGACCGGCAACACCATGCCGACGAAAGCCCCACGCCGGAGTTAGTAGGATGAATCATGGTACCACGGAACGGGATTTGCCGTATGTCGAAGACCGACGTGACCCACTGCTGGGGAATGATCGTCGGGGCAAAACATGCGGTCGGATTGTGATGGGTCCCCGGACGACCGAGAACGGAAGAGACCGGAATGACTTACGGGACAACCCCACAGTCCAACAGACGTCCCGGGGTGGGTCAGGTGCCCGAGTATTGCGATGAAAGTCACCGTTACGCCCCGGGGCACACACTTTTTCTAAAGGCCTCAAGGCTTCATACACTGGGTGGTTAATGATGCACTCACTAGGATTGGTTGGCGGTACTTTCGACCGCTTTCATGCCGGGCATCGAGCATTGATTGATTGCGGTCTTTCAAAGTGTCAAAGGCTCGAGGTATGGTTAACAAGCGACCAAATTGCTCAGGTGAAAGACTCTCGAATCGAATCGTGGTCTGTAAGGTCACAAAAATTTGTAGAATCTATTGCTGAAGAATCCTCTCGAATATCTATCCATCTACTGGAAGACGAAGACGGACCAGCACCCTGGCACGAGAATGCCTCCGCAATTTTATGCACACCAGAAACATTAGTGGGTTGCAAGCGAATTAATCAGATGCGTCAGAGTAATGGTTTGGAAAGACTTGAAATTCTAAGCGTCGAGCATGTAATGGGCCATGATGGCAAACCAATTTCCAGTTCAAGAATACGCAAAGGTGAGATTGACAGAGATGGCCAACCCTACCTTCCAGAGGACATTGGCAAAGCCAATTTTATCCTGACAAAGGAGGTCGAATCTAATCTAAAAGACCCATTTGGTCAATTATTTGAGGGGCCAGAGGATGATACGAGTGTGGCGATCCGCGCTGTTCTGGAAGAAACCTTTGGTAGCCATGGTCCAATCATCGCAGTTGGCGATGTCACTGTCAAAGCCTTGCAAGATTTGGGTAGCCCAGCAGACATCGCATTAATCGATGGTAAGACCAAGCGGCAGGAATGGGAGGGGGCATCTACAATCGATACTTCTCTTTACGATGAGAATCTCACCTGTAAGAATCCTGCCGGTCAATTAAATGCTGAATTGTATCATGCTTGCAAAGGTGCAATAGAAGCTTGGAGTGAAGAAAACAAGACGACAATAATAGATGTAGATGGTGAAGAAGATCTTGCACCTTTACTTCTCCACCCAATGGCTCCAATGGGTGCTGTGGTTCTCTATGGTCAGCCAAACCGTGGAGTTGTACTACGATGGACTGGCTTTGATTCCAAATCACGCTGTAGAGAACTTCTAGCAGCAATGGATAGAGACTAAGAAGAATCTCAAGATTCGGCCTTATCCAACATATTCAGACCAAAACCGAACATAAACGGAATTACGCTGACAGCGAATACACCTGGGTCAACCCAAGTATTGTATTGTGCTGACCATGCAAGATAGAAGATTATTGCAAAGACAATCATCCAATCTGCAACAGTCTTTCTTATTCCGTGTTCACCGGAAAACAGTCCAGACATGCAGTTTGGTAGACCCTTGATTGCTGATATTGTACCGCCTTCAACGGCCTTATTCATGCCTAAATGACCTACAGCAACCAAGACAACTCCAAGAATACCGAATGCAATATCGTCAACTACAACTGATATTCCATCATGGTCGGTGTATACATCGCCAAGAGAACCATTACTGAGGAATCCCAGCCATAGCGCCTTGAATCCTGGAGAATATGCGCCAACTACAATGTTGACAATTGTCAGTAATAGAACCCATCCACCTAACAGTAGCATAACTGTAGAAGCGGTTCTACTTGGGCTAGTAAGCGCCGAGTACCAGTCGTTGTCAGAGAGCGACATCGGATGCGGCGACCTTAGAACTTGGTTTAACCATTGAGGCCCTTAAGGACCTCGATAATTGTAGCAGAATGGGTTGAGAAAACTATCGAATTGTGTATTTTCTCACAAATGGCTCTGCAATCGGTAGCGACAACGAGCGGCTTCTGCGATTAATGGATCCGCATCGCTCATCGTGGTTATTGCATCGACTGTCTTTGGGATTGCAGAGTTGACCTGCTTGCTTCGCCCACCTCTTCCCTTGCTGACGTTTCGAGCCATAATCATACCAAGGGTATCCAATTCATTTAGCAAAGTAGAGATTCTCCTAGGGGTTAATGGCTCGACATTAACATTTAGACAGGCATCGGAATAGGTTCTGAATACTTCACCAGTCGAGATGTTACGAAGTCCATTATCCTCGTTTATTCTAATTGAGAAGAGTACCAACTTCTGATGAAGTGGAAGAGTTTGCAATACCGGAGTTACTTGATCGTGCTCCAGTTGAGATTGTGCGAGCCTTACATGTCGCGGATCAACCTTTGTCTGAGAGCGTTGTTCTGCCTTTTGCACTGAAATTCGTAATAGGTCCAGGGCTCGACGAGCATCTCCGTGTTCCTGTGCAGCCAAGGCAGCGCAAAGTTGTACAACACCTTGTTCTAGAACGTCTTCCCTCAGGCCAGTCTTGGCTCTCTCGGTGAGAATATCCGTAATCTCCGATGCCCCATATGGGTGGAAAATCAAATCCTCTTGACCGAGTCTACCGGATACTCTCGGGTCGAGTAACTGCGTAAAGTGCAAATCGTTACTGATTCCGATAATACAACAACGAGAGCGTTTTAGAATTGTATTGAGATTAGTTAAATTGTAGAGCAGATTATCCCCTGCGCGTTCGACTAAATTGTCGATTTCATCGAGTACGATGATGTGAACTCCTCCAGCACGATCCATTCTTTCGACTAGATGTTCCAGCACTCTGTCGGTTGGCCAGCCTGTAAATGGAATTGGTACATCTCCACGCTGAGATAATTTTGTCGCCAAAGTCTGGACGACTCTGTAGCGGGTATCTACCTGCCTACAATTGATTTCGTAGGTTCTGACAGGTTGCCCCATTTCCCTCCCCTTTTCTCTGAGTTGACCTAGAACGAATCTCGTAACCACAGTCTTTCCTGATCCGGGGACACCATAGAGGAGCATATTGGATGGTATGTGGCCATTGAGGGCATCGACTAAATTTCTCACAAGGGCTTCGACTTCACGGTCTCTGTGAGGTAATGTAGTAGGTTCGAAAGCGTGGTCGAAGGCTTTCCTATCGAGAAATAGGGAATCTTGCCCCAATATCTTCTCGAAAATATTTCCTTCCATTTTTTAACACACAACCGTTTATCATTCCAAGTCTACTAACTCGTCCTATGTCAGGAGTCATCGGAAGCAAACGCGGATTCTTCACGAGGGCGTTGGTGGTAATGAAAGTTGCCGGACCTATGAGGAAGAAATGACTTGTTATGATAGTAAGTAAAATGTTAATGAGATATACTTTGGCCTAACCTATTTTCTTGAAAATTAACAATGATTTCATGAATTAATTGAATTCATTGGCGCATTTGCTTTACTTTTTTCACCGAAGAATAAGCAGTATTTTGTCATTGTCTCAAGCGTAATTAAATTTATCTCCGGGAGTTTGTTTTATCGAACTATTTTTTTGCTTAAATTTATTCTATTTCCATTCTCTTTACAACTTGCACATATTTATAGAAGTTATTTTTTCCATTTATTTTCTAACATGAAAATAATCGCCATTCTCTTTAATCACCAATTCGTCTCCATCCTCAAGTTGAATGATTTCAGGATTCAATTCCGGCCTCGGAAAACCACCTGCTTGCTCGACAGCATTGGAGTAGTTGTGAGTGACTAGAATTGTTGCATGCGGATGTCGTTCAGCCAGTGAGTTGACTTGACTAGGATTGTGATGATTAGGGCTGTTTACGAAATCTGGCACCCCCATTTCAATCAGGATTACATTCGCCTCTGCGGCCCGATCTTCAATCTCTTGACAAGGCCCAGAGTCACCGCAATGTAGTAGTTTGAATCCAGTTGTGTGAGTCAGTAAGTATCCATGGGGGTCGGTTTCGGGAGTGTGTGTAACTTGGAATCTCTCGTAACTCCATTCCGAATTTTGTAAATCTCCAGATTCTTCTTCCAACCAATTAATGTCATCGTTTAGAACTTCATTCAAGCTTCCAGGAAACCCAACATGACTGAGGTTCGAGAGAATCTCTTTGCCCTTAGGTCTAAGGTAGACGTTCAGAGAATTTTCAGCGTTGGAAACTACCTTTCTTTCTAAGATGAAGAATGGGAATCCGAACATATGATCTGCATGCCAATGTGTAAACAATAGATGATCAATTTCGTCGCTTGATACACCCGCAGTTCGTAATTGTGGTAGTAATGTTGGAGGAGCATCGACCAAAATATTACAATCGATTAATACTAGCGCGTGCATTCTTCCATGAGGTGAAAATGCGTTCCCGGTGCCGAGGAACTGCACGCGCGGCATGACTCTCCATGTGACGTCTATGACTTGAGCCATTCGGGTCTCAGCGCCCGCTACGCGGGCGAACCTTCTGCCCCTTGTTTTGATAAACGGACTTTCGCTCGGCGGCATGCTGGTGAGTGCAATGTCCGATTGGAGTGCAAAGAATCCGTATACCTCTAAGTTAACGGAAAATTACGTCCTCAATGGCGAAGGTTCGAGAAAAGAAACCCGTCACATAGTATTCGATTTGGGGGATTCCGGACTCGAATACAAGGCAGGAGATGCGCTTGGTGTAATTCCACGATGTCCACCTGAGTTGGTCGAGAGACTACTTTCAACAGCCAACTTCAGTGGAGATGAATTGGTTGATACCCACCTTGGAGAGGCAACCCTGAAGGAAGCACTAACCGACCATTTAGAGATTCACAGAATCTCAAAGAAATGGATTCAGAATCTCGGTAGTAGAATGGGTGGAGACGAACCTGTGGAGATAACAATCACTCGCAGACATCGAGTTTCAACTGAGGACGGAAATCTGTTGTTAGATTGGTCCGGCTCAGGAGAAGGCGGAGATGTCCCTCAAGGATACGAAGAAATCGGCGCTGCCTGTGACCCCGCTGAGGCACTTTGGAGAGATCTAACTAGCAATGCAGATGCGATGGAGGACTACATTTGGTCTCGCGATTACATTGATGCGATGGGCGATTTTGGCCACATTGGATTTACCGCGCAACAATTTGTCGATGGAATGGATCGATTGAAGCCACGTCTATACTCTATCGCTAGTAGCCCAGACCACGAGCCAGGAACAGTTCACTTGACCGTAGGAATCGTGCGATATTCTCATTACGAACGTGACAGAACCGGGCTTTGCACAGGGTATTTAGCAGATCGTTGCGATGTCGGTGATACAGAAATTGGTGTATTCATGTCTCCAACTCGTTCATTCATTCTACCTGAAGATGGCAACACGGATTGCATAATGGTTGGACCCGGAACAGGAATTGCTCCTTTCCGAGCTTACCTTCAACAGCGTGATCTGAATGGTGACAAAGGTCGCAATTGGCTATTCTTTGGTGACTGGACTGAGGAAGGAGAATACTACTACCGAGATGAAATGGAAGACTGGAAAGAACGAGGAGTTCTCGATTACCATGACTTAGCATGGAGTCGGGCCGGAGATGAGAAGGTATACGTTCAACATCTAATGGCAAAGCACGGTAAAGAAATCTGGAATTGGATTGATGGTGGAGCCTATTTCTATGTCTGTGGAGACAAGAATTACATGGCTAAGGATGTACATTCAACCCTGATTGAAATATGTGCAGAACATGGTGGCATGTCTCCTGATGAAGCCAAGGAATTCGTCGAGGTCGGGATGATGAAGACCGACAAAAGATACCTACGTGACGTCTATTGATTGGCAGCATTTGTTCTTCCCGACCGCCTATGGCGGTCGCCGAACTATACATAGGATTCAACCTGTAGCGAGGTTTGATGTTCCGCAGGGTGCTGATTGCCAATCGAGGTGAGATAGCACTGCGAATTTTGCGTTCTTTGAGGACATTAGGAGTCGAGGCAGTAATGATTCACGGTCGTGAAGATCGGTTGACAACCCCTGTTCGGCTCGCCGATGAGGCGATTCACATAGCCCGTGAAGATCCTTTAGCATCCTACTTGGACATTGAGGCAATTGTCGCCGCAGCCAAAGAAGTCGGCGCCGATGCTGTTCATCCAGGGTATGGATTCCTTGCAGAGAATCCTATTTTCGCTGAAAGGTTAGCTGAGGAGGGAATTACATTCATCGGCCCCAGTCCAGAGGTATTGAGAATCCTCGGCGACAAAATTACCGCTAGAGAAACTATGTCCAAGGCCGGCTTACCGATTGCTAAAGGTTCTCCTGGACCTGTTTCCGATCCGTCGGAAGCCGCAACAATTGCCGATGATATCGGCTTCCCTGTGATCATCAAGGCGGCCGCTGGTGGGGGTGGAATCGGTATGCAAGTGGTAGATTCTGTAGATGAATTCGAATCTGCACTGAATCTATGTCAAGGCCGAGCCCTTTCTGCCTTCGGTGATGATAGAGTCTTCCTAGAGAAATTTATCGAAGGTGCCCAACATGTTGAATTCCAAGTCCTTGGAGATGGAGAAGAAGCTATCCATTTCGGGGAGAGATTCTGTTCGATTCAACGCCGTCACCAAAAAATCTTGGAAGAAGCTCCTTGGCTTTCTAAAGAAGTTAGAGCGGATATAGGCGCACGCGTTGTTGCAGGAGCCAAGGCTGTCGGTTACAAGGGACTGGCAACGTTCGAATTCCTCAGGGATTCGCAAGGCGAATTCTACTTCCTAGAAGTTAATCCTCGAGTTCAGGTAGAGCACACGGTTACTGAGATGATAACCGGACACGACCTAGTTTCTCTTGGAATTAGAGTCGCCTCAGGAGAAAGCCTACCGTTTTCTCAGGATGATATTGAGATTTCAGGGCATGCAATTCAAGCTCGGCTAAATGCTGAAGATCCAAGAACCTTGGAACCATCACCTGGCCGACTTTGGGAATGCCATTGGCCTTCAGGTCCAGGTGTTAGAGTGGATACTCATGCTCACACAGGCTACGATATGCCTCCATCTTTCGACTCCTTACTTGCTAAATTGATTGTTTGGGGGAGTGATAGACAAGAGGCGATTAGAAGACTTGATGCCGCCCTTACTGAGACTCTGATTTTGGGTGTTGAAACCCTTATTCCATTACATAGAGCAATTCTATCAGAGGAAGACTTCCGTAATAGAGATGTGACGATAAGGTATCTTGAGGAACACCCAAACTTGTTGAATTGAAGTGATAGTATGGACATGGTAATTGTTGGCTCAATCGGTTATGACGACATCCAAACCCCTGCTGGAGATGGGTCAGACCTTCTTGGTGGCGCGGCAGTGTATTCTGGACTCGCAGCATCTTTTCATCTTCGAACACATGATGAACAGCCAACCAAGGTTGGTCTTGTAGGAGTAGTTGGAGATGATTTTGCAGTCTATGATCAAATGATTTTGGAGAAAGCGGGATTGAATTTAGCTGGAGTTGTACGTGCTGAGGGAGATACGTTCCGGTGGTCTGGTAAGTATGAAGGTGCAATGGAATCTGTAGAAACATTAGCAACCGAAGTAAATGTTCTAGGAGATTTCAATCCAATTTTACCAGAGGTTTGGACGAACCCAGAAGTTCTCTTTTGTGCTAGTACCCATCCTTCTACTCAGGTTGCGGTTTTGGATCAATGTCCTAGTGCTCAATTGACTGTATTAGATACTTTCATGCTATGGATTGAGACTGAATTTGAGACATTAAGCGAAGCCATGCGCAAGGTCGACATCGTAGTGATTAACGAACAGGAAATATGCGCTATTGCAGGGGATGAGATTTTACCCCGCGCGATGAAATCAATAATCTCAGGTGAGGCTCTACACGGCGGTTCCGCCGCCGGACGGGGTCCTCGTTGTTTAATCGCAAAGCGCGGAAGTGGCGGAGTTCTTGCAATGCTTCCTGCGGGCACGCTGTCATTACCAGCATATCCAACCGATGAGATTGTCGACCCCACAGGTTGCGGTGATTCATTCGCTGGAACGCTAATTGCATATCTGGTTGGGAGACAAGGTGTTTTGACTGATATTGAAGCAATTAGAAATTCACTTGTTCATGCCACCGTTACTTCCTCTTTCACTTTGGGTGGACTAGGAATTTCTGGAATCTCATCGATTGATCGTGGTATCTATCACGCACGTGTAGATAGGTATCGAAGAATAGCCGGAATAAAGTAAGTAATCACTTCAATTGGCGAATCCCGGGTAATCGTCTATCTCCTTTCTGTGTGGTTGGACGGAGTTGAGAAAATCGTAATTGCTCACTAGCTGATTTACTGGTTGATTCTCTCTCCTCTCCATAAGCAACCCGTGCCACGACATTGTCTAGTGCATCTCTGGCTGATGAAGGACCGTTAGTGGATGTCATTTCCTTAGCCCTTGAGGCTACATCGGCTTGGTGGTCTTGATCGGAGCGCAACCTGAGAAGTTGGCTAGACCTAAATCTCGCTTCTCCAGCATGAGCCTTGCCATCCTCATCACCATATACATCGGCATATTGCCTTCTTGGCTGCGTAGGAGAAAGTAACGAAGCAATCCAATTTTGTTTCCTTGGCTTACCTGCTGAACTCCGAATTCGACCATTGGTCATACTATTAGCCAACTTTGACAATGCAGGAAAATCCTCCTCGAAGTTTTCGGGGTTGGTATTTGGGATTGATAATGATTGATTTTGGTTCTCGGTTTGCCAAGCAGAACGCGCCTTCGCGGTCTTTACTAATCCCGGCTTACACTCCTCACGTACTGCATTTTGTGTTGGGCTCGGAAGACCCCATGTCGGAGAATTGTTGGCTTCAGATTGGCCGTGACGAAATTGTGCTGAGCGAATCATCTGTGAACTTGATACTGGCCTATCTGGATTAGGCGTTGTCGTTGGTGAATATGAGGCTGGAGTTGTGATGCCCGTTGTTGGCGGAGTAGGGGTTGCAGGGGCGTCATCGAATAGAGAGAAATCAATACTTGGTTCTGAATCCTCATAATTCGTGGGGTTAGGATTGCTTGCAGGTGAATCAACTCCGAATAGCCCGCCTTCTCCAAACATAGAACCCATAGCATCTGAGAAAGCCTCGTCAAGTCGGTCCTCCTGTGATGGATCCTTTTCGTGATACCATTCAGGTGGCTCTTCGCGACCCCAAGCCCTCTCGTAAGCTGAGCGAGAATCTGTAGATGTGGTCGGATAATTTGGTGCTGTAGCAGGTATTGCATCTGAGGCATCTAAGGAAGCAAAAATTCCACCGTCCTGTGAAACCGGCTGTGAAAACGAAGGTTGAGCTACTACAGAAGCCGTTGGTATTGAGTTAGTAGTTTCAGTAGAGTGGGAAATCATAGCTGCTGGTTCAGCCTCAATTATGTTCGATTCAGAATTATCTAGGGTGTCTGGGGCCTCGAGAAGAGCCCTTGGCTGGTTTTGTGCAAGCAATCTTTTTCTCTCTTCTTCCAATTCTTGTAGACCTACCTTTGCTTCTTCGATTGTACATCCATGCATAACACGGTCTACCATCATGCATAATCGCAGTAATTCTGACTGAGTTCCAGTAACGAGATATTTGTCTCCGGCATTGGTCTCGATCGACAATACAGGATTCTTCAATTTAAGGTATCCAAATACCGAAAGGGCACCTGTTGCTGCTACGGCCCAACCAATTGGAGAAGTGATTATTGTTGCACCTACCCAGACCCCAATAGCTCCGATGGTTAGGAAACTATTCGGCAATTTTGCTAAGTTGATATTTCTCAGAGTTGAGATGTTGGACAGATTGATTCTGATTCCATATCCTGAGTAGTCCTCAAAGGTTAGCTGTCGCTCTGTGAGGATTCCGCAAAATCTCCCACTTATGCCAACTAGATTTAGGTTGTCGAATAGTTCCGAATCTCCTTCATCCAGTCGGGCATTATGCCCGGCTGAGTACATCCCAATTACCCGAGCGCCTCCTCGAGGCTATAACTGCTAGGGAAGGTGTGCTGGTTTAGAGGCGCCTTGCATACACGAAAGGCGAGCGCCGAGAACCCCTAGGTTGGAACTCGAAAAAAACGAAACTAGTCTTTTACGATCGTTTCCACTCTACCCATAATTCTCATTGGCATAGCGTCAAGTTGTGTAATCAATATCTCTGGCGAGCCTTCGCCTCTAATCCACAGGGGGCTCTCCCATTCAACAGAAATTATTTCTCCATCAACTTGCTTTATTCTGCCTACAACGAATTGCAAATCAACTGCGGCATGGATTACATCTTCAGTTGTTAATTTCCTCTTTTGGAATGGCGAATTTTTGATTTTTATTTTTGAATTATCATGCCGATTCAGCGCTTGAGAATCAGGATGTATAATCATGCATCCACGGTGTAGTGCCTCCTCTCTTAGGTTCCTCAAGGCAACTCCAACACGATCACCTGCAATAGCCGAATCAACATCGTCGTCCATTACTTGTAGAGATCTAACCACACCGGTTTCGTTTGCTGGCAAAATTACTACCTCATCGTGCTTGTTTACTGTGCCTGATTGAACATAACCAATAGCAACTAATCCCACTCCTTTGACATTGAAATGTTGATCAACTGGCAATACCATTTTTGTTGAGTTATTTTTCGATCCAACCACATGCAGGTGTTGATATAATTCCTCTCTGATATCATGTGAATCAGGAACCGATTCATACAACTTCCAAGTTTCTAGACCAGCCTGTGATAGAATCATATTGACTTGTTCTGAATCTACCCATTGTCCCCGAGAAGGATTGATAATAGCAATCCCTCTTTCTATTCTCGCTGCGCCAAAAGACACCAAAATCTCGCCTAACGCCGCATCGACATTTGTGATTTCTACAATACCAACCTCAGCAACGTTGAGTACCGACAATAGAGGTCTAAGTCTCTCTGGATGCCTTAATGGACGGAGTAAAGAAAGAACACAGGTTTCACCCTCTCGCTGTTCTTTGTGCACATACGATTCAATATCTCGAACATCGTTAGACTTCGCTAATGATCTGGCGAGTTCTTCACTGCCTACAAAGGCGACATTCAGCACCGGCATGGATTGCGCGGGCGGAGATATGGTCATCAAATCGACGGGTAGAAATGGTTGGCAATGAGTTCAAATGAGGACCAATGCATGGATATTCATGGAAGAACAGCGCCCAGAACCTGTAATCCTAAGTCAAGGAACTAATTCTAACCGGAACATAGGGAATGGAACCGCATCTCATCTTTGTGGTTCGTTACTGAATCTTGTATTCCCTTTATTCTGTTGGGTAGTTCCTCTGATACTGTATTCTACAAATTCCGATGAAGACCCTATCTTGAAACATCATCTAGCACAATCTCTCAATGCATCTATCACGTTTTCATTGGCTCTACTGGTTCATACTGTCCTGATGCTTGTCTGTCTTGGATTCATTACAGCAGTCGCACATTGGATAATGTATCTTATTTGGTCGGTTAATGCGAATAACGCACTAAAAGCAGGACAAAATTACGACTATCCCTTTACAATCAATATTGTGAGTCCGTAGAATTAGCGCATAGCATCTCTTGCTCGTTGTGCTGAATCCCAGAGTTCTTTCTCTTCGTCACTGGTTGCAGTGAATTGAGGGACCTCGACTGGCCGCATCGAGTCATCGATTGCAACCATGAAAAAGAATCCAGAACAAATCTCCTCAGGGTCCCAATTAGAACGTGTCATTCTGCATGATCTGACCAAGACTCCAACGGTCCTACGACTGGTCCAGACAACCCTTGCTATTGTTCTAATTACATCTCCTTGGTAAGCCGGTCGCTTGAATTTCAATGCGTCAACCGAGACGGTCACAAATTCATTGTGAGCGAATTGGCTAGCCGCCATTCCAGCGGCAGTATCCATAATTGACATCAAGCGACCACCAAATAGCGTATCTAGGGCATTTGTATCTCCTGGAAATACTTCATTCAGTAGCACGACGGGTTCGGAGGAGCGCGGTTCAGCCATCTCTCTCAGATACTGCCGTACACTCACCCTCCTTCAATCCAACCACCGCAGGATAGGCCTTGAAAGCGGTTATTTGACCGTTCAAGTCAAGCCATGCATACGATTCGGGATATTATGAGCGAAGGTGAATTGGTTTGGGAACCGGTAATTTTCGACGACCCGGATGGCGGCAGAATTCTGCTATGGCCACACTTACCTTGCGTTCGAATGCCAACTGTACTCCGAACTAGGGAACATTGGGATGGAATTGCTTTACTAGCATCCGAGGATGAAATTAGTGGCTGGCCTCAGGAAGAAAAGGAAGATCAAGAAAGCCCGGGAATACATGTCGCTGCAGCTAGGGCTTCTGGCACAGTTCTCGGTCGCCTTTTGGATGACTTAACAATCTACGAAGTTGATGGCCCAACAATTCCTGATCCTGAACCTATGAGATTATTACATCACGCAAATAACGCTCGTGGAGGTTTACCGGTATACGCTTTAGAACCTTCAATGGAGGATGAAGAATGGATAGATTGGATGACTCGTGCTGCCGATGAGCAGGTATCTATGTCTTCACTGATTTCTAGTGTTACAATTGGTAGGCGTTGGAAAAAATTACGAAGCTCAAAAGCAAGTCTTGTCGAAGCTGCAAAGGGAGTAGATGCTGAATTAGGTGCAGCAGCAGCCTCCAGCGCAACATGGTGGCAGGAGGAAAACCGAGGCCTTACTACCGAATTAATTTCCGAACGGTCATCTCGAATTGTCTCGAGAATCAGGGGCGCTCTTGCAGACCTTAGAGAGGGCAGAGTTGATGACTCCGATACAACAGGACCATCCCTGATGGTTCCGGTCCATCAACCACGGCTGCCCTCACTATTGAGTGCCTTCGATGGTTATCCGGATTCCGAAACCATACAACCGATACAAACTGAGGAGGCCTAGATATGGACGAAGATGCAAGGATAAGAGTAAATGTTGAGACTCAAACTTTCCGTTTCATCCCAGGTAAGCCAATCAAGCATGATGATGCTGTTAAACTTGCAAAGGGTATCAAGTCTGGACCATGGGTTGTGATTAGTCACAAGGAACCAAGGGCAACCTTCGTAATAGAGGAGTCGGGTAGCGTATTAGTTCATGGAATCGCTAGATTGGAGGTTGCCCGTTTAGTCATTCAAGAACTGCTACTAAGTCTTGGAATGTCTGAAGAAGGATTACACTCAGAAGCAGGAGATATGTTAGTTAGTTTTTCATTTGGTCGAGCAGTTTTACTGGACTTGGCTACTGCCCGATTTGCAGATGTAGAAAAGGATGAGAGGGTTGGCTGTATTCGAATAGATGCAAACAGACACAACTGCAATGTTCTGGTATTCAATAATGGCCACGGAGTTGTAATTGGCCAATCCTCGAAACGAGTAGCCGAAATGGCAGTTCGCCATTGGGCCGAACAGTTAGATGAGGAAGGCGCATTGGCATGAGCTTCATCGTCGATGGGCGCTGGACAGGCCCAGTCGTCGACCAACATATCCATCTAGATCGCTCGAACAGATATCTTTCAGCGATTGAAGAATTTGTTCGAGTTGGTGGGACTGGAATAATGTTAGTTCACAAACCTGGGTTTAGTGGGGCCTTACCTATCGACAAAGAAGGCTATCGTAGAGCCTATTCTGAAACGATTTCGATGGCGCAAGAGGTGAGAAAAAAATTTGCAATTACAGTTGGAGTAGTACTCGGCCCTCACCCCGTTGCTTGGGAGCGTCAAATATCTGACCTAGGAATTGATAGAGCAAGCGACTTACATCTAGAATCAGTGGATCTTGCTCTAGAGTTAATCGAGCAAGGAAAGGCACACTGCCTTGGTGAAGTTGGAAGACCGCATTACGAGGTTAGCGAGGAAATATGGACTCAAGCAAATGAAAATCTATCTCATATTATGGCAGAAGCCGCAATTTCAAAAGTACCCATTCAACTACATGTCGAAGATGCTGGTGCGCAAACCTACTCTGAAATTTCCCAATTGGCAATTCAGTCAGGACTTCCTCTCTCGCAGACCATTAGACATTATGCCCCTCATGATGTATCTGCTAATTTCACCCATGGATTAGCCTGCACTGTGAGTGTTGGCCGAGGTAGCATCGAGGGATTATTGTCTACCCATGAAAATGCCTCAGCACCATGGGGTATGGAGACCGACTTTCTAGACGATCCTCGGCGACCTGGTGCTGTTCTTGGACCCAAAACAATTCCTAAAAGAACGGACGAATTGTGCTCTTCTCTCCTTGTCGAAAACAGCCCAAATTATGTAGAAAATTTGCTCTTGAAAATACATTCTGAGTGGCCAAGCAAATTATACGGCCTCGATTTCTAATTTGCTTTCTCAAAAGGCGATTTTAGTTCTGGAGTAAAGGTCAACATGCCTCCTAAAATAAAGAGAACTAGGAATCCAAAAAATAGTTGTAAATCACCCCAAGGCAGACTATTTCCCGATAATTCAAATATCATCTTCCAAAGTGGCACATTGATTGGTAAAAAGATGAATAACATCGCGATACCGAGTCTTTGCCTTACTAGCATAACCCGCGGAATCGAATCTCCTTTTTCAAATTCAGTAACCTCTGAGGCTAAGTTAGCAGACCGAATCGGTCAAAGACTAGTCCTCATTCGGCGGATTGCGCGTTCGTGGTGTAGGGGTAGCACAAGAGGTTTCCAACCTCTTTGCCCGGGTTCAAATCCCGGCGAGCGCACCAAGTAATCTCAACATAGCTATGCAGACCGTAGGTCTGCATGATAGTGAAGGATTCATAGGTCTAGGACATGAGGGTTTAGTCAATGACGCAGGCTATGGCGGCGGGAATTGCTCGAGATTCCTCAGACACAGAGGATGAGAAGCAGATAGTCGGACGCCAAATATGGAGAATCGTTCCATATGTGACAAGATATTGGCAAAGGGCATTGGGAGGACTTCTATCCAATATGGGTGCTAGGGTCTTTGACCTACTTCCATTCATTGCAATTGGGATGGCTGCGGACTACTACAATCCTGACAAACCTCAATTTACGGATTCACGGATTGAAAATTTTGTCACTCTCGATATCTTCCCCTCAATAGGTCCAATTAGTTCACTTGAGTTAGGTTTTGGTTCATTAATTCTCTTATGTTTTGTCGTTTTAGCAGTTTTTCAGGGACTTAGTAATCAGTTATGGCAATCCATTGCTTACATGGCCCAACATGATATCAGAATGGATGCCACTCGATCTTTGTTGAGCATGGAAGCATCTTACTTTGAAACCAGACAAACTGGAAATTTAATGTCAGTACTGTCTGCTGATGTAGCACAATTAGAAGACGTAATTTCGGACTCCAGTACCAGTATAATCAGAATTTTTACAACCCTAATAACCGCTTTTGCAATTTTGTTTTGGATGTCTCCAACACTATGTGCGATATTATTCATCCCGTTTATCCTGATTGTTCCAATGGTTATTTGGTTCTCAACAAGGGTTCAGAGAAAATATCGTAAACAGCGTGAGAGCACAGGGGGAATCGTTGCAATACTAGAAAATGTTCTCGCTGGAATAACTGTTGTTCAAGCCTACAATTCTACGCAATTCGAGATGGAAAGAATAGATGGTCAAAGTGCAGATTATAGAGACCAAGCAATTCAAGCAGCATTCATCAGAAACCGTTTTATTCCTGGCTTCCACATTGTTGCAGGAATTTCCTTTGGTCTATTAGTCTCTGCGGGAGGCTGGTTGATGAGTTCAGGCGAAATTACTGTTGGTCAATTTGTAACTTTTCTCTTGATTTCCACTAGAATGACAATGCCTCTCTGGATTCTAGGAATGTTGCTAAATCAATTACAAAGAGGCGAAGCAGCCTCGCGTAGGGTATTCGCATTAATTGATCTGGAACCATCGATTTCTGATTCTGAAGAGGCTGTGGAATTAACTCAGCCAATATCCTCCATTTCTTTTGACTCGGTCACATTCGCATATCCTGGCACCTCAATCAATGTCTTGAATGATGTATCATTCAAAGTTGATTCTGGAGGATTTTTAGGAATAATGGGTCATACAGGAGCAGGTAAATCCACCATTCTGAAATTATCAGAAAAGTTCTACCAACCACAATCAGGCCAGGTTAGAATCAATGGCCAAGATATATCGGAATTCACAATACATTCTGTTCGTTCACGAATCGGCTTTGTCAGTCAAGACCCATTCCTATTCTTTGGAACAATCAGAGACAACGTTGCATATGCTCGCGAGGCTACTGATGAAGATGTAAAGATGGCACTAGAAACTGCTGGTGCTTGGGAATTTGTTGCAGAAATGGAGAATGAAATGAACACAATGGTAGGCGACAGGGGAGTCAGACTTTCAGGGGGCCAACGAGCAAGAATTAGCCTTGCTCGAGCCTTGCTCATGAATCCTGATGTCTTGATTCTCGACGAGGCTAGCGCAGCTCTAGATGCAGAGACGGAGAAAAGGATTCAACAATCACTGTTCGGCGGAGGAAATGGTTCCAATGGTAAGAAGAGAATCACCATTGGTGTTGCTCACCGATTGGCAACAATACGAAACGCCGACGAGATTATTTCTATGGTTGACGGAGCGATTGTAGAACGCGGTTCTCATCAAGAATTAATCGACAACGACAGTGTATACGCTTCACAATGGGCAATTCAAACTGGAGAAATTGAAGCAGAGGATTGAGTATGTCCATCGAATGGGTCCCAGTTGCTCCGGGGAGAACCGAGATTGGAAGTGATAACCGCTCAATCTTGTTTGGAGGAATCGGACCAAAACACATGGTTGACATAAGCTATCGATACTCAATCACTAAACATCCTATTCTAATTGAAGAGGTTGACAAAATAATTCAATCCGAAGAAGCAGATTTAGCGAGTGAATCAGAATGGAAATTGGCTCTGGATCAAGAGGCAATTACTGGAGATCAAGAACTAGAGAAACTTTCTGATTGTTGCAAAGGAAATTACTTCAGAAAAGCACTGGATGGAAGGGCTCACTTGATGGATGATTGGACTTTCCACATCGCAAAACAATGGTCTTCAGGTAAACCCACCACCAGGCTGCTAGCCAAAGGTTCAAGCGAACCAAAGTTTACTCGATTGGTAAAAAGAGAACATGAATCAAAGTTCGAGGAGAACCCTCAGAGATTACCTATCAATCGAGATACTGCAACCCTACTAAAGGAAGAAATAGTAATCGCTATGATGTTTGGAATCATTCCCTCATTTGTTTGGGCCTATTTCAACGCAAGTGAAGGTTATATCGAAACAGGGTGGCCTGGATTAATTTTTGGAGGGATAATTATAGGTTTATTTTCAATGCTTTTCTGGCGTCCAAAAACTACTTCCTATCGACTAGGTAGAAACTGTGGAAAGGTCAAACCAAACCATGGTAAGTTACTGTGATATGATCAAATTGTATCTACAGAATTCTTCTTCATTCTCGGATTCAACACGACGAACTAAGACCCCACTGTCAGGAGCATATCTCTCATTCAGTGCCCCTTCAATAATCCCATCATCGAGTGCCCAGAGTGGAAGACTCTCAGAATCTGATGTATTGTTTGAAAGTTCTACTTTGATGTGGAAATCGGGGTCCAGATCGTAACTTAGTTTCCCCATTCCTGCATATTCCCACCAATCCATCATCTCATTCAGAAATTCGATATTTCCGTCGATATCCTTCAGGCTAAAGGCCAATTCTTGCCCTATGCGATTTCCGACTTGTCGAAGCAAAGATGTTAGGTCAATTCCGAACGCACTTAGGCTCTGAACTCCTCCGGTTTCTAGCGCCCTTCGAGCCTCACTAACTTCTAGTCCGGAGGCCATAAATGCATCAGGATTGAATGGTGTGTCGGTTTCTGGAAGGTTATCATTAATTTCCAGTACCTCTCGAATTCTCTCAAGGAATGACATACTATCGAGAGTTAATTTCAGAGGGTCGACAATCTTCTCCTCAGTGAATCTCTTTGATGCGGTTTCGAAAGGAATTGCCTCTTCCCAAATTGCATCAATTAAATTCAATTGAGATTCAGCGAAGGTTTCTGACTCTACAAATAATGCAGCATCCTCTTTTCCTCTTCCAACTGGATTATCTTCCATGGTCAGATATTGTATGACTTCTGATGAATCTACCACCGCACCTTGAGCATCGAGGTCATCTGAGTGCTTTACCTCAATAAGGCCGTTTAAATCACCGTAGAATCTTGTTGTTCGTCTATCCAGTTGGGCCAATACACGGATTGTAATACCTCTTTCAGCAGCAGAGTTAACTTCTACAAGCGCAGGGTTTCTACACAGTTGTAATATCCCAAATTTACCTAGGACCAAAGTAAGACTTTCCTCTGCATCTTCAGCCATTTTTTCAACTCTCTTCAGGATGTGGACTCTTTCTTTGAGTACTGCGAATTTAGGCTCATTCGATACTCTATCCTGCTCAAAAGAAGAGGTCTCTTTTCCTGAAATTAAATTTTCATAACTTTCTTCCATTCGGCTAAGTAGTTCCTTATTGATTTCAATTAAATGAGAGACTACCTCGTTTATCGAAGGACTAGAAAATCTCATCGGACGATCGGCGGTTGAAGTAACGATTCCGATTCTTTGTAACCTCTCCAATGAGTTGTATGCATCCAGTCTAGTTGTACCTATTTTTTTGGCAATTTCACTCGCCTTCATGTTCGGTGTACTGGACAACACCATAACAGTACTGACCTCTCTCTCTGAGAGACCGGCATCAATCAGTAGTCTTTCCCAACTCATCAAATCAACTCGTTACACTACTTAGCGAGCGAAGAATCTTAGCAACATGGTGACGAGGTCGAAATAGCCAATCGTAAACAAAGTGAATTTTGTTATCTGGACCAATAACGAACGACGACTTAGAAGGGAACCTTCCAAGATGGACTGGAACCCCATAACTCTCAGCAATTTTTCTTTCTGGGTCTGAAAGCAGGACGAAAGGAAGCCCTAATTCTTCTTTGAATTCCTTGTGTTCGTCAACGGTGTTTTGACTAATTCCGATGATTTCTGCTGGTGGTTCCAGGGATTTGAAAATGTTGTACTGCTCCTTGAAAGATAGACATCCTCTCTTGCACGTTGGAGATCCATCTTCAGCGTAGAAGAATATTACTTTCCAGCGGCCATCTAAGTCGCTGAGATTGAACTCTTCTCCTTCACTGGTTAGCGCAGAGAAGTCTGGTGCGGTTGTCCCCACTAGAGAACGCATATTGGACCCCTCTCTCAAGTTTGTTTTAATCTAATCTAGGTCCAAAAGGTGCCCCATTCTAGCCCCTTTGGTAGCAAGATACTGGCTATTGAAATTAGATATTCCAGCTACATGCTCAAGTCGTTGTTCGACGTCAATTCCATTCTCAATTAGTCCATTTATTTTCAGAGGATTATTCGTCATTAATCGAATAGTACCGACTCCTAGATCCTTCAACATCTCGGCGGCGACATCGTAGGTTCGACCGTCGGCTGGCAAGCCTAGCAGAAGGTTTGCATCCAGGGTATCATGTCCTTGATCTTGTAAAGCATAAGCCTGTATTTTCGAGTAAAGCCCGATACCTCTGCCTTCTTGGCGAAGGTATACGATTGCTCCACATCCTTCTTCCTGAATCCTGCGCATAGCAGACTCTAACTGAGGTCCACAATCACATTTCAGGGAACCAAATGCGTCCCCGGTAAGACATTCGGAATGAATTCTAACAAGTGGTGTGTTTTTAGGATTAGAAACATCTCCCGTGTACAACGTTGTGTGTTCTTTTCCGTCCGGCCCAACAAATACCCTAATTCTGAAGTTTCCAAATTCAGTTGGCAGGAAGGAATCGGACTCGATTGATAGAGGTTGTATATCGTCAATTTGTATCGTCATTCAATTGCCACGTAACTGCATTACCTTATCAAAGAATGTTTTAATCGAACTGATTTTGTAAACACCCAGTTATATAGCGCACTTATGTTAACTCTGACGATGGACGAGCAGTTTTTCGAGGGTTCCACTGCTACGGAACATAGAGTTCATCGTTTGAATGAATTTCCGATAAACCAAGAAGGAGAATTTGTTCTCTACTGGATGACTGCTTCAAGAAGGTATCATTACAACTCAGCCCTAGAACATTCGATAAACCTCGCTGTAGAATTAGGAAAGCCATTGCTGGTTGTTGAACCAGTTTCCATCAGGCATACTTGGTCAAGTGACAGAATTCTTACTTTTTTCGTTCAGGGGATTATCGATAACAACGCTATCTTTGCATCCAATGAGATAACTTATATTCCCTGGGTCGAAACCCACAAACAAACTGGAAACGGATTACTTCGAAAATTATCTCAAAGGTCCTGTGCAGTTGTGATCGATGACTTCCCAACCTACCTACCAAGGGATGTTATGCGTCAGGCTGCAAACTTCTGCAGAGTCCAATTAGACGCTGTAGATTCCAATGGAATATTACCGCTTGATTGGGCGGACAGAGCATTCCCTTCGGCATATTCCTTCCGAAAACATATGCAGAGAAATCTGATGAGTGCTTTGACCACTCTCCCTACATTTGACCCTATGAAAAATGTCGAAACTGATTTGCGTCTTACTAACGAATTCATTGAGGATTTATTCCTCTACGTGGATAGCCCAATTACTCCTTATGAATGGCTGTGGAGAGTTGCTCAGGGAGGAGAAATCGGTAAGGAAGCTTGTGAACCTCTGGATATCGATCACGAAGTTACTGCTGTTGATTCAAAGCGCGGAGGACGATTTGAAGCAATTGCAAGACTTGAAAGATTCCTCAAAAATGACTTAGACAGATATGACACTGGCAGAAACAATCCAGATGATTCCGCAAGCAGCGGCCTGTCACCTTGGCTCCATTTTGGCCATATATCGTCAGTTGAGGTGGTTAAGGCAGTCTTGAGCCGTTCAGATTGGGACCCGAGTAAAATCTCAATTGAGGATACTGGAAGAGGAACAAGAAGTGGTTGGTGGGGCGTTCCTGAAGCCCACGAAGCCTTCCTCGATCAAATTATCACCTGGCGCGAACTTGGATTTAATTTTGCACATATCAGAGAAGATCACAACACAATCGAATCGATTCCAGAGTGGGCAAAGACATCTCTAGATTTGCACTCTTCCGATCCAAGAGAAGAATATACATTCGAACAAATTGAGAATGCAGAAACCGGTGATGAAATATGGAACGCTGCCCAAAGACAATTGGTACGGAGTGGTCATATTGACAATTATCTCAGAATGCTCTGGGGCAAGAGAATTCTAGAGTGGGCTCCAAATCCCGAAACAGCTGCTAAATGGATGATTAACATCAATGATAGATGGGCTCTAGATGGTAGAGATCCGAATTCCTACACAGGTATTTTCTGGGTGTTAGGAAGGCATGACAGAGCATGGGGTCCAGAGAGACCAATTTTCGGTAAAGTACGATACATGTCTTCACAGAATACAAGGAAAAAATTGCACCTAGAGAGATATCTTGCTCGCTGGGCAGAAGACGCTCCAATTCCAAAGTGAGGGGGGATTAGGTGTACAAATACGAGCACAATACAGTTGTCGAATCGAATATTGAAACTACATTCGATTGGTTCGAGCACGAAGGCTCTTTTCGTAGACTAATGCCTCCGTGGGAAGTAGCAGAAGAAGTCAGAGCGGATGAAACCCTAGAAGTAGGCTCACAGAGAATTTTCCGTTTCCCAATGGGGCCAATGAAGATGACCTGGGTTGCTGAACACACTGCATACAATCCACCGCATCATTTTGCCGACAAAATGGTCAAAGGACCATTTTGGAGTTGGCATCATGACCATAATCTAAGCGAGGTAAATGGAGTAACGACAGTAACGGATGAAGTAAGCTACCAAGTTCCATTTGGGCCACTCGGTAATCTCGCTGACAGAATATTAGGAGGGGCTTTGGTTAGAAGTCGAATCACTCGAATGTTCAAGGCTAGAGAACTCCGTCTTCAACGTGATTTACAGCAACATGGTAAATTCGCAAACCAAGCAAGAAAGAAAGTCCTGATTGCAGGGTCTTCTGGATGTATAGGTACTCAACTTGTCGCATTTCTAGACACCGGTGGTCACGAAGTTTGGAGATTAGTACGCCGACCTGCAAAATTTGGAGCACAGGAATTAGAATGGTATCCCGATAAGGGAGAAATCGATACAAGTATTCTCGAGGGATTTGATGTAATAATTCATCTCGGTGGTGTTGGAATAGGCGACAAGCGATGGAATAAGCGCAGAAAACAGATGATTCGAGATAGTCGCGTAAATAGCACAAAATTACTCGCAGATGCAATTTCTACATTAGAAAATAAACCAGAATGTATGATGTTAGCCAGCGCTGTTGGCTGGTATGGTGACAGAGGAGATGAGCAGTTAACAGAAGATAGCACATCAGGAGAAGGTTTCCTTCCTGATATTTGTAGAGAATGGGAAGAGGCTGCATCCACTGTCGAAGAATCAGGAGTAAGAACAGTATTTCTTCGAACTGGTATAGTTCTGACTGCAACCGCAGGAGCCCTAGGAAAGATGCTATTTCCCTTCAAAATGGGAGCAGGCGGTCCAATTGGAAATGGAAAACAATGGATGTCTTGGATATCTCTTGATGACGAGATATATGCGATTAATCACCTAATGATGAATACTGATTCCAAAGGAGTATACAACTTGTCTGCACCAAATCCGATTGAGCAGAAAAAATTTGCAAAGACTCTCGGTAGAGTATTGAGAAGACCAGCCTTTGCTCCTTTACCTAGATTCGTGGTCAAGATCATCTTTGGTGAAATGGGGGAGAAACTTACTCTTGAGAGTCAAAGAGTATTGCCTACTAGACTAACATCAGAGGGCTATAAATTCATTCACGAAGATCTTGAAACAGGTCTCAGAGATACTCTGGGACTCTGGAAATAAATTCAGATTGGAGTCTTAAACCCGAGCGCTCTGACTACGCACCATCCAGTGCGGCCTTCGAAAATAGCAAATGCCCCTCCAATGAATGCTCCAGCCGGTACAATCCAAGCTAAGTCTGGGGCGCTGATTAGCAAACAGGCTGCTGCTAAACCGAGTGAGGAAAGCACTCCCATTAAGCCCAATCGAAGCCTAACGGCTTTACCTCGAGCATCGATGTTACACTTGAATGCCACGAAAACAAGACAATAATCTAGGATATTAAGGCCTGTTTTACAAATTCAATGTTATCAATCACGTGCACGGTCATCGATTTGTAGCCCTGGACGGCCACGCAATATTCTCCATTTACCGCGCAGTACACCGATTCCATAATTCCAATGAAGGGTATAGGTGACGATTGAAGAGAGAAAAATCGTCCAAGCAGATTTACTTGGTGAATTTCCCTTCGCTGAACCATACCAAGCAAGCAAATTGTACAAAATCATTAGTGTTGGAAGAGTATGAACTGCGATTCTCTCAATTCCCATAGGGACTCTATCTAAACTAATGTCCCAGAAATCTGGCCACGCCAATCCTCCATTCATAGCACCCCAGAAAAATAATGCAAATGCTGCAATAACTATCGGAGGGAATGCTGCAACCATTGAATGAGTAAATGCGTGTAGTTCTCGATATTGGTTACTTGCTAGAGTTCTAACAAGTCCATAATTACCGATTTGTTTCTTTACGCGTGATAGGTTTCTGCGCCGGTGCCACATTATCGCAGTTCTATCAGTCCACAATTTATGACCAGCCATTCTAATTCGGTGGTCGAGCATTACATCTTCTGCTCCAATTGCGCCCTGATCAAATCCTCCTACTTCTTTCAAAACTGACCGCCTATATGCAGAATTAACTCCAGGTAGTTGAGATACTTCTGATAAATCTGAGTCACCTACCTTCCCGTAATTTGTACCTGCGGTAAAAATTGTTGAGCAGAACGTCACATCGATTACACGTTGCCAAAGAGTTGATTCTTCAACAGGAGCGAAATTAGGTCCACCAACTCCAGCAACATCATCTCTCTCAAACCATCGAACTAATTTCGCTACCCAATCCTCTGGTACGATTACATCATCATCTGTAAAGAGAATCAAATCTGAAGATGAGGAATCAATTGCAACATTACAAGCATCAGCCCTTGTTCTAGAACCGGAGTCATCGACAAATCGTATATCCTTACTTTCTGCAACTGATTTTCCAGGGTCGTTACTAGGTCCAACTACGATGATTTCTATGGGTCCAGAATAAGTTTGGGCAGACAATCCATCTAAGGCAATTTCCAATTCTTCGGAATTACGAACACTCGGAATGATTACACATACCGAGGGCTCACTCATGAATTGGCCGAAACCGCTCTCGCTTTCAACCACACTCACAATATGACACTGTCGAATGTCATCATGGGTCATTGCTGACACGCGGCGCTAGGAAGTAAGTCCAAGACGCGCCGCCTTCATTTGAATTCCATGAAAGCCGCAAAGGATAGCGGTCTTGGAACTCAACAGTAACTTCCTCTGTTAGGCCGCTAGCCAACTTTCGGCTAAGTGGGTCTAGGAATTGTAGAGAATAGGTTGAGGCTGTTGGCTTTGGAGCGACTAACTCCGACATTTCGCCAGCATCGAAGCGGACATTTACTCCTTCGCCAGCTTCTACGGTAACCGATACTGTCATCTGATTCTTATCGAGGCTTAAATCGACTAACTCTCCAACAAACTTTGCAGCGCGAAGGGCCCTAGATAGCCTGTCCGCACTCAAAGTGGCTTTGCATTCAAAGTCCAAATCAGGCTGACGTGGCTCATTGATTGAGCCAGTATCAAGTCCACGAAGAATTCGATGAACCTCACCTACTCGGACATTGATTGCTCCTGTTGCGCCGTCATAATCCAACTCAACCAAGTCGTTTGGTCCAGCCAAAGTTAGAAGATCTCGAAGCTTACCAAGTTCTAGACCAATCTCAACCGACTCGACTTCATATGTCTCGAAGCAAGCATCTGCTACCGTAACCGATAGCAATGCAACATGGGAGCCGTCAACGACGGTCGTGCTCAAGCCATTTTCACCCCAACTTAGTTTGGCTTCTTCGGTAAGAACCGATAGTAGATCGACAATTTCTCGCATCAGTTGCTGTTTGGCAGTGACTCTAAGCATCCCAACACCTACCTAAGACTCCTCCAACTGGGGGTTCTTCATGGTTCGCTAGTGAGATTCCAGACTATATTAACTGAATACGACCCACGTAGTGGGTCGCTAGAGTAATCATTGATACTCACGGAATTTGTGCCCACAACCCTCGCAGGTGCATATTTTTGTCTCGGGTTCATCACTCGACCGAGTTTGCATTAGTACGACAAAAATTCTATCTCCATCGCACTCTGGACAACGATAATCACCAACCCAGAGAGTTCCTTTGGCGACTTCTTCTTCGACAACTTCGGTAAGGTGTTTGAGGTCCTTTGCAGTTGAAGAAGCGGTCGCTTTGGATAAATCGACGGTTTCTCCAGTCATTGGGTCGGTAAATTCCGCACCCTTTCCATCTGACCCACTAAGAGGTCCTTCGTAACCGCATTTGTAATCAGTACAACGGATATTACCATCTGGTGACATGAATCCTAGAGTACCACATTCTGGACAGAACACTCGTAATCCTCCCTTTCCTGTGTCTATATGACCTACCACCGCTCGCTGGATATGTACTTCAACATTCGTAATTGATTATTCCTATTTTTTCATGCAATAATGGATGTCGAAAAGCGCCAACCAAGCCAAGCCAATGCAATACTACCGAGTATTGTTGTTGTTATCATTATCAGAGTAGATGATGCATTAGATTCTGCTAATCGAATTGAGTCAACAGCGAATGCTGACATGGTAGTAAAAGCCCCCAATACACCGGTTCCAAACAATAACACGACATCGTCTCCAATAGTTGCACCAGCAGCGACCGCACCCAATAATATGCCTAGGAGTAAAGACCCAAGGAGGTTTGCGGTAATCGTTCCCCAAGGCAAGGTATCCGCAGGTAGCCATTGTTGCAAGGCATAGCGAGACACCGCTCCTATAGCACCACCAATCCCTACTAATGCAGCAAGTCGTAAGTCCATACCTTTCGGGCGCTGTAATTCGGTTATTGACCGCTTCCCGTGAATTTTCTGAATAGCGCGGGATTCAAGCGGAATGGACTTCTCGCGATAGTCATGAAATTGCATTACGACTGGCGGCTGGCCCGCGTTGTCGATGACGATGGAGTCATCCATGACGAGGTTGTTTGGTCAAGTAAGCGCTCGGCGGGAGCCGTTGCTGACCGCCTTTGGGACTTGCAACGTGGGCGTTTGAGTCCAGAAGCTCGCACCCTATCAGATAGGTTTCCCGAAGCCGTAATCGATGCACTTGGCGCGATGTCGGATAATGATTGGCCCGAACTCGATGATGAAGAATCAAAATTGTTTGAAAGAGCGACTCCAATTCTGGCCAAGAGAGGAATTGCGGATGCCGCTGGCGATACCGATCGTCGATTGGATATGCTAGTATCCTCAGCGGCGGAACTTCGTGCATCTTGGACCACCAACGAGGCACGATGTGTGGAATGGACCGGTCTCTTTCTCTCGGAAGTAGATCTTGATGCTCAACGCGATGATATCCCACCTGCAGTAGCCCAATCAGACTCAATCGAAGATGTCGCCACCACATTAGGAGTAGAATCACCTGCTCATTCACCCTCAGATATCGAATGGCAAGCATTGCGAGATCATGCCAAAGGCGTGGTTGAGTTGACCGAACGACTAGCAGCACACGAGAATGCTATCCGTGATTTAGCCGAGCAACACGTACCCAGTCTTGCAGCCTTAATCGGACCCTTAGGTGCTGCTAGAATGGTAACTTTAGCAGGGGGTAGAGAGAGGTTGGCTAGAATGCCATCAGGCTCCTTACAGGTATTAGGTGCACACGCGGCGATGGCTGCACATAGACGTGGAGCCGCGCCACCAAAACATGGAGCAATACTATTCAGCATGCCTCAGATTTCGCGGTCACCTCGATGGGTGCGTGGAAAGATCGCGAGATTCCTCGCTGGAAAAGCCTCAATCGCTGTTAGGTGCGATCACTTTGGTGGAGAACCTTGGGATGAGGATACCGTTGCTGAGATTCACAAAGAGACCGAGGCGATCAAGGCCAAGTTCCCGAAACCACCCAAGCGGAAGTGATAGAGTTGCCAAAACCCATCAAGCTTGCTTGGGGTATTCGTCGAGAAGGTAGAAGCCTTTGGTCACGTAACGCAGTCAAAGGAGTCTCCGTAAGGGGAGAGAGAAGGAAAAGAGACGGCAGAAATGAATGGCGTCTTTGGAACCCCAACCGATCTAAGGTAGCCGCCAGTATTCTCAAGACCAAGCGGGATGCATCTGCGCTATTGCCCGATTCCGGCTCGACTTGCCTCTATCTTGGTGCTTCTTCTGGCGGCACTGTAAGTCATATTCACGACAATGTCTGTGGTGCAGGAAATCATCATGGTGGACAGGTGGTCGCGGTGGATATTTCTCCTAGGATGATGCGTAATTTGGTCAAGTTGGCTGAACGCCGCCAAGGCCTAGTTCCAGTCTTAGCAGATGCACGTAATCCACTTGCTGTCGCACCATACATTAGAGGTAAGGCGGATTGGTTGCATCAAGACCTTAGCATAGGCGATCAGGCAGAGACCTTCGTTAGGATGACTTCGGCATTTCTCAAACAAGGGGGGGCCGCTCTCCTATCTCTGAAAGCAGCCAGTGAGCGATGGATGGAAGGCGGAGATGATGCTAGATTTGAGCACACAAAGAGCATCATAGAAGATTGTCAGCATCTAGAATTGCTAGAGGTAATCGACATCTCGGTATTCGAGGAACAACACGCTGTCTTTCATTGTGTTAGGATATAATCAGGCTTCTGCGTTAGCAACTATAATCCCAATAAGAATGAAGTAAAGCACCACGAGTATGAGCCCGATAATTCCCAGAACAATTCCAATCCATCCCACGACCTGGGCGGCCTTTGCAATCCCCTGATCTGGATGACCTGGATGTTTACTGGTGATATCGAGGGCGGTGTTAGCCATCATTAAGCCTGGAATCGCTGTGCATAACCCACAACCTGCAGCAATAGACAGGACGGATAACACCATGGCGACAACCGCTTGGGTTTGGGGATATTGGCCTACCGCTGATGGATTACTTACCCCTTGAACATACAGAACTTCTGCACCTTCAGGGTTAGGAGTGATGTCGGACTGAGAAACATCACTCATTTTGACTTCCCTTCCTTCTGATTGAATCCCTAATATCCATCTAGGGCTGCCAAGCCGCCAAAGAATACTATCCCGATAACTATACCAAGAATTGCGATTACTAGACTGATGATATTAACCACATTTGAGGCATTAATCATACCAGCTTCAGGGTGATATGAACTACCATCAATCTTCTTCTTATCAGAGCTAACTAGGAACATGGCGGGGATTGTAAAAACCAGTCCACAACAACCTAGAATTCCACAACTACTTGCTGCCGCAGAAAGTACAGTTACTATTCCTAAAATGGCTAACACTAACCCTGCAACAGCGTTTGTTTGAACAATCATACTGCCCGAAACTTGTGGCCCTTGATTTGTATTGATGACCGTCGGTTCTCCAGAAATTTGAGGGGCGCTTGATTCATCTTGCATGCTTTTCCGTCAACTAACCTTCCCTTGAATGCTTTGCTGGAAAAATCAGTGCAATGGATAACATCATTTTCTCAGACACACTGCCAGATATATGCCGGAGATGCCTGAGGTAGAAACGGTCCGTCGAGGTCTCATTCCTCATTGGGTAGGGCGACGAATTAGTTTTGTCGATTTACGCCGTCCTGATCTGCGATTTCCGTTTCCATCGAATCTTGAAGAAGCCCTTACAGGTGCTAAGGTAATAGAGATTGGACGCGCCTCAAAATACCTTTTGATCCGCCTAGATAATGGAAATACTTGGCTAAGTCATCTCGGTATGACTGGAGTTTGGACAATCGATTCACCAGGCGATGGGAAACACGATCATGTCTATGTCGAGTTTGACGATGGTGCACTAACTTCCACATACTCAGACCATCGTAGATTTGGCATCATGGATTTGATGCCAACATCGGCTGAAAGGGAACATAAACTGCTTTCAGGATTAGGGCCAGAACCACTAACCAATGATTTCACTTTAGACTCGTTAAAGTCGGGTTTACATGGTCGTCGCAGCCCGATTAAGACAGTTCTACTCGATCAGCGAGTTGTTGCAGGTTTGGGTAATATCTACGTTAGTGAGATTCTCCACCGTTCAGGAATTTCTCCAACTAAAACAGCGGCTGAGGTGGCGGGGAAAAGTCAACGAATTGTTGTCGCAGTTGAGAGAATTCACAAATTTACCAACGAGGTAATTTTCGAAGCTATCGAAGCCGGTGGCTCAACGATTTCAGATTTCCGAGGTGTCGATGGTTCGGGGGACTTAGGCTACTTCCCACAACAATTCATGGTATTCAACAGAGAGGGAGAAACCTGCAAGCAGGAAAACTGTGGTGGGACAATTCGACGCATCGTTCAATCTGGTCGCTCGACATTTTATTGTCCGAG
Organism: Thermoplasmatota archaeon; assembly: GCA_036138175.1. Classification (GTDB taxonomy): domain Archaea; phylum Thermoplasmatota; class Poseidoniia; order Poseidoniales; family Thalassarchaeaceae; genus MGIIb-O1. Next base: position 5,810 of record JAZAAK010000008.1, on the reverse strand, counting down.
ATGTCAGAGATAATTACGACATCAGTCTCTTCACCACTGCTAGGTTTAGGCTGATTGGCACTAGCCTGTTTGCATAAGGAATTGGCTTGTTCAATAAACCAGGGATGACTTCTCTTCTACCTTTGCGCATGGCCTTGACAGCAGTCTTCGCTACCCTATCAGCAGGAACTGCTCCAGATAATTCAAGGGCGCCCAATTCCATTCCAGCAACTTCTTGAAAACCGGTCTCAACGAAGCCCGGACATAGCGCGGTTACCGATACACCACTTTTCTTCAACTCAGAATGCAGCGCGCGCGTGTACGAGAGAACGTAGGCCTTTGTTGCGCAATAAACCGCCATTTTCGGCCCAGGTTGATACCCTGCAATTGAAGCAACGTTCAGTATCCTCCCGGACCCTTTTTTCTTCATCGCTGCTCCATAATGCCGTGCTAAGTGGGTCAGGGCTCTGATGTTGAGGTCAATCATATTCAGTTGCCCTTCTTGGTTGAGGCTCAAATGCTCACCATGAAATCCGAAACCAGCATTATTGACAAGTATGTCAATCTCTCCAGTTTCTCTAATCAGATTCTCTACACCTACCTGATCAGAGAGGTCTGATACGACTACTTGTACATCTATTGAATGTCTTTCAGTCAACTCTTTTGCGAGAGATTCCAATTCTGCTTTTCTTCTAGCGGTAATAACTAGGTCACAGCCCTGTGAACCCAAGACTTTCGCAATTTCTAGGCCTATTCCACTAGATGCGCCAGTGACCAAGGCCTTCTCCTTCTGAGATGATATCATGGTCTTCGAATAGAGGTCATAGTAATCAATTAATTCTTCAATCGACCAACTGAATTTTGCTTTGATTTGATCATATTTCCATTCGCTTAATATACTCTGGAGTTTACTAAGATAGATACCGCTGGAGAAAAGTTTCAGACTCGTCCATCAGTGGTAATTTCCCTCAGGGGGGTCAAAGCAGATATGGGCACAAATACAATCGGAAATCAGAACTGGAAATTGACGCTAATTCGGGACTACACAGTCTCTCAGAAGAACGAAATTGAAGATGCTATGTTCGCCTACGGTAGAACCGCATCCGAATTGGAGGATGAAACAAGAGAATCAGCTCATCTTCCAACAGGTCTTATTCATCTACTTGATAGAACTGAATTAGCCAGTGAAGCACTTGAATCTGGATTTACAACGGAGATTTCGACTTCAAACCAGGACGGAGAAAATTGGCATTGTTTCACTCGTACAGCGTTAGCCGTGAAGACACTCCCTGGGATTCCCTTTCAACCAATCAGAGCATTCTATGTTATTGAGGATGGAGAGCAATTTTTCGAAATGATTGATTTATCCTGTAGAAGGCAGGAAACTAGTCTGCCATTGAAAATTTGGATGAGAGTGATTGAGATCGAAGTTGACGCTCTAGCATGGGCTATAGATTCGGATTTTTACTCATGCGATGGAGGGCACCAAACCACTCTTGATACCTGGATTGACTTAGGACCACAGGTAGCAAATTGCAATAATTCAACCAAAATGCCCCCACTTCCTCTTCCTGGTCCTCCAGATGAACCGTACAAATTCCGCTGAGAATATTGATGGGCGTTCGATTTTCGCAAGAGGCTATGTCAGAACATACTCTTCAACAGAAACTGATTGCCGAATTCGTAGGGACATTCTTCCTTGCCCTGACAATATGTACTGCCGCAGTTCATGGTTCAGCAGGAGACTATGCCCCGTTTGCTATCGCTGCAACTTTGATGGTAATGATTTACGGAGTTGGTCACATATCTGGAGCCCACTTCAATCCGGCTGTGACCGTTGCAATATGGTTACGAGGTGCTTGTGAGAAGGACGACGTTGCTCCTTACATCGCAGTCCAGATAATTGCCGGAGCATTGGCCGCGCTTGCATCTGAGAACATATTGTTTGCAGAAACCAGCGTTACGGCTTTGGAAATGGACACCACCCAAGCTATCGGTGCTGAATTCCTCTACACCTTTGCGCTAGTCTTTGTTATCCTCAATGTCGCCACTAGTGAGGCGACCGAAGGTAACGGATACTATGGGGCTGCAATATCCTTCGTGGTTCTTGCTGGCGCATTGACAGTTGGTGGAATCTCTGGTGGTTCCTTCAATCCGGCTGTAAGTGGCGCTTTATTCGTATCAGGAGTCGTTGAGGTTGCCGATTTGTGGATACATTTAGTGCCACAATTCATTGCAGGGATATTAGCGGTTCAGGCTTTCAAAGCAACTCAATAATTGGCTTAAATTAGCCCGTAAGTATCATCTAGATAATATATCAAGATTCCAAGAGGAATCGCATAAAACATGAAATTCAACAATATTTGTACAGGTCTAGGTAAATCCTTGAAATGTTTGAAAAATTCTTCTAGGAGTTCTGGAAGTATCTCAATTGCCATATTATCACATATTCCTACGGAATTTTCCACCAGTCTCAAACAAAGCCTGAGTCACTTGACCAACGGAACAATATTCGACAATATCCATCATCACTTCGAATAGATTACCGCCATCTCTTGCAACTTGCTTTAGTCTCGCAAGACCTTCCTCTGCCTTCTGCTTATTTTCTTCCTTGAAGGCTTCATTCCGTTCGATCACCATCTTCTTCTCGCCTTCATCAGAACGGGTGACTTCCATGTCGAATGAGTCGGCTTCATCTGCTGAAAGGCTAGTCGCATCGGGATTGGTGAATGTGTTGACTCCAATTATTGGCAATTCGCCAGAATGCTTCCTATGCTCATAAACCATCGATTCATCTTGTATTCGGTTACGCTGATAATTGACTTCCAAGGAACCTAAGACACCTCCACGGCGGTGCATTTCTTCGAATATTCTGAGAATTTCTTCCTCTACTTGTTCGGTTAACCAAGTTGAGAGATGAGAACCTTGCATTGGGTTCTCATTTGCCAGCAATCCATATTCCTTGGATAGAATCATTTGGATTGCGATTGAATCCCTAACGGTCTCTTCGGTTGGAGTTCCGAAGGCCTCGTCACGCGAGTTAGTATGGAGAGAGTTTGCATTATCCGCTAAGGCGTAAAGTGCCTGAAGTGTAGTTCTGTAGTCGTTGAAGGTAAACTCCTGTGCGTGCAAACTTCTACCACTGGACTGAATATGATACTTCAGTTGCTGACCACGATGACCTACTCCGTAGATTTCGCGCATGGCAATCGCCCATATTCTGCGTGCGACCCTTCCGATTACGGCATATTCTGGGTCCATGCCATTTGAGAAGAACCAACTAAAGTTTCTGAGGAATTTATCTGGGTCTAAACCTCTCGCTTTGAACAGTTCAACATAGGTTAGCCCATTGCTTAGAGTAAGAGCTGCTTGTGTTATTGGGTTGGCGCCTGCTTCGGCAATATGGTAACCGGAAATCGAGACAAAGTAGTGGTTACGAATGTTGTTTTGAACGTAATATTCAGCTACATCTCCCATCATTCTAAGAGCAGTATCTAGATTGAAAACAAGGGTATTCTGCCCCATTGATTCCTTTAGTTGATCCGCTTGAACAGTACCTCTGACATTGTTCAATGCCCAGGCCTTTAGTTCCTGATACTCTTCTTCATTTGGCTCCCGTCCGTTTTCCTTCTCGAACTTACGAACTTGTTGTTTGATTGCTACATTGAAGAAGGCTGCAAGGTGCCACCAATAGTTACCATTGATGGTTTTTGATGTCGAAGTATTTGGGGCACAAAGGTCGAAGCCGTCGAACAGCATATCCATCTCATCGACTGTGCTTATACTGACGCCTGATTCGCAGACCTTCCCAAAGATATCCAGCCTGGTCTGAGGGTCTCTACCATACAGAGAAGGCGAGTCGAAAGCCGTGCTGAGTCGATTGAATGGTTGGCCTTCGGAAAGGAAATGGAATCTCTTGTTTGTTCTCTCAGCGCTGCCTTCTCCTGCGAACATTCGCAGAGGAATTTCATCTTCGCGCTTGAATGGGAATACCCCTGCAGTGAATGGAAATGCCCCTGGGACATTTTCAGAACGAATCCATTCCATCTTTTCGCCCCAATCCTCTGTATCGGGAAGGGCAACACGAGGTAGGTCGAGACCACTGAGGGTTTCAGTGGTCGTTTCGACTGGAATTTCCTTCTCTCTGACTGTGTAGGATGCATTACCAGAACGATATGCCGCAGCGCGCTCGTCGAATTCTTTCAGCATCTGCCAAGCAGATTCGGGAACTCGCTTGCGAATTTCTTCGGCTTCCGCAGTCAGATCAGCGGCTGAAGTTAATCGGTTTGACTTACGCATCTGTTGAGCGGCTGCTTCCAATTGCTGAACCAGCCTTACATTTCTCGAAGTCTCTTCGGTTCTAGCATGATAATCTCGAACAGATGCTGCTACTTCTGCTAGGTATCCTTGTCTTTCAGGTGGTATAGGTGCAGATCGATGTGGTAGACCGTCAGCACCTAGTCGTGCCTCAGCCGCATCGAATGATTGTCCGTGTTCTTCGTTGAGTAAACCTGCTAATTTCTGCCAAAGTAGGTCGACACCCGCATCGGCAAATTGACTGGCAATAGTTGGTATAACTGGTAGATCCTCATTCTTTGCATCCCACATCTCTCGATTGCGCTTGAACTGTTTTCGAATCTCGGTTAGCGCATCTTCAGCCCCAGGTCTGTCGAATTTGTTTAGCACCACTAGATCAGCGAAATCAAGCGCTGCAAGTTTCTCTAACTGTGACGGGGCACCATACTCTCTAGTTGTGACGTACATCGATAAATCTGCAACCTCAGTGATGGCATCATTGCCTTGACCAATACCACTTGTTTCAACTAAAATAAGGTCGAAGCCAACCGCTTGACAGGCTTCGATTGCCCTATCTATACAATCTGCAATTTCTCTTCCACTAGCTCTGCTAGCAAATGAACGCATGAAGAGATTATCATCTGCTAGGCTGTTCATTCGAATTCTATCACCGAGTAATGCGCCACCTGTACGCTTGCGAGTAGGGTCGGTGGCGAGAAGAGCGACTTTAGCACCTGGGTTATCGCGTTGAATACGCAACATCAATTCATCAGTAAGACTCGATTTACCTGCTCCTCCGGTTCCGGTTAATCCGACAACGGGGCATCCTGAATCAGCTTCAACTGAACGAACCCTTTGCAGAACCGCTTGAAATTCTGAATCATCGGAATTTTCTGCCAAAGTAAGTAACTTGGATACTGAACCATGGTCATCAGCGCTAATTGCCTTACTCAGAGAATTGAATCTTGAATTGTCAAGCAAGTCGATTTTCCTTGCTTCTTCTATTGCGTTCTCCACCATACCGGTTAGACCCATATCCCTACCATCGTCTGGAGAATATATGCGAGCAATCTCTTCATCTCTAAGTTTCTTAATTTCCCAAGGAAGGATAGTTCCTCCTCCCCCTCCACAAAGGAAAATGTGCCCGAATCCTTCCTCATCCAGTATTTCTTTGGTGTGGGTGAACATCTCAACAGCACCTCCTTGATAGGAAGTTATTGCAATCGCATGTGCATCCTCCTGGATTGCCGCTCTCGCAACCTCATCCGCTCCGCGATCGTGACCCAAATGGATGACTTCACAACCCATTGATTGGAAGATTCTACGGAAGATACCAATCGCTGCATCATGGCCATCGAAGATGGCCGCAGCCGTAACTACTCGCAGCGGAGCATCCTCTGCCATGGTATGTCGAAGAATAATTCACTCATCAATCAACCGACATTCAATCAGCATAGATTTGCAACTAATTTTTGATGGTTCTTTGCGGAATTATGCTGTTTTCTTCGGTTAAATCGTTGTATTCAATACCTATT
>JAZAAK010000007.1:0-8952 GCA_036138175.1 Thermoplasmatota archaeon | reverse complement strand
CCAAAACCAAGCCTCGAATCTCCCCGCGGACGAACTTAAGCGCAAACCCATCCAGGCCCTTCATGCCGAATTACGCGACCCTAGATTTGCTGACGCTGAATGGCAAGAAGAAATCAAACTGATGCTTGAGTTAGGAAAGAAAGCTGAACAGCAGTCTCTTGCAAAATACGGTTTAGATTTCGTAACTGAGACCTATCTTCCAGAGAAACTTGCCGAAATCCTAGGGCGATAATGAGACCAAGCATCAAATGTGAACGCCTACTGAGTATGGTGTGGCTGTGAACTTCCGGCGGATTGCCAAATGGTCTTCTGCGATCTCTGTGTTGTTGCTAATCACATTCATGGCGCTCCTACCGGGTGCCTATGAGAAGATGGAGCCAATGCTAGATCCCGAACAACAAAATGTAGCACGGCTTGAATCAGGAGAAAGTGCCGCAGTAACTTTTGTCGGTGGGCACGTATATGTTGCACTAAGGGTGAATGAAGGTGGAGATGCCCCCGCTGCGGAATTTCGTTTGTTGGATGAAGAGAACCAGGAATTCTCCGGAGATAGCCCCACTAGAATACATGTTGAAAGACTTGTGAACGGGACTTCATATGCTCCAGTAAGGGTTTTCTGCTTTCCAAATGGATGTGATAGTAACACATACACCCTACATAATGAGGGTGATTCGGTACTATGGTTGGTCGATGATACCGCATCTGACAGTGAGTTTTTGACTGAACCTTTGATTATAGCTGCTTTCGGTACTTGTTGCTTAGGGGTAATTAGCGGAATTATTGCATTGATTTTTGCAATATTGATGCTAGGAAATAGATCCAGTAAAGACGGAAAACAAGTTAGTGGATTGGTTATCGATGGCAAAGTAATGACTACTGATGAACTCTATCGCGCTTATCAGGAGAAAAATAACGATACTTCTGGTGTGCCTGAACCATTTGTTACAAATCCCTCAAACAAGCAAATTGTTCAGTCTGTATCTGATGAAGGTGATTCCCAAAATGGAAAAGATGATTCTGATGATGATTGGAAGGGTTGGGACGAAGGCTGATTAAAATTAGCCAATTTCATGATACACTCGGGTTTTTATTCCCCCTTCCACTACACAACCGTGGGTTGGTAAGTCGTGGTGGACTTTGATGAGGCTCTCAATATACTCGAAAACGGTGCACGTAGAGACATTTTGAAGCATCTCGCTAAGGAGCCACACTACCCTCTGCAATTGTCAGAATTGCTGGATATTAGTCAACAAGCCGTGGTAAAGCATCTTAGAGTTCTCGAAGAGGCTGGATTTGTTGACTCTGAGAAAGTCCCCTCTGTAAAAGGAGGGCCGCCGAAGAAACTGTACACCGTCAATCAATCATTTTCTCTAAGGCTCGATTTGGGGCCTAATCTGTTCCGTGCGGAACACAGAACTATGCCAAAAGGAGGGGCTATTCGTTTGTCATCCAATCTACCAGGAGATTTGGACTCCGTAGTAGACAATATTGGTACTCGCAGAAGGCTTCCATTAGTCGAAGCAATGTCGATGCTTTCGCATATGGACAAAGCGCTTGAGAGAATTGACGAACAGAGGGATGCGATTATCGCCTTACATCAGCAGGTAATGCAGAAAGTTGCCCCTACCATCGACGAATCTTCCGAGACCTATGAAGAAAGACAACTTGCCCACGCTATGCTAAATCAGCCAAGAAGACCTTTGGATCTAGACTTGTTTTCTCAGGGACTACGTATCCAATCGATGGATGCAGAAGTTATGATGGATGGGCTTAGAGAAAGACTTCTCCGTGACTTCGCCGCTAGCACAGGCAGCCTAGTGGCTGCTCGCGAGGGAACGCCGCTGCCGTGGTGGCTAGCTCGCTAAAATTCCGATTAGAAGACTTGGTCATCATCGCTTAGGTTCGCAATTAAGCTGCTCTTTTCTGCGAAGCGAGTCAAAGCCTCCATTCTACGACCGTACATGACTACTCCGGCGACCCACATCAGAGCTATTGTAGCCCCTAGGATGATTGCTGGAACCGAATATTGGGCTACTATCTCAACTCCAATATCGAGTGCTCCCCAATTTGACCCCATTTCTCCGCCAGGAACTGCCATTATGTTGTTATCTTCATTAGATTCGACTATATTTTTGTCTGGATCTACCACTACTACCACATCGTGGGTACCTGCCTTTACTAGGTACAGGAGGGTAATCTTCGGCGGGGAGTCGTCTCCATTACTGCCAACAGGCATGACGGCCTCGATTAGTTGCCTGTAGGCTACATTCTCCTCTAGGCATCCATTCTTCTCAATCGACTTCTTCGATTGGTCGACGCATAGAATGAGGTTGACATCTGTAGCATGTATATTTCCAATGTTCCTTATTTCTACAGTTACTGGTAGCATCTCTCCAACCTTGGCTTTAGTCGTGTCAACTTCGACACTGATAATTTCAAGGTCTGGCGCTCTCAATCGGAGCTCAACGATTTGCTCATTTGTATCGCAGAATGGGCGAACTAAGTCTGGTATGCCGTCTTCGTTTTGATCTATGGTACAGGAATCCTCCCAGATTGGGGTCTCGTCGTGGTCTCCATCGATTTCAGAGGACCCGAAGGCGGATTGGACCTTTATTCCGATTTCACGATCTTGTAGTGTCGCCCCAGGATCTATTTCGATTATCGCAACCAGTTGTAAGGTAGTATATGCAGGCATAACTGGAAGCATTACCGTTCCTGCAGATGTACCAACTGCGGTTACGTAGCAGTCATCTGTAGGAATGTCTTGGCCAACCGTCAATTGAACACAAGGGCGTTCGAGTGGGAATTCGGTATCGAAGCCTTCAATCAGAGCATAATTGACTGCCCATCCACTGAGGGTGTTCATGCCAGGAACTGGGTCCCAGCCGGCAGAGTTCTCGGTGTGGTTGTGTATCGATGGGTGGTCGTCGACGTTTCCGTAGTTACTGACATTCATTGTGAAGCGCACTGTTCTACCAGGCGCGGTGGTTTTGATTCTAGATTCGATTGCAGGGTCTAGTTCTATTCGCATATCGTGGAATTCTACGATATCGATATTCAGAACTATTGTATCTCTCAATTTGGTTCCATCATATGGTTCCTCGCTCAAGACGTCTAGACGCACTGTGTATTCGCCTGCGTAAGTCTTCTCTGGAACATTAATGTAAATCGGGATGTCTTGTGATGTATCTCTTTCAAGTTCTTCGAAAGTAACTCTTGGAATCTCAATATCCCAGACCGCTGAGCCTCCATTTGAATCTGTTATCGAATTTACAGCAATATCGAATCTGTCTGGGCCATTACCTATATTCTCAATCGTTGTATCCAATTGGAAAGACTCTCCTGGATGCAATTCAAGTGTGGATTGTGGCACTGTTGCTTCTAAGTCATAGACTTGAATTACATTCGTCACCAATACAACAGAGTCTCTGACCTTAGGTGCTCCTTCTAGGTTGGCTTTGACAGTGACAGATTCACCAAGTCCTGCCGTTGCATTGTATGGAGCACACATTATTGCAGTTACAGTATAAGGCGTATCAATAACGCCCCAATATCGCGGATCATTATCCCCTATACCGTTACCACCGGGTGCATTTTCAAAATCTAGGTCGACTACCCAGTTGTCGTAACGCCATGTTGATTCTGAAATCTCAGGCGGCCTTTCATCCGGGCCACCTGGTGTTGTAAAGACGAGGAAACCGGGTGTGTAATGCTTGGTGACTTCTATGTCAAATTCGGAACATTCTCCTGGTAGAACATCTTGTTTTGTTTCTCCTAGGTTGAAGATAATATTTCCAGAGCTCCTTATCGATACATTAACCCATAATTCAAGTACATCAAAGGTCCCTCTATCAATCGATAATACTGGCTCTCCAGTAGACCAGCCTTTCAGATAAATCACGAAGGTTCCGGGTTCCTGAGAGGTTGGAACACTAACTTGCAGGTTACGCGTTACCGATTGGGTTGGATCTAGGGAAAGCGAAGTCGGGAAGGATACTCCCCAACCGAAAGGTAAGCCCCATTCAGTCTGGCCTTCATGAGTGGTTGGATCATAGAACGCAAACGTATCGTATACATTTCCTGTATTCGTTACAGTAATCGAGAAGATTGCTGATTGTCCTTGTTCTACGTCTACCTGATAATGACTGGTGTCGAGATTAATTCCGTGAACAACGTCCATCAAAGTCAATGTGAGCCTTTCATCATTAATCGCTGGATCCTTGTAAGATACGACGCTCACAGTGATTGCAGCTAGTTCGTCCTCGTGGGCTTGATAGATTGTCGGTGCGCGAACGCGCATGTATACTGGCACTACATCTCCACCGCGAAGGAAAACCGGCGTCGAATCGAAAATTGGCGTATGATTTGAACTAAAGAATAGGGTTACTGTCCAATTATTTGGTACTCCCAGCAAAGTTACTTCGTAAGTATCTGCGACAAGTTCTGCAGGCCCAGGGGTTGGGTTTGAGATTGTCATGTTGTAGGTAGTCTGCTGACCCGGTTCAATGGTGTGATAGAATGTCTCATCATCGGCTAAATCTACCGATACCAAACCTGTCAGCACATGGACATAACATAGAGTGTATCTTCCTTGGTTATTGTTTTCATCACATCGGTTAGTGTCGGACCAAGCGATATGCACTCCACTACCTAGGTCATTCGCGAATGCAGGCGGCTGACTCAAGTCTGGGGCATAAGGTGAGTTAGGGCCTAGCTTATCTGAATCCCAAGTAGAGATTTCGTGTAACTCCCATGGCTCAATTATTCCTGATGCCAACGAATTAAGCGGGAAGCCATTCGGATGAGCATCATTTGTATGATTTAGTCGGGTGTACATTATGGTCTCGCCCTGAGTTTCATTTCCGTTGTCGAGCCAAGCAATGTGTACATTGTCGAAGGAATCTGTAAGAATCTCTGGCATATGTGAATTAGCGCCAAATGGCCTCTGGTTGTCCAGATTATTGAGGCCCTCTACTGTTGATATCGCGGAGTCTGTGATTTGCTTTATTCCGTAGGAGGGGAGGCCTGAAGGCGCTCCATCCCAAGCAGCGGAACCACGAAGTCTTAGCCTTGTGTAGTATATCTCGTAGTTGACATCTATTTCGAATCCATAAGCTCGGCCGTCCATCCATGCAACGTGTGTATTACCAGAGGTATCGATTGCAATTGATGGGTGCAGGCTGAATGCATCCTGAAGAGTAATTCGGGTATCATTTACGACAACTAGGTGACCATATCCCAACTGGTCGGTTGATGGCCCGATATCCTCTACATACTGGTTATTCGACACGGTTGTTCCAGGGGTTCCCTTTGTCCAACCGGGTGGAGGGTTGTCCAACACTGAATAAGGATCCAGAATTGTCAAAAATATCTCACGAGAATTATTTGTTGCTAGATATACTAGGGCTTCGACCATTTGTTGAAGTTCTGTTGCACTACCAGATGAAGTAGGGAAACTGTACATTTTTCCACCTGCATCTGTGTTCCTAAGTGTGGAACCAGGACAGGTTCTTGTCCCGATTGAGACGAATCCATTGGGACATTGAGCAAGGTCCTGCATATGTGACCCTACCTCTACATTCCCTGAGCCAAATCCTGCGGCTAACAAGGGCACAGGAACGACGCCTGCCTCTACACAAGCATCGTGTGCCTCGTTGATACTCTGAAGATCGTCGGCCGCCTGGGATGGGTCTCCGCCGTATGGTCCTTCATCAGAAATTGGAATTACAATCTTAGTAGCATTCGGATTCCATCTGTGATCCAGCTGTGTTGGTGGATTTGCGGCGTTGCCCATTCGGCCCTGTGCGTCTCTCCAAGATAGGCAGGCCCAAGTTGTACCAGGGCCCCAGAATTCAGAGTAATAACCACCGTCTTGAGGAAGGTTTGTTGCTGTGCCATCGTAGACTACTTCAGTAAGATAGCGGATACCACCTGAGTCGTCTAACGGAGTTTGGCCAAGATGGGTTGTGCGAGGGCCTTGGCTTCCAGAGCCGCCTGTTTGGTATGCGGTAGCGCAGTTACCTGAAGTGGCTGCAGACGGCCAATTTCCACTCAGTGCATAGAGTGTTTCGAATACCGTAATGTTCCCATCTTCAAGCATTGGTTTCAGTCCTTCAAAAGTGCCTCCGCTGGCGAAGTTGCCTCCATAGAAAACAACGCACATATCGGCCCATTCAGTATTCATTGAGCCGGACGTATCGATAGGTGCGACCATTTCCACCTTACCGCCACGGGTGTCGTCCCATACTACTTGCACGAAATCATCTGCATCAACTGCAATATCTGGGTGGCCCTTGTGTCCGATAATTGGAGTCAAGAGTGTGTTTCCAATCGCAACAATTGCTTGGCGACCTGGGCGGTCGATTTCTAGCATTGAATAGTATATCTGAGGTTGTTGGTAAAATTTGTCTAGAGGTTCGTAGGAATCTTCCCAAACTATGTGTGGGTTATTCTGAGAATCCACAGCCACCGCTGGCCAGTCACGATTCTGTTGGTGGCTAGCAATTTCTTCATCATTGATTATCGAAAGGACAGCATCCAAACCTGAGCTGCCATCTTGGTCATCTTGGGACGGGTCTAAGAGGGTGTAGAATATCGTCCATTGACCTGATTTATCTGTCCAAACAATGTGAACATTGTCCGCATGATCTACAGCGATGTCTGGGTGGTTAGCACGGTGGGTGCCTGGATTGGAGATTTGAGTTTCGTCGATTAGAACATCGCCTCTAGGATCGAGCATTTTGTAGTAGAGATGTTGGGTGTTTCTACTCCAGACGAAGTGAGTGTTACCCATTGAATCGGCATCCATTGCAACCATTCTGTCATTATGAGTTCCGCTAGCGACTATCTGTATCGCATCTGTTACTACTATCTCGCTTCCTTCTGCTCTATCTGAGAATTCTAACGTAGCAAATAGGCTCATCACCATGATGAAAACCAACGTCATGCTACTCCTTACTTTCTTTGTCTCCATCTCGTTCCCTCCAGCATTGCTGCTACAACAATCCTTGTTGGTTTCTTTGAATACTTAACCTACACGCTCACGCGTCATCCATATCCCTTAGGACAAAGAAGTATTTTCATCCCAATCAATTGGAAATTCAGACCCAATCGGCGGGGTCGAATTCGCTACCGAAACCACCTGTCTCATCTGTGTCAATCGAATGGCTTTTGGGTTCATTCTTTGGTGATTTTGAGGTGCGTTGTTTTGCTTTCTTTCCCTCCCAATCATCTACCTTGCCAGGTTTACCAATCCCTTTTCCATAAGCGTACTTCACTTGATGAATAAGTTCCAATTTGGAAAGCCATACGCTTCTCATTGTCTGCATAAATTCGTTTTGGCTTAGGCCGTCGAACCATATCGGCCTTGAGAGATTAAACGCTTGTAGAGGACCCGGTAACTCGTCCTTTGGCTTGCCGACATGGAGGACCCAATCTAGGTTAGAACGAGTCAATTGTATTCTGGTGTCATGAAGCCATTTTTCCCAAGAGTCAGGATCTTCTTTTCCATGGTCGCGCATCTCATTTTGTTGCCCTTCATCGACTCTGGTAATCGAGTAAATCAGTACTAGATCGCGATTTTTCGGAATTACTACATTGAAGACGTGTCCTTGTTTCGTTGGCGGATATTTTACATGTAGGTGAATAAGTGCTTGAGCGTCTGTAACTTCTCTAGACTCTAGTTTCTCACGGGCTAGCCAATCCTTGACTGCACTAGCCGCCGACTTGCCGTCCATCAATGTCGGCTATTGGCAGTCCTATTTGAGAGCGCCGAGTCTAGAAGAGATATTTTCAACGAGTTCGTGAAATCTTTCTCCATCGCCACTCTTACTCAATTTCACACGGCGAGATGCTGTTGCAGAGTCGGACCACAAATCATAGCCGGTTAATGCGATTGAGGCGGCAAGATAGAACGCGAGCATGAGTAAAATGAATGTGTATAAAGTCACTAATCGTACCGATAAACCCGCGTACAGATAGGTACCTAACAATGCCACAGGGGGCCAGAAAAATATCGGTGAAAACATTCCTGCAAGCATGAAGTAAGTCGTCCTAGAGTCCAATCCCTCATCACTACCTTCGGCCATATATTTTGCAAGACTCCACTGTGGCCCTGATGAAGGCAGTGTGATTGGTAAAGTGGAAATTATCAGAAGTAAACCAAGAAGCCCTAAGAGATGTTCAGAAATTGATTTTCCTTTCAAGCGATTTGAAGAATCTAGAGATGTAGCATACAAGTCATTCTTGTGGAGGATTTCTGCGGCTTCTTTTGCTTGGTCGATTATTGGATTATTTTCGTCTCTACCAATGCTTTCTCTTACCTCTCTAGTAGCTCGGACTTCTTCAGACAGTGTTCCCAGAGGAGCTTTGGCTTTGTTCGCACCAAGGTGAGCCAATAATTTCCATGAACGGTAAGTTTCCCAATCTGGGGCATCAGGGGTCATGGGGGAGAGTGCATCGAATATTCGATCGCGTAATTCTCTAGTATCTTCATAACTGGGCTCGACCCATTCCCCAGAAACTAGACGAGTGCGGTCTTCGGGTGAATATGTCGATGGTATCTCAATCGATTTGCCGAACTCAACATAATTGTCGGTGCGAAGCCAATGATGAGTTCGCCAATGTAAACCAACGGTTTGGATTACTGGCGCAGGTAAGCCCTTCTCGTCTGCAATAGCAGCAGAAGCGAGAGCAGCGCGTGATGATCCTGTTCGTAAAGCATGGAGTTTGCTGTCCTGGTGTGATTTGCCCTCTGGCATCACAACTGCCGAATGCCCAGTTGCTAGACATGAGGCGACTGTCAACATACCTCTGTGATTGATATTTCTGGCAAAATCTGCATCTACAACGCCTGCTTCCACCTCTGCTCGACGGAGAACGGGTTGTGTCCCAAATCGCCTAGCCCACCAACCGATTACGGGACGGGTGGTCAAATCATGGCGGCCGAGTGAA
>JAZAAK010000006.1:0-5636 GCA_036138175.1 Thermoplasmatota archaeon | reverse complement strand
CGATACAACCTGTGGGGGCAGGTTTTGGGCTACTTCCCTAGAAATCTCTGTATGTGGCCATTACTAACTGCATTAGTGGTCGGCGGAATGATTTCTGATGATAGAAAGAATGGAACTAGCGCGATTTATTTTTCACGCCCTGTAACTAGAGCAGATTATACCGCGATGAAATATCTATCATCTGCAGTTGTTCTCGGATTTGTCATAGTATTTTCCTACATGCTATACTACACTTCTGCAATTGTTTTCAATGGAGAGGGTTGGGCCTACCTAATCGATACACTTCCAATATTCTTAGGCGGATTAATCGCAGGCATTCTATTGGTTATTACTTACACTTCAATCGGCATGGCTCTATCAAGTGTTAGCCAGAGTCGCTTCTTTGCCGCAATTGGCTTCCTAGCCATTATCTTTGGAACTAAAGTAGTCGCTCTAATGATTGAACTAATCTTTGAAACTACAGTGTTTTACATTCTGAGTCCGTATGATTCCCTTGCCCACCTTGGTCAATGGCTTGTAGGAATTCCTGCAAATTATGATCATTCCTTGGCTCTTTCAATAATCTCGATATTACTTTACAACGCCGCCTCAATTGGTTTGCTTGTCACTAGAGTTCGTTCACTGGAGGTGACTCGTGAATGAGTACCAAAACCGCTCCCGCTGTTGTTATTGACAAATGCTCAAAATGGTATGGGCAGGTCATAGGAATCAATGAAGTATCATTGGCAATAGATGGTGGAGTTACCGGAATTCTAGGGCCGAATGGTGCTGGAAAATCAACTCTTTTCAAATTACTAATGGGGCGGTTAAAGCCGAGCAGTGGTAATGTTCGTTTATTCGGCGTTGATCCTTGGGAAAGTACCTCTCCCTATCGTAGAGTTGGTTATGTGGCTGAGACTGAGAAGCTGTATGATTGGATGACCGGACATGACTTTGTTTCTACGTTAGCTCGTCTCCATGGTATGACCAGAGAAGAGGCAAGCGATAGGGCATCGCACGTACTTGATTTTGTAGGCCTCGCAGATGTTCAAAATAAGGAAATTGGCAAGTATAGTAAAGGTATGAGACAGAGGGTAAAAATTGCTCATGCTCTAGTTCATGACCCTGATTTGATAATCCTAGATGAACCGCTACACGGTTGCGATCCGATAGCTAGAACTAGCATAATGAGCGTAATCCGAGATTTGGGTGCGCAAGGAAAAACGGTGTTAGTGTCAAGCCATATTTTGGATGAAATTGAAAGAATTACAGAGCAAATTGTTATTCTCCATAATGGAAGATTGCTAGCCTTAGGAAACCTACATGCAATTCGTGATTTGCTTGACAAACATCCACATAGAATATTGATTCGAACTGAAAATCCTAGAAAGTTGGCAGAATACTTTGTCCCTGAAGATCCAGTCTATGGAGTTAGGTTCGCAGAAGAAGGTGCTTTGGAGGTATTGACCAATGACCTATCTGCAGCACATGATGTATTACCAAGGGTGATAGTAGAGTCAGGATTGAAAATCACCTCGATTGAGAATCCTGATGATAATCTTGAGGCTTTACTTGGTTATCTTGTAGGTGGTGCTTCATGATGGATAGACAAGGCAGAGGTCTTGCTGAGACTGTATGGACTAGACTCGATAGAAAGGCTGGTGCGATTACAGAACTAACCATACGCCAATTGAGAAATCGCCTTTCTACCTGGGTAGTCTTGGCAGTAAGCTTCCTACTGCTAATTTGCTTACTTGCATTGTTTATTGGAGGAGTAAGAGATGGTTGGGAACCAATCGACAACGATAACGATTCTCATGATTGGGATGGAGATGGTTATCCTGCGGGTCAGGAATACAAGTATGGCAGTGATGCAAACGATCCATTCTCATTCCCTGGTTCTGGAGATTTTGTCCAAGAAGATTACTTTGAGTGGGGGGGCGTGGGGCAACATTCGGGAAACCACACTTGGAGATACGTAACTGGGACATTTAATTACAATTGGATAGAAAATAATTCGATTGGAGGAGATACATTCCTTGATGTTTCCAATCTTGATGATTGTCCACAAGGGGAAATTTTCGATGATTTTTGGCTAGATTGGGGGAGTGGCTGCTCATTGGCAGAAAATTCCATACTTGTCCATGAAGCATCTTTCACGGGTAATGGTACATTTAGGACCCAAGAAGGATGGGGAGGTGTTTGGGGTTATATGGAGGATGTATTCTATGTTGAACCGGAACCAGCATCGAATTACATCGATGAAGATGACATCGATTGGACTGGAGATCCAAATAAAATAAATGGATTCGATGATGATGGAGATTGTTTACGAATCGGTTGGCCTGGCGAACCAGAACCTCAGTGGTGGTGGGAGAATAAACATAACCCTGATCGTAATGCTAATGGTATTGATTGCGATGTTCAATGGATTCTTGATTCTAATGGAAATGTGGTATCAATATATCCGGACGATAATGTTGATGAGGACCCAAGTGAAGAAAATCTAGCATATGAAGATGCACATCGTGCATTCATTATCGGTACCGGCAAAATCGCTTTTGTTATGATATTAGGAATTTTCTTACCACTCTTCCTAGCCTTGGGATTGGTCAGAGATGAAACGGAAAATGGTACTTTGCATTATCTTCTTTCAAAACCCATCCACCGTGGAGAATTCATTACTTACAGAATTCTGGGTTATCTTATCGTAGCGGGTGGATTCGTACTAATTATGTCAGTTTTTATGGGATTAGTCACAGCTTCCCTAGGACCTGGTGATTCGATATTTAGATTGAAAGATGTAATTGTCTGGTTGGGTATAGCCTTTGCGACGATATTAGCACTCGCAGCCTACGGAGCGATATTCAATACACTCGGACTTTTATCCTCAAGATATGGTGTTTACATTGCATTGGTAATTGGTGTTTATGAGTTTGTTATGGCAGTACTTACTCTTGGTGGTGCTGAACTTATTCCCGTTCTTTCGGTCTCTCATTGGACGTTGCAATTAATCGATTCAATTGTGCTCATAGTATGGCCAAATACCATAGAAATGCATCTAATTGCAACCGCTTTCGAACTTCCCTCAGGAATAACGGCTTTCTGGAATCCTCCTGTGCATACACTTGGAACTGAAAGTCCATTTGTATCTGGTTTGATATCGGTAATTGTATTGATGTTGATTACTTCATTGATGATTCTGTTTGGTCAGCGTCAATTCAAGCGTCGAGAGATAATGTGATGGTAGTAGGTGACCTCTATATGGAACAAATAGAGGGTGATTTTAGTAAATTCTGGCGTTTTGATGTATTGCCTCCTATCAATCGTCTTTCTTGGTGGTGGTGGTGGGTATTGGTTTTAGTTCCTGATCCAATTCATCCAGAACGTTCTAGGCAATTGATGGTACTTTGGTCCTCAAAGGAAACTCCTGCAATTAGAGTCGGCGACCACTGGTGGATACCTAAGGCAAGAATGCTGGTTGACGAAGATGGAGGCACTGTTATGTCGGGCATGGTTTGTGCATGGTGGTATGATGGCAACAAAATGTTTGAGCCATTACTAATGAAAGAGTGTAGAATGGCCTCTGTAGACGATAATCACCCACTTTGGCCGGATGAGGAAAAAGAGACAGGAATGGGCGCTGGGGCAGTTGTGCCACTGACCTCTGAAGATCTATCTTTTGGATTGCGCCCAGGCCGCCGTTCTTTTTGGCTAAATCTAACTAGTGATCCACATAAAGTCAGGGAAGGTTCTCCCAAAGATTTCAGCGTAGAAATGCTTCCTTGGTGGGAGCGGCCAAGTACTGCGAAATACAAGAATAATGTATTCGGTTTGAATATGGGTTATGATATCCAAAGAGTGCATGGAATGAAAGCGAAATTGAATATTGATGGAGAAGAAGTTGAGGGTACAGCATACATCCAAAAGGTAGGGGTTCAAGCTCCTAGTGTACCTTGGTTCTGGGGAATGTTGCATTTTGATGATGGCTCTTATCTCGACTGGTTCATGCCTCACGTTTCTCCTTCGTTTACGATGAAAGACGACACACCTTGGTCAATGCGCGATTTCTTCCGTTCACCAAATGCCGGCTCGGGTTTATTTCATGACGCAAATAGGAATCGAACTGAGAATTTCAAGCGATGTACAGTCGAATTAGAACGTCAAGAAGGAGAAAATGCACTTAGAGATGAACAGGGGAATTTACTTCCTAGATTCAAGATAAAGGTGTGGAATGGTAGAACTCAAGTTTCTATTCATGTTCGGGCAACGTCCCGTGCAAGATGGGTTTTCGATCAACCTACTCGAGCCGGTTTTGTTAGTCATTTAACCTACAATGAATATCCCCTTGAAATAGAGAAAATTGCAATTCTAGATGAGGAAGGTTTGCGTTCGATTGATGATTATGAATGGATTAGGGGCAATGCAGAACATGCTTGGGGTATACTGAATTAATCGCTGATGATTTGGGGCGGTTTACGCCGCACCGTTCATAACAGGTACTGCAGTGAGAGTTACCCGAGAGATAACGATGAGTGCAGACGAGGTAGTTACACAGGCGGCTCAACTGATTACTAGTGGAGACTATGCAGGCGCTATGGCGGTATTCGAGGATTATATCGATTCTAACCCCGATGACCCTGCTGGTTACCACGGGTGGGCGGAAGCCGCTTTATTTGACATTCAAGAAAATGGCAACTTAGATGACAAGGGAAATGACCGAATTAACGAAGGGCAAATCAATGCATATTTCCGAAGAGCAGCGAGTATGGCTCCTGAAAATGCAGACTACAATGCTGCATATGCTAACGCTTTAGTGGAATTCGATCGTATTCCTATGGCGGTTAGGCAATTGCACAAGTTGGTTGAAATTGGAAAAGCCTCCGATGAAACCGATGTTTCTTTCCATCTCTATGAGGCTGCAAGAGGATTAATCGAGGCAATAGATCTCAAAACTAACTTCGATAGAAGTGCACCGATTGCGAGACAATATATCTCTGAGGCTGTGACCTTTGCACTTCTAGGCCTTGGCTTTTCATCCGCTGAAGAGGCTATTGAGTACCTCGGACTCGAAGAGTGAAGAGGGGTCGGCGTGGATAGCGACCTAATGATGGTCGCCTTTGGCTACCATGGTGCTAAATTCCACGGTTCCCAAATTCAACCTGATGTCCGAACTGTCCAAGGTGAACTAAAACAAGCCATCGAAAGATTAGGGTGGTGGACTGAATCCTGTCTTGAGATGTCGAGTAGAACGGATTCAGGGGTAAGCGTAAGGATGAATTTGGCAACAATATCTCTTCCAACAGATATTGCTAAAGTTATCGATGGGTCGTCTCTTATTTCTGCATTAAATGATCATCTACCCGAAGACCTAGTGGTCTGGAAGGCTTGTTGAGTGCCTGAGGGTACAAGGTCAAGAATCGCAGAAAAAAGACTCTATATCTATCGTTTAGAAATGATTCCTAGCTGGCCTTCTAACGTAGAATATGAGAGATTTAGCAATGCTTGCAACCTTTTTGTCGGCCAGCATGATTTCACAAATTTCTGTAGGCTCGATTCCGGTAGAAGTCCAATTCGCAATATTGAATCCTGCCAGCCATGGCAGGATAGTTCAGGACGTATCGTTGGATTTAGTGTGGTTGCAGAATCATTCTTGT
>JAZAAK010000005.1:0-20833 GCA_036138175.1 Thermoplasmatota archaeon | reverse complement strand
TTAGTCCATCTTCTGAACCACTGTAACTGTTCGATAAACCGCTTTGGTATAGCGAGATTAACATCGCGATTATGTCTGTTGAGGAATGCTAATTCCCTTCCGAATTCTTGATTGATAAATTCTGGTCTTATGTAATGGACAACAGGATGTAGTGAAACCTGTTTTCCGTAACGTCGGCCCTCAGTGAGGAATTGAGCTCGTCTCGGATTAGGTGCAATCCTTGAGCATGCTATATTCAACGACAAGAGGAAACTTCTCCAATCAAACTCTTCAGCACGATCCTGTTGTACTAATTTCTCTAGTGTAAGGTATGGTACTGAAATTGGAATCCCATCTAATAGGAACTGTCCATTAGCCCAAGTTAGGTAGCTGCCATCTGGCAATATGCCGCCTCGTTGTAATCTCCTTCTCGCTGAAAAATTACCATCAAAGTCCCTTCCATTTTCTATTTCCTCCTTCATTTCATCGTCTAAATACCATGGACCAGGAGGGTCAATAATCCAATGTGAATCTGGTATTTCTCTCGGTGATTTTATCCAGTCAATTGAGTCTCTTAGGTTAACATCAAGGTCCGACCAAAATATCCCCTTGTGTCCTCTCTTTAATCCAATTCTCGATACGGCGGAATTCATTTTATGGTCTTTAGGAACTAGATGTAATGAGGTTCCACCTATAGCCGGAATTAAGACATCGCAAAGGTCACAAAAATTCCTTTCTTCGGAAACGCCACAGCCTTTGCAAGAACTCATTCTGATTCCTCCAAATCGGCCACCATTCCACCAAATCTAACGAATAGATTCCCAACTGCTCGACGAAATTGGTCCCTACGTTCGTCGTTTTCAATCGCATTCAACTGTTGGAGAATTATTTGTCTAACATTATGATGAAGATTATGTTCCATCTCTTCGTATACGTCGACTTCTTCGTAAACTTCCTCTTCTTCCCAGTATGCATCCTCATCTCCATGTAGATATTCTTCGTGAGCCTCCTCAAGATATTCTTCATGGGCTTCTTCAGGGTTGTATCTTTTGACTAACTCATCCCACCAATTCGGATTACCATGAATTCTTTCTTGCCAATTCGGATATAAATCCAACAAAGCAAGAAGGTGTCCAATGGTGAAAATTTGATTCTGACTAACCGTATCATTTCGTAAAGACAAAAGGTAACTTACAACTACGTCTCCTGCTGGAAGTGAATTCGATGCTTCGCTATCTATACAGATAGAAAGCCCTCTTTCGTCAATCTCCGCTATCATCGATTCATCAGGGATTGCTCTAACAGTGTATTTCATCGCACTAGCGGTTGGTGTAATCAAGTAGGTCATTCCGCTGAGCGCCTTATTTCTGAGCGAATTCTTCTCTTTGGACTTTTCAGTATTTTGGGAATAAAAATCTCCTAGCGACTCTACAGTGTCCTTGAGGAATTGTATAGATCTACTTTGGTTAACATCAGGAGTCCAAATTTCATCAGGGGAATTCCAACTCCAAAATAAATCGTTCAATAGATTAGCTTCAGTAGAATTTGGAGGTGAGAAAGTCCACGACATCAAGAGTCTCCATACTCTCGGGTCAACAACTAATGGTATGGCTGATGGTTTACCCTGACTCAGTGCAAGTAAGCAAAAACGATTGTTTACAACAACTAACTTTGGCACCGTTGTTTGATGGAGAACTTTGCTTCTACCATTAGCAGGTCCAGTAATTATCTCAGCCCATCTTTCCCCAGTAATTCCTCCCTGATTTAGGATTATATCTAAATCACCATCAACAATTTCTCGTCTTGGCCTTTCAGGAAATTGTTCACCTTCTATCATTCTAATCCACCTAAGATATGGGTGTCTTAGTGACTCAGGACTGAACACGTCTTGTAGAATCATATGCGGTTCAACACCCTGCCACGTGTTGTGCCGAAACCATTCAGACCAATTTTCGATAGATCCAGGAGTACACTCTCTCAAACAACATGACATAGCCCAGAGGAACAACTTCCAATCAGAGATTAGTCTAATTCTATCTGGAGATGATAGCCAGATAGCGATATCAAGTAAAGGAAGTGGACCTGGTAATCTTATGTGATCAATGTACATTACCCTCTCTTCTCCGATAATCAAAAGATTAGCTCCTCCAGGAAGTGGTAAATCCAACTCTCCAGTATTACCATGAATAGAAAGAGTAGAAACTAGGTCTCTCCAAATGTTAGAATTCTCCTCACTCCAAGATTGACTTCTTCCTCTCTGTGAGCGAAAGGCACGAGGCAAATTTGCATCAACGGTTTGTGATTCTGCCAACATCAAGAATCGTTGTTCAGGGGTTAGGCCTCTTCCAGAATTTAATATCAAATTCGTCTTTTGCAATTCTGCCTCATCGGGTATTTCCCAATTCGGCCAGCCAGTAATTCCCCTAGCGACGATTGAACAAACTGCACAGTCATGAACGAAATTAGAATTTGAGAAACCACACCAACAAGAAAGGGACATACTAGCCAAAGAACTTCGAGAGTATTTGAAGAGAAGATTCGGAGGCGTATGAAGTTACATTCAGACAGGCATAATTGCAACAATGACGGGTGAGTATTCAAGACATGGTGCACAGTCGAAGAACGATGGCGAGTAATCAGACAGGATATGTTTGCCCTCGTGATGGCTCCGATTTGGTGCCTCCTTCAGCATCTCAAAGATCCGCATATCATCGAAATGGGATACATCACTGTGAAACCTGCTCTGGGATGTTGCTAAACGCCGATGCAGCTGCTTCTTCATTCTGCTCAGAGAAACTGCAAGAGATGCATGAGGGATTCGTAGAAGAAGGAACACCAGACGATATCGATTGTCCTTTTTGTGATTCTCAAATGAAAGTTCGAAGTTTTGCATTTCAACGATTGGATGGCAGCCTTACTGATCCAATTGAAATCGACGGCTGCCCAAGTTGTAGCTCATTTTGGTTGGATGCTGATGAACTTCATCGCCTTTCTCCACCTTCTAATGGGGGTAAGGACGCCAAAGTTGAGGCAAATGCACTGGCAGTAGTTTTGGAAATTCTACTACAATTACCGGTTGTTTTCGTATAGTTTTCACAGGTAATCCATGTACAGTATGGCAGCAAATACCCACATTAGTATGCCCATTGCAAAATCGATTTTTCGAGCCTGAGCACGTAGTTTCGATACGCCATCTCCCCTTGTTAAGATCGTAGCCACGGTGACATACCATGTTCCGTCAATTGCCATTCCTAGAAGACCCATACCAAACAGAGTTTCAGTACTGATGTTGGCCTCGATGAAAGGCGCGTAAAGCGCCAACATCCAAGCGAGAATCTTTGGATTTAGCAAGGCGATTGCAAAGCCTTGAATGAATCCAGTTCGATCGGATGGTCCATGATTTTCATCGGAAGAAGAGTGGGTTTCAGCCATTGATGCTTTGAGGAAATTATACCCTAGCCAAAGCAGTAGGGTAATTCCTCCCCATTTCAGAATCGTTTCTGTTGAATCGTGTACGGACAATGCGGTTGCTATACCGGCGGCAGCCAGAAATGCGTAGATTCCAAATCCGATGCCATGACCAATTCCAGTCATTACGCCTTGTCTACGCCCCCCTACCATAGTATTGCGCAGGACTACTGCAAGACTGGGACCTGGGCTCATCGCTCCGAGTGCAAACACGGTCGCCAGAGCGACCCATGCCTCGGGGTTCATCGAATCACCGATTATGCGTCAGCGTACATCTCTTCGATTTCGGCAGCCCAGTTCTCACGAATCTGCTTTCGACGAATCTTCAGAGTTGGTGTCAGCTCACCGTAGTCAACCGACAAATCTCTTGGTAGAATTGCAAACTTCTTCAATTGTTCCGGATTGCTAAATTGACCATTCAATTCATCCACAGCCGCTTGAATTTCAGCTCTTACTTCATCGCTACTTGTGAATTCCTCTATAGACGAGCCTAGTTCTTCCAACATCGCTACCTGCTCTGCAGGGTCCTTTGGAATATGGTTAGGGTCCTTCCCGAACTTATCTCGAATAATTGCTCCAGCATCAAGTGTGAATAGAGCGCTACAGTACTTGCGACCATCTCCAACTAGGAAGCACTGTGATACGATTGGAATCGACTTCATGGTTTCCTCAATTACCAATGGTGCGATATTCTTTCCAGCGCTAGAGACATAAATTTCCTTCATTCGTCCAGTGATGAATAGGTATCCGTCATCGTCAATCTTCCCGACGTCTCCAGTGTGAAGCCAGCCATCGCTATCGATTGTCTCTGCTGTAGCTTCTGGATTGTTGTAGTAACCCTTCATCACATGGTCTCCACGCAGTAGAATTTCACCACCCTCTCCAATAGTCATCTCGGTTCCTGGGAAGGCCTTTCCAACGGATCCAATCTTCATTGCACCTGGAGCATTGAGAGTTGCACCAGCAGTATCCTCAGTCATTCCATAGCCTTCGAAAATCGGTATATCCAGAGAATGGAATAATCGTAGAATATCTTGGTTAATCGGTGCTGCACCAGTGATTGCGAAGCGGCAATTTGCTAGACCAATTTTTGTCTTCAGCTTACCCTTGATTTTACCATTAATTACAGGAATCTTGAGCAAGATTCTGAGAATTGCCTTAGCATCTAAAGCAGCCTTAACATTAGAGTAAATCTTCTCGTAAATTCTTGGGACCCCGATGAATAGGTGCGGTTGTACTTCCTTAGCGTAATCGACTGCGTGGATTGGTGAATCCACAATGTGCATATGCATTGCTTGTCGAACACAATAACCGCAGTCAACTAACTGTCCGAAGACGTGAGCTAGCGGTAGCCAAGATACGTACTTCTCACCTTGTTCATATGAGAAAATTTCAGCTACTGCATCCAATTCGAATTCGAAATTGCGATGTGTCAACATAACTCCTTTCGGATTGCCTGTTGTACCGCTTGTGTAAATCAAAGAAGCAACATCGTCGCCCTTGATTGCATCGGCTCTTTCGGTTACGACCGAATCTGCAAGTGAGTTACCCTTTGAATAGAATTCAGACCAACTCATCATCTTTGGATGGTCTGGTATATCCACTCCATCGAACACGATTACATGCTCTACAGAATCGAGGTTTGCCATAGCTTCGTGGAGTCGGTGGACTGGCATTTTTGATGGGTCTCCACCATCCATTGGGTTGTCTCCAACGAATACAATTCTCGATTGAGAGTTTCCAACAACCCACTCGACTTCCTCAGGCGAACAAGTATGGTAAACACCAACAACAGCTCCTCCAGCCATTTGTCCACCCGCGTAGCAGGTGTACCATTCAGCGCGATTGTAGGAGTAAATCGATACATTCTCTTGTGGCTCATACCCTAGGGCGATCAATGACTTGGCGATATTCATTGCATCAGCATTGTATTCACCCCAGGTCATGGTGTCCCAAGCACCACCGTCATTCTTCCACGAAATCGCGGGTTCGTTCTCGTATTCTGCAGCATTTTTCATCAAGTGTTGTGGGATGAACATGGTGTAACCTGCAACACTAAGCAAGTGTATCCCTTAAGGAGATTCTTACTCGCAAATTTAGAGATGATTACTGTCAAACATTTGGCAATACAGCCCTCACATTGGCTCGCCAATCCGCTCCACCGTTTCTATTTGCAAGTGGCGAAGCAGGGCTTGGATGCCAGCATGTTGTAACTTCGATATCAGTGGATGAAAGAGCCTTTGATGCGCGCTTCTCAGAATATCTACCAACGCCGATAACTCGCTCAATTTGCATTATATCTACCACTTCTCGTAGGTGTTCATCACATCTTTCTAGCAAGGCCTTGGTGGTTGGCCCGGTAATCTTGTCAGGTGTGATATTAGTGGCCCTTTCTCCAGAGAATAACATCAATGGACAATGATTCAGTAAGAAGACCGATTTGAAAATTGACTCAGTATTACCATATTCATCTGCCAGAAGGCCCCATAGTCTGGTGCCACTGACTTCTTCCTTAGGCCAATCAAGTCCAGATACCGGCCTCTTTGGGTGAGGGTTCCTAGGCTGCTCTACCTCAAGATCTGTGATTTTCAAGAGGTCTCGTACAACACTTGTTGCAGCGAAAGGAATCCCCATCTGACCCATACCATGTGGTCCTGGATTCATACCAAGAAGTAGGGTTTTTGCTCCTCCTCCTGATGCTAATTCTAAGTAGGCATGATGTGGTTTCCAAGCATATGCCAGCGGATTGTATACCGCATCAACCGAACGTTCTTTGACCAATGAGTCAGCAAATGATTCTACATCGTCACGTAGTGTAGAGGAAGCCCCAATCATTCGTTTGACAATCATACAATCGCCTACTGCTTAACATCTCCAACCATAGCGCCAGCGACACTTTGTAACTCATACGGAGTGATTGGAAAAACCGTTTGTGCCGAACCGGCAGCACCCCACACCAAATCATATTGGAAGAGGTCTTCATCCATCAGAACAGTGCAGGGTTTTATGTGACCAAAGGGAGGCACTCCACCGGGTGCATATCCAGTTTTTTTAGAGATGTATTCGGGATTGGTCATGCTAGGTTTGTATCCTAGTAAACGCTTCAATTTCTTCTTACGGTCGACTCGATTTGCCCCGCTGGTGATTACAACAACCGCCCCCTCTTCTCCAGCGAATACAATCGACTTAGCTATGTGAGCGACTTCGCAGCCTAACTGATCTGCGGCATCTTGGCTTGTCCGTGTCCCCTCTTCGTAGCGGCGTGCAGCGGGCTTGTAGCCGATTTTTTCACACTCCGCTAACCATACATCATGCCCATCCATGACTTCCCATGTGGGGCCTTGACTTGATTATTTGCGAGTAGCATTGAAGCAGAAAGTCTCCCCTTTGACCCGTACAATTCATCAGCATAAGTCAGTCGAGTGTTGCTATGGAGTGGCCACCGGGGCCGTATGAGTACGCGATGTTTGCGTTGCTGTTGATGACGATCCCTGTTCAACGCTTGTTAACTCGTGATGAGGTGCACATGCGAGTTCCATTGCGTGGATTACTCAATGAAATTCGAGAAAAGGGATATTGGTGGCATATCGCGCTGTATCTCTTGATGTTCCTGTACAAGGCAATAATTGATCATCACAATGAGCCGATGAAGGCGAGAGTTGGTGGTTATACACATTGGATTCACGCCATTGAAGGCGACTGGACTCTATGGGTTCAGGAGACTTTCTACAGCGATTTATTGACTGATTTGTTGAGCGCTCATTATCTCTTCATGTATCTGTTTATGATTTGGTTTTCACCAATGTACTACATTTTATCCAGAGATGAAGTGATGGCTGACAAGGCTGCTTTGAATTATTTCGTGATATATCTCCTTGCTGTTCCTATGTATTTGTTCTTCAACGTCGAGGTGACGAGTAGTTTCATCCCCGGTATGGAAGCCCCACTTTACCATGATGAATTCACCTTGGCCTTCTTCACTACGCATGACCCAATGGACAATGCAGTTCCAAGTTTACACATTGGTTTACCAATTTCCTTACTCATCCTAAATCGCCTGCATTGTCGGGAACTCAGAATTGAGATCAAAGATTGGAGACACCGCGAATTCGATATTTTGGTTATGGCGAATGTAGCAATCTACTTCTTCTCGATTCAATACCTCGGAATTCACTGGATAGTTGACATAATCCCTGGAATAATTCTTGCAATCGTTTGCGCAATGTTTTGTCACTCCATGCAACCTATTCTTAGGAAAACAGCATTGAAAGATTGGAAAGAATTGCTACCAGACCGCAAACAATCAATCTTCGCCGTTGTTTCTGTTTTGCTATTCAGCGGGGTTCTGATTTTCGGTGCAATAGATGGCCCGGGTGCTGATGAAGATATACCCAATTATCGATTAGGTAATGGCGATGTAAAACTCGACACAATTGAGGTTCACAGTCTTTCCCACCCCGTGGGTGTTGAGATTCGAAATGTTGGTGAGAATACTATTGATGTAATGATAGTAGATCGAGACCAAGTTGTTCCTTATTCTGACAAAGGAATAATCGATTGGGACTCGATAATTGCCGATTCCACTATGGATTCTAACTTCCGCCTATCGTCACTTGCAGAAGGTGAATTATTGAATACGGAAGTAGAGATAGATTCCTTATTTGATTCATATTTGGTGCTACTGAGAGTATCAGAATCGGTAGACGGAATCGCTGAAGTCCGCATTACAATGGAATATGTTGATGATGAATTAATTTGGAGTGCATTACTGGCCAGTTGGCCATCTTTCATCATTTTCGGAATTGTGGTTGAGGGGCATGTTAATCGCTCAAAGCAAATTGAAAGCGATGATATTTCCGATATAGATTCCAGATAATATTCCACTACCTATCCACAATCCAATTCTGAACGGTGGGAAATGACTTTCCTGAACCTTTAGGGTCCGGCCAATCCAATATAGAATAACCGGAATAAACCAGACAAAGAATAACGCAATTGGAAAGTAAGAGATTGACATACCAATCCAGATTCCAGTTAACATCTCGATTTTTCGTTCTGTCTTGGAATCAGGTAATGCTAGTAAACCAATAGCAAGAAGTGCGCTAATTCCAACCGACCCCATCAGGGAAGATTCGTCGAATAATTCGTGGTTGATTAGATACGGTAAGGCACCCGATACAAGGCCTATCACAAATGGAATCAACCACAGACTCGTGGGCCGCCTCCCGTCCCAATACACGTTCTTGCGCGACTGAAAGTCCCACATCAAGGTGCTGAATCTATGCGGAAGGTTTTCTTTAGATTTCAGGACCTCATCAGTTCATGGCGAAGGGCCAGATAGTCGCGGGATGCCTTGCTCCACACCCTCCACACCTAGTTTATGCGGACAACCCGCCGCAAAATGAGGCGTACTCAGAGGGGGGTTGGGAAACACTTCGGTGGGGATACCAACGCCTCGCTAGAAAATTGAAAAATATTGATTATGATGCAATTGTAATCTTCACTCCACACTGGCAGACCTACATCGGAACTCATTTCCTAGGTCTGCCCGAATTCAAGTCGAAATCCGTTGACCCAGTATTCCCTAACCTATTTCGCTACAATTACGATTTACAAGTTGACGTGGAGCTCTCAGAAGCCATGCGAGATGCGGCTTCACAGGAAGGTATCATCACCAAGATGATGACAAACCCAGATTTTCGAGTCGACTATGGTACAATTACCAGTTGTCATTTGCTAAATCCTGAATGGGACAAGCCGATTGTGACAATTTCCAGCAATCGAAATACTCACTATTACTCTCCTGAAGTTATGATTGAGCAAGCAACTGCGCTAGGTCGCGCTTGTGCAAAGGCGATTGAGGAAAGTGGCAAGCGCGTAGTACTGGTAGCAAGCCACTCACTATCTCACCGACACTTTGTCGAAGAAGCACCATTACCTGAAGACATGAGCAAGGAGCATATCTACAATCACAGCCAATATGTTTGGGATATGAAAATCGTCGAAATGATGCGGGATGGAAAAAGCCGCGAGGTAATCGATATCATGCCAGAATTCACTGAGCAAACAATCGCTGAAACAGAAGGCGGCGGCTTGATTTGGATGCTCGGAGCCATGGGGTTCCCTGATTTCCCTGCTGAGATTTACGGCTACCAATCAGTAATCGGGACTGGAAACGTAATCGCGTGCTGGGATCCGAATGATGATACTCGTGAGTACGTACTTTGAGGTGAGAAAATGAGTGAAACGAATGAACCCGAGATTCTCTTCGGAATCTATTGTCCACCCCATCCACAACCACTCCTTTCTCCTGAAGCAAGTGAAGGATACAGCAATCTTCGAGCCGCATACGATGAATGTCGAAAGCGAATTGAAGAAAGCGATGCGGATATCATCCTAGTTTATTCAACAACCTGGCCGAGCATTATTGGTCATCAAATTCAGGCCTTGGAAAAGGCGATATGGACTCATGTGGATGACGATTTCCACTATCTTGGTAGTATGCCATATGAATTCCATATGGACACCGAATTCGCTCATTCAATGAAAGAAAATTGTGAAAAGAGGGGTTTGGAAGCTAGAACGGTGGAATACGAAGGCTTCCCAATCGACACTGGCTCAGTGGTTGCTTTGCAATTGCTGAACCCAGACAATCGAATCCCTTCCTGTATTCTTTCTAGCAACATGTACGCTAATCGTTCCGAGACTATCGTACTGGGCAAGGCAGTGAGAGATACACTGGCCCAACAAAACAAGAAGGCAGTAGTGGTAGTAGTCTCGAGTCTTTCCAATCGTATGTTTACAGAACACATAGACCCCAAAGAGGACAGAATCCACTCTCAGAAAGACGATGATTGGAATCGCAAGATTTTGGAATTCTTCGATGATGGTAGATTAGAGGATTTGAGTCAACTGAGCCGGGACATACACGGACAAATTAGGGTTCAGAAAGTCGTTGCATACAAACCAGCTTGGTGGCTTGCTGCGACCATGGGGCAGCACAACAATTACGATGGTGAAGTATTGGCTTACGAAGCTCTGCACGGAAGTGGAGGAGCGGTCATTACACTAACTCCATCGACAGGTTCGGTGGGGGATAAGGAGTTCGACGAGGATGATGTTGAATTCTACAGAGGAGATCGAAATGTCCTCGATAAGGGGATGCTAGAATGACTTCTGAAGAGCCAAGTCCAGAAGTAGAAGATGAAGAAGCACCTTTCTTACATAGACTTGAGATGATTAAGGATTTAATCGAGGCTCCCGATGAGGTAATCGAAGCTCTATACGATGGATATGGGAAATCGATGTTGTACACAGCCGGCGGTGCAGCCGGAGCTGCTGCAGGTGTAGCAGTGGGTGGACCTGTTGGTGGCATAGTTGGCGGAGTTGTTGGAAGAAAAACCGCAGGAAAGTTCACCAGTGACGACGGGCCAAAATATTCCGAAAACGCCCCCAAGGCTGTCGGCGCTTATCCTCACGCATACCGCGTTGGAAACTTACTATTTGTTAGCGGAATAGGGCCACGGCAAGCAGAAACTGATGAAATTCCTGGTGGTCCTATCCGTGATGCTGATGGTAATCCTCTCGATTACGACATACGTGCTCAAACAAGGGCTGTAATCGAGAACATCAAGACAATTCTAGAAGAGGCTGGTTCATCACTTGACAAAGTCTTAGATTGCTTGTCTTTCTTAGTAGATATGGATAGAGACTTCGCCGGTTACAACGAAGTATATGCCGAGTACTTCTCTGAGATTCAATGCGCCCGAACAACAGTGGCAGTTAGGGCACTACCTACTCCAATCGCAGTTGAATTGAAAGTAATCGCTAAGGTTTAGGATCCAATCAATTGGTAGTCGTCACTGAGTGGTGTGGCTCCAGTTTCCATGGAAATAATCTGACCATCCTTGAAGCGCATAAATGAAAGAACCGCCTCTGAATCTGAATCATTTGCAAAGTGAACGATTGAATGCGCAACACCAACTTCATCATTCTCGAAAAGTATTCTATCATGTTCAGAAGTTGGTCTGTTGTCGCCACCAGCGAATCCTAAAATGTCAGATTTGCTCATGGTTATTCCACCAACGTGTGGATTGAAAACACAATCGTCATGGATGATATTTGCTAGTGCTGCGGTATCTCCATTTTCCCAGGCCTTATTGTATGCTTCGATAATTGACATATTCTCACCGAGAGATAATTCGCGTATAATCCAATAGGACTGAGGTGTCTCAATTATTTTCCATCAAAAACAGTATTCACTCTAAAATTGATGAATCGCAAGAAGATGGCGCAGTTACAGGATTACAGGCAATAGGACCATTCGGAACTTGCACCCAATATTCGATTCCATCGACCTTGGCTGGATAATCAGTAGAGATTGAATGGGCGCCGACTGCAAAGGCGGCATCTCGGCGAGCAGTGTCGTTGTTGTCAGCCTCGCCATCTTCGGCATTGTCGGCTCTACTTCTCACGATGTACCCCTCTTCAACAAGCCGAGTTATCTCTGAACCCATTCCAATAGGGTCGGTCTCGGAATAAAATGCGGCAGTGTCACTTGCCTCATCATTCATCGTAAACATTAGCGAACCATTCAATCCAGGGTGTGCGTCGACATATGCCTCTCGAACTTCATCTTCTGCAAGTAGGATGAACATGGCTTTGCCGCGAGAGTCATCGAGTAATGGCCAGCCATTTGTGGTTACTGCCTCTCTAAGGCTTGCAGCATCTCCCTTGACATCATCAGGTGTGATAGTCTTGTCACGAGGCCACCATTGACCGATTTCAGTTTCTATTTTTTCAAGCATATCTTGTAATTCAAGCACAACTGTCTCGTCGGTACTTGAGCGAACCCATTCCTTTGGTTCAACCCAAATCATCAGAGGGACATGATTAGGATTTTTGTTTGACCAGGTGAGAAGTGTATTCAGACAATCTTCGAAGGTTGCACAATTACTTCTGAAATCGTATTGATTATGATAGACGTATAATTGCCCGCGAGGATCCCACCAAACATCTAATTCAAATTGTCTAACCCCAAAATCTTCGGCTTGAACATCCAACGCCTCATGTGTGTAATCATACGCTCTAATCGTTGGACCAAATGGCTCAATATGGTATGAGTTGTGAGTTCCTAGAACTTGGATATGATTGATTCTGAGTGGTTCCGTTTCTTCGAATACACCATCACCTGAGCCAAGAAAACCCATACAACCAGCAAACGGAATCGATAGCATTAGGCAGCAGAGTGCCAAGGCGACAGTCCTCATTCTCAGCCCTCGAGTAGGACATTGGTGGATGAACGATTCGCTAATTCAGCAGCAGCCACAGCTATCGTCGCAGCGAACATCAACAACTTCTACACTGAACTTGAGAGTCTTTCCAGCCATTTGATGGTTGAAATCTACAGTAACCACATCATCAGCAATTTCTGTAACTGTAAAAGGCAAGGGGCCTTGGGGTGTTTGAGCGGCCATCATCACTCCTATCTCTAGAGGCATTTCAGCAGGAAATTGATCGCGTGGCACCTGCTGAATGGCATCCTCAGAACGCTCTCCGTAAGCCTGATCTGGGGTTAGTGTGAATTCTCTCTTTTCACCAACTGCTGCTCCCATCATTTCTTGTTCGAATCCTGGTATCATTTGCTGCTTTCCAACTTGATATGCTAACGGGTCCTTACCTTCACTGCTATCGAAAACCTCACCGTCAGGAAAACTTCCTGTGTAGTGTACTACTGCTGTCGTCCCGTCTTCAATCACCTGTGACATGGTAATTCCGCGATGTCCGACCTTTCTAACTCTGTGGGTCTAGAATCACTACTTTTCCCTAACTGAAAACTCGATTATGCCTAGGCAATGTTCAACACCATTCGATTTTTCGAAGGAATGTGAAAGTCAAGGGCCCAGATGACCTAGCGGGCATCGTCCTCAAGCCTGATGGAGACATGGACGATGCTCTCGAGCGTAAACTTGGACTGGGCGCAGTTGTCATCATTTCACTATCCGCTATGCTCGGTTCCGGTCTGTTTGTTCTACCAGCATTAGCGATGCTAGAGATGGGCGGCGGAACTAATCCCGTCGGCGGGGTATGGCTTGCATACCTCATAGCCGCAATAATCGTCTTACCAGCTGCTGTTTCAAAATCTGAGTTAGCAACGGCAATGCCAACCTCCGGAGGATCATATGTATACGTCCAAAAGACGTTTGGCCCTATGTTTGGCACTATTTCCGGTCTTGGATTGTGGGCGAATTTCATGCTTAAATCCGCATTTGCACTTATCGGATTCAAAGCTTATCTTTGGGTGATTGAAGAAATATTGGGAATCAAAATAAACATCGAAATTTCCGCATTAGTTTTACTTGCAATAATTGTTGGAATCAACATCCTAGGAGTCAAGCGTATAAAAAAGGTGCAAACGCCAATTGTATTGATTTCAGTGAGCTATTTGTTAGCATTGTGTGCATACGCCTTGGTAACGGTAGAAATGAACTGGGATAATGTGTTTTCCAGAGAGGCATTCGGTGCTGATTGGGAAGCTGTCGCCCGAACTTCGGCATTCGTATTCGTTTCTTATGCAGGTGTAACGAAAATTGCCGCTGTTGGTGGTGAAATCAAAGACCCTAGCAAAAATATTCCAAATGGAATACTTCTTTCTCTACTCGTAAGTACACTTCTCTACGTAATTGTGGCTTTGGTTATGGCTGCGTCACTCGACCCAACTCTTTTCATGGACTCTGATAATACAGGGTATGCTAGAGAAGATCCAGTCTACATATTTGCAGAAGATATTGGTGGGAAAGAAATCGGAATACTCGCCGCTTTACTTTCAGTATTGACCATGACTTCTATGTCTCTTGCTGGAATAATGGCATCATCGCGATTCCCTTATGCAATGGCCACAGATAACCTTCTTCCATCCTTCCTAGAAAAGGTGCATAAAGAGTATCAAACACCTTACTGGGCTATCATTGTGACTGGATTATCTATGGCTGCAGCGATTACATTCCTTCCGGTCAAAGACGTGGCTAAACTTGCTTCTGGCTTCAAAATCATGATTTTCATAGTCATCAACGCCTGTGTAATTGTTCTTCGAACTGCCTCTCGTTCACACACATGGTATGCGCCTGGGTGGAAATCTCCATTCTATCCATTCTTCCAATTATTGGGAATCATCGGAGGTTTTGTCTTACTATTCTTGATGGGGTCCAAGGCATTGATTGGCGGCACTGCAGCAATTGTTCTGGGTCTAATTATTTGGAAAGGATATGGTGAGAAACATGCCGAACGTGAAATTACGCCTTGGCAAACCTTCGGCTTACAATATATCGACCCTCAAGAGGTTGAGACACGCCGAAGGTTAACCGCGTTTTACGCTGCAGATATAGATGGCAATGGCGAATTGAATGTAGAACAATACCTCTCGGCAATGGATGCTCTAGGATACACTCCTGATGTTGAGCGTGAATTAAGAGTGGTTTTCGACGAAGCAGACACGGATGGAAATGGTATCATAGATATCGAGGAATTTGTAGCAAGTGTAGCTAAACATGAATCTCCAGATTGATTCTTTATACTTCGGAATTTTACATAACATAGGAATTTCACCGTCGGTTCATTGAAGGCCATAACCTCGCTCGCAAGTTCCCAAGTGGTGAGTAGATGGCAATCTCAAATCGCGCAAAGAAGGTCACGACACATACCTTGCAGGAGATGAAACAAGCCGGTGAGAAAATCACTATGCTGACATCCTACGATTACTCCTTAGCAAGATTAGTCGATGCTGCTGGGATTGATGTGATTCTGGTTGGGGACTCTGCCTCCAATGTCATGGCGGGTAACGAAACGACAGTTCCTATCACCCTTGAGCATATGATTTACCACGCCCAATGCGTAGTCAATGGCGTAGATCGTGCTTTAGTCGTCGTTGACATGCCATTCGGTAGTTACCAAGGTGATTCCAAGACCGCGCTTGACTCAGCAATTAGAATCATGAAGGAATCTGGCGGTCATGCAGTTAAGCTAGAGGGTGGAGAAGAGGTTGCTGAATCCATCGAAAGAATAGTCGGTGCAGGAATCCCCGTACAGGGTCACCTCGGTTTGACTCCCCAATCAATCTACAAGTTCGGAACTTATACTGTCCGTGCAAAGGAAGAAGCCGAGGCGGCTCAACTTCTGAAAGACGCCAAGGCGATTGAAGCGGCCGGTTGCTTTTCCATAGTATTCGAGAAAATTCCAGCGGAATTAGCCGCTAAGGTCAGTGCCGAATTATCCATTCCAACTATTGGGATTGGAGCAGGCCCAGATTGTGATGGGCAAGTATTGGTTCTTCACGACATGCTCGGAATCACCAAGGATTTCAGTCCAAGATTCCTCCGACGTTATGCAGACTTGGGAGAATCTATCGATGGAGCGGTGAAACAATACATCTCCGATGTACAAAGTCGGAAATTCCCCAATGCTGACGAATCCTATTGATACCTCAAAGCGTATTGGAGGGAACCTTCAAGGACACCCGACGCTGGATGCTGGGGGGACGACTATGAGCGAGATGTGGGTTGAGCGACACCGACCGCAGACGGTCGCAGACATCAAAGGCCAGAAAGCAGTCGTCGATCGGCTTGTGGCTTATTCACAGAAACAAACCTTCCCCCACTTACTTTTCGCTGGGCCTCCTGGTACTGGAAAGACGACTGCTGCGCTTGCATTGACCCGTGATGTATTTGGCGAAAGTTATCGAATGAATCTGCTAGAGATGAACGCAAGCGATGAGCGTAAATTAGAGTCAATTCGAACCAAAGTCAAGGGCTTTGCAAAAACCGCTCCTGTGCCTGGAACTTCTTTCAAGGTAATTTTTCTCGACGAAGCAGACGCCTTGACTCCTGACGCTCAAGGGGCGCTTCGTAGGATTATGGAGCAACATTCTCAGACCTGCAGATTCATTCTTTCCTGCAATTATTCATCAAAAATAATCGAGGCGATTCAATCCCGTTGCGCAGTATTCAGATTTCGCCCACTAGCCGAAGATCAAGTCGATGAGATGATTCGCAGTGTCGCAGCCTCTGAGAACATTATTCTAGAAAACGAGGCTGCTGAAGCTATAGTCCATGTCAGTTTGGGCGATCTGAGAAAAGCCATTACTGCTCTTCAGGTCGCCGCATCTCTTTCATCAACTGTGACTCGCGATCTTATCTACGAAACCACTGCAACCGCCCCGCCAGAGGAGTTGCATGGATACTTACTCGCTTGCAAAGAAGATGGATTCCAACCAGCTCGACGAAGACTCAAGGGATTGTTGGATAAGTACGGATTGGCGGGTACAGATATGGTAAATCAATTGCATAGAGGATTGGGGGATGTTGCATTCCTTGATGAAAAGCAAAAGTTAGCAGTTACAGAGGCTATGGCTGAGACCGATTTCAGAATGGTCGAGGGTGGTGGGGAAGCCCTGCAACTCGACGCAATGACAGCAACAATTTGTTCCTTAATCGGTAAGTGATTTGATTCTTGATCATGCGGTAGTAACTGTGACTACAGCAATCTTGTATGTCTTCTCCCAGACATTCTCATCCCAAGGATCGCCAACTTCACTCAAACGAACTTTGATTTCATACTGACCCGGAGTGAGAGTTCCCAAATCCCATGCTAGACCAATATCCTCTGAGTGCTGGATAACCACAGGATTCCCTAATTTATCGACAATTATCCATGAATTATTCACAGAGTCAAAAGTAGCTCTGGCTTCGGTTAAATCTGATGCAGTATCATTTGAAAGTTCGCTAACCAATGCTCCATATTTCCAGAAACTGACTTGCACGGTTGCGTTTTCCGCATCCACGTTGTCTCTTACAGCCATTCCTAGTACAACATCTACAGATCCTTGGTTGAGTGCAATTGTATAGGTTCCATCTGCCCAACTCACGTACTGTATGGCTTCATTTTCTTCGATATCAATTCCATTCGCCAGCGTTGGAGGGGCAATATCAGCAAGTGGCGGATTAACCAAGAGGAATGAGATTGCTAACCAAGAGAAAATATAGAGGAAACTCGCTCTAAACCAATTCCCATTATCATATCGATCTGACCAATGATTTGGAATCAAAAGCTTGTGCATGGTTGGGAGGACCACAACTAGGGATATTGGAAGTACCCAAAGAATTGCTTCAGGTTTGGTAAGTGTGGGCATAATTACGTATCTCATAAAGACCCCCATTGCCGACCCGACTACGATTACTAGCCACATCGAAAAAGCATCGGCCTTTTCTTTCTCGAATGCCTCTCCTGGTTCAAAAGGCTCAATTTTTCGACTCTTTAGTTCCTCTTTTTTCGATTCCTTACCCTTAGGGCGTTTCTTACCCGAATATGCGCTTGCACGCAGGGCGGAATCGACGTCGACCATGAATGTCCGAAGCCCCGCTATTCATCAAAGGTATGGACGGCACAGGTTGATTTTCAAAACCCGAATTAGGAAATAACGATATGTAAAGCACCCCATGACGCTGCATGGAAAACCGTCCACGGCTGATTACACCAGTATTGTTTGTCGGCTGCATAATCGTGCTGGTCGGCTTTGCAATCCGGGCTTCTTTCGGAGTTTTCCAAATCCCAATCCAAGAAGAGTTCGACTGGCCGAGAGCGGAGTTCAGTCTAGCAATTGCAATCCAAAACTTGGCTTGGGGATTCGGCGCCCCATTCTTTGGTGCATTCGCGGAAAAAATAGGTGACAGGAAGGCTATCATCCTCGGAGCCTTCCTCTATGCTATAGGTCTACTTTTGACCACAGGAGCAACTTCGCCATTAGCTATCCAATTCTACGAAATCCTAGTTGGATTCGGTATCGCAGGCACAGGGTTCGGTGTAATCCTAGCAGTCGTTGGTAGAGCCAGCGCTCCCGAACATCGCTCGATGAGTTTGGCCATTGCCACCGCGGCTGGCTCGGCCGGTCAAATAGTAGGTCCGATGGTTGCTGTTGTCCTGCTAGAAAGAATGGCTTGGCAATCGGTATTCATGATATTCGCCGGGTCAATTCTAGCAGTATTGCTTCTTCTTCCATTCATGCGCGCACCAGAGCGCGCGGCTAAGGAAGAAATCGAGGAAACCCTTGGGGAAATACTCAGAATCGCCTTCAAAGATCCGTCTTACATGATGATCTTCGTAGGATTCTTTTCCTGCGGCTACCAATTGGCGTTCATCACCGCACACTTCCCTGCATTAGTCACAGAGATGACATTCGCTGAATCAATTGAGAGTAGTGGTTGGTGCGGCGACCTCGGAATTGATTCAACCGCTGCACTAGGTGGATTAGCGATTTCAGTAATTGGTGCGGCCAATATACTTGGTACTCTATTGGCCGGTTGGGCCGGCAATAGATATGGAAAGAAGTGGCTGTTATCGGGAATTTATGCCGGCCGTTCAATCGCAGCTGCTTGGTTCATAATGACTCCAATCACAGCAAATACTGTGATTATTTTCTCCTTCGCAATGGGCTTCCTTTGGCTTGCAACCGTACCATTAACCAGCGGCTTAGTGGCCCATATTTACGGTCTCAGATACATGGCAACCCTATATGGGATAGTCTTCTTTTCACACCAGTTGGGTAGTTTTGTTGGAGTATACCTTGGAGGAGTGTTGTACGATATTTCAGGGAGTTACACAATGGTTTGGTGGATAGGAATAGCAGTAGGTGTATTCTCCTCATTAATTCACTTGCCTGTTAAGGAAGAATTCAGGCTAGCGAACCCAGAACCTTCCCCTGTATGACTGTAATGCTCAAATGGGGTAGTCAGTTGGCGCGAGATATTGCCGGGGTGGCGTAGTTGGTAGCGCGTCGGACTCATAGGGTACAGATGACGGGAATTTTTCTGTCGTCGCGATCGATGAGCGCACAAGCCTAACCGAAAATGTCTGAGACATCCGAAGGTCGCGGGTTCAAGTCCCGCTCCCGGCACCACATATCTTTTCTGAGAATTTTTTTCCGGAATCGACAAATCACAAAGCCACCTCCCAGGCTCGTGCAGGAGTATTCGATTTTAGAATGGGAAAACCTCAGTCGAGCATTCGAGAGAATGTTTGATCAACTTGGAGAAGTCAAAGTCACTGAGTCTTCATTGGAATTTACATCATTCGCCTCAGATGTTGCAACAGGAATATTTCTTACGCGGGAAGGAGCCATGCTCGCAAATATGCCGCTTCATGGAATCGATTCCAAATTTGACAGAGTTATAATTGACAAACCTATGGAGAGTATGAGAATGCTCGGCTCAAATCTAGACTATACTTACAGAGTACCTCCTGCAATACTCAGGAGGCGTCGTAAGTTCAAAGGTCTCAGAAGTCTATGGCCACTGCGATGATTGATTCCCTAATCAAAAACCGAAAACTGTCATTCGTAAGCCCATTCGCCATTACGCATGACGGGGACTCTATCACCATCTTGGGTGATTCCATCGATGTCTAACTCTCCAGAACCAATCATCCAGTCAACGTGAATGTTAGATGAATTTCCACCAGCAGCAACAACCGCTTCTGGGTCCTTACCTATATCTCCCTTGAAGCACTTTGAGTAGCACTGTCCCAATGCAATATGGCAGGATGCATTCTCATCGTAGAGGGTGTTGTAGAATAGTAGTCCAGAAGCACTGATTGGAGATGAGTGAGGTACCAAAGCAACCTCTCCTAGTTTTCTTGCTCCTTCATCGGTGTCAATCAATTGTAGGAATACTTCCTCGCCAATATCTGCTTTAGCTTCGACAATCTTTCCCTCTTCAAATCGAACTTCGATTCCATCGATTAGTGTGCCTCTGTGAACTAGTGGTTTGGAAGCACGAACTGTACCGTTTACTCGATCAGCGTGAGGGGTTGTGAAGACTTCCTCAGTTGGAATATTTGGAGTGCAAGTAATTCCATTTCGTGATGTGCTCCCTCCACCTTTCCAAGCGTGGCTATCTGCTAGACCGAGCATCAGGTCGGTGCCTGGTGCTGTGTAATGTAGAGAGTGGAAGTTCTGTTCATTCATCCAAGTCTGGCGTGCGGTCAATGTTGCTTGGTGTTCTTTCCATGCAGCGATCGGGTCATCATTGTCAACTCTTGAAATCGAGAAAATCGCTTCTGCCAAAGCGGCTACTGCATCATCATCATTCTTGTCAGGGAAGACTTGCTTAGCCCATGCAAGACCAGGGTAAGATACGATATTCCAATTGGTTACGAAATTAGTAATCGGCTCCATCGCTGGCTTAGCGGCCATCGACATCGATTTTCCTGCTCTTGCGACTCGTGCAGGGTCTTGCTCAGCCAGAAGTAGAGGGTTAGCGGCTGATACAGCCAGCCTTGCAGTATTATCATTGTAAGCCTCCCCCATGGCCTTGAACATCCAATCAGGAGCGCGGTCAAG
>JAZAAK010000004.1:0-2940 GCA_036138175.1 Thermoplasmatota archaeon | reverse complement strand
GAAGTTCTGATGAATCTAGGAGACTTTGCAGAGGCCGAGCAAGAATTACGTCGCCTCTCAAATAGAAATCCAAATCACGTCATGGCACTAGTACACCTCGGTACTTGCCTGAATGCAATGGATAGAGCAGAACAGGCAGAAGTACCGCTCAACAAGGCACTACAAATTGATCCAGAGCATTCCGATGCTTGGTATCAAAGAGGTTTGCTATACCTCGATTTCGGCCGAATGGAAGAAGCCTTCTCAGACTTCAAATCAGCCGCCTTAGTCGATAAGCACCACCTAGACACACGCCTCAAAATCGCCGCCATCCTTCACGAGGCTGGCGACCCTCAGAAGGCAATGGCCGCATGGAGAGACGTGCTAGACGTCGACCCAGAGCACCTAGTAGCACGTCGCCGATACGAAGAATCTCGCGAAAAGTCGCAACCAGCATCTCAGCATCTCGAGACGCAGGATTGAACCGCTAAACGCCCCCTCGTCGAATTATGTCCAGGGGTATCGAGCCAGGAGACCAAGCGCCAGATTTTGAATTACCAAATGCAAATGCAGCAGTAGGAGGAGGGTCGATGACGCTCTCCGATGCCATGGGCGACAACGGCGCCATCGTCATGTTCACCTGCAATCACTGTCCGTACGTTGTGGGTTCAGAGGGGCGAATAGAGAACGCAGCAGCCAGAGCAAGAGAGCTCGGAATGGGATTCGTCGGAATCAATTCGAATGATCCAATAATGTATGAATCAGACAATTGGGACTCGATGGTAAAGCGCGCTGGTAAGGGAATGAGCTACGCATACCTCCATGATGAGACACAGGCAATCGCGCACGCATACGGGGCGGAAAGAACACCAGAGTTCTACCTTCTAGATTCGAATGGTGCTGTGGTATATCGCGGACGAATGGACGACTCACCACGTAATCCAATGGACGCAACTACTGATGAGTTGGGAGATGCAATGTCAGCATTAGCAGCGGGAGAATCAATTGCGAATGCACGAACCGATTCTATTGGTTGCTCGGTTAAGTGGAAGCAGTAGGTGCAACCATGCGTATAGCATCTCCTAAGAAGATGGGTCTGCCAGCCAGAACCTTCGTCACATTACTCCGTCTTGCTCCAAGTGGAATCCAGAATAGAATGTGGAAGTGGTGGTATCAGAAGATGGCCAATGCCAATGATGACCACCAATTCCGCTTCATGAATTACGGCTTCGAAGATGGAAAAGGTCCCGAACTAGAAGCGGAGGATGAACCCAACCGAATGTTCATCCAACTTTACTCGATGAATATCAGAGGGGTTGACCTAGAAGGAAAACAAGTTCTTGAGGTCGGTTCAGGAAGAGGTGGCGGTGCAAGTTGGATTGCTAAAACACACAAACCCACCAAACTAACTGGAGTAGATTTCTCAGCAAAAGCGGTAGGACATTGTCAGCGATGGTATACGGACCAAACTAACCTCGAATTCATCGAAGGTAACGCCCAAGATCTACCATTTGATAACGCCTCTTTCGATGTAGTTTACAATGTTGAATCGTCACACTGCTACGGTGATATGGGCGCATTTGTTGAACAGGCCTTCCGTGTTCTGAAGCCGGGTGGAATGTTTTGCTGGACTGATTTACGTGATGCAAAAACCATGGATACACTGCCTGCTTTGTTTGAGTCCAAAGGATTCGAAATTGTAGAGTCGGCGGATGTCGTGCAAGAGGTACTTCGTGCTCTAGATGAAATCAACGAAATCAAAATGAAAGCAATTGAAGAGAAAGTTCCAAACTCAGTCAGAAGGAGCTTCGAGACCTTTGCAGGAATCAAGGGCACTCCTGTCTACGAGGGATTTGTCAGCGGTTCGATGGCCTATCATAGGCATTTGATGCGAAAGCCGTAATCAGTACTGCTCGAGTACTAACTCAGTTTGAGTAGATGTGATATCGCCCGGTGCGGTTAGCCACACTCGGTCGAGTAGATCACGAAGTGCAACGGTATCATCGACGTGGACAATTCCAATCAAATCTGCATCGCCTGAAATCTCGTAGACACACTCAACGCCATCCCAGCCAGCAAACTCACCAGCGAGGCTTCCAATCTCAGTCCCCGGTCCGACCTTGATACGGACTAAAGCGGTCAAACCGATACCAGCTTCTCGAATTGTGTAGCCACGAACAACGCCTTCTTCCTCCAATCTCTTCATGCGAGTTCTGACCGTTCGTTCGGTCACTCCAACCTTACTTGCAATCTCTACAAAAGGCGCTCTAGCCGAATCACGAAGTACTGCGAGAATTGATCTGTCAAGGGAGTCTACTTCAACCATGGACCCTTCCCGTTTTGGAACCCTATTTGTATGTTAGGTGTAAAAAATCATACATTTGCACCATGGTAGTTTCCGGAATACTGCTATTTTTTGATAATTTTTTCCAAGGTTGGATTCATTAGGGGCGCCAATTAACCACATTACGATGGGAGGCGACGAGGGTTACACTCAACTGAAAGTGCAACAATACCTCGACGACGTTTCAAGATTGAATATCCCTTCCGAACAGACCCAATGGTACAATGTCGATGTTGCCAATATGCTCGCCGACACTCGCATCAAAGGACATGAGGTTGACGAGACTTCTGGGTCATCACTTCTTTTCCTAGAACGAAGCGTTATGTTGTGCTGCCCAGAGTCAGGAAGGATGCACCATTTCCCCAAGCACTTGTTGCATTGTTTTGTAGATGATAATCGAAGCAAATGTGATGCGGCAGATGGAGTCTTGATGAGAGCTGAATTATTCTCGATCACACCCAAGGGAGAGCAACTCGCTTGGGAAAGATGTT
This sequence comes from Thermoplasmatota archaeon, assembly GCA_036138175.1. Taxonomy (GTDB): domain Archaea; phylum Thermoplasmatota; class Poseidoniia; order Poseidoniales; family Thalassarchaeaceae; genus MGIIb-O1. The sequence goes on along the minus strand of JAZAAK010000004.1, from coordinate 126 downwards.
GCAGATCTGAGATGGAAGTTCCAGGTGTTCAGAATGCTGTAGCTCGCTGGTTATCTTGGCTGAACGAATGATTAGGGAAAACACATACTGAAAATACGGTTGTAATTTCTTGATTGTTCAATTGGT
>JAZAAK010000003.1:0-4793 GCA_036138175.1 Thermoplasmatota archaeon | reverse complement strand
GATTTTCTTTCATCGGCTAATTCTTTTCGATACCTCCGGATATCATGTTGAGTTCGGCTCTCAAAGGCCGGAGCGCGTTCTACCGATATTAACCAGCCAATTTCATCTCTGAGATTTTTGATATTGATTCCCTTAGGCCCTACTGCAGAAGCAGGATCGTCACATTCCAGAGTAACTTCGGATAATGCAGGATCGAGCCAAACATTCCTAACCTCTGCCTCAGGTGGAATGATTTCGTTTACCTTTTGCCGCACTGTATTTTCATCGGCGAGAATATCCGGGTGCGGTCTTACGATTACCCGACGCTTTACATTTTTCGCAATTTTCACGGTCAGTGATTGGCCAGCGCCCCCAAAGGCTTCTGGCTGCTTTGTAATAATTGCAATCGAACCTGCCTCTACATCTACATCATAGTCGATTTTTTCAGGCACTAACTTGGATACCCTTTGCTTTACTTCTGTCAATGTTAATCTCAATATTCACACCTCAATTGAGGAACTCCACCCTCTACCAAAAACCTCGAAATGAGGTTGTAAGGCTAAATGCCGTGGAGTTTGTCTACAATTTGGAAAGTAGGTCTGAGACCTCTTTCTCTGTTAGTTGTTGGTAGCCTGCATCTTTTGTAATTATTGCAAGATCCATGCCATTTCCGCTTGCTGCATCTCTTTGTGCCGATGCCAAGAGTGCCTTTGCGGCTACCTTTAGTGCTTGATCCTGATTCATACCATCCTTGTACTGATCTTCTAGAACACCGTACATGAACGGGCTTCCTGAACCGGTGGCGCAGTAAACATCTGGAATTGAGCCACCAGCTGAGTCTATCGAATACACACTAGGACCGTCTTCATCGGTTCCAACAATCAATAGTTGAACATAGTGTGGCCTACCAACTAGTATGTTTGCGGTTAATGTAGCGGCACCTCGGACAGTCATTGGAGCGTTACGCTTCAGTTCGTATAGCCTCAATTCTGCTGCAAGGGTCCGTGAAAGTGATTGGGCATGTCCTACAAGACCTGCAGTGGTGAGAGCGACGTTGTTTGAAATTTTGAACAACTTCTTGACGCTCTTGTTTGCGATAAAGTGCCCCATGGTTGCTCTATGGTCTGCTCCGACTACAACACCTCCGTCGAATGTTATGCCAACAGTGCTGGTTCCGGTCTTGACGGCTTCTGCTTCTGCATTCATCTGATTTCACCGCACGGAGAGTTCCCTGCGGATTGCACTCAAATCCGGCCCCTTATCAATCCGACGGGGTGTTAGTGAGGGAATGTGCTAAAACTTGTAATTAGGCTTCAAGCCAAAATGTCTCTTTAAACATAGGTGATTAATTGGGCATTTCCATCCAACATTAACCGTATTACTCAAAGAGCCTACCACTCCGGAATGAATTATGGCGAAGCCTACTAGGTCCGAACCCAAATGGATCGAGATGCCTAGTTTACCTTCTCAGTCTCGCGACTTTTCATTAGACCCAGGTCAAGATTATCATGACTTGGGTGAGCTATACGCAGATGCGCCAGTGGCTAGAGGAATGGGCGATGTTATTGTCCACAGGGCAATTTTAGATGATATTACAGGAATCCCTAAGCTACTAGATTGGTTATCAGATGGTGATATCGTAATATTAGAGATGTCGCGCTTAATCACAGTTGAAACCGAATTAAGAATTGCAGTAGATAGAATCCAATCTTTTGTAGAAACCGACTTATCGGGAGAAGTGATTAGATTGGGCACCTCAAGATTGTTACTCTTACCATCAACATTTGCTATATCCGAGGAGCAAAATACTGCTTACTGAGGTGTGAATTTGGAAAGCTCTCTTGAATATCCTTGTCCAATTTGTAATTCACAGAATGGATTAATTCTCAACGTTCACACCTCAGAAATACCATACTTTGGCGAACACACAGAGATGACAATCATTTGCAATGAGTGCGGTTGGAGGCACACTGATTTTATACCCTCGGAAGGAAAAAAGCCAAGTGTCTGGTCACTGGTTATCGACAATTCAGAGTTGATGACTACCAGAGTGGTTAGATCCTCATCATGCACAGTGAGAATTGTGGAATTGGGCTTGGAAGTAGAACCCGGTGACAATGCAACAGGGTATATTTCCAATGTAGAAGGAGTGCTAAATCGGTTTTCCGATGCTATCTCAATGATACAACGTGGTGCAATACGAGATGGTGAAGAAGGAAAAGAAAAAGTTGAATCCTGTCAAGAATTAATTGATAGAATATCAAGAGTCAAGATGGGGGAAGAGCCTGTTGAATTATTGTTATTAGATCCGAATGGTCATTCTCAAATCTTGCATGAATCGGCTACATCAACAGAGTTGTCCGAAGAGGAAATCTTAGCCTTAGCAACAGGCCCTCAGATACCCATTTTCGATTCAAGCGACTTTGAAGAATAGTCGCTTATTTTGCGTCAGGCGCTAGGAATTCCTCAAGACGTCCTTCCCACATATCTCTCTTATCGGCTAATTCAGAAAGCCATTCGCTTGCTCTATCGATACAAATCTGCTTCATTTCTCCAGCCAATAGTTTTCCAGATTCGTATTCTCTGGCAATCCTTTTTAATTCAGAGTCGTCCTCTTCAAAGAAGAACTGTAAATATTGGAATGCTACATCCTTGGAACAATCGCCACCGAGTCTTCGATGTTCATCTACAGTTGGTTGACCCCCACTAAATGCCCGCTTTACCTTCTTGCTCATCTCATCATGAGTATCGTCCATGAAAATTGTAGTTTGTGGCTTAGAGGATGACATCTTATCTCCAGTCAGCCCTATTGCAAACCGGTGGTAAGTAGAACTTGGAGGCATTAGCCCCATCCCACCCATCTCACGTTCGAGTCGAAGTACACACATTCGGACCTGAGCTATATCGGAGGTATTTGCGCCAGGAATGTCCAATGTTCCATGTTTTGGATTTGAAATTAAATCAGAGTAACCCATTGGGGCTAATGACCCTTTTAGTCTATCGAAAATTGACTCCCTTGCCTGTCTATCCACCCTACCATTTGGCGATACTCCGAAGGCTTCTGAGTTACTATCTTGAACTGAGAGAGAAACCGTCAAACCTCCGGATTTTCTCGGTTTTACGTTAAACCAATGGGTTTTCCCTGCAATACCCCTAGTCAGTCGCAAATGAGGGTCTTGGTCAACTCCAACTGGCACTACGATAGGTCGCAATCCTCCAAATTCTTCCAATTGTGGGTGAATAATATCTCCAACCTGAACCAAAGGTGCTTGCACATGGGCTAGATTAGTGTCACCTTTGAATCCATAAATCGCTTCAAATTCAGAAAGATTTGTTCTCCTCCCCAAAGAAAATGCAAGTCTCTGAACTTCGGGTCTACCACTTTGAAAATACACATTGGTAGTTTTTGGGTCAAGACCGAGTGCAGCGTAATTGTGGACATATTCCTTTAGAGCGGTTTTTCTGCCTTCTTCAAGGCTGGTTCCTCTAGTAGCTAATGCTTCAAGGTCGGCTACTGTTACAGTGATATCAGCACCTTGTTCCTGAAACCATCTAACTTGCTCGATAACCATTGAATGACCTAGGTGCATCCTGCCACTGGGCATGAGACCTGTCAATACACCAAACGGGTCCGAACGCTCCATGCATCCAGTGACAACATCGAGATCTCTATGTGCGAAAATAATCCCCCTACGGTGTAGCATACTTGGATTAGGAACTTGAGTTAGATCTAGACTCTCTAAGCCGAATTGGTCACGTATCCGAGCATAATCTGTAGATTGCTCCGAGGACCAAGGATCGATGCGACCGGCGTTTCCCACACCCATACGAGAATACACTCCTCAATCAACTAATCGCCCCAATAATGGAACAAACACTCAACTGCAATCAGTCAAGAACTAAACCGGCCTGGGGTAATTATGGCCGTCGTGCATTGTTTGGGAACAGGATTAGTTGGTGCGTGGGTTGCAAAACGTCTAGCAACACTTGGACACGACGTTCACGCCTATGATATTCAACCGCATAGAGTCATGGGGGTTGATGGCATTACTGTGCATACAGGAGACGTATTGGACAATTTGATGTCAATGAGCAGAAATGGCCAAGTTGACATAGTTGTGAATATGCTACCGGGCGATATAGGACATATGGCAACAACCAATCTCGCTGAAAGTCGATATCGCGTGGTAGATTTAAGTTTCAGCAAACATACACCGGATAGGGATAATCAAAAGGCCCAAGATTACGGTGCCAGAATCCTTTGGGATGTAGGTATAGCACCTGGTTTATCCAATATGTTGCTAGCCTATGCAGATAGAAAATTTGGACCTTTGGAGAAAGCTGAAATTTGGGTAGGTGGCAACCCTACCGGACCATATGGTGAATGGAAGTATATGGCTCCATTTTCCCCTATTGATGTAATTGCAGAATATACTAGGCCCGCGAGGGTAATTCGTCAGGGAGAAGAGGTTACTCTCCCTGCCTTAACTCAACGCCATATGGTCGATACTGGAGAACATGGCGAAATGGAGGCCTTTCTTACGGATGGATTACGTTCTGTCCTGAAATCAATTCCAGCAGTAGAAATGTCCGAATTTACCGTTCGATGGCCAGGCCATATCCAGAAATTTATCGACGAAAAAGAATCAGGGGGGTTGAATGAAGAGGAATTAATTTGGGAATGGAGTTATGATCATAAAATTCCTGAATTTACTTGGATGAAGGTTAGAACCGAGTCAATGAATGGAGAGGTCTTGGAGTGGGAAGTTGAGGACCATGGAGGAGATGATGGTCATTCCATGGCCCGAGCACCC
>JAZAAK010000002.1:0-7455 GCA_036138175.1 Thermoplasmatota archaeon | reverse complement strand
CATAATTTCTACGACAAACAACAGTCGGGAGCTGGGTGTTGTGTTCACAATAATTCGTCCAGTAGGGTATTGAATAGCCTTACTCTCAGCTGATAGAGTAACTTATGCTCTAGTATATCCGACTGCTTCCTGTAAATCAGCAAATCCCTGGTTTTCCATTTTGGCTTTCAATCCTTTCGTGACCCTCTTTACAACAGAGGGGCCTTGGAAAACCATAGCAGAATACAGTTGTAATAAAGATGAACCATTAGTAATCGCGTTCCAAGCAGAATTTCCAGAATCAATTCCTCCACAACCGACGATTGGAACTTTACCCCCAATGCTATCATACAAATCTCCAATCATCTGTATTGATTTATCGTGAAGCGGTTTGCCTGAAAGTCCACCTTGTTCAGCAAAAAATTGCCTTGAACTAGTGGTTTTTGGAGCTGGCCTACTAATTGTTGTATTCGTAGCAATAAATCCATCAATGCCAGCAGAAAGTGCTGCCCCTGCACAGGATAGAAGGTCGTCTCTAGATAAATCGGGAGCAAATTTCAGTAGGATAGGTTTAGAGCCTCCTCTTTTTTCTCGAAGTGATGTGCATGCCTTTACCACATCACGGATATGATCATCTTCCTGTAATTCTCGCAGACCAGGAGTATTTGGCGAAGAAACATTGAGCACAAATATGTCTGCATGATCATATAATAATCCAAATGTTTCAGCATAATCATCTGGGGCTCGCTCATTGTTAACTTTCTTTGAACGCCCAATATTTGCCGCGATAGGGACATTTGGCCATTTTCCAGATATTTGCCTCTTAGTTAGAGTATCTCGAATCTGTTGGGCTCCAGGATTATTGAACCCCATTCGATTAATCAAAGCGTTGTCCCGATTGGAGCGGAACATTCTAGGTTTTGGATTACCATCTTGAGGATAGCGAGTTACCCCCCCATATTCAACCCAGGAAAAACCGAGAGCAGGCCAAGCACCTATCGCTTGAGCCGATTTATCAAACCCAGCAGCCAACCCGAGAGGGTGTCTAAACAACCTACCGAAAACTGTTATGGGAATATTTGGTGTACCATAAATTGAGGCGAGTATTTTTTGCGCGGGTCGATTTTCTGCAAATTTGGTAAGTGTATTTACACTTAGATTATGGGCTTTTTCAGAGTCAATAAAGTGTAAAGTAGGGCGGACCAGAAAGCGATATGGCAAACCCATCCTACAGCCGGCTGATGAGGCATCCTTCAAGGCTTGTGGGTAGTACGGGTTGCATGGATGCAGATTTGTGCACTCGCTCCCTACGGGAACTTGCACGGAGAATCCTTAGGTCAAGAGGGGTAATATTCTCTCTACCTAGTCATATTGAAAGAGATGAAAACTTGGGTATAAGAATCTCAGATTTATCTCCAAGTTTGTATTTTGGCATTGAGTTTAAACACCATGATTTAGACAATATCACCGTTACTAACATTGGTGAATCTGGGGGCAGGATAGGCATAGATGCTCCTGTAGATTCCGAGGTATGGGTACCATTAGATTTGCAAATTGGATTTGATATTTTGATTGAGGAGGTTATTGCAATGGCATCAGCAGGATACCCCGCCTGTGCAGGTTGTGGTGGCTCTGATGCCGAAACTCCATGGGATGAATTGTCTATCAGAAAATTGTATTTTTGAGAATACATTCCGCCCAGTATCTTGAGTTTTCTCGTGTGCGCGCGCCTGCGCGTGCGTCACATGCACGCGTAGGCGCGCGCCTTGCATCGCTCTAACCCTACTCACGTTTATACAGGGTTCATGTTGCCACCGCGAAACGTGGTACGCCAATGTCAGATGGCGGACTGGAAATTCGAGTGTGATTAATTGAAGTTCATGATTTTGGAATCAGGGGCAAAGGCCCGCACTATCAAGAAATATCTTGGAAAGGGTTGGATTGTGGATGCCTGTAATGGCCATGTACAAGACTTACCAACCCGAGGAGGCACAAAGCAAGATAACAAAGCAATGTGGTCTTCTAAGGAAGGTGAATTACCGAATCCGCCTTGGAGCTACACGGATAGAGCCGAGAAAATTATATCCAAATTAAGAAAAAAAGCACAAACGAATTCAGTAGAAGAAATCTACATCGCAACCGACCCAGATAGAGAAGGGGAATTTATTGCATGGAGATTGAAAGAAATCTTCAGTGATTATGATTCAATCTATCGTGTTTCATTCAATGAAATTACTAATTCTGCAGTGCAGGAAGCAATAGAATCACCCAGAGATATCGACATGGATCTTGTCGATGCCGCCAAAGTCAGAAGATTCATGGACAGGTTAGTAGGTTTTCGCTGCTCAAGATTTAGTCGATCCTGGAACTTAGCCTCAATGGGGCGTGTTCAAACTCCCACACTTGGATTCATTGTCGAAAGAGAACTTGAAAGAGATGCACATGTTCCTATTCCATATCATTCAATTAAGGTAGATTCGAATGGTGTTTCATTCAAAGTTAGATTTCATGAGAAAGATGACGAAGGTGCTTGGAAAGACGATGATGGAAAACATCACCCAGACAGAACCTTCGATGGAGAATTAGCCGAAAGCGCAATGGGAAAAATTCGCGATTCCGATGGATTGGTTTTAGAATCCGTCAAGGAAGGTAAGACCAACAGGAAACCTCAACCTTCGTTTACGACAGAATCTATGTTAAGAGCCGCCAATGGAAGGATGGGTTGGTCTATTGGTAGAACTAATCGAGTCGCTACAGCATTGTATCAATCTGGACACATAACTTACATCCGAACTGACTCTACACGTACAAGTAAAGCGGCAAGAGATAGAATTCGATCCTTGATTGAAAAGGAATACGGCTCTAACCACCTAGGTCCTGGGGCGCTAGGACCGGATGCGAAAAAGGGCGCAAGCAATGTACAGGATGCTCACGAAGCCATTAGGCCGACACAACCTGAAGTCAAGACATTAACAGATGTTGATGCGGATCAACAATCGTTATACAGATTGATTTGGGGTAGATTTGCTGCAAGTCAGATGTCCGATTCCGTTCGAGAAAGAAGGGATTTAGTTGCAAAGGCCTCAAACCTTGAATTGCAATTGTATGGAACCAGTTCATGGCGAATTCATGCGGGATGGGAAGCTGTCTATTCCGCAGATAAAGACGTTAAAACTGAACCGCCAGGGGTTGGTTTCGAAGTAGGAACAACTTGGGGATTTACTTCGACTGAGGAAAACCCATTGTTGACGTCTGACGAAACCAAACCACCTAGGAGATTTACAGAAAGTTCGATAATTCAAGAAATGAAGAAAGCAGATATAGGTAGGCCGTCAACATATCTGACTACAGTTGGTAAACTAGTAGATAGAGGCTATGTTGACAAGGATGGTTCATCCCTCATTCCAACAGATAAGGGTAGATTGTTATGGATTGAGGTGGTGCCATTTTATGGGTCGGATGAGAACTCGTCTGGAACTATATCTGAGGGTTTATTCACCCCGAGATTCACATCATTAATGGAATCTAATTTAGATAAGGTAGAAGATGGAGACACCAGTGGTGCCATAGTTTGGCATAAATTCGTCACAGACTTTAGAACCATGCATAATATCGCATTAGAGTTAAGAAAACAAAAACCCACAGTTAAGCAACTTAATTTCATCATTAATAGAACCTCTAGAATGTCAGATGACTCAAAATCAGAATTTTTCAAAGACAAAAACATCGATGAACTCACCGGAGAAGATGCAAGAAGGATAATTGAAGAACTCAACAACTCCAGCGATGGAGACATTCCACCTAGTGAAAAACAAATGGCACTAATCATCAGATTGGTCGACAAAAATTCTGTTGATTTGGAACCAATACTAACGGAACTCGGTCACAATGATTTGGATGAATTAACAGGAGGTAGAGACGGAACTGCAAGTTCGTTGATCAATAAATTGATTGGTATCGACAAAGATTCTCCAGCTACAGAAAAGCAGGTTGCGACAATCAAATCAATGTCTGAAAATTTAGAAATTAGTATTGAGGATGCAATGGCTATTGGCGAAGTAACCACTATAGATGAAATTACCAAAAATGAAGCGAGTGGCTTAATTGGTACGATGAAAAAGATGATTCAATCACGAAAGCGTCAACAAAAGAAATGATATCTTTTGTTCTATGCGCCAATACTACCTGGGGCCCTAGACTAGGGGGGTAGCACTTGATTAGAGATATTTACGATGTTATTGTAATTGGTGCCGGCCCTGTAGGCGGATATCTCGCCTGGAAGTTAACAGAGAAGGGCTTGAATGTTCTCCTTGTCGAAGAACACGCTGAGATTGGGAGGCCTTTCCAATGTGCTGGAATGGTAAATCCATCAGCGATGGATAGGATTGGGGCATATGATACAGTATTGACAAGGATTTGGGGCGCTAGGATGTACAGCCCATCGGGTACAGAAATTGTAATCGGAGACCCAAATACAACCAGAACTTGGTCGGTTTGTCGAAAATTGTTTGATGAAAGAGTGGTCCAACTAAGCCTTGATTCGGGGGCCGATTTATTGTTGTCATCAAAGCCAGTTAGCGCTAATGTTACGAACTCTGGAGTGGAGATTTCATTAGACATAAATGGCGAAATTAAACAATTCCAATGCCGTATGCTTTGTGGAGCAGACGGTGCTCATTCCTGGGTGCGTAGGACTTTCAAAATGGGCCGGCCGAAAGAATTGTTGGTTGGATTCCAGATTGAAGTGACCGGATATCCAGGAGAAGAAGGACGGCTCGACCTCTTTACAGGTGATGAATTCGCTCCTGGATTTTTCGCTTGGGCAATTCCTTCAGGTAATACAACAAGGATTGGAAACTGGTCTTTATCGAACAAATTAGGTGAGGAATCCTGTGAGGATTTATTGCAGGTTTTAATGAAATCTTCACAATGGAAAGGGAGATTCTCCAATTGTAAAGAGGTTGGTAGGTATTGTGGACCTGTACCTTCTGGCTTGATCCACAAACCTGTGATTGACCGCGTAGCGGTATTCGGAGATGCGGCAGGTCTCTGCAAACCTACCACCGGGGGCGGAATAGGAAAAGGCTTCGAACAAGTTGATTTAATGCTCCCGAAATTAGTAGAAGCCATCTCAACCAATGATTTCACCCCAACCACTGTGAAGAATTTGAATGATACAATATCTACACTTAGGCGGAATCAAAACAAGTCTAGAGCATTGAGAAACGTATTTTTAACAGAATCAACGGATGAAGAACTGGATGAATTATTTTCAGTTTGGTCGCAACCAGAGGTGATTGATTTAATCAATCAACTAGGAGATATAGATAATCCAATCCCACTGGGTATCAAGATGTTGAAAGATGTCCCGGAATTCCGTCGTCTGGCTTCGAAAGCAGCTGCTGCATTAATATGGGGGTGAAAAATTGGAATCCGTCCAAAGAATAAGATACCCACCATTTGATCATACGAATATAGACCCAGAATCAATACCCATCACAGAAGTAATTCTGGAATCAAATTCCCAACCCCCAACTCCCTTCAAAATTGGTACTGAATCTGGATGGTTGGTAGAATGGAGGGAACTAACAGAAAAAGATCTCAATCTACCAAGAATTCAATCAGTCACAACTACTGCGACATTACCATTCCTCATGAGAACAAGAAATGGCTGGTACATTGAGCCTGATCCATTACATGCAGTTGCTAGGAAATTTATCGCCCCAACAGTAATTTTGTTAATTTTCTCGCTGTTTCTACACGCTATAGCCCCGGCTTTAGGAGATGTGCCATTACTATCATGGCTAACTCAAGGATCTTATCGAATAGGACCACTGGATTATCCAAAATTATTATTTATCACATTTCCAATATTTGTATTGCCAATAATCATCAGAATTTACGCTAATTCTAGAGATATTAATAGACAAAATACCTACATTAATTCTCCATTGGGTGACCCCGAATTAGAATTATCGATTGGCAATGGGTGGGTGGAAATTGCACAAATGAATTTACCTAAAGAGGTGCAATATTCTGCAGCTAGAATACAAGCTGGAGTCGCTGTTCCTGAAAGAAAAACCATGCTAACGACATCAAATCGACCAGAGGGTACTCAACCCCCTCCAGGTATGTCAACCGCTTTACCAGAAAAGAGATTGACTGGGGGAGAAGAACATGGGACCGGGGTAGGAGAATCAACACCTCTAGCGGTTGATTATTCTCGAATCCTGCTATTGGAACCGATGAGGGTAAGATCGAGAGGGGCTTTGGAAACAAGCAATGAATTACCTATCAGATTGAATGGGCCCGAAGAAAGATGGCCCGGGACAATTTATTCCTCGGTGATTGCATTACATTGGGAGATTCATTTGCACGTAATTTGGCAAGGTATGAGGTTAAGGTGGGTCAGTCCGATTATTATGCCTCAAACTGATAACAAAATAGAGATTGATAATCTACCACTTAGGGCAGCCAGGTCTGAAGATTCTAAGGAATAATCAAACAGGTTGTAGGGGCGGAGGGCTGGCTAAATTACTCTCGGTAAGAATTTTAGTTTCGATATGGTTGTAATCCGAATCTCGTTTTTGTGGTATGAATCCTGCACGCGAAATTACCCTCTGTAATTCATCTTCTCCTGCCAGAGTCTTTGTGGTGCCGGAAGCAGAAACGACATTTTCCTCCATCATTGTAGAGCCCACATCATTTGCTCCCGCTAATAGGGCTAGTTGAGCTATACCCATCCCCATTGTAGGCCAAGATGCTTGAATGTGGGTAATGTTATCGAAAAATAATCGAGCAATAGCGACATGACGAAGATATTCATAAGCACCAGCCCCTAATTGAATTCTATTTTGACCCTTATTCCTTTTACCAAATGTATTGTTTTCTAATTGAACAGGCCATGCTATGAATGATGTAAATCCAATCAATCCATCTGCCACACTTCGGTCTTGTAGTCTTCTTATCCTTTCCATATGTTGAACACGGTGTGTATTATTCTCACCAAAACCAATGACATTCGTTGCAGATGTTGTTAGACCAAGATGTTGTGCTTCTTCCATAACTGTTAGCCAATTTTCCGAGCTACCTTTCTTTGGAGAGATGTCTAGGCGTACATCATCAACCAGCATTTCTGCTCCACCGCCTGGCAAGCCATGCATTCCTGCATCCTTCAATTGTTCTAGCACCTCTTTGGTAGAGGTTTGACAAACTTCTGCGATCCCTTCAATCTCGATAGGGGAAAAACAATCCAAAGCGATAGTTGGATGCCTTTCCCTTAATTGGCTAATCAAATTCGTGTACCACTCCATAGGTAAATCAGGGTTGACCCCGCCTTGCATTAAAACGCGTGTGCCACCGATATTTTCTAACTCGGCAAATCTAGCACTAATTTGGTCTACTGATTGAGTGTAAGTCTCTTCATGCCCTGGGGGACGATAGAAAGAACAAAATTGACAATTTATTGTACATACA
>JAZAAK010000001.1:0-34351 GCA_036138175.1 Thermoplasmatota archaeon | reverse complement strand
TAATTGTCGGTGCGAAGCCAATGATGAGTTCGCCAATGTAAACCAACGGTTTGGAATACTGGGGCAGGTAAGTCCTTCTCGTCTGCAATAGCAGCAGAAGCAAGAGCAGCGCGTGAAGATCCTGTTCGTAGTGCATGGAGTTTGCTGTCTTGGTGCGATTTGCCCTCTGGCATCACAACTGCCGAATGTCCTGTTGCTAGACAAGAGGCTACTGTCAACATACCTCTATCGTTGATGTATCTGGCAAAATCGGCATCTACAACTCCGGCCTCTACTTCTGCTCGACGGAGAACCGGTTGCGTCCCAAATCTTCTCGACCACCATCCGATTACAGGGCGGGTGGTCAAATCATGACGACCAAGTGAAATTACTCGCTTATTTTGTGCCCGAACAATTACCATGGGGTCAATTAGACCATTGATGTGGGTTGCAACATAGATCACTCCTCCATCTGCAGGAGGGGTTGGATCGGCGTCATATCTTCTGAAAATTGCCTTATTTCCCAATTCAAACATCAAATCTAGTGCTAGTTGAGCCCATCTCTTTCCAGGATGCTTTCCATCGTGATTGTATGGGACTCGAGTCAGTTTATCTCGCTTCAATCTAGTCGCGCTTTCTGACAACTCAGGGAGTATCTCAGGCGCGCCTTCTGAGTCCGACACGGGGCTTCGGAGGATGCAAGGGGTTGAGAATACACCGATTCTACTCTGTGGCCTCTGATATGCTTTCAGCGAGAGTTTTTGCGTCGTCATGGTCTATATTTCCATATTCCCAAAGGAAAGAGTGAGTTGAGTCTGGATATCGTGGTATGATGTGAATATGAACGTGGGCGATTGACATCCCTGCCTCATGTCCGTTGTTTTGGATTAAGTTGTACGCTGTGGCTCCAGTCGCCTCAAGTACTGCTCTGCTTAATATCGGTAAAGCTCTGCCAAGAGCTGCTGCGGAATCTAAACTCAATTGATCCATGGAAGGTGCTGGTTCCTTTGGAATAACCAATGTATGTCCTCTTGTTAGAGGTTGAATGTCTAGAAACGCGATGATGAGTTCGTCCTCATACACCTTGTGGCAGGGTAATTCGCCGTTGATGATTCGGGTGAAGATTGTTGGTTCTTCACTCATTGTAAGTCCTCAAGATTTTGTAATCTGCTCTGCCAACGTTAGCATTCCCTGAAGTTTCAGCGCCGAGCACATCTCGGTGTTCATCACGCTTGATTGGTCGGTTACTTTGATTCCGTTTTTCTTCATATCTGCAACTGCATCGGCGGCTGCTTTGAGAGAAGATTCGTCTCTAGATCCGTTCGTGCAAGAAGACATTACTGAGGCTAAAGTTGCAGAGACTTGGCCCACAGAAGCCCCATTGCCAGATATTAGAGATTCCAACTTCTTCGAGGATTTTTCAACTGCTTTCTCAACTAAATTTGAACCGCCAAATGCTGCTTCTTTGGCCCAGGTTCCGGCGTGGCTTCCAGCTTGGTTTCCGCCTACTAAATCATCAAGCATTTGATTGCCCGGAAGCATCCCTTCTCCGTGCATTCCATTGTGCGCAGAGCGCCCCGCTGCATAGAGGCCGGTTGCCCACTTTTTGCCTTTGGAGAAGGTTACTCGGCCATGCTCGTCTACAGGAGCGCCTCCCGTAGTTGTTGCAATGCTCGTTGTGATTGGAATAACCTCACGAGATATATCTAGGCCTGTTCTGTCCTTGACTCTATTTCGTGTATTGGAGAACCAGGCCTGAGCGTCAGATTCCAAGCCTCTCAAATCTAGAATGCAATCATCTTCGCCGACTTCGCTCGGGTCAACGTCCTCGCCGTTGGATTTTCTGACTCTGCCTCCTGAGCCTAAAACATCGAGTGTTATCTTGAGGTCTGTTCCCCTTACTGTCAGTGGGTGTGTTGGGTTGTTTGCCATTCCGGAGAGGGAAAGCCCGGCTCCGGCGATCAGAGCAGAGCCCAATCCTGCTCCGTCTGATGGGCTTGACCAAACTCCTTGATGGCCAGTAGTAGCTAGAACTACAGCCTTGGCTTGAATCCCAATGACTTGGCCAGAGTTTGAATCATAAGCGGTTAGACCTCTGACTTGCTTTCCGTCCATTACCAACGACATGACTTGGATATCGGAACGGCGAACAACCCCTCTCTTCATCGCCTGTTCTTCTAGAATACGGGTGATGTTTCGTCCCGTCGCATCCCCACAGCCGGTCATTCTCGGCATGCTGTGTCCTGCAAGCTGAGCCGCATGAGGCAGTCCTCCTTCTCTGCGGCGGAGAACCAATCCCCACCTTTCCAATTCTGCAAGAACGCTGAGAGATTCTCCACATACCCTTGCGGCTGCGACCTTGTCGGTGGATTCGCCACCGGCAGAAATTGTGTCATCACGATGTCCGGATGAGCTTACTTCGTCTATGGATACTGCAAGTCCGGCTAGATCCGTGCCCGCCGTTCCTGCGCCAATTCCTGAGGATTCTAAGAGCAGAGGTGTTGTTCCAGCATCGGCTGCGGCAATGGCGGCTCTTAGCGCGGCAGGGCCCGAGCCGACGATGACTAGATTCCAAGACTCCATGGTTCTCGTCTTGGGCGAATCGTGTTTGCGACATGAAGATGACGCTCGGGGCTTCGCCCCGAAAATTGCCCTTAATCTGCAAGGGCGAGGGCGATTCTTCGTACCTCGGATGCAGCATCTGCCATTCTATGACCCATACTTTCTGCCTGAACTCCAGATGAAAGTATGGTGGTTACTACAGTTGATTCGATCGTCTCTCCTTCCTCATTTCTCAATGTGACTTGTACAGGGTGTGGCCCGGATATGGAGTCGGGCCACGCCAAGCCTATCCAGAGTACTGTTGAGTCGGCAAGAAGGCGACCAAAGGATTTGGTTAATTCGCCTCTTTGGTCGCCTAGAGGTACTGGTGAATTGGGTTGAGCCGAGGCTTTGGCAAAGACTCGGAGTGTCTGAAGTTCGGGCTCTCCTTCGGCAGCTAGTATGTCGACCTCAATTGACTGGTTCTTGCCTGAGTGGTTGTGTATCATGACGAACAGATTTCCTTGACCCTGTCCACACCGAGGAGGTAAGTCAAGATCTAGTCTCCAAGATTCCTCGGTGAGGCTCGGGTCGCCTCTAATGACTGAATCTTGTAATCTGTCAGTTAGTCGGAAAAGACCGGGTTGCCAAGCCCTAGTGTGGGCAAGGAGTCGCCTGAGAGTTATCATGTTGAACTTGGAAGATGATGAGAAAAGCCCATCGACTGCTGAGACCTTGAAGACTCTGCGTGTTTCACTTAGTAGGCCCTCTTCATCGAGCAAACCTAGGTGTTCCAAATGGATTGCTTCAAGTAGGTGTTCAACCGCTGATTCTGGAGTTTGGTCGCTTCGAACATCATCAAATAGAGAATTTATCCAAATATCCCAATGACTAGCCGTTTCGGGATCTAGATGCGCAACTACAAGATCTGACAATACTCGATCAAGCGTACTATCGTGTAGTGTTGGAGCGTGCAAAGACAGAAGAGGGAATGAATTCGAACGCATTGGAATTGATGTCTCAAGTTGTTGAGTATTGAAAGCCGAAATTACCGAGAGTGCGATACAGGCTCCCAAAACTAACGAGCTTAGAGTCTGGCCTGCATCTAGATTCCATAGGGAAGCGAGTGCGACAGTTGCAAGAATGCTACAAGAAACTCTTACTCTCTCTCTGATTCTTCTCTCATCCAGTGTGTTTAGGATACGTTCAACGCCCGGATAGGAATTCATTGAGCGGAATCCTACTGCCCGTAAGCGCAGCCTATCTCTAGCAGACATTCGAGCGAAAGTTGCGGCGAATAAGGCAGGGATTAGGCTAAGACTTAGTGCAACATGAAGCGCGATTGCTAGTGGAAATGAAGCATATTCCCATCGAATAAGCAGCAGAGCAGTCGTAATTGGGGCTGTCAGAGATAATAAGGTACGCAACTGTGGTTGGGGCCTACTTGTGGCAATCCTTGTCCAGAACCTCCTACCTGCGTCCCTAGCCTTAACTCTAAGGCTCAGTGCTTGCTCTTGTTGCACCTGACGGTCGCTCTCCTTTGCATAAGGAGTTGGGAGGCTGCGCTCACTCTCCATGTATGTCCGACACCGAACATGGCTTGATTCTCTCGGCTCGATTTTGGGGTCAAGGTCGTGATTTTGAGACCCTTAGATTTCTTGAGGGGGATGCGGTCGGCGGCATGGGCGTGTAGCATAGCCTGGATAATGCACTGGCCTCCTAAGCCAGGGACCGCGGGTTCGAATCCTGCCGCGCCCGCCATTAACCGAAAGCGAGGCCGTGCTTTCTACCAGACGTTGCTGCCTTGTGTAGGAAATTCTCGAAGGGGATTCTAGCGTGCATTGTACTACGAATCTGAGTGTCACAAACCGCCAATGCAGAAAGTAACTCTGAGCGGAGTTCGTCGGGAAGTGAAAGTCGGCGGCCGACGAGGACATCATGGAGTTGAGAAATAATATCGTCAGCGTCCAATCCATGGTCGTTCATCAAGCGATCAATCTCCGCTATTGCGCCGCCCAAAACCTTGGAACGGCGTCCTCTAACATTCTCCCATCTCCATTCAACAACTCGGCCGCGTAGTGCAAGTTCCAGAAGATGCCTTCCCGCTTGCAATGTTGTTGCCTGAACCAAACGATGTACTGCGGACCGGTTTGCTGTTAGATCCCGTGCGTTTAGCATCTCTAATGTGAAGAGGGCTTTTCGTAAATTTCCCTCTGCCACATAGGCCAAATCGCCTAGTACGCCTTCATCTACAGAGAATTTTTCTGATTTGGCAATTGATTGCATTGTTTCGATTACGATCTCTCTTTCCGTGGAAGGGATGCGAATCATTTGGGTTCTAGAACGGATTGCGTCGATAAGGCGCGAAGGAGCTCTAGCGACAAGGATGAATCTACTAGCTACTCCTACTGTTTCCATCATTCGGCGAAGGTATGCTTGTCTAATTCCTCCAAGATGGTCGGCGTCTTCAATCACCAATAATCGGCTAACAGGAATTCTACCCGGCTCGATTTCTAATTCGGCTCCAGCCGGTGCTACGTCTCCTTCTGAGGCTGAAATAATCCCGCGGTCGTAGGCGTCTAGGCTCATACGACCGGCCAATGTATCAGTGGAACCTGCTCCACTTGGCCTAAGGAATTCCTCAAACTTAGCCATTGCACCACGGGTTCGCATTAAATCTCGGGCTTGCAAGATATGTGTGGTAGATTTCCACCCAGGGCCTAGCATCTGGCGCGCTACCAATCGCCAAGAGGCTGTTTTTCCAACCCCTGCTGGCCCTGTAATTAGGAAGTGAGGGGGTTCTGAGGACAAACTGGCGCTTCTCAGAGATTCGCGGACGCTTGTCGGGACCGCTAAGTCATCGAAAGTGCGCGGAGCGTGTGTACTCAGCCAACTCGCCACGTATCAGCGTGAATTAGGCGGGTCTTGAACTCCGCGCCATTACTTCCACAGGAAGAATATGTATTCAGCGTGCTTTCAAAATCTTGTAGCCGCGGTCGGTTCCTTCCTTTCGCGTCTTGACGAAAATTCGGTAGCCACACTTGTGGCAGGACTTACCGACTGTTCCTACTTCTATCCACTCAATGTGTCCACAACGAACACACTTGTATCGTGGTTCTAGAGAGTCCATTGGGGAGTTGCAGTGATTGCAGGATACGTTACCGTCTGGATCGTACTCCTTCCTATCTGTGCGGTTGCAGGAGCGGCACTTGTAGAGCGTTAGCCTGTTCGCCATCGGGCCAGCGACCAAACAGCCCTTCTTCAATCTGCTCATCAGTAAATCGAGCCCTAAAGGGCCCTACGACAGATATCTACGAAGTTCTCGAATATCTTTGCTCCATACTCGGAGTCATTCACTTCTGGATGGAATTGAAGTCCGAATCTGTCCAATGTTGAGTTTTCCATAGCCTGAATTTCGCAGGACTCGCTACTAGCTGTAATTCGGAAGCCTTCGGGCAATTCTACAACCTCGTCGTTGTGACTCTCCCAAACGGTCTGAGATTCCGGAGTTCCGTCGAATAGTGGCCCTCCGCCATCGATAAGATTGATTGTTGCTGCACCAAACTCAGGCGCAGAGGCTTCAGCGGCTCGGCCACCATAATGACCGGCCATGAATTGGTGACCGGC
This sequence comes from Thermoplasmatota archaeon, assembly GCA_036138175.1. GTDB lineage: Archaea > Thermoplasmatota > Poseidoniia > Poseidoniales > Thalassarchaeaceae > MGIIb-O1. Next base: position 28,204 of record JAZAAK010000001.1, on the reverse strand, counting down.
ACAGATTCCTAAGATTGGAACCTCTAGCTCCAGATAAGCCGCACAATTTCCTAACTCCCCAGTTAATCCAACACGGGCGGCGCCGCCAGAAAGAACCAAACCGTCTAATTTTCGAAGTTCAGAGACCGGTGTGTCGTTGGCGAGAATTTGGGTATCCACCCCCATGTAGCGTAACATACGCCATTCTCGATGTGTCCATTGGCCGCCGTTGTCGATTACATCGATGACAGGGCGGCCCTTACTCATACAGAATAGCGGCAGAAGAAGGGTGATGAACAATGCCCCGTTTTTTCTTCCATAACTAATACCAATTTGTGGAAATATCAACACCCGCCCCACGCGAGCGATTGAAATAGACAACGGTAGTCGTGCCGATTCCTGCCCCGATGGTGTAGTGGCCTATCATGAAGCCCTGTCGAGGCTTCGACCCGGGTTCAAATCCCGGTCGGGGCGCCACTAATTGCCGTCTTCCCACCAGTTTTCTTCTTCCTCAGTTTCTGGTTCTTGATTTGATTGAATGCAGTCCTGATGTTTATGACAATAATCTGTCATTCGAAAATTTCCTGTGTTACATCCAGGTACTGAACACTTTCTTGACATTAGTGCTTGGCGTTCTGATGGAGAGATTGTTCCAGAGCTTGTTTTAGAATCCGGTATAGTGTCAGATTTTTCCCCTGTTGTTTTTGGCCATAGATACATAATCAAGGTGATGAATAACATGCCTAGGGCTGGACTTGACTGAAAAAACAAAATAAGCAAAAATAAGCCGACCAGGAAAAGAACCATCTTGTTGTTTCTTTCCTTTCTTTTTTCGATTTCTTCCAAGACTCTTGCATGTTCTTCTGGATTGTCTTTGGCATCTTCGAGTTTCTTTTTTTCCATGTTTTTGTGCATCGAATCTCCCGCAGCATCGGCGGCGATTGCTCCGAGAATTTCTATTACCACGCTTTACTCTGTGTATATCCACGAAAAAAGATAGTGCCGTCATTAACTGCTATTCATACCAAATGCATCATGGAAAAATGAAGTGAGACGGTTTTCGTATTCTTCCGAATCGCTCCACATCGCATCGACGTGTGCCCTGTCTTCGACATACCAAGTTTCGACATCGCCGCCATTCTCAATCATCCTCTCCTCAAATCGTTCTGAGTGTTCAACAGACACTCTGGTATCTTCGAGTCCGTGTGTGAGGAAAACCGGACGGTCTCCTGCGGCATCGGCTGCATGGATTGGGTTTCGTCCATCGAGATCGGTTCCTGCCATCCAACCTCCAACTGTGATTGCTGCCCCTCCAAGGAAGGCAGGGAAGCCCATTCTACCCAGTTCGTTTCGAACAACGAGCGGGAAGTCCAGAACTGCGCTATCGAGCCACATCGCTGCAATGCCTGGCTCGTCCTCAAAGGCAAAGGCTGCTGTTCCTCCAAGCGAGATTCCGACCAATCCTACTTCTCCTGCTTGGTATCCTTTGGAATCAATTAGCCAATCATACGCTCCAAGAATATCGACATACTCAACCTGTCCTACTGCAATATAGTCACTGACTTGGTCGCTGTAACCGTAATTCCTCAAACTAAAGGAAAGCGAATTGATGCCTCCCTCCGCAAGGAAGGCTTGCATCAGTAACATTTCTGGTTTGCAATTCCCATTAGAGGGCATTCCGTGGGTCAGAATAACTACTGGTGCTTCCGGATCGACTTCGACATACCATCCCCTGAGGGTAATCGACTGGTCGCCTCCTCTGGGTGGGAAGCTTGCATTTTCATAGGAGTCCATTTGGTACGGACTAGCATCGAAGTTTTGCCTAATGGCTACTCTCTTTTCTGCAACTTCTCCGGTTCCAAAAGATTCCCAATCATCGAAAGAAGTCCACGAATCTGGGTGATTGTCCTCCCAAACATAGCAACCGGGTTTTGCGGCTATTGCTTGGGATGCGATTACATATCCTAGACCGAGATAGACTGTGGGAAGTACAATCATCAGAGCTACTGTAATTTGCACAGGTCGGCTCTTTGGGTCGATTTTCATAACTGGCCGTTAGGGTGTACTATTTTGTAACTTATTGACTACCCAAGAGTTGAGTTTTTCTCTCTCTATTTTTGCCTCATGCCCTTTGTCAACAGGAAATTCTTCTCCGAATAGCATAATTTCGAGTTTCAAATTTTTTCCATGCAACTCTGAAAGGTTAGGTAACTGTTCTATAATCAAAGACTTTGTTTTCGACCAGTTTTTGTTGGATTTTTCGACCAATAAAATTGGGGTATCGTTTTGTAATCCCTGAACAAGTGCTGTTCTGATTCCAATGTTTGAGTTGAAGAACTCTTCAATCTGTTTTGTGTAAAGGGATGAGCCGTCTACTAATTCTACTGAATGTGATTTCCTACCTACAAGCCAAATCTTTCCTTCTTCATCTCTGTAACCTAAATCTCCTGTTCTATGCCATTTTGTCTGGTCGGTATTATCGATAGCCCACGATAGTTGGCCTCCGAAAGCATCTTCATCTTCTCCAATCAAACATGAGTAAACTACAGGGCCATTAACCGCTATTTCTCCAATTGGAATTTGTGATATTAGGTCTGATTTTTTCATGATGGGTAAATCATTGAATTCTGCTGAACTATCGTAGGACAATATTCTCAATTTCACATCAATAGCCTCTCTGCCTAAACATACACCTCTTCCTGAAGATGTGTGGTGTTCAGTTTCTCTAATCGTAGAATATGGTGCGTAGCACAGGGGAAAACCTTCGGTGGCGCCATAGACCAAATGAAAACCGCCGTCCGATGGGCGGTCATCAGAAAGATGAGGTTCTATTATTTCGGCAACTTTTGCCGCTACAGATTCTCCGCCTACATACAGTCTCCTAACTGTGGGCAACATCTTATGATTCTCAGATTGAGGTTCTGTAGCAATATAACCTGCTAGATTGATTGCCGAAGGTGGTGAGAGAAAGACGGTCGTTGCTTTCCATTTTTTGCAAGCAAGGACGATGTCTATTCCTGTGGTCTGTTTTGGTGATGACATGTTTACTATTGATGTGATACCAAGAATCGGATGGACTAGCAGAGTTCCCCCTCTACCGTAGAATATGTCTCTATCAGTAAGGCCCTGTGAGTGTAATACTTTCAGATGGGAATGTAACATACTATGAGTATAAATTACGCCCTTAGCGGGACCGGTGGTTCCGGTTGTATACTTCACAAAAGCAGATGTTTTACCCCAGTCTAGATCAGAGTTTATTTTGAATGATTTAGGGCTTAAATGGTTAGAGAAATGTTTCTTCAATTTTGAAAATTTAAGTTCTCTTTGTGGCTTGTTTGAAAGAAGGAAAAATTTGCTCACTATGAGACTAAATGTAGAACCGATAATACCCCTCGGATTTGCTCTTTTCAGAATTTTTCTTAATTCTCTTCTTCCAGATCTACTACGAATATTCAGACTAGGGAGGAGTAATGGAACTGCACCTGTTTTCAGCATGCCATAGAGGAGGATGACAAAATCGATACTGGGCTTAACCAATACAAGTGTGACAACACCGCTGTGGAATCCATGGCGCCAGAGAAAATTTGCAGCTCTGCTACTTTTTTCTTCTAATTCTTTGAAGGTTATTTGGTCGTAATCGGCCTCGAGTGTATCTTTTTTAGGGAATATGAAAGCTATCTTGTCTGGGTTTTCATCGGCTTTCTCTGCAAGAGAACTGAGGATATTTTTCAATTCGTTTCCTCCTGAGGGCTTAGCCACGCTTGGAAGGAGCAAAGGCGTAGTGTAGAACTGTAGTCTCGCTTAATTTTCAGAGATGGTTGTGGTTTATTCGGCATCAATTTGGGTAGACGGGCTCGAATCGTTTCATTTGCCTGCTCAATTTCTGATTCATCTACAATTGCTCTACCTCTAATCATAGATGGAGAATTTCGGTTCAGTAGTGGAATAATCGCAGGTAGGAATTCAATCGTACGATGAGGTAGGTTGACTAATACTAGATCCCATTTTCCAGCAATTTCCTTGTTCTCGGACAAAGTCAGTGCATCTGCCAAGCCGACCAGGCGGTTTTCGTGAACTTGTTGGAGTTCAATTGCCCCCTCTGGATATGGCCTTCTATCCCATTTAGACAAATTTGTCATTAATAATTCGATTGCGTTAGGATTGAGGTCGGTGGCAAGTAAATCGGAGACCAAATTTGATTCTCCGAGTAAAGTCGCAAGCGCGGGACCTACTCCGCAAAATGGGTCTGCTATTCTCAACGGTCGGCCAAGTTCTTCTCGTAATTCTTTGGCTAAGGCGAGGGTTTCGAGTCTTTCTGTTTGTAATTTAGTAGAGAAGTATGCCTTGGTTGGATCGCATCGAATTACTCGCCCACTTTCTTTCACTGCAACCTCGGTAGTCAGGAGTTCTGGGGGTGCGAATTCTAGGCTGGGCCCGGCTAGAATTCTGTCGGCTAATCTAGCGCCTATGGGCTTCAGTTGTCTGATTCTGAATTCCCCTTCTACGCCATCGTCGGCTAATAACAAACGAATATGAGGGTGGGCTCCGAGTTTTGCTCTCGCAATAGAATCTGTAAATTTGGCAACTTGATCATCTATTCTGACAATCATCATGTCCCCTACAAATTCGTGATTTGATGGCAAAGCATCTCCCATTTGCTCTATCGTATCCTCGTCTACTTCGGAGGCAAGTAAAGCCAACCAATCAGTCTCAATTTTTTCATCCGGAACTCCTTCATACATTACAATAGGATATTCTAGAGCCTTTGGTAATTCCAAAGGTGCGCCTACATCCAGAGGAATTAGGCGAGAGAGACCGTCATCACTGGAGAATACACGATGGCTGACAGAGCCCCATCCGCGGGCGCGAACGTGGCCTAAAACAGCCTCAACCTCGCGATTCGGAACGACCAAGTGGCGCATCATGTTGATGACGGGCAGGCACGCCCCCCGCTTCACCATGACGGACGGCGGGCTCCCCCCTGGTCTTTGGCTAATTGGCCTCGGACCGGGCGATCTTGGGTTGATGACGGCCGATGCCATAGAGCATGCTAGAGCCTGTGACTATCGATTTTTAGAGGGCTACACCGCAACCCTGCCTGAAGATCAAGAGGCGCGATTAGAGGGTTTGGTTGGCCGATGGAATATGGCAATGCGCCCTATGGTCGAAGACCCCTCTGAGATTTTGTCTCTGGCGACTGAGAAGTCGGTTGCTTTGATGGTTGTTGGAGACCCTATGCAAGCAACAACCCACGTCGACTTAGAATCGCATTGTGCTGAGCAGGGCATCGATTTCTCAGTTATTCCTGGTCTTTCTGCGACCTCTTTGGCGGTTTCATTATCGGGTCTGCAATCGTATCGTTTTGGTCGGCAAGTGACGCTTCCATTCGCCTATGGTGATTATCTTCCAACCTCTCCATTGGAGATGATTGATGCAAATTATACCAACAATTTGCATACCTTAGTATTGCTAGATTTAGACCCCACAGGACTGGGTGTTGAGACTCCTAGACCTATGCAACCAAAACAAGCCGTTGAAATCCTTAATTCGATGTTTGAGAAACTCGTTGAACGCGAAGGGAGTGTGCGGGAGAGCATGACTAGTGCAATTGCAAATTGGGATGCAATTTTACTCAGTGATCTCGGAACTGCTGACCAAAGAATTGTTTCTGGTGATTTAGACGATATAGCGAAATTGTCAGATGGGCGGATACATTGTTTGATTTTACCCGCCGAATTCGCAGGATTGGAGAGAGAGGCTTACGACCGCAGGCGATACCAAGCATGAAGCGAGGGACATGGAGGAGACAATATGGCACGACCACCCGCCGAAGTGAGTTTTCCGGGCGATAAAAATCGCAAGAGAAAAGTTCGGGTTCGTGGAATAAAAAAGGCCTCAAAGCAGATTCAACAGAGAATTGATCGGAATCTTGAGACATTGTTAGATAATCCTGAAATTTTTGTTCCAGACATTGAATGTGAATTGGGTAAACCTCGCAGGGACATGTTAGCTGCCACTTTACGAGATATCGATTCTATTTCCAAGAAAAGAAATGACCGTAGATGGTTGAGCAAGAGGATGGTGAAGCGAAGAGGAGATGTTGTTGGTAGGGCATTGGCCGGAAGTTTACTCGCTGCTGGTGAAGCAGATACATCGACAGTTTCTGTATACAACAGCCCTATTTATGGTGCCTCGAGTTTTATCCGCAGAGGAAATGGAAAACAGTCTCACATGGTTGGAATTCAGAATTATACACACCCGCGACTTAGGTTATTGGTTTGGGACGACCATGCCAAGGCAGGTTGGTGGTTCTTTTCCTGGGATGGTGGATTTGTGTGTTCAGGGCAAGAACCTGTAGCACCTTCCGAATGGATTCAAGACAGTTTGAAAAAATCAAGTATCGATTTGAGTGGAAATGATGTAAGGTTCACCAAGGGTTTGGAGTTGGACATAGTAGAGAATGATCAATTCACAGATTCCGGTTGGTTGAAACTAGAATTTGATGACATAAAGGTTGGAATTACTGGTGCGACATTGGCAAAGACCGGAGAGGATCCATTCGTTCCCTCAATTGCGCTTGGTATGATGCCTCCAAAGATGTCGGCAGTAGCTGAGGCAGACTGGATGTGGAGGCCTACTGGTTGGCCAAGTGATCTGGAGTTGCCTACTGAAGCGAGAGAAAATCTCGACGAGGTTCTTCTCGCTTGGATGAATCTAGCCCTTACTGATGACAAGCTCGCGCGCTCATGTAGGAACGCCATTTTAGGTTCTATAGAAGAGGGTTATATCACAGGAAATCATTGGTTTGATGTTGATTCTCGTGAAGATTTTATCTCTCATATGCAAGGCACTGAAGATGAAAAACAAGCAATTGGGATTTTATTGGAAACTTTGGAAGGAGGGGTTTTAGTTCGCTCAGATGGGGTTGTCCTGGAATCTGAAAATGATGTAATTCGATTTGAAGACAGTTCTTGCCATCCAGTATTAGTTGCTCTATGGGAGGATAATGGAATGGATATATTGCAATCTATGTTCGGCCTAGAAGGGGAAGAGGCCGGGACGATTCATGCTAAACAGGCCAAAAGAAAACAAGGCTTTGGCGCATTCCTAAGAGAACTCAATGAATCCGTGTCTTCGGCAAGAAAACTTGAGCGGTTGCCTTGGGAAGAAGGAGTTTTACCTTCGCCGCTGGACTTTGCCGAATCACTGATTAGAAAGGCTGCTGAGGACGGCGTGGCTTCCACGGTTGCAATGTGTCGAAAAGCAAAGGGTCTAGATTCTGCAATGGGTTGGGCTTGGCTGGTTGTTCACGATCGAACCGAATCAGATGCTTGGAGATTCGATGAAGCGAGTCGGGACAAAGGGGGAGATTGGGTCCCAGCGATGACTGCTCTTTGGGACGCTGCTGATTCCTTACTCAACAATGACGTTTTAGATGCAAAAGAAGATTATGTAAATTCAATGAATTGGTTGGCCGAAGTATCTGGTAGCCATTGGTCTGCTTAGTGGGGAAGAGCCACCCAAATTGCGACTAGAATTAGTGATGAACCTAGTACTCCATTCAAGATTCTAGCCTTTTCTGGAGAAGAGAAGATTTTGCTGAGTCCCATTCCAAATGCCGCCCAGGTCAGTACCGCAGGATAACCAATGGCGGCATTGATTGCAACTAGCAGAATCTTTCCTGATACGCCGCTGCCAAAGAGTAGGCCCCAACTCGTCATCATTACGAGGAAATGGATCCATGCTTTGCCGTTGACAATTTGTAGAATTAGTCCCGTTTTGAAGCCAAGTCGCTCGGTTTCCTTGGATTCTTCCAATTTTGGATTGGAGGTTGCAACGTTCCACCCTAGGTAAGCGATGTATGCCGCACCTACCCAAGTTAATGCCTGAAAAATTTCTTGATTTTCTTCTATGTAGACCGTTCCGAGACCTACTGCCACACCCAAACTAGACCATCCGACTAACATTCCAAGCGTCATTGGAATTGTTGCACGAAAACCATGTTGAGAACCATGGGCCGCGCAGAGTAGATTGTTTGGACCTGGGGTGAAACACATCGGCACTATGAACACTAGCAGAGCAACGAAATCTGCTTCATTCAAGCCCACACCTCAAGCCAGTGTTGCCAGATGTTGTTCTGTTTCTGCAAGTGCAGATGAAATGTCGTTCCAAAGATCTTCAACGTCCTCGATACCGGCGCTCATTCTCACAAAGCCGGGTACTATTCCTGCTTGATTTCTGACGTCTTCAGGGACAAACATGTGACTAGAATTGAATGGGCACTCAACCAAGCTCTCAACTCCACCTAGGCTTGTTGCCTCGAAGATAATCTCTAGACTTCTCATGAATTTCAGGGCTGCTTCATCTCCGCCTTTCACGACGAATGAAATCATCCCTGTTCCTTTTGGAACGATTCTCTGAGCGACTTCATAATCTGGGCTACTTGGAAGGCTAGGGTGATTGACGTGTTCAATCATGCCGTGCGCCTCAAGGCGTTTTGCTAATTCTGCAGAATTCGATGTGTGAATTGGCATTCTTGCATGTAGGGTCCTCATCCCTCTTTCCAGCAAGTAGCACATATGTGGGTCAGCCGCTCCGCCGAAGTGGACCTTTCGAGGGAAAATCTCCGCAACGAGGTCCTTTCTTCCAACTACTATTCCTGCGATTAAATCCGAATGGCCACCAAGATATTTGGTTCCTGAATGAATAACTAGATCAAATCCTAAATCGATAGGGTTGCAAGCCCACGGTGTTGCAAATGTATTGTCAACTATACAAATCAAATCGTGCTTCTTTGCTAAGTTGGCCATAGCTTCTAAGTCGCAGACTTTGATTACCGGATTGGTAATTGTTTCAACATAGAGAATCTTAGTGTTTTCTTGAATTGCGGCTTCGTAAGATGCTGGGTCTCTCATATCTGCCATTGTAACTTCAATCCCAAATCTAGGCAAATCCTCGGTCATCAAACCATAGGACCCTCCGTAACAGTCTGCGCTTGCTACCATGTGATCTCCACTAGATAGTAATGACATGAGAGTCGTTGATATTGCTGACATTCCGCTGGCAAAGGTCTCCCCATCCTCTGCGCCTTCAAGTTGGGCAACTTTCATTGCAACTCCTTCGGAGTTGATACTAGAGAGGCGTGAGTAAAGTGCCGTGTGCTGAGCGCCTGCAGCCCAACCAGCATAGCGCTCATCTGTGAGTTGATATGTTGCCGTATTGAAAATTGGAGTTACTGCTGCCCCCTCGATGTTTTGAGTGCCAGACCATACTGCTCGTGTAGCGAACTCCTTGTCGGAGTGTTTCTCGTTCATGGCCCTCGGACATAGAGGGGGCAAATCAAGTGAACCCAGAGGGTTCAGAGGGAAAATTGGCTAGTTTTGTTCAACCCATTCTGCATATTCAGTAGTTGATTCGGTCTCAAAGCAAATTACCATAGGCAAATCGTAGGGATGGTTGGTTTGAATCTCATCAATCAGAAATTGTTTCTTTGATTCACTAGTTTTACATTGAATGTGCCATTCAGGACCGCTTTGTACGGCTTCCTCCCACCGGTAAGTTGAGGTTGTTTTTGAGCGGTGAGCACATGCCATTAGGCCCGCGTCTACTAGCGTGTAGCACCATTCACCAACCATTGACTCTGACCACTCTCCTGGAAGTGTGGTTTCGACTACCCAGACGGATGATTTCATGTATCTCCGTAAGGGGTCAAGGCAATCAACTAGATGGTGAAGTTTGAATGCTCGACGACCTAGGCGCTACCGGGGGAACAGTGTGCTGGACCACAAACAACCCATCGAGACCGGGCCTATCCCTGAGGATGGATCGCAATTTGATGTCATTGTCGTGGGAGGGGGCCCGGGTGGTTCTGCGGCGGCGGCCTTCAACGCGATGAATGGTTGTAAAGTACTTCTAATCGAAAAAGGGGTTTGGCCCAGAGACAAAACTTGTGGTGATGCTGTTGGTGGTAAATCACTCTCTCACGCCAAGGAATTAGGTGTACTTGAGTTGATTGATGAGTCGCCACACTACGTCGTTGACTCAATCGTTTTTGGAAGTGCAAACGGCTCGGAAGTTCGGGTGATGCTACCTAAAGAGGCATACGAGAAACAAGGTTTACAATCTGGTTATTCATTACCTAGAGAGCAATTTGACTATCTCATGTTCCATAAGTGTCAAGATATTGTCCGAGAGAATGGCGGGTCTGTAATTCAAGGCTTCACAGTAACGGAGATTAATGTCGAAGGTGAAGGTATTGCGGCCTATGTAACAGGAGTCAAAGGAAATTTTGGAAAAGATGCGCCTGATGAATTCGAATTCTATTCATCACTTACTATTGGAGCCGGTGGTTACAATTGCCCTGTCTCTAGAACAATCACTCTCGATGTATTTGATGAGCCTCATAGAGATGATGATCATTTTTGTGGCGGCTATCGAGAATATTGGCAGAACGTGGAAGGACTGGAAGGAAATGAAGGGCAAATAGAAATCCACTTTGTCGACGAAGTCATTCCAGGATATTTTTGGCTATTTCCTGTGGGTGGTGGCGTGGTCAATGTAGGAATTGGTATGCTGATCTCTGAGGAAAGAAAAGCGAAGAAGAAAGGGGGCTGGAGGGGATTGAAGAAAACTCAAGAATGGTTAATTCGAGAGCATCCTCGTTTCAAAGAAAGATTCGCTAACGCAACAATGGTATCGGGTTCTGGTAAAGGTTGGCAATTACCTTTTGGCTCACCTAGGAAAAATCCTCCTTCTCATCAACCACGAAGAGGGGCTATGGCAGGAGCAATGACGGTTGGAGATGCTGCTAGTCTAGTCGATCCGTTTAGTGGAGAGGGTATCGGAAATGCTCTACTTTCTGCTAAACTAACTAGCAAACATTTCGATAAGAGTCTGCATTCGAGCGGCTTCCCCTCAGAAGCAGCCGACGCTTACATGGAAGAGTTATGGGCGATATTGGGCAAAGAGCTCACAAACTCAAAAACTCTACAGAAAATGATGAAGTGGAAGAGGCTTACAAATTGGTTCATCAATAAGGCCAATCGAAAGAAGGAAATTGGTACAATAATGTCTGAAATGATCGCCAGTAAAGAGGCTCAGACAGAACTTTGGAATCCTTGGTTCCTGTTCAAAACAATTGTACTCCCCTGAAGTGATACAATGGCTCTAGACAAAACTCTAGCCGGAATCAAAGCGGTTTTCCTAGACCTAGACGGGACAATATATCTCGGAGATAATTTGATTGAAGGCTCGTTAGAATTTCTCTCGCGGCTTGATGAGGCTGGAATCAAGAGGTATTTTCTGTCAAATAATTCAAGCCGTTCTGTAAAGCAATACGTCACAAAATTACACGCAATGAATATCCCTGCAACGGATGAGGATGTGCTTTTATCCACTCATGATTTACTCTCATGGTTAGAAAATGAAGGGGTGAATGAAACCTATCTTGTAGGAACAGAAGGTATGCGAGAAATGTTGGAGGATTCTGGAATAGAAACTAGGTCAACCGATCCTCAGTATGTCGTTCTTGGATATGATACAGAGATAAATTACGAGAAATTAAGCACGGCTAGTATCCTAATGCATCGTGGCGTTCCTTTGGTCGTTAGCCACCCAGACATGGTTTGTCCTTCGCCTGAAGGTGGATTGCCTGACACAGGAGCGTACATGGCATTGTTTGAGGCAACCACTGGAAAGTCTGCTTCCCATGTAACTGGAAAGCCAAACGCCGGAATGATTCTTCATAAAGTCGAGGAGTTAGGCCTCTCTCCTGGCGAATGTGCGATGGTCGGAGACAGATTGTACACAGATATGGAAATGGCCGATAGAGCAGGGGTTCATGGGATTCTAGTTCTGTCTGGCGAAGCCACTCGTGAAGACTTGGAGGTTGCACCTCAGAACCCTAGTTTAGTCGTCGGTTCAGTTGCAGAACTTTGTTTACGCACATGTTAGTTTAATCCGCAAACCCAAAAGGGAGCAAAATGATGCTTCTAGGTATCGTTGAGGCGTGGGTTTCAATAGATGAAGTTGCAGAACTACATAGCGTGGAGAGGGATTGGAACGTCCAGGACGGTTCGGACTGCGATTTGAATGCGCTTCCACTTGTTAGAACTTGGCCGAGTTTAGCGCCTCATGCTGAGGCCGTTGAACGCCTAGTTCTCATGGGGGCGATAGAAGATTATGAATTGCGTGATGTGCTCTTACGGACACCGCGCGGAGTGCACGCGCTACCATTGCCAATAGGGCATGATGGCGATAACATCGAGGGGAGCGCTTTACGCATGCCTTGGTGGTCTGATGTAGATGCGCCTAACTCATTACTTCCTGGAATTTACGAAACTGCTCAAGTTATTCAGATGCTAGAGATTGAGCGTGGCGACTCGGTGATGATAGTCGCGCCGCGCGGAAATTGGTGGACTGAAATTTTGATGCAATTGGGAGTATCAAGATTGAGGGTTGTAGAAATCGATGATAGTCGGCGAGCAGAATTGCAAAGACGTTGGAGTGAGTTGCGTCTTGATATCGTCGCCGATGCTTGCGGTTGTCAGATTGAATGGTGCGGAATTGAAGATATCTACAGAGGAACACCAGAAGATGGATGGGGCAAGATATTGGTGACTGGGGGGTTGCCAAGGGTTCCTGTTGGATTATTGATGCGGCTGTCTTTCGATGGAATTGCAGTAGCGGCTATCGGAGAAAGCACTGGTACTGTTTTACAGACAATAACAAGGCAAGCCGAGGGGGAATTTCAAGCTCAATGGTTAGCTATTTGGAATGTAGATATGATTCAAGATGAGGTCGCTCAGTCCCTTTGTGATCTGGCACCATTTGTCGAAATGCTGGTTCAAGATGAGCCAAAGACAACTTCGGTCAAGGCCGCTTGGATGCATGCCAATGATGAGCCTACTCGAGATAGATTGGGGCCCGCGGCCTTGTTGGATATGATCGAAGAAGTATGGGGCGAGGTGGAGGCGACTACTGAAAGCGAAGGTATTGGAGTAGGCTTACGTGAAGTGTTGGCTCAGGATTTGTTTAGGATGGGTAATGTTTTGCAGCGGTTAGGAATTCTTCGTGTCGCCGCAGAACATCATGGAAGTTCGTTCCAACTAAGTCCATCTCCAGAGGCGGCTTGTTTCCTCGGGATGACTTTCTCGGATGATGAGGAAGACGGTTTGGCTTGGCAGCGTCTAGCGATTGAGACAAATCCCAATTATGGTGGCTCTTGGAATGAGATAGGCGAGGCTTTGCTACAAAGAGGGCAGCCCGAAATGGCAATCAAATGGTTCCGAGGGGCAATTAATTCTGTCAATTATTGCGAAAGGGGCGCGGCTTGGGCAAACCTAGCGCGAGCGCATCTGGAAATGGGCCGGACTACTTCGGCATTGTTCGCGGCCCAAGAGGCGGCTGCATTGATGCCTGATGAAGAGGAATTGGATGAATTGCTCGAACAATTAACTGATGGTTTGGCATGAGTTAGTATTGAAGACAGGGGCCTTATCCCGGCCCAATGGCAACCGTAGTCACCGGTGCTTCGGGATACATCGGTAGCCATGTGGTAGCCAATTTACTGGCTCGTGGCGAGAAGGTCAGGGCTACTGTTCGAAATATTGCTGACCCTGAACGTGTGGACCATTTGCGGAATCTTCCAATCGCTGATGGAGGTGTTTTGGAGGTAGTCGAGATGAATCTATTCAACCCCGATTCTGTTGATGCTGCAATTGCAGGGTGTAGTGACTTAATCCACACCGCGGCGACCGTAGTGGTTAGGTCAAAGGACCCACAAAGAAAAATTGTCGACCCAAGCGTTATTGGTACTCAAAATGTGATTTCGGCCGTTGAGAAATCAGGAACAATCAAACGAATTGTGCACACCTCTTCGACGGCTGCAATCAGGCCAATGGATTGGAAGGATGGTACTGTACTAACCACTGACACTTGGGCCGATGATGCTACCCTAGAAGAGAATCCGTACGGCCTAGCAAAGGTTAGTGCTGAGCGCTTGATTAGAGATTGGCATTGCTCTTTGGATGAAGAAACACGGCCGAGATTGGTTACTATTCACCCGTGTATGGTGTTTGGCCCACCAATGTCTCCAAGGCATCTGCGGGGCTCTCTTGCAATTCTAATGGCGATTGTTCGAAGAGAGGTCCCACTCAATCTGCCGATGCAAATCAATATCGTTGACGTTAGGGATGTTGCAGAAGCTCATGTCAGAGCCTTGACCGAAGGAGAAGATATGGGGCGCTACCTAACTGTCTCTGGTGAGATGATGATGAACGATATTGCAAAATCCCTCAAGGTTGCTCATCCTGAAAGAAAGTGGACTACTTGGGAAGCCCCTTACTGGTTAGCAATCATTGCATCGTTTTTCCATCCGAAAATCGATGTGGCATGGGCTAGGAGACATCTTCGAAAGAAACTCTACTGGGATGCGACTCCGGCAGAGGATGATTTGCGAATGGAATGGCGGGAACCCCTAGATTCCATTCTAGATACAACACCCCCAATTCTTGAAAATGAATGGTTCTGACGGACGGATATGCGAAGCGCTTCTGTCATGCTAGCACTATTGCTCGTGGCTCCTGTATTGAGTGGCTGCTTCGGTAGCGAGAAGCAGGCCGAAGAGGTTGTCGAAACCGCTTTCGATTTCGAGCAGGGAGAGATACCAAGAACTACTTGGTATCATTATCCTGGAACTGGTTCTTCACCAATGGCCGTTGATGCAACCGACCCTAATGCTGTTTTAGCAGCCAACATAACCTCAAATTTGACTGGGATGAGCTCGCCATTCTTCGCAGAAGCGACATATTACGGAACCGGATACGATACTTTTGAGCCAACAATTGGAATAACATCCTCAGGGGCAATATTCTTCACCAACTGGAATGGATTAGGAGATGGGACCCATATAATTCGATCAAGAGATTGGGGGCAGACTTGGGAAGATGTTGGGCCGTTCGGTATGTCTGATGACCAAGGACAAACACCGAATTCTAATGATCCTTATTTGTATGTGGACAAATTCAACGATAAATTAGTCAAATTTGACATGCATGCTCTAACGATGATGTTTGTTGAATATTCGAATGATGATGGAGAGACTTGGAGTGCTCCTTTCCCTGTGGAAGGATACTATGCTCCTCAAGATCACCAAAGTATTGCTTCAATGCCTCATAGCAACGCTATAGTTGGTGATGTCGTATACGTATATTGCATTAACACGGGTTCTCCTGCCCTTGGGGCTCAGTGCTCTCGTTCAATCGATGGAGGACATACTTGGGATGCTCAAAGAATTGGTTACCCCACGGAGAGTTTTGGAAATCAGTGCTCAGGATTGCACGGACATGTTGCCGGTGGTTCGGGTGGTTCGGTCTACCGAGGCAACCCCTCTTGTGAAGGTCCAGCAGTATACGCCTCTCATGATGGAGGATATACTTGGAGTGAACATACGATAACTACGGATGTTCCAATGCAGCAAGGCTGGCATTCTCACGAAGTTGCTGTCGCAGTCGATGAAGGCGGAAATGTCCATGCGACTTGGATTTCAATTGACCAGATGCCATGGTATGCATATTCGCGTGATCAAGGGCAGACTTGGTCTGAGCCAATGATGGTGGCCGCGCCAACTGTGAAGGAAACGGGTTTTCCGACAATTTTCGCCGGCGATGAAGGAAGGGTTGTCGTCGGATATATCGGAGAGGTGAATGATTGCGAATCGGTTGGAAACAATACTTCAGACGGTGGTTCTTCTGAATGTGGTTGGGGTGGATATATGGCAATAATGACTGATGCATTCGCAGAAAATCCACTTATCACGAGTGTTGTTGTCAATCTGCCAGAGGACCCTTTGGACATTACTTCGGACTGTGGGAATGTTCGTTGTGGTGGATTTGGTGATTTCATAGATGTCGAGCTCGACGACTTCGGTCGTCCGTGGATTGCCTTGGCGCACAACGCAGCGGGTACTGAGGAAGCAGTGATTGGTACTTTGATGACTGGCCCTTCACTCTACGGAGAGGTTGTTCAATTGCCTTCTTTGCCAGTCGGTGGAGTATCCTCACTCAAGATGTGAGGAGGCGACTAACTGATGTATGCCGCCGACTCCGGCGAGTCATGCGAAGTGTTGTTGGCGCGGTCATCTTGCTGATGCTGGCGCCGATTCTTTCGGGTTGTTTCGGAGGGGATGGTGTGGCTCCAGAGGAGCCAGATAGTGTGTTTGATGCTCTGTGCCCGGATGGAATCGCCCGAAATGTATGGTATCATTTTGCAAACGCGACTGACGCTGTAAATACCTCAAGTGTCTTCAACGGAAGTGATGCATTGGTCGGCGATAATATCCCTCTGTGTACTGTCGGAAGTTACTATGGAATTGGTATGTCGACCTTCGAGCCAACTATTGGAATTACATCCGAAGACAATCTTTACATCACAAGTTGGGGAAATGGCGATGCAGGGTCTACGGCTATTGTCCAATGTTCTAATTTAATCGGAATGATTGGCTCTGTTGAGTACGAATGTGTAGATGTTTACAATCCGCCCACTATTCCTGTGGCAAACTCAAACGATCCATATGTCTACGTCGACCCATGGACTGATCGCATAATGAAATTCGATATGCACGCTCTCTTGGGGATGACTGTTGAATGGTCAGATAATGAAGGTCAGAGTTGGAGTCCGCCAACTGTAGCCACTGGAACCTCGATTCAGGACCACCAAACAATTGCTTCTTCTCCTTATCCTGCAGCATTACACCCAACGACTTGGGTATTCTGTATCAATGGCAATTGGCAATCTCCTCTCTGCTCTTCGAGTTTTGACGGCGGCCTAACTTGGACTCAACAAGTTCCGGGTTCTCCTCTAAACTGCAATAGTGGAGGATTGACTGGGCATATGATTGGTGCAAACGATGGGAATTTGTATCGTGGAAACCCGGGATGTGATGGGGAAGGATATTCGATTTATCGAACTACAGACGGAGGCATAACTTGGACTGAGCATCCTCTTCCTACGGAGACTACTGGTACTGCGGATACTTGGAATTTCGAGGAGGCCCAAGTTCATCCAGATGAAGAAAATAATCTCCATGCAATGTGGATGGGATTCGATAATATGCCCTATTACTCATACTCAAAAGACGAAGGTGATACTTGGTCGGACCCTCTGATGATAGCGCCGCCAACCCGGTTAGAGGGTACCGGTTTTCCAGCAATTGCAGCCGGCGGAGAAGGTAGGGTCGCCTTGGCTTATCTCGGCGACTCCGGTAACGATACTTGGAATGGTTATATTTCGATAATTACCGATGCTTTCTCAGATAATCCACTTATCACCACTGTTCAAGTCAACGAATTTGGAGACCCATTGGATGTATCCGCTGACTGTGGTTACAACCGATGCGGTGGCTTTGGAGATTTCATCGATATTTTGGTCGACCAACATGGAAGGCCTTGGTTCGGGCTTTCACACAATATCGTAGACGAGGGAATTTTTGGTACGATTACAATCGGCCCGAGTCTACGTGGCCCTCTAGCTCCACTCCCTGAGATGCCAATGGGTGGGCCAGCTACACTGCTTAGCAATCCTACTGGTGGAAACTCCACCATATAGTAATTCATAGAATTCCGATATCTTGTAGAAGCCCATATGCTTGCATTGCATAGTATAGGGAAAAACCAATCATTACTATGCCACAAATGGCCAACAATCTTCTATAAACTGTGACTGAAATATTGCCGCTTGCTCTATGGATTGCATAGGCGATTGTCGCTTTTGTCAGCATTATTGTCACTAGGAATATTGTCGCATATGCGATTGGTGCCAGAATTTCTTCATCGGCCGCTGAGGCCATCAACGGCCCTCCTATTAGGAACCAGAAAACATACACATTTGGATTCAATAGATTGGTGATTATGCCTCTAAGAAATGACCCCGTTAGGGGCGGTGCTTCTTCGTCCATATTAGGGGGTTCCAAACCGAAGGATTCGTAGCCCATTTGAGCCAGAAATACCGCTCCTGCAAGTGTAATCACCAGCAGGGCTGAAGGATTTGTTGCTATCCATGCTGCAGCAAACAGACTCAATATTACTAGTGGCCCATCTGTGAAAATTGGAGCTGCTGCAGTCCACAAACCTGCTCGGAGTCCTCCAGATAGAGTTTCACGGATTACCATAGTTAGGAGGGGTCCAGGTTTGATTCCCTCTACTATCCCTAATGTGGCACCAGCAATTGCCAGACCTAATATTAGATCCGTTTCCAATTATCTCACCACTTACCTACTAGCTGCAATTATTGCTAGTAAGCGTACTATCTCAACATATAGCCAAATTAGAGTAACCATCAAGCCAAACGCAGCTCGCCATTCAAGCTCTTTTGGAGAGCCTGAAAGCACGCCCCTTTCGATGAAATCAAAATCCGCTGCGAGGCAGAAAGAGGCAATCCCTACCACGAATAAACAGAATGCGATGCCCCATGGACCGGGTTCCATTAAAGGTAATGAAAAACCGACAAAGGAGCCTATTATTGATATGATATAGATTACAATTATTCCGAACATTGCTGACGTCACTGCAATTTGCGTGTTTTTATCCCAATGAATTAATCCCATTCTGTATATTGTTAGCATCACACCGAGAATTGAGAATGTTAGTAGAGCAGAAACTATTCCTATTCCTGGGAAAGCTAACTCGTACAACCAGGTTAATCCGCCCAATGCCATTCCTTCGAATACCGCATACAGACAGATTAGGACTGGATTTGTGGAACGGGAAAAAATTACAACCATCGCTGTAATGAAGCCCCCGAGAAACCCGAGCATCATCAAT
The DNA here is from genome assembly GCA_036138175.1 of Thermoplasmatota archaeon. Lineage (GTDB taxonomy): Archaea > Thermoplasmatota > Poseidoniia > Poseidoniales > Thalassarchaeaceae > MGIIb-O1. The sequence goes on along the minus strand of JAZAAK010000001.1, from coordinate 9,407 downwards.
GGTGCTGATGAAGGCATTGAGAAGGCTGTTAAGAGTGCGGTAAGGACTGTAATTACAAGTAAAATGCCGGTTTTTTCGGCTGTTCCTTCAATGGACATTGTTGTTGACTCGTCTGCAAGGTCAAAACCATCCCACCATGGTTTGTCTTGATAGCCAGATGAAGAAAATGTTTCGTCGCTCAACGCTGGATTTCCTGAACGCATCATAACAATTGGGAATGTTAGGTCCTTCAAAAGGCCAATGCCGGAAACCGGGCTGTTTTGTCTTGTGTAGGCTTTTTACCAAACTCCCACAACCTAAGTTCATGGAATTGGCTGCGATTATGAGCGAGTCGGAGAGCATCAAAGATTGGATTATAGACATTAGAAGGGAATTGCATAGATTTCCGGAGTTAATGTATGAAGAGCATCGCACAAATGCATTAGTTCGAGAAAAATTGGATGAACTAGGGATTGAGTATGATTTTCCTATTGCTGAAACTGGCGTTCTCGCTTCGATCGGTAATGGAGATGGTCCGTGTATTGCATTGAGGGCTGATATGGATGCTTTGCCGATCCACGAAACCGCAGATGTAGATTTCAAGAGTGAAATAGACGGGAAAATGCACGCTTGTGGACATGATTGTCATACTGCTATGTTGTTAGGTGCAGCGAAAATTCTGAGTGAAAAAGAGATTCAAGGAACTGTAAAATTCCTATTCCAGCCTGCCGAAGAAGGTGGCGCTGGAGGACAAAAAATGACCAATGAAGGCGCATTAGAAAATCCCGAAGTTGAGCGGATATTCGGATTGCATGTATGGCCTAGAATGCCTACAGGGCAAGTGGGTTCTAGGGCGGGGTCGTTCTTGGCAGCTGCTAGCTTCATGAATATTGAAGTGAAAGGTGTTGGTGGCCACGCGGCTTCTCCTCACTTTTGCGTGGACCCTGTTCTGGCCTCCTCTAGAATCGTGGATTCGCTCCAAAGTATTGTATCCCGTGAAACCGATCCTTTGGAGTCTGCAGTGGTAAGTGTCACTGCAGTAAATGGAGGGGATGCGCACAACGTAATTCCGGAATCTGTTGCGATAAAAGGAACTGTTAGATCTTTGACAATGGATGGTTTGAGGGGTTTGCAAACAAGGGTTTCCGAAATCTGTGATTTAGTCGGTCGGGCAAATGGTTGTGAAGTGAGTGTTGATTTTCCTGGTAATGATTACCCTCCAACTTACAATGACCCTGAAACTTGGGATTTCGCTAAGGGCGTCGCTGAATCTCTCATTGGTGAAGAAAATGTCAACGAATTAGCGCCTGTTATGGGTGGTGAGGACTTTGCTTTCTATACTCAGAAAACAAAAGGATGCTTTGTTGTCCTTGGTGTGAATAATCCAGATAAGGGTTGCATATACAATGTGCACACACCTCAATTCAAGGTAGATGAAGACGCTTTGCCCTTGGGAACCGCGTTGCATGTCTCATTTGCACTAGAGTCGCTAAATCACTGCTAGACTAGTTCTTTCAGGTGCTTTCCTGTAAAGCTGGCCTTACTGTTTGCCACATCTTGCGGAGTCCCTTCGGCTACGATTAGTCCTCCGCGTTCGCCGCCTTCTGGTCCGAGGTCAAGAACCCAATCTGCGCATTTCACGACATCCAAATGATGTTCGATTATGATAACAGTATGTCCGTTTCTACGTAGTCTGAGTAGAACTTCAATCAATTGGTGAACATCTGACATTGCCAAACCTGTTGTTGGTTCGTCGAGTATGTAGACTGTATGTTTCCTTGCGGGCCGGTGTAGTTCGGTGGCGAGTTTTACTCTCTGCGCCTCACCTCCAGATAGGGTAGTTGCTGGTTGGCCGAGACGTATGTATCCCAAACCTACATCCTCAAGGGTGGAAAGTATTCTGTGGATTTTCTTCTGATTTGCGAAGAATTTTGTCGCCTCTTCTACAGGCATTTCGAGTATGTCAAAAATAGTCTTTCCTCTCCACTTGACTTCTAGAGTCTCACGAGTGTATCGCTTGCCCTTGCAAATATCACAAGTTACCCATACATCCGGGAGGAAGTTCATTTCCAATTTCATTGAGCCTGCGCCTTTGCAGGCCTCGCATCTTCCGCCCTTGACATTGAAAGAGAAGTGGCCGGGGCTGTAGCCTCTCTCTCGGGATAATTTGGTCTCGGCGAATAACTCACGAATTGGAGTAAATGCTCCTGTGTATGTTGCTGCGTTAGAGCGAGGGGTTCTGCCTATTGGAGATTGGTCGATTACTATCGTTTTGTCGATGTGCTCCGTACCTTCAAGCCGATCATAACTTCCTGGAGATACATCGGCCCCATGTAATTCTCTCAACAGGGCAGGAGCGAGGGTTCCGGTTACTAGAGATGATTTCCCAGAACCGGATACGCCGGTTACTGCAATCATACACCCTAGTGGTATTTCGACATCTAAATCTCTCAAGTTGTTTTGTCTAGCACCTCGAATCCTAAGCATTCTTTCGGCATCGGGGCTTGCCGAATCTTCTGGGAGTGGTATGGATTTTCTTCCTGATAAGTAGGCCGCAGTCATGCTTTCTTTGGAAGAAAGTAAGGTTTTGAGTGGCCCATTGGCCACGACTTCTCCCCCTTCTTTTCCTGCCCCTACTCCGATATCGACTAGCCAATCTGCTTGTCTAAGAGTCGCTTCATCGTGCTCAACTACCAAGAGTGTGTTTCCTAAGTCTGTAAGTTCTCGAAGAGTTTCCAGCAGTCTGTCGTTATCTCTAGCATGAAGGCCAATTGATGGTTCATCTAGGACATACATTACTCCCGTCAGTCTAGTGCCGATTTGCGTTGCTAGGCGGATCCGTTGAGATTCTCCACCAGAGAGTGTGTTTGCTCTTCTGTCTAAGGTAAGATAATCCAACCCGACCAAAGCGAGGAATCGTAATCTGGCTTCTATTTCCTTGATGATTTCCTTACCAATGAATAGATTTCTTTCATCAAGGTGCTTGACTAAATTTACAATATCTGTTTCGGGCACATCTCTTTCCAATTTATCCCAAGTATCATCCACATTTCCTAAGCGCCAATTCTGGACGACTGCAAGAGCTTCGATCACACTGCAGGAGGAAAAATCCGGAAGTGTGACGTCACCAACTGTGACTCCACTTACAGCATTGTTTAGCTTTCTTCCATTACATTCCATGCAATGTTCATCGGTCATGTAGGAGGCTAGACGTGAGCGTGTTCTGTCGGAGGATGTCTCTGTGTAGGTTCTCCGAATCCTTGCAAATACACCCTCCCATGGCCTCGTCATATTGTATGATGACCCTTTATCCGAAGTAAATTGGAAATTGATGGCTGTGCTTCCGCTACCGTGCAGAAGTATGTCCTTTGCATCTTCATCCAATTCTCCAAATGGTACTCCTGATGGTAACCCATAATGTTCGCAGACTTGTGTCATCTGAGAGCGATACCACCCAGACATCATTGAAGTTCGGAATGGGCGTATGCATCCTTCCTCAACTGTTGCTAGTCTGTCGATCACCAGATCTGAGGAGAATTCCCTCTGTACCCCCAATCCCTGACAAGATGGGCAGGCACCTAATGGGTTGTTGAATGAGAAAACACGTGGACTCATTTCTGGAAGGAAAGAGCCGTGTTCCGGGCAGGCAAATTCCTCTGTGTAGGATATTGTTTCGCCGATTTGTGTTTGATATCTCTGTTCTTTGGAATTGTCTTCAGGGCCTGCAACTGGTGCTTCTAGACTCTCTACGGCAACTGCGCCCCCTCCTATTCGCATTCCTTCGGATATTGCCTCAGTTAGCCTTTGCTTTGAGGCTCTAGATAGTCTCAATCTATCGACTCTTACATCTATGTCGTGTCTGAGATTCTTCTCCAAGGTTGGTGGGTCTTCGAATTCTGCATCTCGGCCGTTTACTCTCCCGTGAAGGTAGCCTTGTTCCACTAATGCGTTGAATAAATCAACATGAGTTCCTTTTCTTGCGCGAATAGCTGGAGACCAAATTGAAATCGCATGGCCTTCAAATCTCCACAATACGTCGTCGACTATTTCCTGTACTGTCCTTCTAGCTACTTCTTTACCGCATTCTGGACAATGAGGGAGGCCTATTCTAGCCCAAAGCAATCTCAGATAATCCATGATTTCTGTTACTGTTGCTACAGTAGATCTTGGGTTATGACTGCCTTGTTTTTGGTCGATACTGATTGCTGGAGAAAGCCCCTCGATACTGTCGCAGTCAGGCTTTTTCATCTGCCCAAGAAATTGTCTCGCGTAGGAAGATAGTGACTCAACATACCTGCGTTGGCCCTCTGCGTATAGGGTGTCGAATGCCAGACTAGATTTTCCCGAACCTGAAACCCCTGAAATGACTACGAATTTACCTCGTGGGATATCTACATCTATGTCTCGAAGGTTATGAGTGCGCGCTCCTTTGACGACTATCCAGTCATCGTTTGCGGCTCCATTATTCCTTCTCCCAGGCAAGTCTTGCACCCCCTACAGTAGTCGTCGGTGGGAGAGATTGTCCTTGAACTCATGTATTGTAAATACAGATAATTGATTATTGGTCGATGTAGAAGTATTCTGAATTCTGCTTATTTGGAATCTTACTACCCCATGGGTCCTTGGATTTTGTTTTCTTGGAGGATTGCCTTTGTCTGTTTAGCAATATTGCAGACAACACCAATGCTAACCCACCAAATAACCCTATGGCGATTTCGAAATCATTCATGAATGTTGGAAGATTGTTCAGTTTATGATATACTGTTTAAAACACCAAAAAATGTATTGTTTAAAAAAATCCATGATTAAATGTGGTAGTTTACCGGGTTTAGCATATGAGAACTGCGATTGAAAGGAGTTTTCGCGTCACCATGGGCGATGAGTCTGACGATATCGTTAGACGTGGTGCGATAGTACTAGCCATCTTCGGTTTTCTCGTGCATCTGAGTTTGTGGGCGCTGCACAGCTCCGGAAGAATTGAGATATTAGGAGACTCTGTAGAATTAGTCCGGTCTCCTCTTTCAGCACTATACACACCATTCTCAATTCTGTTGGTTTACGAGGTGTACCAACTAATTCGAACTATTCCCGATTCGTTTTCGTCCTCTGTTGGAAAGCAATACGAAATCGCTACCCTACTTGTTGTCCGAGACATACTCAAGCGACTCTCTACAATTGGTGATTCCGAAGGATGGGAAATCAACGAAGATATTGGCTTCCTGTTGGTTGAATGTGCGGCGTTCCTTGCTTTATTTTACACTTCATTGATCTACCATAAAATCAGTTCAAAGAGTGATGGTGAAGAGGTTCTCAGTGAGGATGTTACGGCTTTCATAACTACAAAGATGGCTGTTGCAAATGTAATGCTGATTGTGTTCATCTCTATCGCAGCATTCTCCTTGGTAAGTTGGATTAGTGCGGTGCAAGAGGGAGGGGGTTCTGTTGATCGTGCAATATTTTTCCTTGACTTCTTCACCTTCCTGATATTGGCAGACATCCTGATATTGCTTATCTCCTATTGGTTCTACACCGACTTCGGCAATCTCGCCCGTAACACCGGTTTCGTGCTCTCAACTGTCATAATTCGTGTGGCAATATCGTCTGAAGGGGTCTCGTCAATGATTCTCTTCACTCTAAGTGGAGTTCTCGGGATTGCGATTTTGAGAATGTTTTCTACAGGAGCCAAAGTGCATCTATGACTTCGCCCGATTTACCGTCGGTATCTGGAGGAAGGAGTGTGAGTCCGTTATGGGCGACCATACTGTGCATATTCCCACTTCCTTGATGAGTATGGGTCGTGGCTAGTAATTGTCCGTTTTCAGATCTAATTCGAATTCTCCTTAGACATAGTTTTCCTCGCGCACCTGAAATGTTTTCTTCGAGCTTTACTGAAACTTTCTGGCTTAGTCTTAGGCCCATTTTCTGGTGATATCCTAGTGATTTTGCTATCCACGGAGCAACCAGTACATGGTAAACGACGAGGCTACTAACTGGATTTCCTGGAAGGCCGAACAAGGGTGTTCCTTTCCATGTTCCAAACAGAGGGGGACCCCCTGGCCTAAGCTTCATTCTCCAAAATGATATGTTGCCTTCTTCTTCCATAATCTTCCGAACTAGATCCCATTCACCCATACTTACCCCTCCGCTAGTGAGGATTGCGTCACAATCTGATAGAGAGTCGAGTGTTGTTCTCAATTCATCCATCGAATCGTTGGCTGATTCATACCTTAACGCTTCGCAGCCCATCGATTCAACTAGTGATGCGAGTGCATGAGAATTGGACTCGTAAATTTGTCCGGGCTCTAGTTCTGTGCCAGGTTGAACTAATTCGTCCCCTGTTGAGAGAATCGCGATTCTTGGCTTCTTGATTACTTCGACTTCTCCATGGCCCATTGTGCCTGCTAGCGCAATGCTTGCTGAGGAAAGATGAGTTCCTGCAGGTAGTGCTTCTTGGCCTATCGAGAGATTTTCCGCTCTTTTGCGAATATATCCAGTACGAGCTGGTCCGTTGATGGTTACTTTGTCTCCATCTACTTCGGTCTCCTCGACCATTACAATAGCATCTGCGCCTTCTGGTAATGGCGCACCAGTCATGATTCTGCATGCTTCGCCTGCGATTATTCTAGGCGGTAGTTGCCCTCCTGTTTGACTTGTTCCGACAATAGTAAGTTCGGCGCCTGAGTTTACACAATCAGATGCCATTACTGCAAAACCGTCCATCGCAGAATTATCGAATCGTGGGTCGTCTACCTTTGATGTCAGTGGTTTCGACAAGATTCGCCCTCTTCCCACTTCAAGGGGTAATGTTTCTGTCCGTTTAGACAATGGAGAATGCAGGGCTAATTCGAGGGCTCTATCGAGGGTCACGCCCTTTTCCATGATGGGGCAGACACCGCCTCGTTGAAGTGTTATTCCCACCTCCTGAGTGTGTGCTGGGTACTGAGGAAGTGTTGATTGCTCTTGCTTTGTTGGTAGTTGCGACCCTGTATTCGTCTGTTGGTCATGGTGGCGCTTCTGGATATTTGGCGATACTATCTCTAACCTCATTCGCATCAATGGAAGATATTTGGTTGAAGCAACATGCATGGAGTCTGAACCTAATTGTTGCTGCTATTGCATTCTACCATTACCAGAGGGCGGGGTATCATATTCCTAGAATGAGTCTTATCTTCATATTGGCAAGCATCCCTATGGCCTTCGCTGGAGGCTATTTGTTGGTTGAGGGTTATGTGTACGATGTGTTGTTATCGGTTACTCTTCTTTGGGCTTCCTTCAGATTGTTCACAGCCAGTTCGGAATATGATGATGTTTCTATTCAAGAAATTCCTATTTCTAAGGGTATTCCTGCAGGTGCCGGCATTGGTTTACTTAGCGGAATTGTTGGAGTTGGTGGTGGTATTTTTCTTTCACCACTTCTCTTGCTGAAGCGTTGGGCCACACCGAAGGCTGCGGCTGCAACCGCGGCTCTGTTCATCTGGGTTAATTCCGCCGCGGCCCTAACTGGATCCTATCTCTCAGGAGAGTGGGTGGTTGAAACTGGTACTCTTGCACCATTCGGAATGGCAGTACTAATTGGAGGGTTTGTCGGTTCTAGGTTGGGATCTGATTTGATTCCTCAGAGAACTGTTAGGATTTTTCTTGTTGTTGTATTGATGTTCGCTGCAGCACGAAGAATGCTGTTAATTGTTTGATTAAACACCAATCATATCGGCATGGCCGCATTCTGGATAGGTGCATTGGACCTTGTATCGTTCTCGTTTCGGTTTTGGTATTTGTAAGACAGAACCGCACATCGAGCATTGGTGGGTGATAATCTGTGGTTCAGCGGGACCTGTGTCTTCAAAGTCATCTAGGATGGTGCCTGCTGATGTCCACCCGACTTCGTCTTTGTATCGGTCGCTCTCATCGGATATCTCTGATTCCCGAAGGCCCAATTTAATCCGTAGGCGTCGTCGCTTTTTCTTCTTATTCGGCGCCGGTTTTGGTTTTCCTTTCGGCTTCTTAGTGGGCGGTCTTTTCGGTGCGCCCTTTGGTGGCGGTCCTCGCTTGCTTGGAGGTTTTCCTTTTCCTTTCGGGACTAGTCTCTTACCCGGTGGTGGCGTTCGCTTGCCCTTAGGGGCTGGTGGTTTGCCTTTCTTCTTAGGTGGACTCGGTAACTTCTTCTTTAGTTTGGCCGCGAGTTCGAAGTCCTCTGCTTCAACGGCTTTAGCTATCTGTTGTTTGATGTTTGCTTCAGATGGGGCTTTCTTCTTTGGCGGGGGTGGTACTTTCTTTTTCCCTAGTGGGGGTGGTGGTACATTCTTTTTGCCTGGCGGAGGGCCTGGTGGAGGAGGTGGGGCGCCGCCCTTCTTTGGTGGAGGGGGGGGTGGTGCTGACTTCTCGGCCATGATATTCCTTCATGGCAAAGCCGGTGATGCTATGAAAGAATCGGGGCGGTGATGCCGATTAGGCTGGGAAGTTCAAGAGCGATATGCTCGGTACGGGTGATATCGCGCCCCTTCCATCTAGCCCGTCCAACTCGATTACGAATAATGCCCCTACTACTTCTGCTCCTACTTTCTGGCAGAGTTCGATACAGGCGTTTACCGTGCCACCAGTTGCTAGAAGATCGTCGACTATTACCGCTCTTTCTCCTGGCTTCAAGGCGTCTTCGTGCATCTCCAATGAGTTGGACCCGTATTCGAGAGAGTAATCGACTCTCATCTTTGATGCTGGGAGTTTTCCAGGTTTGCGAACTGGAACAAATGAGATTCCTAGTTCAGCGGCAAGTAAAGCCCCGAAGATGAAGCCTCTAGCTTCTGGGCCGACTATTGCTTCGGGCTTCCAACCCGCTTCATTCATCCTTTGAATGAACAAATCTGTTGTAGCAGAGAGGAGGGTGCCGTCGGACAAGACAGGTGTAATGTCCCGGAACATGATTCCCTCAATTGGGAAGTCCGGTACCGTCCGAACGGCGTCCCTCAACTTTTGCGTCATATCATTCGACATGCTGTTCGCTCCAAAGCGCGCGTGCTCTAAGGATTTCTCCAAAGAGGTTTTGTTATGTTATTCAACTCAGTTTAGGTTGCTGAGGATCCACTCGAAAGTGGTCTCGTTTCCTGGGCCGAGGTAGAACATTGACATTAATGCGAAGATTATCCACATTACCATGTTCACTTCTTGCGCCTTTCCTGCTAAGATCTGAATAGCTACATATGCTATTACACCCCAAGCGATTCCGGCGGCGATGGAGAATGTGAATGGCATTAGAACCATTGTTAGGAACGCTGGTATTGCCATTTCCAAATTATCCCAATCAATATCCGCTACCTGCTTCATCATAAGAGAACCTACAACGATTAGTGCAGTTGCCATTGCGAATTGAGGAATGGCCTTGAATAGTCCGGATAGGAATAGACCTGATAGCATTAGGACACCAACAGTGACAG